>NZ_CAJYMD010000038.1 GCF_913776015.1 uncultured Oxalicibacterium sp. | reverse complement strand
AATGCGTCGTAGCACGTTTGCCATCCAACAGGCCGGTATTGGCAAGGATAAACGCGCCCGTGCAAATACTGGCGATGCGTCGCGTTGCACCGGCAGCCTCCTTCAGCTTGGCTTCGAGCGCGGGTAGCGGCGGCGGCAATGCGGTCGCACCGGCGATCATCAACGTATCGTACGCGCCCCAACCTATGGCATCGCTTTGTACAACCACACCCGATGAGCTTTTGACCGGCCCACCGTCGATCGACAGCGCGGCAAACTCGTAGACGATCTTTTGCTGCAAGGTATTGGCGAACTCGAAGACCGTGAGTGCGGCCAGATCAAGGGCTTGAAATTGCGGATAAATGACGAGTCCGATGCGCTTGTTCATGGTATGCAGAAAATTGTTATTTAACGCATTTTAAGCCATGAAGTGCTAATAAATGTCGATAAGTGGGCAAAAATTTCCAAGTAATTAGGAGGCACGTCCGAAAAATAGGAAATGTCCTAATTTGCGGTATTTATGTCATAACGCACATTCGACTTTTCCGCACAATGGGAACTCTTCAACTACGCAACAGAGAGTTTTCCCATGACCACGACCAAAACCGCACTGATCACTGGCGCCTCTTCGGGCATCGGCGCCGTCTACGCAGATCGCCTCGCTCGCCGCGGCTATGACTTGATTCTCGTCGCACGCAACTGGCAGCGCCTCGAAACGGTCGCCCAGCGCATTCACTCCGCCACAGGGCGTCGTATCAAGCTCGTCAAAGCCGATCTCGCCAAACCGGAAGAGTCAGCCAAGGTCGAGGCGCTGCTGGCTGAAGGTGCGGTCGATGTATTGGTGAATAACGCAGGCTTCGGCGGCGTTACGCCACTGGTTGACAGCGATATTGCCCGGATGACCGAAATGATCGACATCAATGTCACCGCGCTCACCCGTTTGACCTACGCCGCGGTTCCGGCCTTTCTCAAGAAGGGCAACGGTACGTTGATCAATATCGCTTCTATCGTTGCCGTGGGTCCTGAGATTCTCAATGGCGTCTATGGCGGCACAAAAGCCTATGTGCTGGCGCTTACGCAATCGCTGCAACATGAAGTCGGCAGCAAGGGCATCCGCGTGCAGGCGGTTCTGCCCGGTGCCACCGCCACCGACTTCTGGGATACCGCCGGCCTGTCGCACAGCGCGTTGCCCAGCGAGATTGTGATGCGTACGGAAGACATGGTCGATGCTGCGCTGGCAGGCCTCGACGCAGGTGAAGTCGTCACCATTCCACCGTTGCAGGACGGCACGGCGTGGGACAACTACGACGCCATGCGTCAGCAGCTGTCGCAGCAATTCGGTCACCACGTTCCTGGTTCACGTTACCTGCCACGCGCAGCAGCGTGATTGATCACATCGCACTTTTTATTAGCTACTTTTGAAAGGCACCATCATGCAACTCAGCGGAAATACGATCTTCATTACTGGCGGTACATCTGGCATCGGTCGCGGCATCGCCGAAGAATTTCACCGACTCGGTAATCAGGTCATCATTAGCGGCCGTCGCAAAGCGTTGTTGGATGAAGTCACACGTGCCAATCCCGGCATGGCTGGCATCGAACTCGATATCCAGGACCCTGCACAGATCAAGGCGGTTTCTGCGCAGTTGGTGAAAGATTTCCCGACATTGAACGTGGTCTTTAATAATGCGGGCATCATGCCTTTTGATAATCCTGCAGGCGAACAGGACGACGAGAGTATCGTCGCTACGGTTGCGACCAACTTCCTCGGTCCGGTCCGCGTGACTTCCGCATTGCTGCCGCATTTAAAACAGCAGAAAAATGCGGTTGTCATTCATAACTCTTCGGTGCTCGCCTTTCTGCCGTTGGCGACTAATGCCGTTTATTCCGCAACCAAGGCTGCTGTGCATTCTTACGCACTGACACAGCGCTTTGCGTTGCGCGATGCCGGCGTGCGTGTGATCGAAGTTGCACCGCCATGGGTCGATACCGACCTGATCCATAAAAGCGGCGATCCCCGCGCGATGCCATTGAAGGACTTCATCGCAGCGACAATGGCCGGTCTCGGAAGTGGGCGCGACGAGGTGTACGTCGATGCTATTCAAGCTTTGCGTGACAATCCGGGTTCCGGCGAGCACGCGCTGATCAATGCCTTCAATCAATCCATTGTCGACAATCCCATCCCGACAGGGCATTGATCGACGAGGTACAAAGGGCGGCAGATAGGAATTTCCCGCCCTTCTCAAAAATCAATACGCTTAATCTACAGTTAATCTTCGCCCCCTAGCCTTCCTCCATCGCAACAATCAGGAGTGGCGAATGGTCAGGCAACAGGCATTGGCACCGTGGACGACCGGAACGGCGTTTGCGGCTGCACACGGGTACCGTACGGACTGGGTAGGTCGCGACCATCCGGATCGGCAGGGTTTGCAGGACTTCATCGCTGCCTCCTTCTTCAGGACGTACGGTGCACAGGTCCGGTTTTTTCTGGATATGCTGGTCGGCTGCCGCACCGAGCAGGGCGAATGGATTGCCGCCCTCGGTTTCTCGCTGGCGCAAGACGGCCGTACCTTTCTCGAACAGTATCTCGACGTGCCGCTGGAAAATGCAATCGCCGCGCAAACGCGTGTGCCGGTCTGCCGTGACCAGATCGTGGAAGTCGGCAATCTGGCGGCCACGCATGTCGGTGCCGGTCGGCAATTGATCGTGCGCATGACGCGCTTTCTTCATGAGCAGGGATTGAGCTGGGTTGCCTTCACAGCCACGCCAGGCCTGTTGAATTCCTTTACCCGTTTGCACCTCAATCCGCACGTATTGGCGGAGGCCGATCCGAGTCGTCTGCCTGATGGCGGCAAGAGCTGGGGTTCCTACTATGTCTCGCGTCCACAAGTGATGTTCGGCGATATTGGAGCAGGCCATGCGCAACTGGCGTGATGCGACGCCGGCACGGCAGCCGGTACTCAGTGGCGGCGGTCAGTCATGGACGGCGACAGAACTCGATGCATACATTGCCGGCATCAAGACAGCCTTGCTCGCGCGCCATCAGCCGCAGGCACCCGTTGCGGTGCTGGCAGACAATTTGCCGCAGTGGATTGCGATCGATCTGGCAACGCAGGAGTTGGGCATTACGCTGATTCCACTGCCTCTGTTTTTCACGCCCGCGCAATGGCATCACGCGCTCGTCAGCAGCGGCACGCAAGCCGTGTTTTGCGCGCAAGCCGAGCAAGGTGCGGCGCTGGGCTTCAGCCGTGTGGTGCCATGCATAGGTGAACTCGTCCTGTGCGAAGCGCCAGAAGTGGTGGCGTCAGCCGATGGGTTGGAAGATATTCAGAAGATCACCTTTACTTCCGGTACGACATCCGAGCCCAAAGGCGTATGCCTGACAACAGCGCAGCAGTGGGAGGTTGCCGAGGCCCTGCATGCCGGCCTGGACTGCCTCAAGGTCCGCCGCCATCTGTGTTTGTTGCCATTGGCCGTGCTTCTGGAAAACGTCGCTGGTGTGTACACGGCATTGCTGGCTGGCGCCGAAGTCATCGTGCCGCCGCTTGCCGAGGTCGGTTTGCGCGGCGCCAGTGCGTTCGATGCGCAGACCTGCCTCGATACCATCGCTCGCACACGTGCGGAAAGCGTGATCCTGTTGCCACAGATGTTGCAGGCACTGGTTGCCGCGGTGAAGATACATGACGCACGCATCGAGAGTCTGAAGTTCGTTGCTGTAGGTGGCGCGCATACGCCGGATGGCTTGATTGCACAGGCGTGGCAAAAGGGTTTCCCGGTTTTCGAAGGTTACGGCTTGTCCGAGTGCAGTTCAGTAGTGGCCTTGAACCTGCCCGGTGCGGGCCGCGCACAAAGCGTCGGCAAACCGCTTGCGCATCGTCAGGTGCGTATCGCTGCCGATGGTGAAATCGAAATTGGTGGCTTGCTACCAACGCGTTATCTGGGACAGCCGCCGCAAGATCAGGCATGGCTGCCAACCGGCGATATCGGCTATCTCGATACGAATGGTTTTCTGTTCATCAGCGGTCGCAAGAAGGATGTCTTGATCACAGCGTTCGGTCGCAATGTATCGCCCGAATGGCCGGAGTCGATACTGCTCGGGCAGCATGTGTTTGCGCAGGCATTCGTATTCGGCGATGCGCAGCCCACATTGAGTGCCCTGCTGGTGCCGGCAGCCGCCAGCGTGACACCGGAGATGATGCAGGCCGCCGTTGCCGCCGCCAACGCAGTGTTGCCTGATTACGCACGCATCGCTACCTGGCACATTGTGCCGCCCTTTACGCCCGCATCCGGCCTGCTGACGGCAAACGGACGCATGCGGCGTGCTGCCATCCTGCGCCATTACGCGGCGCTGACCGATCCCTCTTCGAACAAGACAGGAGATTCCCTTGCCATTCTTTGACACCTTGCAACAGCGCACAGAGGCTGACCGTGCCGCACTGTTTTCCGTGCCCGTGATCCAGCATGCCCTGATGGGCGAGATTGATGTCGCGCAGTACATCGCCTTCCTGAGCCAGGCCTACCATCACGTGCGACATACCGTACCTTTGCTGATGGCGTGCGGCAGCCGTCTCGATCGCCGCCATGAATGGTTGCGTACGGCCATCGCCGAATACATCGAGGAAGAGCTTGGGCATGAAGAATGGGTGCTCAACGACATCGCAGCTTGTGGCGGCGATCCTGATCAGGTAAGGCACTCCAAGCCGCATGCGTCGACCGAACTGATGGTGGCGTATGCCTATCATCAGATCGATCGGGGTAATCCGGTTGGTTTTTTCGGCATGGTGCATGTACTTGAAGGCACGAGCACCGCACTTGCCAGCAATGCGGCAGAGACGATTCAGACCGTGCTCCGGCTGCCCGCCAATGCATTCAGTTACCTGAATTCGCATGGCAGTCTGGATCTTGAACATGTGAAGTTTTTTGAATCACTCGTCAATCGCCTGGATCGTGAAGAAGACAAGGACGCCGTCGTACATACCGCCGCCATGATCTACAAGCTTTACGGCGATATTTTTCGCAGCCTGCCCGCGCGTGCATCGCAGATGTCGCAAGCCGCACAAAGCGTGGAGGCATGATGACCCAACGCTATCGTCCCTATCGCGCCGTATTGACGGGTGCTGCTGGTGGCATCGGTGCAGCGCTGGCAAAAGAATTGTTGCCGCAAGCCGAATACCTGATTCTGGTCGGGCGCAACCGCGCCGCTCTCGAAACCTTGCGTGCGCAACTGGATCCGGCGCGGATACATCTGATCGAAGGCGATCTGACGCAAGCCGCCACGCTGGATGCCATTGCCATGCTGGCCGAGCAACTGGGCGGCTTCAATCTGCTGATTAACAACGCCGGCAGCAATGATTTTCACGCGTTCGAAACACAATCCGAAGACGCGATTCGCAGCATGCTGGAAATCAATCTGCTGGCACCGATGCTGCTCTCGCGCCGCCTGATTCCCTTGATGAAAAAGCAGTTGCACGCGCAGATCGTCAACATCGGTTCGGTCATGGGATCGATCGGTTTTCCGGGATTTTCGGTTTACTGCGGCACCAAGGCTGGCTTGCAGGGCTTTACGCAAGCCTTGCGTCGCGAGCTGGCAGATACGTCGATCGACGTGCGCTACTTTGCGCCGCGTGCCACGCGCACTGCGATCAACAGCGATGCGGCCAACGCCATGAACCGTGAATTACGAACGGGTGAAGACACGCCCGAGGCTGTGGCCCGATCCTTTATCGCCTTTCTCAATGGCGGCAAGCGCGAACAAACGCTGGGCGCAAAGGAATCTTTCTTCGTCTTGCTCAACAAGGTGTTGCCGGGACTGCCCGAGCGTGCCATTCGTGGGCAGTTGCCCATCATCCGCAAACATTTACCTGACTAATTCATGACAACCAGAGGAGCCTCCGTGAACAATCCAAGCCAATCTCTCGTATCGCAACGTCCGCTGACCCAGCGCTTCAATCAGCGTTTCACAGCCATCTGTCTCAGCGCCTGCTGCGCCACGCTGCTGCTGGCCGGCGCAGCACATGCAGCGGTGGAAGAAGATGTCGCCAAGCTGCAGCAAAGCTGGGAGCACATTAAATACCAGATGCCTGCTGCCAATCAGGAAAAGGAATACGAACAGTTGATGAAGAATGCCGACCAGGTCGTTGAGCAGAATCCGGGCAAGGCGGAAGCATTAATCTGGCATGGCATCATCGAAGCGAGTTATGCTGGCGCCAAAGGTGGACTTGGCGCCTTGAGTCTCGCCAAAGGTGCGCGTGCCGATTTCGAAAAGGCACTCGACATCAATCCTGATGCACTCAAGGGATCGGCTTACACCAGCCTCGGTTCGCTTTATTATCAGGTACCGGGTTGGCCAATCGGTTTTGGTGACAACAAAAAGGCCGCGACCATGCTGAAGAAAGGGCTGGCGCTGAATCCGGATGGTATCGACTCGAATTATTTCTATGGCGATTTCCTGTTCCGTTCGGGCGATCTGGATGGTGCCGAAGCCGCGTTGAAGAAAGCCTTGCAGGCCCCGCCACGCCCGACACGCAAGCTGGCGGACGAGGGCCGTCGAGGCGAGATCAATGCCTTGCTGGAAAAGATTGCGGCGAAACGTAAACAGTAAGTCGCCGATAACTGACGACTAAGGATAGTCAATTGCGCATATTGCTGGTCGAAGATGATCCCCTCTTGATCTCCGGGCTGCTCACTGCCTTGCGCCATGCACACTATGGCGTCGAGCATGTGGCTGACGGCGTCAGCGCGACGCAGGCGCTCAAGGTCAATCACTTCGATCTGGTGATTCTCGATCTGGGTCTGCCGCGCATGGATGGTCTTGATGTATTGCGTCATGTCCGTGCGGCAGGCAATGATGTCCCCGTGTTGATCTTGTCGGCCCGCGAGGGTACGCGCGATCGCATCACGGGGCTGGATCTCGGTGCCGACGATTATCTGGTCAAACCGTTTGAACTCGATGAACTGCTGGCGCGTATCCGTGTGATCGAACGACGGCGCAGTGGCGTCACGGTCAATCAGTTGCAGCTCGGTGCATTGAAAATGGATCTGGCCAGCTTTGCCGTCTACTGGCATGAACAGCGCATTGATCTGCAACGCATGGAATTCATGCTGCTCAAGCATTTGGTGGAAAGTCCACAGCGCGTGTTCAGCCGTGCGCAGCTTGAAGAGTCGATCTACGGCTGGGGTGATGGCGCAGAGAGCAATACGATTGATGTGCATGTCCATCACATCCGCAAGAAAACCTCTGCTGATGTGATTAAGACCGTGCGCGGTGTCGGTTATCGTCTGGGCGAGGTCGAAGCCTGATGCGGCCGCCCTATTCGATTCGCCGGCGCCTGATCGTCAGTACGCTGATCGCCATGACACTGATCTTCGGCGCGATCAGTTTTGCCGCACATAGTTTGGCGATTCGTGAATCCGAAGAGTTGTTCAGCGCGCGGTTGGCAACGTCCGCGCGTGTGCTTGAAGCCCTGGTAGCGCGCCAGCTTGAAAACGCCAGTATCACCAATCCGCTCGTCATCGCCTTGCCTAAAGAGCTGGAAGAAGCGACGGACGACTTGCCCGAAAAATACGGTCACCACTACGAAACCAAGATTGCTTTTCAGGTCTATCTCGATACCGGACAGTTGCTGGCACGATCAGCATCCGCGCCCGATGTGCCGCTGGGCACATTTGAGGCAGGTTTCAGCGAACGCAAGGTGGATGACGATTTGTGGCAGGTGTTTGCGCTGCAATCGGGCAAGGTATGGATACTGACGGCCGAGAAAGACGAGGTGCGTCAGGAAATGGCAAATGGCATCGGCTTGTCGATCGTGCTGCCGATGTTGGGCGGTGGGCTGGTCCTGTTGCTGGCAGTGAACCTGATTCTGTTTTATAACCTGCGTTCGTTACGCACACTGGCTTCGCTGATCGCGCATCGTGAGCCCGAATCGCTGGCCCCTGTCAATCTACCCGTGGCACCGGCCGAACTGAGGCCCATCGTGACCGAACTCAACAGTCTGCTGGCGCGTGTGAAGGCGGCATTCGATCGTGAGCAACGCTTCATCAATGCAGCTGCGCATGAAATCCGTACGCCGATCGCTGCCTTGCAACTGCATGTGGAAAATGCGCAGCGTGCGGGCACAAGTGAAGAGCGCGAGAAATCTCTGGCGGATGCGCTGACGGCGGTGCGTCGTACCGCCAAACTGGCTGAACAGTTACTAGCCTTGAGTCGCTTGACAGCCAAGACCGAGCAGGGGCAGTTTCAGCCCTTGCCCTTGGAGGAAGTTTGCTGCGAAGTCATCGCTGCACATGAGCCTTTGCTGGCGCGACGTGGTCAGGGTATTGCGCTCGATGTACAAGGCGAAAGCCGCATCTGGGGCGAACCTTTTCGCTTGCAGCGTCTATTGCAAAATCTGATCGATAACGCCTCCCAATATGGCGCGCCGCAAGGCGAGATCGAAGTGTTGGTGCAGCATGCGGACGACGCCGTTCTGCTGAAAGTGACCAATGATGGCCCGCCGATTCCCGAGGATGAGCTGGAAAACATCTTCATGCCTTATTACCGGGTGGTCGGCCATGCTGTATCCGGTTCAGGCCTTGGACTAGCCATTGTGAAGGAAATCGTCGAACAGCATGAAGCGACGATCGCCATGATGCCCAAGGCCGATGGTCAGGGCAATGTGGTGACCGTGTGTTTCAAGGCGTGGAAGGAAGCTGCACCGAACGCCTGAGATCGGCGTATGTGCATCACGTCGGGTTTGCCGATCGCTCTGCCATTTTCTCCACGCGCACGAATTCTCTGGAGGCAATGGCACCTAGTTCGCGTAACGCGCGAATCTCCTTTTCTCGCAGACGGCGCGGCTCGCGGTCCAGTACACATAGCGTACCCAGACGGAATCCTTGAGCGTCGACAAGCGGAATGCCAGCGTAAAAGCGAATGTGCGGCTCACCCGTGACAAGTGGATTGTCACGAAAACGTGCATCAGTCAGCGCATCTTCCACGATCAGTTCCCTCTCCTCAAGGATGGCGTGACTGCAGAATGCCCATTCGCGCGGCGTCTCGCACACATCGACACCCGCCGTGGACTTGAACCATTGACGGCGCGCCGTCAGTAAGGTGATAAGCGCCATCGGCGTATCGGTAACCATCGTGGCGAGCCACGTCAGGCGATCAAACGCGGGATCAGCCGGTGTTGCCACCATGTTCAGTTTGTCGACTGCCAGAAGTCGTTCGGCTTCGTTAGGCGGGACTGGATAGCTGGGTGCAGATAAAGGAAGAAATTCGCTGCTTGACGGCAGGTGGCGTGATGTCTGTTCAGATGCTTGTGTTTCTTTAGAGCGACTTGCCAGCAGCTGCGTCACTGTACTGAGCCGCACACGACGGTGTCCACCCGGCGTTTTCCAGGATTCCAAGGCTCCGCTTTCCATCCAGAGTTGCGCCGTACTGACAGCTACGCCGAGAAGACGCGCAGCCTTGCTGGTTGTCAGGATGGGGTCGTTTGCTTTGTTAACAGTTCCGTGCGGCATGAGATGTGGCAAAGAAGTGACGAAGGTGCTTATGGTATGCGCGAATTAACTATTTATGACAAACATTTGATTGTTATGCGGAAACTTAGTTCGTACTATTTGGTCATATCCGACATATTCGTCAAATTCGTCAAATGTGAACTGCACGTATTTTATTTGACACTTTTGAACGGACTGCAGAAAGCAGGCCTTAGGGAGGCCATTGCTTGTCATGAAAATAACATTGGAACGAAGGAAATATTGTGCGACTTCTGCGTAATTTAAATATCGGCAAGAAGCTCGGTTTGGGATTCGGCGCTGTCACCTTGTTGATGTTGTCGCTCACTGTCTTTGCGCTTTTCCGCATGACAGCGATTTCCGAAGCGGTTAATCAACAGGCCCAGGTGGAGATAAAGAAGCTTGATCCTTTATATGTGACACGTGAGGCGCTTGCGCAAACCGGGTTGGCAGCACGCAACGCATTCATTTTTCAGGATGAAGCAGGAGCCCGCAAGGAACTCGACATCCTCGATCAGCAAAAAGCAATTTATTTGAAGGCGTTGGAAGAGCTTGGGCCAGCATTCGGCAGTGATGCGGACTTTGCCAAGGTTCGGGCAGGGCTGTTGCAGATGGCCGATGAATTGAAGCGCCCCCGCCTTTATCGTGAAGCACGTGACATGCAAGGTTATGGCACCTTTCTCGTGACCGAATGCAGCCCCTTGCGCCGCCAGATTGTCAGAGATATCGAAGTCTTGCTGCAAAAGGTCGAGGCAGAAAATGCCGAGGCAGCCCGGCATGCCAATAATCTGCTGAGCGAATCCATCACACTAGTGCTGATTCTGGCTGGCGTGGTATTGGTGATCAGTGCTTTGTTAGCGATTCTGATTACACGCGGTCTGCTGCGCCAGCTTGGCGGTGAACCCGCCTATGCGATGACGATTGCCAACCGTATTGCGGAGGGTGATCTGGCCACCGTCATCCACACCAAGAAAAATGATCACAGCAGTTTGCTGCATGCGATCAAGACCATGCGCGACAATCTTGCAACGATCGTTCATCAGGTTCGTACGGGGACCGATATGATCGCGTCGTCCTCCTCCGATATTGCGCAGGGTAACTCCGATCTTTCTTCGCGCACCGAACAGCAGGCTTTTTCGCTGGAGCAAACCAGCATCGAAATGCACAAACTGACCGATACCGTACGTCTCAATGCCGAGAATGCGCGTCAAGCCAATCAACTGGCACTGTCTGCTTCCGAAGTGGCGGGCGAAGGGGGTGTGATGGTCGACAAGGTGATCAACACCATGGAGACCATTGACGGCTCATCGCGTCGCATCGTGGAAATCATTTCAGTCATCGATGGCATTGCATTCCAGACCAACATTCTGGCATTGAATGCGGCTGTCGAAGCAGCGCGTGCGGGTGAAGCTGGTCGTGGTTTTGCGGTCGTCGCAACCGAGGTGCGCAATCTGGCGCAACGCTCGGCCAGTGCCGCAAAGGAAATCAAAACCTTGATTGATGATTCGGTCAGTAACATCAACGCCGGTACCCAACTGGTGGCGCAAGCTGGTAGCACCATGCAAGACGTTGTGGCAAGCGTGCGTCGCGTCACCGATGTCGTTGCCGAAATCAGTGCTGCCAGCCAAGAGCAGAGTGGTGGTATCGCCGCAGTCAGTCAGGCTGTTGCGCAGATGGATCAGGCTACGCAACAGAACGCGGCGTTAGTGGAGCAGGCTGCGGCCGCTGCTCAATCCTTGCGTGATCAGGCTGAAACCCTGTCTGGTCTGGTGAAAACCTTTGTGCTGGTTGACGATGCAATGTCGGTGCGTTCGCCTAATGCGTATTCGTCAGGAGCCGCACCTTCTCTGTCAATGCAAGGACAGCCCTTGCTAGGAGTCTGATCATGTCGTTCTCGAACGCCTCGCCTTGCCTGCCGCTCGATCCTGCCATCGAGGCATTGCGTCTGTCGGCGTTGCGTCGCCTTAATTTGCTCGATACACCGCCGAGCGAAGCGTTCGACCGCATCACGCGTCTGGCTTCACAGATTTTTCACCTACCGATCGCTGCAATATCCCTGACGGATTCGGATCGTCAATGGTTCAAGTCGCGAGTCGGTGTAGATCATCAGCAGATTCCACGCCATCTGGCCCCTTGCGCGCAAGTGGCAGAAACATCCGATTTGCTGGTGATTAGCGACCTGCAAGCCGATGGCGCGTATTCGCGCAGTTTGCTGGCTGACCGTGGTATCCGCTTCTACGCCGGTGCACCGTTGATTACCGACGATGGTTACAGTCTGGGAGCGATGTGTGTGCTCGGGACTGAGCCGCGGCAGATTTCCGTTGAGGAGCGCAAGGCGTTACAGGACTTGGCAGCGATGGTGATGGCACAGATCGAACTGCGTCATGCGCTCGGTCGTATCGACCCTGTAAGCGGTCTTCCGAATCGTACTCAATTCCGCGAGGATTTTGATGATATAGCAAGGGATAGTGCGGGGCAGATGGCAGATCTGGTGTTACTGAATATTGCACGCCCTGAAGAAGTGGCAATTGCCGCCCGTGTCATGGGAAGCGACTATATCGATACCTTGATCAAGGGTGCGGCAGAAATGATCAGCGCCCTTCTACCTTTCGGAAGACAGGTTTACCACGTCGGTGAGATGCAGTTCGCCTTCTTTGTCCCGCATGATATTGATATCGGAAGTGATACGTACAGGGATGATTTAACCAATTTTCTTTCCGAATACGAATACGGTGTTGACTCCCGCTTTGTCACGACGGCATCCTTCGGTATCACGCAATTTCTCATCGGCAGTCAGACCTACGCGGATGTCCTGCGTATGGCACATAGTGCTTCACAGGACGCATTGGAACTAGTCTCGCGCGTCAATACTTACTCGTCACGACAAGATGTAACGTGGCGTCGCCGTTTTGCTGTACTTCATGGATTTTCTAGTGCGCTCAAGCATACGGATCGTTTGCATCTTGTCTATCAACCACGCATAGACATTGTCTCCGGCAAGTGTGTTGGCGCTGAAGCCTTATTGCGGTGGACCGATCCCGAGCTCGGCATCGTGTCGCCGGCGGAATTCATGCCAATTGTCGAGCATAGCGCCATGATCCATCTGACCACAGCTTGGGTATTGAATAAGGCGATCGAGCAGCTGGGGATATGGCAACGTGCCGGCTTGCATCTGCAATTGGCGATTAATATTTCTGCTGTCAATTTGCTCGAGCCAGGCTTTGCACAGAACCTTTTCAACACCATCGAGCGATATGGTGTGGATGCGACTTGCGTCGAACTTGAAATCACCGAGAGTGCCTTGATGACGAAGCCGGTCGAGGCACATCACGCCTTGAATCGTATCGTTGCGTATGGTATCCGCATTGCCATAGACGATTTTGGAACGGGCTATAGCAGCCTTGCCTATTTGCAGAAATTACCTGCGCAGATTCTCAAGATTGATGGGACCTTCGTCAAGGATTTATCGAAGGATGACAGGCAACGCGCCTTGGTGCTGGCAATGATCAAAATGTCCCACGAACTCGAATACACCGTGGTTGCTGAGGGAGTGGAAAGCGAAGCAATCCTGACATGCTTGAAGGAGATGGGTTGCAATGAAGCGCAAGGTTACTTTTTCTCTCAACCGCTGTTACCTGGAGAATTTCTTAAGTGGAAATCCGAATCGCCTGTCGCTAGTTAAATAGTGCCGTGAGTAAAAAAGGCGCGCATGCATTGCGCGCCATTTTTATTTTTGCCCAATATGCCATGTCGTACGATTATGTCGCATCGCATACGGACCATTACAGTTTTACCGCTAGATGCGGCCAGTCAGCAACATGACGAGTAGCACGATCACAAGAATTCCGGTGATGCCACTCGGCGCATAACCCCAGCTACGGCTATGTCCCCAGGTTGGCAGGACACCGATCAGAATCAAAATCAACAAAATCAAAAGAATGGTCGACATGGCTTTCTCCGCAAGTGAGGAACGCTTCGATCATCGTTTCACACCGAGCCAGCGTCTGTGCGGCGACTCACATTTTGGGCGATTCGGGCATGAGCAGAATGCCGTAGTAGTTCCGTTACGCTCCCGGCGACTTAGCCGACGACGCATATCGTCTCGTGCCCTGTTCTACAATTCGCATCGTTCCTTGCGGCACGACACATGCCCACTACAGGCAGGTCGCGATCCACTTGCAGACGGTTGACCCGGTCATGTCGCTACACGCGGTGAATTTTGTTCATAAAAAAACGTCTACCGTTACGAAGAATTTTTACGAGGGTGCAGCAATGAAACCAAGCAAATGCCGTGTGGTCAAGGGAGTGTGTGCACTTCTGATCTGTGCCCTCCTGTCTGCCTGTGGCGGTTATGCCAATACGCCGAACAGCAAGTCTGGTATCGAGACGTATGGTGTTATCGACGTGGGTATTCAGCGCTGACACGCACCAGGACGTCGCGGCTACCATGCCGCAAGCATTGAGATCTCATTTTCAGAAAGCGAAGCCCATGCAAACCACTTCCGCTCCACCAAGCGATAGCACGCACTCCATCGAGCCCGTCGATGCCTTTCACGACAATCTGCTGGGTTTGCCCTGCCTGACATTGGTTTGTAACGGCAGCGAAGTGAAGATTGCACGTCAGGGTGCGCAGGTCCTTTCCTGGCGTGCGACAGACGGACGCGAACGGTTTTACCTGTCGGTGCAGACCGGTGGTGCGAAGCAGGACCAGATCGACGATGCTTCCTCGCTTGCCCAGGCGATTCGTGGCGGCGTGCCTGTTTGCTTCCCACAGTTTTCGGTGCGTGGCCAGATTCTCAAACATGGTTTCGCACGCGCCTTGCCCTGGACGATCGAATCGCTCGTCAATCATCATGCCGAACGGAGTACGGTCGTCCTGAGTCTGCGAGACGATGCACGTACGCGTTCCATCTGGCCGTATGCCTTTGTGGCACAACTGACCGTGACACTGGAAAGCGGCCGGCTGGTCATCACCTTGCAAGTCACGAATGCGGATACGCAGGCGTGGCCTTTTACCGGTGCTTTGCACAGCTATCTGCATGTGGATGACATTGGTAAGACAGAACTGCTTGGTTTGCAGGGCACGCGTTATCAGGATGCGACTGCCGACAATATCGAAGTTATCGATCCCGATCCCGTCGTGCGTATCGGCGCAGAACTCGACCGGGTCTATCTGTCGCCACCAGCCTCTCTGCAACTCGTGGAAGAAGGCAAGCCCGCGCTGCAAATTGGCAAGACTGGTTTCACCGATACTGTAGTGTGGAATCCCGGCCCCGAACTCGTGCAGACCCTGAGCGATATGCCCGATGCGGACTGGCAGCAGATGTTGTGCGTGGAAGCTGCTTGTGCTTCGGCCCCAGTGATCCTGCAGCCGGGAGAAAGCTGGATCGGCAGTCAGGTGCTGTCGGTCACCTAACCTAATGTAAAACTGATTTTCATCAGGCAGGCTTTGGGGAATAGGCCTTGTTTTGTTTCATGTGAGCGCCGCTACGAAAAGCTTTCGTTGCGGCGTTTTTCTTTATGTCGGCGGGCAAACAATGACTTCGCATTGGCGACCGGCAGCCAGGCTATGTTCGATGGAGCACAATTGCCCTCCTTTTATCCGTACACAAGTGTACGTTTGCGCTATGATTGCCTTACAAACAACCTTTGAGAGTGATCAAGATGGTGCGACAAAAGATTGTGATCGTAGGCGGCGGTGTTGCGGGGTTAGGTGTGGCAAGCGCCTTGGGCAGGCAAAGTAAACGGAGCAGGCAAAACGCCTTTGATATCACGGTATTGGACAGGGACTCGGCCCATGTCTGGAAACCCATGCTGCATACCATTGCAGCAGGAACTACCGATATTTCCCAACAACAGACGACTTATATTGCGCAGGCGCGCGACTGCGGTTTCATTTATCAGCCGGGAGAACTGAAGGGTATTGACCGTAGCTTGAAGAAGGTGCTGGTCAAGGAGCTGAAAGCACCGGATGGTCGCCTACTCGTCCCTGAACGGTCGATTGCGTATGACGCATTGATTCTGGCGCTCGGCAGTGAAGCGAATGATTTCGGCACACCCGGAGTGAGAGAACACTGCTACATGATTGATTCACGTATTCAGGCAGACGCTTTCAATCGCGAAGTTCGGTTGCGCATGTTCCAATGTCTGGGTCTTGATCAGCAGTTATCGATTGCAATTGTGGGTGGTGGCGCCACCGGTGTGGAGCTGGCTGCCGAATTGATCCGACTGACGGAAATTGCGGAAAGCTATGGAGCCCATGGTTTGGGAAGCAGGATCAGTATTACCCTGATCCAGAGTGGTCCACGTCTACTGGATGCCTTCCCGGAAGCGATTTCGAAAGCAGTGCAGGAAAAGCTGGAATTGCTGGGTGTAAAAGTGCTGACCAATACACGTGTGACAGCGGCGGATGAACATGGCCTGAGCATACAGGATGGCGAACGTATTGCAGCGACCATGCTGGTGTGGGCGGCGGGTGTCAAAGCGCCACAAGTGCTTTCCGGACTGGATGGATTGGAAACGACCAGAAACAATCAACTCGTCATCAATCCGTATCTGGAAACGACCAAGGATCCGTCTGTTTATGCGATCGGTGATTGTTCTTCCCTGACACTGGATGGTGCTGCACGCGCGCTTCCCCCAACGGCGCAGGTCGCACATCAACAGGCGACGTATCTGATACGCAATCTGTCGAAAAAGCTGGAAGGAAAAGCGGTGCCAACCTTCAAGTATCAGAATCTTGGCGCTCTCGTTTCCCTTGGCGAATACGATGCCTATGCATCGCTTGGCCAGTTCGGCTTGTTCAAGGATGGATACATTCGGGGCAAACTGGCGCAACTGAGTCACGCCATGCTGTATCGCAGCCATCAATCCAACTTGCATGGCTTCTGGCGCGGAAGTGCGCTATGGATGGTCGATCAACTTAACCGTCTGGTTCGTCCAACCATCCGTCTGGACTAGCGATGAAGCGTATAGACGGAATCAACAATCGCGAAGCGCTCTTGCTGGCGGCAGAAAGGCTCTTTGCCGAAAAGGGCTTTCATATTCCGCTGGAAGAGATCGCGCAGGCAGCCAACGTCAGCCGTACGACGCTGTATCGGAATTTCAAGGATAGGCAGGCACTGGGCATTGCAATCTACGAAAGCCAATTAGCTGACTTTGAAGTGTTTGTCGAAAACGTCAGCGAAGAGCCGGATGGCTTGTTCCTGGTGCTTGAAGAAATGGCGGTCAGCCACTGTCATAACGCCGGGATGACCGACGTTTTGCGTAATGACCGTGCTCTTCATCCGCAACTCATGGCGATGCGCATGCGCGTCCTCAAGTTGATGGAGCCGCTACTGCAACACGCCAAGGCTTGTAAACTTGTGCGCGCAGATATCACTTCACAGGATCTCGATTACCTTTTGGATGTCATCGTGAGCGTGACACAACGTGAGACGTTTGAAGAGCGCAAGCACGGCGTGCTACGCATGCTGGATCTCTTCAAAGCGGGCATCATGACTACCTGACGCGACATCGCGGAGCATGTCTTCATTACCCTGCGATCGTTCTCAAACGTTATTTCACATTACTTCTGCGTGCGGCTAGCCGTGAAGGAAGTGCTGCTCAAGGCTTCCCGTCGCGAACTTGCTGAAAGTCATGAAACGGTGTGATGCCTGTTCGCGCGAGTCGTATGACCGGTTCTTACGTCGGTGCCGACCATTCTGCGACGAATGTTGAACGAAATTCCCTCAACCATGCCAATCGCTGTTCTCCCATGCGTCGTCCGGCATCGGTTTGCATGGTGGCGGGCAAAGTGGCGAGTTTGACTTCGATGTGATCGAGTGCATAGCGACGGTCATCGAGCGATCGTCGCAAGCCGGTGGGATCATCGGTATGAGCAAGTGCAGAATCCATGCGGCCCGCCGTATAGAAAAGTCGGGCCAAACCGACGGCACCGAGTGCATCCAAGCGATCGGCATCCTGCACGATCTGCGCTTCGATGGTTTGTGGCTTGATGCCGGCAGAGAAGCTGTGCGCTTCGATTGCATGTGCAACCGCATCCAGCTTCTCTTTCGGAAAACCGGCATCACACAGTAGATCGCGCGCACGTTCCGCAGCAAGCCGTGAAGCATGCGCACGATCAGGATGATTCTTCGGCAGGTTGACGATATCGTGCAGATAGCAGCCAGCCTGCACGACGAGCACATCTGCTTGCGGATAATCAGCCAGTAGCGTGCGTGCCGCTTTCCACACGCGTTGCAAATGATTGAGGTCGTGTGCACCATCGTCCTGTGCTTCGCTTGCCGCGATTGCGATCAGGCGCGCTTGCCATTCTGTTTCGATGTATTCAGTCATTTTTATTGGATTGTTGGATGCAGTCATGCACTGTTCGGACCGGTTTGCATGATCGGCAATGGCGGTGTGTGACCATCCTTTTCCTGATGAAAGGACAGGACGGTATGCGGATACGGTAACTCGATGCCGGCGGCCGCAAAATGCTTGGTCACCAGACGATTGAATGCACGTTGCACCGGCCATTGCATGCCGGGTGCCGTCTTGATCAGCACGCGAATATTGAAGCCGCGTTCGTGCAGCGAGGTCACGCCGGGAATAGCAATTTCTTCGAGGATGGATGGTGCAAGTTCGGCATCCTGCATCAATTCCTTGAAGGCTTCGCGCAGATGATGCATGGCGTTGTCCACATCTTCGCGATAGGCGATAGCGTACTCGCCGTAGTGATATGAAAAATCGCGCGTGTGATTCGATACCTTGTCTACCGAGGAAAACGGAATCAGATGAAAGCCGCCATCAAGCGTGCGAATGCCGACCGAGCGAATCGTGATCTTCTCGACAGTACCAAAGGTGCCCGCCACTTCCACCACGTCGTTCTGGTTCATGCCATTCTCAAGCTGGATGAACACGCCCGTAATCACATCCTGCACGAGCTTTTGTGCACCGAAACCGATGGCGAGACCGACCACACCCGCACCGGCGATCAGCGGCGCGATATCGATACCGATCTGTGACAGCACGACCAGAATGGTCAACGTCACGATGACGACCAGCGCCGCGTTCCGGAACAGTGAGAGCAGCGTCTTCTCGCGTTCGCTAGGCTGCGCCATGCCGAGCGGACTCAGACGATGTTCGATGATGCTGGCAATGGTGGTCCAGATCAGCGCGGCGATCACCAGAATGATGGCAACGTGTACGGTGGCAATGACGACCGCACGACCGCTATCCGACGTGATCCATTGGCTGAGGTTGAAGGCACGCCAGGCATCGAGCACGACCAGTATCACGACCATCATGTTCAGGAAATGGAAACCCTTCAGTGCCGGCGGGACATAGGAGTTGATGCGAGATTCCAGCATGGGCAGGCGTTTGCGCAAATCGTCGGATAGACGAATGTGTTGCCGGAACACCGCATTGACGATGGCCGACAGCAGTAGGCCGATACCGATTGCCAGCAGGGTCTGTAATGTGGCCTGTGCCATGAAGGGCAAGGCGTCATGCGGCGCAATCTGGCTGACGATCAGCAGGACCGTGAAGTAGACGATCGCCAGCGTATGCCAGACACGCGCGAGGATGCGGATGAGCGTCGAAAAGAAAGAGGTGGATGCCGTATCGGCGTAGCCCTCCAGACTATTGCGTACCGATTGACGATTGCGGCGGATGATAACGATGGCATAGAGGTAGACGCCCAGCATGATGATCACGCTCAGCAATTGACCTACGGTCGGGGACAGGATGGCGGCTACCAGAGGTACGGCAACCAGAATGCCGTAGCCCATGATGGTGATGACACGTTCCAGCCATGCACACCAGTAGGCCGCCAAATCGTCACGCATCGAGAACAGCCGCAACTGGTCGTAGCGCGGTGAGAAGATGCCACGCACGACGGCCTTGGCGATTTCGACGGCGACAAAAGTATTGATGAAGAGCGACTCAATGGTCTCGATCTTCTCCGCTTCACCGACGGCGAATAAACCAACGGCATAACCCACCGCGCCGGCGAGCAGGATGGCGGCGGTATCGACGATCATCGCAAAGCCGATAGCGAGCGACTTGCGATACAAGCCCGAGCCGATGAAACGCTTTTCCATTTCAGCATCGCTACCGGTATGCGTGGGCACGGCTGTGATCCAGCGGTTACTGCGCAGATAAATACGTGCCGCGATTGCGCGGAAGATATGGAACGCTGCCAGTGTGGCGGCAGCGACGATGAGCAGATTCAGCAACAAGTTTCGCCAGCCCTCGGTCGTGAAGCCGGAAATGGAGACAGCATCGTCTGCCTGATCGATACGACGTACGGCATTGATGGCATCGCTCACATCATGTGAAACACTTGCGATGAAACCCTGAATCGCATCGGCAATGTTGCGCGAGAATAGGACATTGCTGTCCTTGCTGATCGGAGACGTTTTTTCGGATTTGCTGGTTGGCTGTTCGGTCTCTTTAGCTGACGTGGCCGTTGCAGACGGTGTGGTTGTAGCGTTTTCTTCGGGATGCTGCTTATCGGCCAGCGCACGTAACTCGGCGATCAGCTTGTCGCGCGTCTGTTCGGTTTCCAGTAGATCAGCCAAAGCAGCGTAAGACGTTTTCGTCTTTTCATGGGAATCTGGTGCTAGGGATTGTGAATGGAGCGTAGTACTTGTTCCCATCAACCAAATCGAGAGCAACAAGATCAACCTATGCCGAGAAAAAAAAGAACGGATGAACGTGCTGGTTCGATGGCAGTAAGAACATGGATGCAAATCAGTTTCCTCCACAGGACATATGTTGATGGGCGCACACGTCGCAACAAGGTCGCGACATCGACGGAAAGAGGAGAGAGGTATCGCAAGAGAAGCAGAAAGAACGGCAGTGCAGGTCTCATGCGAAACGCTACGAGGTCATGTACGTGGCCTGTGTTCACCTCGTGATAGGTGGAGGCCGCTTCATGCTGCTGACATTTTCAGGACGTCTGACGTACGATGATCCGACTGCCATGATACCAGCCGGATCATCGCTATTGATTGATCAACCTTATTCAAGGTCGGTGACGGATGTGCAAAAAGAGAGCATCAGTGAGGTATCGCCGAGAAACCCTCTCTCATCCAGTCTTCAAAATCTGCCGCGCCCAGCGGCTTGGCGAACAGATAACCTTGTGCCACATGATAGCCTTGCCGCTGAAGGATCTGATATTGCCCCTCCTCTTCAATGCCCTCTGCCACGACGGTCAGTTGCAATGTTTCGCCAATACGTGCGATGGCTTCGCTGAGCGCACGGCTCGTGGCATTGCTGCAAAGATCGCGTACAAAACTTCGATCAAGCTTGAGTTCTTGAATGGGTAGATCGCGCAGATAACTGAGACTCGAATAGCCGGTACCAAAATCGTCCATGGAGAGTCGCACGCCGACATCGTGCAACTTGCGTACCGTTTCCATTGTTTCCGGATTTGTATCCATGAGCACGCCTTCTGTCAGCTCTAGCGTCAGGTCGTCAGGCTGAAGCCCATTTTCACGCAGTGTGCGCAAAATCATTTCCGGTAGTTTGGAATCATGGAAATTGGTGGCCGAAAGATTGATCGCAATCATCGGAATCGAAAATCCTCGCTGGCGCCAATGCGAAAGCTGGCGACAGGCTTTGCGAATCACCCAGAGACTCAATTGATCAATCATGCCGCTTTCTTCGGCGAGCGGAATAAAGCAGGTAGGTGATATGTCTCCCATGACGGAATGACGCCAACGCGCGAGAACTTCCACCCCATGCAGCTTATTGTTACGCATGCAAATCTGAGGTTGATAGTGCAAGTCGAGTTGATTGGTACAGATTGCTTCGTGCAGAGCACGTTCCATCGCCTGGCGCCGGATCGCAAGCTGGTTGAGTTCATGGCTGAAAAAGCTGAAACGACCACGCCCTTGCTCTTTGGCTTGATGCATCGCGGTATCGGCACGATGCAATAGCGTGCCAATATCATGGCCGTCTTGGGGAAACAGGCTGATGCCAATACTTGCCGACGGCAATATCGCGACACCATTGATATCGCATGACTTGCTGATCATGACGCGCAATTGCTCGGCTAGTTCAGTCGCCTGTCCACCGTCGCATTGCGGAACGACGAGAACAAACTCGTCACTTGAAAGACGACCGACGATATCGTTAACTTTGCGCTGTTGATCAAGTCGTTTCGCGAGCGTTTGCAACAAGAAGTCGCCAACTGGATGACCATGAAGATCATTGATTTGCTTGAAACGGTCAATGTCTAAAAAGAACACCGCAACTTGATGATGATTGCGTTGCGCTTCGCTCAAAGCCAGTTCTGCTTTCGCCTGGAGTAGGCTACGGTTCGGTAGCTCGGTCAGGCTGTCATAAAACGCCAGACGCCGAATCTGTCCACGTGTTTCTTCCCGTTCAAGTGCGAGTGCGCACAAGGGCACCAGAACATCGGTCAATTGGCGATGAAAGGTCGACGGTTCACGAATTTCTCGATAATAGAATGCGAGCGTACCGATAGAACGGCCTTTGCTACATTTGATGGGGGTCGACCAGCAACTGAACAGGCCAAGGGGTAGAACAAGGTCCCGATAGCCGTCCCATAAAGGATCCGTAGCGATATCTCGCACCACCACAGTCTCGCCGAGATAAGCGGCGGTACCGCACGAGCCGACTTTGGGACCGATCGGCAATCCATCGATTGCTTGCGAATAACTGTGCGGTAAACTGGGTGCCGACAAAGGACGCAAGCGCCGCTCTTCATCGACGCGTAGAACGGACGTGACGACATCGGGAGCAACCCGCTCGATTTCGGCACAGACGATCTCCATTACGGTAGCGATGGGTTCTTCACGTGCCAATGCTACGAGCATGCGATGCTGTAGTACTTCATGCATCTTCGAATGGGTGATCTCTGTCAGCACGTTGACGATATTCATCAACTGGCCGCTCTCGTTGAGCACGGGGTTGCTGGTGACGCTGCACCAAATTCGACGACCATCTCGCCTGCAGGCAAGTTCTTCGCTGCAATACGCCTGGCCTTTTGTCAGATGATTGCGTACGGACTGCACGTTATCGGGAGTCCAGTGTGGTAGCAAAAGTGCAAACGGTTGCTGCCCAATCAGCTCATCAGCGGCAAAGCCGAACATCTTGGTAAAACCGTTATTTGCATACTGGATTTGCCAATTGTCATCCAGGATAACGATGGCGTTGTCGGTCTGATCGGCGACCATGGACAATAGACGATGGTGCTCTTGTTCTATATGCTGCTCCGTCACGTCTTTGATGAAAGCCGTGTAAAGGATTTCACCCTCAGTTTTTACACGTGACAGCGACATCGAGCCCCAGCGCGTTGCTCCATTTTTTTGCTTGATCGGAATTTCGCGACTGCTGCCTACTAGACGATTCAGTCCGGTGCGACGATTCGAATCGATGAAACCGTCGTGGAATGGACTCAGATAGTCCGGGACCAACATGCTGACATTTCGCCCCAGCACTTCGGCGCGGGGCCTTCCCCATAATTGTTCGGCAGCACGATTGAATAGGACGACATCGTTATTCACATCGATCACGACAATGCTGTCGATCGCCTGCTCCATTGTCTGGATGAAGATGTCGGAAAGATTGCTTTGTATGTGCATCGCATCTCCTTATGACAAGTCATCATGCCGTTCTGCTTTATTTATTCACTAAGCATAACCGGCTGGGACAATCCTTCTCTATTCAGCTTGCGCTCTTTTACCATGCAAACATTCTGCGAGCTTTGCTAGACAAATGCACGAAAAAATAGATCGATTTCTTGAGATCAAGCGGTGATATCAGAGACAACGCGATTTTTACCGGTACTTTTTGCCTGATAAAGATTCTTGTCTGCCAATGAAATCAGATCGTCCGGTCCGCCTTCAGCCTGTGGCACGATGCTGGCTACGCCGATGCTGACGGTCAGCCATTCGCCGGTGCTCGACTGTTCGTGTGGAATCTTCAATGCTTCGACAGCCTTGCAAATCTTGTCGGCTGCAACGATGGCGCCATGTCTTCCTGTTGCCGGAAGTACCACGGCGAATTCTTCGCCGCCATAGCGTGTGCACAGATCGGTGGAGCGCAGAATATTCGTTTCCATGACATGCGCGACCTGCTTCAGCGCATGATCGCCGACGACATGGCCGTATGTATCGTTATAGGACTTGAAGTTGTCGATGTCGATCAGTAGCAGCGAAATTTCCTTTTGCTCACGTCGTGCGCGGCGCCACTCGGCGCTCAGGTATTCGTCGAGGTAACGTCGATTGGCGATGCCGGTGAGGCCATCGGTATTGGTCAGGCGTTGCAGTTCAAAGTTGGTCTTTTGCAGTTGCTGCTGGCTTTCGCGCAGGGCGCGATAGGCTGCATCGCGTTGCAGCATGTTGTTGTAGGCGCGTGCATGGTAGCGAATGCGCGCGATCATCTCGATGGTTTCCGGCACCTTGACCAGATAATCGTTGACCCCGGCGGCGAAGGCATCGCGCTTGACTTCGGCATCTTCGCGGGTGGAGAGCACGATGACCGGAATATTGGCGGTTACAAGATTGCTGCGGTATTGCCTTACCAGCGTCAATCCATCCACACCCGGCATCACCAGATCCTGCAGGATGACGGTCGGGCGGGTTTTCTCGGCAACGGCGAGCGCATTGTCGGCATACTCGCAATAATGGAAATCGATATGCGGATCGTTCAGCAGGGCGCGTCGGATCGCTTCTCCCACCATGGGCTGATCATCGACAAGCAACACCATGATCTTGCGTTCGTCGTCCGGGATATGCAATCCCAGCTCGATGCGCATGTCGGGTGAGTTATCCATGGTCTGGTTCCTTGTTATTGAATAGAGTGAGCAATCGCGGCGCTATCGCCGTGATCGACAAAACTTCGCTGGCAGCCTGTAAGGCGACGGCGGCTTTCGGCATGCCATAGACGGTGCAGCTTTCGCGGTCTTGTACCAGCGTGTGACTGCCATGCTCATGCATTTCCTTCAGGCCTATTGCGCCGTCGCGGCCCATGCCTGTCAGTAGCACGCCGACGGCGCGGCCGCGCCATTGTCGCACCACGCTCTGGAAAAACACATCGATAGATGGGTGATAGACATCCTTGGGCGATGGCGCAAGATAACCTAGTGATTCGCGGCTCTTGAAACGAAGATGCTGATCGGTGCCGGCCATCAGCACTACGCCTGGTTCGGGAATGTCGTTCTCGCATGCCACGCGCACGCGCAGACGGCATTGCTGTTGCAGCCATTCCGCCATGCCGGTGGCAAAGGCCGCATCGATATGCTGGACTACAACGATGGCTGCCGGGAAATCCTTGGGCAGGCCGCCGAGCATCGTTGCCAGTGCGGCGGGCCCACCTGCACTGGCACCGACGGCGACCAGTCTGGTTGACGCATCAGGGCGTGCAATTGCGCAGGAGACGGTTGGATTGAGTTGTAAGCTTTTCTTGGCTTGCATGGCGTCGATCTGTTCGAGCCGTGTCAGCAACGCTTGTGCGTCCATCTGCTGCTTGTCGTTGATGGTCGGTGTCTTGACCGCATCCAGCGCACCGTGACCGAGCGCCTGATAGATCATCTCCGTATTTGCCCCGAGATCGGCGGTGACCAGCAGAATCGGGCACGGCGTCGCTTGCATGATACGACGCGTGGCCTCGACGCCATCCATGTTCGGCATCACCAGATCCATCAGCACCACATCAGGCAACTGCCAGGCACACATCTCAACGGCTTGTGCACCATTCTGCGCGACCCAAATCAGCGAATGCTCGTGCCGCTGGGCGATCACGCGCCGTAGAATTTCAACTACCATGGGAACGTCATTGACAATGCCGATACGCATGTTCAGGCTGCTCCGATTAAATCATTGACAGCCTGTAGCAAGCTGGCGTCATGGAAACTGCTTTTGGTGAAATAGTAATCGGCCCCGGCATCCAGCCCGCGTTGGCGATCCTCTTCCCGGTCCTTATAGGACACGATCATCACCGGCAGTTTGCCCAGGCTCGGTGATTGCCGTATCAGCGACACCAGCTCGATACCGTCCATGCGCGGCATGTCGATGTCCGTGATGACCAGATCGTAATGGTCGGTACGTACGGCATTCCAGCCATCCATGCCATCTACCGCGACCGTGACCTGATAACCGACGTTGCCGAGCAGCTTGCGTTCAAGTTCGCGCACGGTCAACGAATCATCGACAATCAGGATTCTCTTGCGGGCCTGATCGACAGCGATGCCATCGTCCTGTTTCACCGTCTGTAACTGGCCATCGCGCGACAGTTTTTCTACCGAGCGCAGCATGTCGGCAACATCGAGAATCAGTAGCGGTGCGCCGTTCTCCATGAGTGCGCCAGCCAGAATGTCAGGGATTTTGCCGATGCGTTCGTCGAGCGGTTGTACCACCAGCATGCGTTCACCAAGAAAGCGATCGACGGCAATGCCGCAAGTTTGATGCTGGTTGCCGATCACGACGACAGAAATGCCTTCGTCCTTGCCGTGCAGGCTGCCCTTTTGCAGAATCTGGTGTGCGGCGACGAGTCCGATCTGACGACCTTCGAAATGAAAATGTTGCCGCCCTTCCAGCATCGAAAGCTGATCGGCTTGCAAGCACAGGGTACGGTTGACGTAGGCAAGCGGAAAGGCATAAGGCTCGTTGTCAATGCTGACCAGAAGACTGCGCATCACCGACAACGTCAATGGCAATTGCAACTGGAAGCGTGTGCCCTTGCCCGCTTCGCTGGTGATGCGAATGGTGCCCCGTACTTCCTTGAGCATGTTGCCGACGACGTCGAGGCCGATACCCCGACCCGAAATATCGGTAACGGTTTCGCGCATGCTGAAACCGGGTAACAGCAAAAAGTCGAGCAATTCGCTCTCGCTCAGGCGTGCCACGGTGTCGGCGTTCGAAAGCTTGCGTGCCACGATTGCCTGTCGCAGACGATCCAGATCGATGCCATCGCCATCGTCGCTGACATTGACAAGCAACATACCGGCGCTATGGCGCGCCTCGATGGTGATGTGCCCCTGTTCCGGTTTGCCAGCGAGGCGGCGTGCAGCCGGCATCTCGATGCCATGATCGATGGCATTACGCAGCAAGTGTCCGAGCGGTGCGTCAAGTTTTTCTAGAATGTCGCGATCGATGCGGGTATCCAGTCCGAGGATTTGCAACTGCACCGATTTGCCCAGCGCGTGCGCGACGTCGCGTACCATGCGCGAATAGCCGCTGGTGCCGTCGGAGAATGGTCGCATGCGACACGCCAGCGCTTCATCGTAAAGGCGTTGCGACAGATTCAGTGAACGTCGATCGAAACTTTCCAGTTCGCCCAATTGCTCGGCCACCACGTGTTGGCACTGCGTCTGCAAGCTGCGCAGTGCATGAAAGGCATTTTGCGTGAGTTCATCCGTCATGCGACCGTTCAACAGATGATCGAGTTGCTCGATGGTCTTGGCGGTGTCGCGTTGCAGGCGTTTCAGGCGCAGCATGTCATCTTTGAAGGTAGCCAGTCGGCGCGACTCGACCAGCGATTCGCCGCTCAAGCTCAGCAAGCGATCCAGATTGTCGGCGCTGACGCGCAACGAACGACTGCCGATATCGCGTGATTCCGGTTCGCTGCGTTCGTTACTGTCGGCACTTTCGTTCGGCGCTTCGTCAACGACGGTACGCGACAGGATGGCTTCCTCATCGGCATCGCTGTTTTTTTGGGCTGCGGTAAGATTGGCAATGCAGGCTTCCACTTCGGCACGCCCTGCATGCAGCGCCCAAGATTCATCCTGATCCGGCGGATTCGCAATGCGTGCCAGCAAGTCGGTGCCTTGCAGCAGCGTGTCAATCTGACGGCGCTTCAGTTGCAGTGTGCCTTTTTGGGCGAAGACGAAGCAGTCTTCCATCACATGCGCGATATCGACGCCGGCCTGCAGACCGATGATGCGCGCCGCACCCTTGAGCGAATGCGCAGCGCGCATGCAGGCTTCAAGCTGGTCTGCTGCATTCGGCGACTGTTCCAGGTGCAGAAGGCCGTGATTGAGGATACGCGTCTGGTTGTCGGCTTCCTGTCGGAACAGATCGAGCATCGACATTTGACTCAAGTCGGGCGAGCTCATATCAGACTCCGCTTGAGGGTGTAAAACAGCAAATCGGTGTCCAGCAAGCCGACCTTGCGATCCTTCCACGGCAGGATCGCCTGCGTATAAGTCATGCTGGATTGGGCAAGTGTCGATGGCGGTGTGAGCCAGGCAGAAGGGTCGAGCCGTTCGACACCATCGATTTCATCGACAGGGAACACCACCTTCTGCGCATCATGCGTGACGACCAGAAAGCGTGCGGTGTTGCGCTGACCGATGGCCGGTTGCGTATGCAGCAGACGTTCCAGCGAGATGCAGAGCACCAGCATGCCGCGTATATTGGCCAGCCCGAGTACGGCGGCGTTGCGTTGATGCGGTAGAGAATGAATCACGTTTTCTGCCACGACTTCGGTGATGCTGGTCGCAGGTAAGGCTAGCCATTCGCTGCCGATCCGGAAGATTAGTACCGATTGCTGCGCAGTGGTGGTTTGCGCTGCTTCCGATGCTTGCGCCGTGTTGAAGCCGCCATAGATGATGTCGTTGCTATGCGGCTTGGCATCGAGAATGTCGGCAGCATGCTGTGCAAAGACCGGGCAATTGAGGCAGCGCACATACTGCTGCAATTTCGTGCAACTGCCATCACCACGGCTGCCGATGCGGCTCCAGCATGTATCGATCGCGGGCATGGCGGACATTTCATGCATGCGATTTCTCCGCAGCGCGTTGGGCACGCTGTTGCAGGCGCAGGGCACCGGCATGGTCGCCCTGCGTGGACAGCAACGCTGCCAGATGCGTCAACGCCTCGACGTGACCGGGTTCGAGATAAACCGCCTTGCGGTACAGGCGAATGGCATTGTCGGTGTCGTGATCAGCGTCGCTGAGCAAGCCCATCAGATAGAACCCGGCGGCACTCGGTCCAGCCAGCTTCTCATGTTGCTGGCACAGACTGCGTGCGGTAGCTAGATCGCCACGATCGGCGCAGGCCAGGGCCTGTTGCATGAGTTCAGCAGGTTCGGGCAGGTGGGCGGCGGGTACAGCTTGCGTGAGTATGCGTACCGGTGCTGTTGGTTTGGGTGGTATGCGCGGCACGACAGACGGCAGCGGACGCCGTATCGCCGGTTTGGTTGCGGCTTGGGCGACTGGGGCAATGTCGCGATGCCGGAAACCGAACGCGAGCGGCATGCCGATCGATGCCAGTTGCTGACGCATGAGAATGCCCGATTCCGCCGGGCCGATGAACAAGGTACCTTGTGGTGCCAGCAGGCGTTGAAGAATGGCGACAGCCTGATCCTGCATGGGTCGATCGAAGTAGATCAGCACGTTGCGGCAGAACACATAATCGTAGGGCGCTTCATTGCATAGAAAATCATCGGCAAACAGATTCCCCAAGCGGAAAAAAACCTGACGCCGGATACGTTCCGACAGCAGATATTGCGTGCCACTGGCGTGAAAATGCCGGTCGCGATAATCAAGCTGTCTGCCGCGGAAGGAATTGCTGCCGTAGAGCGCGTCCTGTGCGACCGCGAGTGCACGCTGGGAGATGTCAATCGCATCAATGCGAAATCTATCCGCAGCAATGCCTGCATCAAGCAATTCCATCGCAAGCGAATACGGCTCTTCACCGGTCGAACACGGCAGGCTAAGGATGCGCAAGGGACGATAGGGTTCGCGTTGCAACTGGCGCTGTGCCAGTACGGTCATCGCCGACATGGCTTCGCGGTCCCGAAAGAAATAAGTTTCGGGAATCACGACCTGTTCGATCAACGCCTGCATCTCGTCCGACGTTTCCTGCAAGGTGAGCAGGTAACTTGTCTGGTTATCGAGTCGCAAGGCCGTCATGCGTTCGGCGATCGCCCGTTCGATTTGCTGAATGCCGATCGAGTTGGCATCCAGACCCATAGTCTGTTTCAGCAGCGCGGCGATGCGATTGATCGTATTCATACTTGCAAGGCCTCGCTGAACAGCAATTTCTGAACATCCTGGCCGAGCAAATCCTTGACGGTGATGCGCTGGATCAGGCTGCCTTCGTGCTGCAATACCGGACCCAGATAGCGCGCGTTGCCATGATCGATGCCGGAGGCCGTGAAATCGTCGGGATTGCAACGCAGTGTGGCCGTTGCATGTTCGATTTGCAGGCCCAGCATCTGGTGTTCTCCAGCAGCAGTCTGGTAAGGCACCAGCACGATGCGCGTGCTCAAACGGCGTACGCATGGTATGCCGGTGGCCAGCATGCTGATATCGATCACGGGCACATGCCTGCCTTGATGAACAAGCAAGCCGGCAACCCATGCCGGTGCACCAGGAATCTGCTTGCAAGGTGCCAGTGGCAGCACGATGTCGATCTGTGCCGCATCCAGTGCGTAGCGATCTTCACCGATGCGAAAAAGCAGGAAAAGCATGCGCGTATCCGTGCCCTGTTTCAGGCCGAAATCTTAAAGCGCGAGACGCTGTTGCGCAGGCCGCTGGATACCAGATGCAATTCATCGATGGCCTGGCTCGATTGCTGCAACGACTCTACGGTTTGTTGCGCTGCTTCGCTTAATTGCACGAGTGCCTGATTGATTTGCTCGGCGCTGTTGGCTTGTGCATGCACGCCTTCGTTGACGACCTGGAAGCGTGGTGCCAGTTCCTGTACCTGCCCGATGATCTGCGACAACTGGCTGCTGACCTGGGCGACTTCCTGAATGCCACGGCGGACCTGATCGGAAAACTTGTCCATGCCCATTACGCCGGCAGCCACCGCCGACTGGATTTCCTTGACCATCAATTCGATGTCGTAGGTGGCAACGGCAGTCTGGTCAGCCAAGCGACGAATTTCGGTGGCGACCACGGAAAAACCACGTCCGTATTCACCGGCTTTTTCCGCTTCAATTGCGGCATTGAGTGACAGGAGATTGGTCTGGTCGGCAACCTTGGTGATGGTGGTGACGACCTGATTGATGTTGCCGGCCTTTTCATTGAGGATGGCCAGTTTGCCGCTGACCGAGCCAGCCGCTTCCATCACCGATTGCATGGTGTCTTCCATGCGAGCCAGTCCGACCTGGCCGTTGCCGGCCAGTGTCGCGGTTTGTTCCGACACGATCGATACTTCGTTCATGGTGCGCACCAGATCGCGTGATGTGGTCGAAATCTCGCGCGAGGTTGCGCCAATCTCCGTGGTCGTTGCTGCTGTTTCCGTCGCGGTTGCCTGTTGCTGACGCGAAGTTGCGGCAATTTCGGTGACCGAGGTGGCAACCTGTCCCGACGATTTTTGTGCCTGTCCGACCAGCGCTGTCAGTTCATCCGTCATGCGATTGAAGCCGGCGGCCAGATGAGCAAATTCATCCTTGCGATCAACTTCGAGCCGCTGCGAAAAATCGCCGGTGCGCATCACATCGAGGATCTGCATCAGGCGCTGCATGGGAACGGTGATCGCGCGCAGCAACAGATAACCACAAAGGACGGCCACCACGAGTGCGATGGCGCAACCGATCAGCATCAGGCGTTGTGTCGCTTCGACCGATTCCTTGATGTGACGCGTCGAGTTGTCGGCGAACTCGCGGTTCTCTTCGAGGATTCGCTGACTCAATGCATGCCCTTTTTCCCAAAGTGGACGCAGTTGCTCTTCGATCATGGTGCGATCAAGCGCGACTTGTTGCAGAACGAGCGTCTGTGCTTCGGTATAGGCGGCGCGTGCCGCGATGAATTGATCAAAAAGTTTTTGATCGTCTGTGTCATGAATCGATTGCTGATAGTGCCGTTGCACTTGATCCAGGCGCAGGCCGTTGGCTTGCAGATTTTGCAAACGTTGCTGTTTGGCGGCTTCACCGCCGCTGCTACGGCTTACTTCTTGCGTCAGCAAATAGTTTTCCTGCCAGGCGGCATTGAGGATGGCACTGTAATACAGGCCGGGTGTCGAATCATTTTGCAGACTTAAGGCTTCCTCATCGATGCTGTCCAGACGGAACCATGAAAAGGCGGCGATCAGGGCGGTCAGCAGCAGGATGATCGTGAAGCTGCCAAGAATACGTTGTTTGATTGTCCAGTTCTGCATGCGAACGGATCTCCGGGCTGGAATGGATGGGGTGACAGAAAAACAGATTTTGCCTAGCAAGATACCCGAATCTCTCCGGGATCACTATGCGTACATTTAACAATGTTTCCTATTCGAAACAGTTTTTCGGCTATAGGAGTCGTCCGCCGTTCTGACAGACGTTGCCGGCGAATCAAGCGAGATCGCGTCAGTGCTGGTGATTCATTCAATAGGATTGGCAATCCACCAATAACCGACGCTACGGTCACTGCGCACGACGTACCGCACCTGATTGATGAAGCGTTGCGGAAAATCGCGTCCTTCTTCAGCTGGCGACAGTTCTTGCAACATTGAGGCAACGATGCCGGCGATGCGGTCCGTAGACAATGTTGGATTGGTGGCCGTGGTCACTATTTCAGATATGGCCAGCATCAACTCGCGGTCCTGCAAAGCCCCGTGACGATTGACGAGCGCCGTGATGCTGGTAATGCGGCCGGTTTCCTTGGACACGCCGGCGGTGAGTGAAATGCCCGTATCTAGGATCTGTTGAAAGTAATCCTGCACGGCACCGTGCCGGACTTCGATATGCGCGATCTGGAAAGGCTTGTCGTACAGGCGTGCGGCAGTATTGAAGGCTTCGGCAAACTCACGTGGCGTGAACGGAAATTCGGCGTTTTGCGTCACCGCAGGACGCGGTGCGGTGCTGCTAACCGTTTCGAAGTTGTCGCTGTTGCATGCTGTCAGGCTCAAGGCGAGCAGCACACTTGCCATCCGTTTCATCATCTCCTCCGTGCCATTCTTGCGTCGTCAAGACAAGCTTGTGAGCGCGGGCTTTTTCTGGAAGGCGGCCTCCAAGAGCCGCAATGCTGAAAGATTACACCCAATTTCGCCTAAAAACAGGCTTATTCCGCGCTGCTTTCTAGGGTTTAGGCGAGATTAAGGTCGAATCACTGGTGCGATGGCGGATGAAAAAGTGTTCGCTTCGCTATAATCTGCCCATCCCCATTGCTGTACCTAGCGATGGTGTGCTGCAAGAGCGGGCCGTACAGTTACCGTTTTGCAGGACGAGCATGATTTTCCATTCCGAGTCCGCTTTCCACTATGACCAAATCCGACCACATTCTGATCGTCGACGACGATCAGGAAATCCGGCAGTTGTTATCCGATTACCTGCAATCCGCTGGCTATCGCATCTGGACCGCTGCCGATGGCAACGAAATGCGCAAGTGGCTCGAAACCGTGCAGATCGATCTGATCGTGTTGGATCTCATGATGCCGGGCGAAGATGGCCTGGCATTGTGTCGCGATCTGCGTTCACGCAGCGAAACGCCGGTCATCATGCTGACGGCACGTGGTTCGCCACTTGACCGTATCGTCGGCCTCGAAGTCGGTGCTGACGATTACATGCCTAAGCCTTTCGATCCGCGCGAACTGGTGGCGCGTATCAAGGTCGTGCTCAAGCGTGCCCGAAGCTATCCGCTGCAGGCCGAGCGCAATGAGCCGGGAACGATCGAATTTGCCGATTGGCGGCTGGATACGCAGGCGCGCCAGCTTCAGAAAGGCGACGGCCCGGTCATTACGCTGGGCAGTTCCGATTATCTGGTGTTGCGTACGCTGATCGAGCATGCCAACAAGGCACTGACGCGTGATTACCTGCTCAACAATGTCTACAGCAAGGAAAGCCTGCCCTTTGATCGTTCGATCGATGTCTGCATCAGCCGTCTGCGTCAGCATCTGGAACCCGATCCGCGCCACCCGACGCTGATTCGTACCGTGCGCAATACCGGGTATATGCTGACGGCCGACATCAAGACGGCATGATGAAACGGTTGTGGCCGCGTTCGCTGACTGGCAGGCTGGTCATCATCATGGTACTGGGCATGCTGGCCGCGCAAATCATGACCGGCACCATCTGGTTCGACATGCGCTATGGCAAGGCGATGGAAGTGCCAACGCGCCTAGTCGCCAGCGAACTGGCGATGCGTATTCGCCTGCTCGACACCACTTCGCCCGATCGACATGGATCGATGATGGCTGCCATGAGCAGCCCACGATTTACCATGCTGGAAATTGCCGGCCCCGACGAATCGGCACGCAACGAAACGCGGCACAAGGCTGTCGCTGATCTCTTCAATAATGTGCTGGCACAGCAATTCGGCCAGCGTTTGGAGACACGCATTCTGAAAGCCGATCTGCAAACGCAGGAAGGCGAAGACAGCGATTTTTTCTCCCTGTTTCGCGAGAGTTTTCCGGCTGGACACTTCGTCGTGCAGGTCGAATTGCCTGATCAACGGTGGTTGCAGATCGATGCACATGAAGGTCAGGCAGGCCTGAACCTGGCACCGCTGACAGCGCTTTACGATTACCTGATGCGCATTTATGTGCTGCGCATCATCGCCATCATCGTCATCGCATTGGTCGTTGTTCGCTTGGTGATGCAGCCGCTGAAGAAACTGGCCAATGCCGCAGAGCGATTGGGTGAGAACATTCACAGCCCGCCGCTGGATGTGACCGGCCCCGACGAGGTCAAGCAGGCGGCGCAGGCATTCAACGTCATGCAGCGCAAGCTGATCGACGGCATGGCCGAGCGCACGCGTTTCCTCGCAGCGGTATCGCATGACTTGCGCTCGCCGATCACGCGCATGAAACTGCGTGCCGAAATGCTCAAGGACGATGTCGCTCGGGGAAAATTCCGCAAGGATCTGGATGAGATGGAAGCGATGGTTACGTCCACGCTGCACTTCGTTCAGAACGTCGAAAACGACGAGCAGATGCGCAACGTCGATATCGATACCCTGCTGGAAAGCCTGAAGCTCGACGCGGAAGAAGTCGGCTCGCTCGTCAACGTGCAAGGCAAGGCCGCGCCGATTCCCGCCTATGCGCGCAGCCTGCGACGTTGCCTGCAAAACCTGATCGAGAATGCCATCCGCTACGGACAGGAAGCGCATGTCGAAGTGAGCGATACGCCGGATAACCTGCGCATCGTCATCGCCGACCGCGGACCAGGCATTCCACCCGAGATGCTGGAACAGGTGATGGAGCCTTTCATGCGCGTGGAAGGATCGCGCAATACGCAAACCGGTGGCTTCGGTCTGGGTTTGAGTATTGCACGTACCGTCGCGCAAGCCCATCGCGGCACGCTGAGCTTGCGTAATCGCGAACAAGGCGGTCTGGAAGCCATCCTCGATTTGCCGCGCACGAACAAGAAAAGCCTATAAGCCGGGACTGCGCATCATGATTGATGCGCATCCGGAAAGAACGAATCACGTAATAGAGCGAGTTCAGGTAGATGTTTTACCTGACCTCACCTGCTTTATCAGAAGCACTGGACAGGTCGTTCTCCCTCAGCGAATCAACCAGTGATTGGCTGCGAATAAATAAGCGCCAATTATTTGGGAAATATCTCGAACGCCTCGCCGACCTTGAGGGCTACCAGATCGTACAGCGAGTGACGCGGTTCCGGTCCGGCGCGTTCGAAACCTTCAACCGTGTCTGGAGTGACACCCTCAGGCGGCGGTACGAACTGCATCCATTCTTCGTAACCGGGATGGTCCTTGAGGTTGCGATTGAGTTCGTCCAGAAATTCCTGCGTGCTCAGTTTGGTCGTCGCCATGATCGCCTCCTTCTGCTTGAAGAGGTTTCAGCTTAGCACGTGGCGCGCTGCATGTTTGTGCGTTGCATGACAAAAAAGCCCGCCTTGTTCGATCAGGCGGGCTTTCATTGGGTTTGGTGCAGGGCTCAGGTTTTGTAGACCCCGCAACCGACGATCAGATTGCGATAGCGTTGCAGGTACATCGATTTTGCTTCGACCTGCTTGCTGATCGGATTGAGGAACAGGTAATCCTGCCAGCCCTTGTCGTTCTTTTCGATGATGGCAATGCGTTCGCGTACATACAGATTGCCGGCACCATCCTTGGCATCGATCAGGTCCTTGCCGACCAGCGCAGCATTCGCGCCGTGCGCCAGATTGCGGCCTTGCATATCGTAGACGACGACATACAGATCGCGGTCGCAGAACGGGCCGAGCTTGTTGTTGATGTCGGCGAAGGCTTTCTCGATTCCTTCTTCGTGCATGGCTTCGATCGCTTTTTCCACCATTTCTGCGGCTTCCTGCGTCGAACCGTGGCTGCCTGTCTTGATCGTGAATACACCGACCACATTGTTCAGTTCGGTCGTCTGGTTTTGCAGCGCATCGGCCGCAGCAGCAGCTTCCTCGACCAGTGCCGCATTCTGTTGCGTGACCTGATCCATCTCGGTAATGGCCTGATTGACTTGCTCAATACCAATGCTTTGCTCGCGGCTGGCAGCGCTGATTTCGGCCATGATCGCATCGACGCGCTGGATGCTGCTGACGACTTCCTTCATCGTATCGCCTGCATGCGCCACCAGCTTGCTGCCGTTCTGTACCTTGCTGACCGAGTCTTCGATCAAGTCCTTGATCTCACGCGCTGCAGCCGAACTGCGTTGTGCCAGACTGCGCACTTCTCCGGCGACGACGGCAAAGCCGCGGCCCTGCTCGCCCGCGCGTGCCGCTTCGACAGCGGCGTTGAGCGCGAGAATATTGGTTTGGAAAGCAATGCCATCGATCACGCTGATGATGTCCACAATACGTTTGGACGACTGGTTGATCGAATCCATCGTCTGCACCACATCCCCAACTACCTGACCACCCTTGACGGCGATTTGCGATGCGGAGCGTGCCAGATCGTTGGCTTCGGTGGCGTTGGTGGCATTGCCCTTGACTGTGGACGTCATCTGCTCCATTGCCGAAGCGGTTTCTTCGAGCGAGCTGGCTTGTTGTTCGGTGCGCGAGGACAGGTCCAGATTGCCGGCGGCGATTTCGCTTGTGGAGGCCGACAGGCGTTCCGTGCCCTGACGGATATGCCAGACTACATTGGCCAAGCCTTGCCCGATGCTGTTGATGGCGCTTAGCAAGTGGCCGACTTCATCTTGTCGGTGATGCTCAACACGCGCTGTCAGATCGCCGGTTGCCATGCGACGTGCGAGTTGCGTTGCCTGCGCCAGCGGAGCGGACAGCATCTTGCGGATGGTGACATGCAGCAGCAGGCTCAGCAGCAGTGCCGCGATCAGCGCCGCCGCCGCAGCGACATTGCGTAGCACGTTGGCATCGTGTGTCAGTTCGTCACGCAAGGTATCGCCGACGATGAGCCAGTTGCGTTCTGGAACGAGCGCGAAAGCTGCCAGATGCTCGTCGCCTGACTGCGTATAGGTGAGCATGCCGTTCTTGCGTTCCAGCATGGTCTTGATGAGTGCTTGACCATCGGCAGACTGTTCGCCCAGCGCATTCTTGCCCTCGCCGCTTACAGCGATGAGAACAGTGCCGCGTGTTGCTCCATCTGCTGAATCGATCACGCGATAGCTGCCATTCTGTCCAACCTTGAGGTCGAGCAGTGCCGAGCGGGCAACCGAAAGATCGGCAGTCGTGCTGGCCACGAGCCTGCCCTTGGTGAGGATGTCATCGACCGCGCGCTGTTCGAGCAATTGCGTAGTGGCCTTGGTACTTGCGAACACGAAGACGCCAAGCAGCACGACAAGGGAAAGAAAGACGATAAGGGAGATTCTGGTGCCGATGCCAGAACGGGAAAGGCTGCGGGTCATGCGCTTCATTGCTGCTTCCAATCACAGACGAGAATACGGGGCAGTCCTGAGAGAACTGTCTTGTGTGGCTTCATCATAACCATATAACGGCACGAACACGTTGCTGAAATGCAAGAATCTGTTAAATCGTCGCGCTATTGCATCCAATGTGGCGCAACATTTGGCCCAACAAAAAACGGCCGAAGGATCGGCCGTTTTTTCGGAAATGATGAAAATCAGAACTTGTAGCCCACTGAGAGGAAGCTGACGTAAGGGTCCAGTGTCAGGCTTGTCGTATGGCGTGTGATAACTGTGCCGGCGGCGTTACGACCAATGATTTCTGCATCGGTTTTAAGTGGAATATACGATAGTGAGAAGTTGATCGACCATTTGTCATCCAACTTGTAGGTAACGCCGGCATTGGCGACGGGGGCCCAAGACGAGCTCAGGTTGGCCGAAGTGCTGCCTGTTGCGCCACCTGGATATTGGCCGGTCGTGAGGTTCGTCAAGGAACTGTTGAGTTTCACGTCGGTGTACCAGACATGCGTGACACCCAAACCGACAAATGGACGCCATTTATCTTCCGCTGCACCAAAGAACCATTTCGCAACGATGGCAGGACTCCATTGTTTGGCAGTGCCTAGCTGTCCTCGGCTGGCCAGTGTTCCTGCTCCGTCGAGTTTGAATTTTGGTGGGACACCCGCATCCAATGTCAGAGCAAAGTTATCGGTGATGAAGCGTGTATAGGCAAAGCCTAGAGTATCTGCGTTACCAACACTTGCGCCGCTACCGGCAAAGGTTGTTTGTGGTGAGGGTGACGTACGTGTTAAGGGGGTGCTCGAATCATCTGTGTACAGATGGAACCAGCCAATATTCAATACATTGCTGCCCGCGGTCTGTGCTGTGGCTGGCAAAGTAAATGCCGCCAGTGCGGACATGGCTGAGACGGCGGCAACGCGGGAAATCAGATAAGAAAAGGGAAATCGATTCATTGCTTGTCTCCTTTTATTTGTTGTGATCTGGCATCAGGCCATCATGGCGGGTCAGTGCGTGTTCATCCTATAACGAACTCTGCAAAAACAGAATGCCTGTCATGACCAGCGTTGCGTATTGACCGCGAATGTGGCGTATCGAACAGAGTGACACTTTGCCATCATGGTCTGATGAGGCCATCGTTCATTCCAAGGAGTTAGCCATGTATATCGGTATCGGCACCCTGTTGGTCATCGTGATTCTGGTTCTGTTGTTGCGTTGAATTGCTGCGCAGACGACAGTGCCGCTGTCGTTGCGTAAAAAAGGCCGCGATGCATTGATGCATGGCGGCCTTTGCATTTTGCATCGTAGCCAGACGTTTTCAGTTACGCCAGCAATTCGATGAGCATCCAGGCAATCGCCTTGGTGGCAACAGGCAATGTTGCCAGCGGCACGCGTTCGTCGGCACGATGGCCATTGGCGTCGAGCAGGGTACGCGGGCCGGCACCGTACATCACGGTAGGAATGCCGGCCTCGGCATAAAGTCGTGCATCTGAATACAGCGGCACGCCGATGGGTGTGACGATTTCACCTAGTGCCGCGCATCCTTCCGCGCACAGGATATCGCGCAGACGTGCGGCATCGCCGACCGGCTTGAATGGCGCGGCCAGCAGGATGCGTTCAACGTCGCAATGGATGCCGGGTAAATCGGCCATCGCTGTTTCGATCACCTCGCGCAGCTCGGCTTCTACTTCTTCCGGATTTTCTTCGGGAATGATGCGGCGATCCATGCGCAGCGTGACTTCGTCAGGGACGACATTGGTATTGATGCCGCCATTGATGGTGCCGATCACGATGGATGGCGTGGTGATGCCGGGCGTTACTGATTGTCGGTGCTTGAGCGTGTCGCGATAGGCATAAAGCGCCGTCATCAGGCGAGTGGCGGCTTCCAGCGCATCGTGTCCGGTTTCCGGACGTGCCGCATGTGCGGAAACGCCGCGTACCTTGACTTGCAAATGCAGGCAGCCATTGTGTGCCGTGGTGACGTTGTACGAGAAGCCGGCGCAGACCGCGTAATCGGGCCGCGTCAGCCCCTGTTCCAGCAGCCAGCCGGGGCCAGCCAGTCCGCCGGTTTCCTCATCGTAGGTGAAATGCAATTCCACGTTGCCGCGTAGCCGTATCCCCAGTTCCTTCAGCGCGCGCAAGGCATAGGTATACGTCGCGAAATCGGATTTCGAGACGGCTGCGCCGCGCCCGATCATCCAGCCATCGCGTATCGTTGCCGAGTACGGATCGACACTCCAGCCGCTGCCCGGCGGCACCACATCGCCATGTGCGTTGAGTGCAACGGTCGGGCCGTCACCGAAGTGCTGGCGCACGATCAGGTTGATGGCGCTTTGCAAGCCGGTACTTTGCGCAAAGGCATCGGGTACCGCGTGGCGTTCGACCGGCAATTGCATGTTTTCCAGCAACTGCGCCGTCATGAGCGCATGCGGTGCGCAATTGCCGGGTGGATTGTCAGACGGGCACTGCACGACCTTGGCAAGGAAATCCACCTGTTCGGCAGCGTGAGCGTCGATCCATGCGGCGACCTGTTGTTTCAATGATTGCTTGTCCATCGATGTTCTTCGTGTCTCGGTAATAAAAATAATGAATAGATCGCCTGACGTCCATTTGGTGTTATCAAGGATTCGTTGGGTTCGGTATTTGAAAATGCGTGACGAAATCCATGAAGACGCGTGCTGCCATATCGGCATCGGCTGCATCGAGAATTTCATCCGGATGATGGCTGATGCCACCGTTGCCGCAGCGTACGAACAGCATGGCGATCGGGGCGATGTCGGCAATTGCCATCGAATCGTGTCCGGCTCCCGAGGGCAATTCGAGCGTTGGCTGCTCATGGCGTTGCAACGCATGGCGCCAGCCTCGTTTGAGCCAAGGCGCGCAGGTGGCACTCGATGTTTCGTATGTCTTGCTCAGCATACTGCGAATGCCGCGTCGGCTGCAGATGGCGGCGAGTTCCTGTTCAAGGTCGGCAATCGCCGCCAGTCGTACCGCATCATCTTCGGCACGCACATCCAGCGAAAGAATCGCCTTGCCGGGGATGACATTGGTGGCGCCGTTCGGTACCTGCCATTGCCCGATGGTGCCGACCAGCCCCGCTACGGTACTGCAACGTCGTTCCACGAACAGGGCAAATTCGGCAGCAGCCATTGCAGCATCATGACGCATCGTCATCGGTACGGTACCGGCATGACCAGCAGTCCCTTGCAGTTCGAGCATGAAGCGCGTGGCACCTGAAATTGCGGTTACCACTCCGAGTGGCAAGCCGGCATTCAGCAAGACCGGCCCCTGTTCGATATGCACTTCGATGAATGCGGCAATGCTGCCGCGTTTCGCTGCCGAGGCATCGATGGTCGTCGGGTCAAATCCTGCGGCGCGCATGGCATCCTGCATGCTGATGCCATGCTCGTCGGTATGCTCGAGCACGCTGTGGCGGAAGGTGCCGGCAATGGCGCGGCTGCCCAGCATCGGTGCCTTGAAACGCACGCCCTCTTCTTCGCTGAAGGCAACGATCTCGATGGCAAAGGGAAAACGTACACCCGCCTTGTGCCATGCGGCGACACAACTGATCGGCAAGACGATGCCGAGCAGGCCATCGTAGACGCCGCCGTTACGCACGGTATCGAAGTGCGAGCCTGTCATCAGAATCGGTGCCGGTTGTGCCTCGTTGTTGATGCTGCTGCATGCGGCGTAATGGCCGATCACGTTGCCGACCGCATCGCGCCGCACGTGCATGCCGGCTTCCTGCATCCATGCACCAATCTGCGCGGCTGCTGCTGTGTGTGCAGGCGTCAGGTAGGTACGCGTCATCATGCCGGGCTGCTCTGTATGTCGCGCCAGCTCCTGCAGGCGCTGCATGATTTCTGCCGCGATCTCCGGCGCGTTTTGCGAGAGGCTATGCGAAAGGGTTTGCATGGTGTCTCGGTGTTGCATCAATGTTGTGTCATGCCGAGGAACTGCTTGAGTTCCGGCGTGGAAGGATTGGCGAAAATGGTTTCCGGTGCGCCAATCTCATGCACCTTGCCCTGATGCATGAACACCACGCGGTCGCAGACTTCGCGCGCGAAGCGCATTTCGTGCGTGACCATGATCAGCGTCATGCCTTCATCGGCCAGGCTGCGCACCACACTCAATACTTCATTGACCAGTTCGGGGTCGAGTGCCGAGGTCACTTCGTCGCACAGTAGGGCTTGCGGCTCCATGCTCAGTGCGCGTGCAATCGCCACGCGTTGCTGCTGGCCGCCCGACAACTGATCGGGAAAGCTGTCGAATTTTTCGGCCAACCCGACGCGTGCGAGATTCTTCATCGCGCGTTCGCGTGCTTCCTTCTCGCTGACACCCTTGACAATCATCGGCGAGATCATCACATTGCGGCCGACGCTCATGTGCGGAAACAGGTTGAACTGCTGGAAGATCATGCCGACCTTCAGGCGCAGGTTGCGCAACTGCAGGTCGCTATCGCCCAGATGTGAACCGGCAACCGTGATCGCCCCTTCGTCGATGCTTTCGAGGCCGTTGATACAACGCAGCAGCGTGCTCTTGCCGGAGCCGCTCTTGCCGATGATGGCAATCACTTCGCCCGGTTCGATATCCATGCGAATGCCCTTGAGCACCTGATTGGTGCCGTAGCTTTTCTTGACGTTATCAATGGTGATGAGAGGCATGGAATTTCCTTTCGAGGAACTGGCTGTATTTGGAAAGCGGCCAGCACAGCATGAAATACATCAGGCCGGCGGCGGCATACACGGTGAACGGCATGAAGGTGGCGTTGGTAATTACGGTGGCGGCTTTAGACAATTCGACAAAGCCGATGATGGACGTCACCGCCGTACCCTTGATGATCTGCACGCTGAAGCCGATAGTCGGCGGAATCGCAATGCGCAAGGCTTGCGGCAACACCACGTAACGCATCTGCTGGTAGTAGTTCATGGCCAGCACGGACGAGGCTTCCCATTGCCCGCGCGGAATCGCTTCGACGCAACCGCGCCAGATTTCCGCCAAATAGGACGCGCTCCACAGCGTCAGCGTCAGGCCGGCAGCCAGCCAGGCCGGTACTTCGATGCCGAACAGCGCAATGCCGAAGAACACGAGAAACAATTGCATCAGCAGCGGCGTGCCCTGAAAAACCTCGATGTACACACGCGCCGTGTTACGCAGTAAGCCGAAGCGCGACGTGCGTACGAACAGGATGCACAACCCCAGCATGCCGCCGAGCACAAAGGTGACCAGTGAGAGAACGACGGTCCAGCGCCCTGCCAGCAGCAGGTTGCGCAGGATGTCCCAGAGCGAAAACGAAATCATGCGCTTCTCCTGCCGGAAATGAAGGTGATGTCGATCAGTCGCAGGATCTGACGCAGCAGAATTGCGAGTGCCAGATAAATGACCGTCGTGATGAGATACGCTTCAAACGCGCGGAAGTTGCGGCCCTGAATGAAGTTGGCTGCAAACGACAATTCTTCCACTGCGATCTGCGAACAGACTGCCGAACCCAGCATCACGATGACGATCTGGCTCGATAGTGCCGGCCAGATCTTCTGCAGCGCCGGTCGCAGGATGATGTGACGGAAAATCTGGATGCGCGTCATGGCCAGGCTCAACCCCGCCTCGATCTGTCCGCGTGCCACGGCAACTACGCCGGCGCGGATGATTTCGGTACTGTAGGCACCAAGATTGATGATCATTGCCAGACAGGCAGCTTGTATTTCCGTGATCTGTACACCGATGCTGGGCAGACCGAAGAAAATGAAAAACAGTTGAATCAGGAACGGGGTGTTGCGGATTAACTCGACATAGGCGCTCACAAGCGGTCGCAGCCAGCGTGGGCCTTGCGTGCGGGCCCAGGCACCGAAGATGCCGACTGCTACGCCGATCACACCACCGATGGCGATCAGTTCGACCGTGGTCAGCACGCCCTTGACGAGCATGTCGGTGTAGTCGAAGGTCGAGGCGAAATCAAATTGGTAAGCCATGATGCATTTGCTTTGTGTCAGACGTGCAGACAGTTGAGACAGCCGTGCCGCAAGAGGCACGACACGGCCGGTTCCCGATTACAGGTTGGCAGGCAGCGGCAGGCCCAGCCATTTTTCGGTCAGCGTATTCAGCGAACCGTCTTTCTTGATTTGCGACAGGATGTCGTTGACCTTCGCTTGCAGCTTGGTTTCATCCTTGTTCATGCCGATGTAGCAAGGCGAATCCTTGATGAGGAATTTGGTTTCCGGTTTTTTCGGCGGATTCTTGGCGATGATGGCGGCGGCGATCACGTTGCCGGTTGCCACCAGTTGCACTTGGTTCGACAGGAAGGCGCTGATGGTGCCGTTGTTGTCTTCATAGCGTTTGACGGTCGCGTTGGCCGGTACCACTTTCGACAATTCCAGATCTTCCACCGAACCACGCGTCACGCCGATCGTCTTGCCGACCTCGCCGGCAAGAC
>NZ_CAJYMD010000037.1 GCF_913776015.1 uncultured Oxalicibacterium sp. | reverse complement strand
GAAACATTCCAATTAACAACACTGCTAAGTGATATCCCCAAGTATCGAATAAGGGATAACCGAGACGATTTTCATTACAAAATATTTTGAAAATAATTCGATAAAAATCATGGGGATAGAAGTTATCGTCGGCATTCTATCTCGCCAGCTTATTGACTTATTCTTGTAAAGCTCTTCCCATCCACAATCAGCGAATAAAGCGCCCTAAAAAGAAATATCCAATTTACCTATTTTGGTAATTTTGGGTAAAATGGGAAGTCATTTTAGGAGATAGTCATGTCCCTTCCCGTTACGCCAGACCTGCTCGACACATTGCCACGGACGCCCGCCTCCGATGTCAAAAAACATGGATGGCGTGGCGTGATGCAAAGCGTGACTCATCACGGCAAGGTATTGGTCACCAATCACAATGCGCCAGAAGCCGTCATTCTCTCCACAAGCGAATATCGCGCGATGGTGGCCGCTATTCAGGCCGCACAAGCGCAAATGCCGGCAACCCTTGAGGCCTTGCGCAAACGTTTCGATGAGCGACTGGCCGTACTGAACACGGACAACGCAGGCGATCGTCTGCGCGATCTTATCGGGCAACCACTCCAGCTTAATGGGCAGGTCAAGGCAGGTAGTACTTATTGATGGCAAAGCCTGTCATTTATGTATTGGCTGGCGTAAATGGCGCGGGAAAAAGCTCGATCGGCGGTCATTTATTAACTCGTGCGGGACTGGCATGGTTCAACCCAGACGAATTTGCCCGTGCCTTTCGCGAGAATACGCTCTGTTCGCAAACCGACGCGAATGCCACAGCCTGGGGCGAAGGCGTACGCCGGCTTGAAACGGCTATGCAGCGGAAGCAAAGCTTTGCATTCGAAACCACATTGGGCGGGAATTCCATTCCGGCAAAATTGCTTGCCGCGACGAAAACGCATGACGTCATCATCTGGTTTTGCGGTCTCTCGTCAGCCGAGCAACACATCGCTCGCGTCAAGGAACGGGTCAAGGCTGGCGGACATGACATTCCTGAAGAAAAGATTCGTGAACGCTGCACTACTGCATTGGGCAATTTGATCGCATTGATGCCCGAGTTGTCGCAACTCTACGTGTATGACAACAGCGTCACGGTTCAGCAAGGCCAATCCGTACCCAATCCCACTTTGCTCCTTGCCATGGAAAACGGCAGATTGCGTTGGCCCACAGCCATGGAAGATTTCCGCAAAACGCCTGATTGGGCGAAACCGCTTCTGGAAGCGGCACTTGAACAGGAAGCCTGAGCAGAAGTTCTTCACCCTCGGATTTTGGGCATAGACATTAAAAAAGGACGCCCAAGCGTCCTTTTTTACGAATCTCCATCATACGTGCATGAGCACATGCACGCTATTCGTGCTTATTCCCACTCGATCGTCGCAGGCGGTTTGCCGGAAATATCGTAAACCACACGATTGATGCCACGTACCTCGTTGATGATGCGATTCGATACCTTGCCCAGCAAATCGTGTGGGAGATGTGCCCAATGTGCCGTCATGAAATCCAGCGTCTGTACCGCACGCAGTGCGACCACGTATTCGTAGGTGCGACCATCCCCCATGACACCGACCGACTTCACCGGCAGGAAGACGGCGAATGCCTGACTGGTCGCGTCATACCAGTTTTTGTGAAACGCACCATGCCCCTCGCCTGCTGCCAATTCAGCCGCCAGCGGAATCGGCGTATTGCGCAATTCCTCGATGAAAATCGCATCGGCGCGACGCAGCAGATCCGCATATTCCATCTTGACTTCGCCGAGGATACGCACACCAAGACCAGGACCAGGGAATGGATGGCGATAGACCATCTCGTGCGGCAGGCCGAGTGCCACACCAAGCTTGCGCACTTCATCCTTGAACAGTTCGCGCAATGGTTCGAGCAACTTGAGATTCAGCGTTTCTGGCAAACCACCGACGTTGTGGTGGCTCTTGATCGTATGCGCGCCCTTCTTGCCCTTGCCGGCGCTTTCGATCACGTCAGGATAAATGGTGCCTTGTGCCAGCCATTTCGCATCCTTGAGCTTGCCAGCCTCTGCCTGGAACACTTCAACGAATTCGGCGCCGATGATCTTGCGCTTGGCCTCCGGATCGCTAACGCCAGCCAGCTTACCCATGAACTGTGCGGTGGCATCGACATGAATCACTTTTACACCGAGATTCTTGCCGAACATATCCATCACCATCTTGCCCTCGTCCAGACGCAGCAAGCCATGATCGACAAAGACACAGGTCAGTTGATCGCCAATCGCACGATGAATCAATGCCGCAGCGACGCTGCTATCGACGCCACCTGACAAGCCAAGAATCACGTGATCGGTACCGACCTGTTCGCGGATTTTCTCGACTGCTTCGGAAATGTAATCGGGCATGTTCCAGTCGGATTTGCAGCCGCAAATCTCATGCACGAAACGACCTAGGATCGCTTCACCCTGCACCGTATGCGTGACTTCCGGATGAAACTGGAATGCATAGAAACGACGCTCTTCATCAGCCATGCCGGCAATCGGGCAATTCGGTGTCGACGCCATCAGCTTGAAACCTGGCGGCATGGCGTTGACCTTGTCGCCGTGGCTCATCCAGACTTTCAGCATGCCGTAGCCTTCCGGCGTGGTGAAATCGCTGATTTCCTTGAGCAAGGCCGTATGACCATGTGCACGCACCTCGGCGTAACCGAATTCGCGCACCAGACCATTCTCGACCTTGCCGCCCAATTGTTCGGCCATGGTCTGCATGCCGTAGCAGATGCCCAATACCGGCACACCAAGTTCGAAGACGGCTTGTGGCGCACGTGGCGTGTCGCCTTCCGTCACCGAATTCGGTCCCCCCGACAAAATCACGCCGGCAGCACCATACTCGCGCACGAACTCATCGCTTACGTCATACGGAAAGACTTCGGAAAAGACACCGGCGTCGCGAACGCGGCGTGCGATCAGTTGCGTAACTTGCGAACCGAAATCGAGGATGAGAATTTTCGAGTGCATGAGATGGATGGTTCTAGAAGGTCTTAAATAAATACAAGTCTGCAATGAATGGCACGACTATGAGGAAACGCACCGCAATTGATGCGCAATCAGTGCCAGCACATCGGCCAGCAATTCACGGTCACCGTTCGTAAAGGCACGCGGCCGATCATGCAGCAACAACAAACTGCCCGCGATCTCGCCTAATTTGGTACGAACAGGATGGGCAAGATAGAAACGCACATCCAGTTGCCCCACACGCCCCAGAGGCGGCTGGAAGGGCGAGGACTTGTCAGGCAAGATGCGCAGCGTATCTGCCGATACCTGCGCAGCGTGAAATCTCACGACTTCATCCTGGCATTGCCAACCCAGCCTGGCGCATAGCGGCTCATCCAGTTGCAAGGCACATATCGCCACACCAAACAGATGCTTGCCAAGACGTTCGATGCGCTGCAATAACTGCGCGACATCTTCCTGTTCTCTCTCAGACCCAAGGCCTGCTGAAACAGAATCGATGTCGCGCAATTTCGAGGTAACCGACATAAGCCTTGCCTGTCAGCAGCGATCAGTCAGCGCGGTAGTTCGGCGCTTCCTTGGTGATCTGCACATCGTGAACGTGCGATTCGCGCATGCCGGCAGATGTGATCTCGACAAACTCGGCACGTTCGCGGAATTCATCGATCGTCGCGCAACCGCAATAGCCCATCGAAGAACGTACGCCACCGACCAGTTGATACAGGATGGCAATCGCGCTGCCTTTGTAAGGCACACGACCTTCGATGCCTTCCGGTACGAACTTGTCGACGTTATTCGCAGCATCCTGGAAGTAACGATCGGCCGAACCTTCGGCCATCGCGCCCAGGCTGCCCATGCCACGATACGATTTGTAACTGCGACCCTGGAACAGGATCACTTCGCCAGGCGCTTCTTCCGTACCGGCAAACATGCTGCCCATCATGACGCTGGATGCACCGGCAGCCAACGCCTTCGCGATATCGCCGGAGAAACGAATGCCACCATCGGCGATGCATGGAATACCCGTGCCTTTGAGTGCTTCTGCCACATTCGAAATGGCCGTCACCTGTGGCACGCCCACACCCGCGACGATACGCGTGGTGCAGATCGAGCCTGGGCCGATACCGACCTTGACACCGTCCGCGCCATGGTCAGCCAAAGCCTTCGCAGCGGCAGCAGTTGCAATGTTGCCGCCGATGACGTCGACATGGCTGTAATTGTCCTTGACCCAACGCACACGATCGAGCACACCTTTGGAGTGGCCGTGCGCCGTATCGACAACGATCACGTCCACGCCGGCCTTGACCAGCAAATCGATACGTTCATCATTGTCCGGACCGACACCAACGGCTGCGCCAACACGCAGTTTGCCCAGGCCATCCTTGGAGGCCATCGGGTGCTCGGTCGATTTTTGAATATCCTTGACGGTAATCAGGCCACGCAGCTCGAAATCATCATTGACGACCAATACGCGTTCCAGACGATGCTTGTTCATCAGGCGCTTGGCTTCCGACAATTCGGCGCCATCCTTGACGAAAACCAGCTTGTCTTTCGGGGTCATCTTGGCGCTGACAGGCGCATCAAGCTCACCCTCGAAACGCAGATCGCGGTTGGTGATGATGCCAACGACTTTCTTACCCTCAACGACCGGAAAACCGCTGATGCCGTGCTGCTGCGACAGTGCAATCACGTCGCGGATCTTGGTGGTTGGCGGAATCGTGATTGGATCGCGGACGACGCCAGATTCAAAGCGTTTGACCTTGGCGACTTCACGCGCTTGTTCGCGTGCCGTCAGATTCTTGTGGATGATGCCGATACCGCCTTCTTGCGCCATGGCGATCGCCAGACGGGCTTCAGTCACGGTATCCATCGCTGCCGACAGCAGTGGAATATTCAACGTGATGTTGCGCGACAATCGCGTGGCAAGAGAAGTGTCTTTAGGGAGAATGTCCGAGTGAGCCGGTACCAGCAGCACGTCATCGAATGTGAGTGCTTTTTGAAGAAGACGCATAGTGTTTTTCCTATTGGCGCAAAAGCGAATTATACAGAAATCCCGATTCGGCGTCGCCTGCGCCTTGAAAACAACGGCGTTTTATGGGCTAGTTGACTTCGGATGCCAAGCATGGCGAAATCGGTAACCAATCGATCCGCCATCTGGCGGCGCCATCCATTTCAGTCAGGGAACTTCATGAAAATCTTTGCCGCCCGTACCGTTGCGGCCACACTTCTGCTCGCACTGTGCGCTGCGCAAGCCACGGCGCAGTATGTGTGGCGCGATGAAAAAGGCACCAAGCAGTATTCGGATATGCCGCCGCCCGCATCCGTGCCGCAAAACCGCATCCTCAAGGCACCGGGAATGCGTACACCCGCGAATGAAACGGGCGCAACAGAAACACCTGCACCAACGCCTCCCGCGCCTTCATCGTCACCATCGCTGTCCGAACGCAATGCCGAATTCATGAAACGTCGTTCAGAAGCGGCAGAAAAGGAAAAACAGGCCGCCGATAAAGCCGTGCAAGATGCCGAACGCAAAAGAGCCTGCCAGCAAACCGATCTCTATCGCCAGGCATTAGAGTCGGGCGAGCGTATTTCGCGTCGCACGCCATCGGGTGAACGTGCCTACCTCAGCGATGAAGAACGCGCCCAGGCAATTAAAGACACGCGAAAACAATTGGAAAACTGCCGTTGATAACGAATTGTCATCGCACAAGAGAAAAAAGCCGGATTACACCGGCTTTTTTTCATTGCGTGCGCTTTTATCTGCACGTCTGCGACGCGATTCCTTGGGGTCCGCAATCAAGGGGCGATAAATCTCGATCCGATCTTGCGCGCGCACAATCGTGTCAAGCGTCTTGATCTTGCCGTAGATACCGACTTTGCATACCGAAATATCGATCTCCGGCACGTTGCGCACAATGCCACTACTGTCGATCGCCTGTTGAATCGTGGTGCCGGCATCCACGACGTGATCGATCAGAAATTGCTGCAGCGGCGTCGCATAGCAAATCTGGATCGCAACACGTTCAGACGGATTTGCCATAGACCTGATCCGCGCGTTTGCTGAACGAATCCACGAAACTGGTGGCGATCATATTGAATACCGGCCCGATGATGGATTCGATGAGGCGATTGGAAAATTCATACTCCAGATCGAAATCGATCTTGCAGGCATCGGCACGCAGTGGCTTGAAATTCCACGTGCCGTGCAAATGCTTGAAAGGCCCCTCAAGCAGGGTCATGGTCATCGAAACCGGTCTGTCGTTCGTATTCTGCGTGGTAAAACTTTGACGCACTCCATGGAAATTAATCATGATGGTCGCCGTCAGCTTGTTCTCGCTGCGCTCCTTGACTTCCACACCACCGCACCACGGCAGAAATTGAGGATAATCCTCGACCCGTTCCACCAACTCGAACATCTGTTCTGCGCTGTATCCGAGCAAGACTGTTTTATGCACTACCGCCATCGAAGTGAACCGTTTGATAGAATCGCAAAGTTGCCATTTTACCCGACCCCTCGCCGAAACTCATGAGCATTGTTGATAACAGAAAAGCCTTCCACGACTATTTCATCGAGGAGCGCTTTGAGGCTGGCGTGGTTCTGGAAGGTTGGGAAGTCAAATCGATACGGGCCGGCCGCGTGCAGTTGAAGGAAGCCTACGTCATCGTGCGCAAGGGTGAAGTCTTCCTGTTCGGCTCGCACATCAGCGCCCTGCCCACCGCCTCTACCCATGTCAATCCCGATCCCGTCCGCACGCGCAAATTGCTCCTCAAGAAAGAGGAAATCAAGAAACTGATCGGCAAGGTCGAACGTGCCGGCTACACATTGGTGCCGCTCAACCTGCACTACCAGCGTGGCCGTATCAAGTGCGAAGTCGGCCTTGCCAAAGGCAAGAAACAGCACGACAAGCGTGATACCGAGCGCAAACGCGACATTGATCGTGAAATCCAGTCTGCCATGAAGCAGAACCGACGCTAGGCATCGGCGCTGTTGATCTGAGCTGCAAATGAAAACGGCACCGATGACGGTGCCGTTTGTTTTTCGCCTAACTTTCCACGCTTGCGAGAAGCCTCAGCTTTTCTGCGATTTGACCACCTGCATCGCCATCGCAATCAAGCTACTCATATCTCCCAGGTTGGCCGGCACCACGATGGAATTATTGGTCTTGGCCAATTGTGCAAAGGCATCGACATATTGTTCGGCCACCTTCAAATTGACGGCGTCTTCCCCACCGGGCTCACGAATCGCAGCGCCAGTCTGACGAATCGCTTCCGCCGTGGCGGTGGCAATCGACAGAATCGCCGCTGCTTCGCCCTGCGCACGATTAATCGCCGCCTGCTTTTCACCTTCCGAACGCGCAATGGCAGCTTCGCGTTCGCCGGTAGCGATGTTGATCTGTTCCTGCTTGCGTCCTTCCGAAGCGGCAATCAGCGCGCGCTTTTCACGCTCGGCCGTGATCTGCGATTGCATCGCATGCAGGATTTCGCGCGGTGGCGTCAGGTCCTTGATTTCATACCGCAGCACCTTGACGCCCCAGTTGGTTGCCGATTCATCAATCGCGCTGACAACCGCGTGGTTGATGAGATCGCGTTCCTCAAAAGTCTTGTCCAGCTCCATACGGCCGATCACCGAACGCAAGGTCGTTTGTGCCAGCTGTGAGATTGCGGAAATGTAATTGGAGGAACCATACGAAGCACGCATCGGATCCGTTACCTGAAAATACAAGATGCCATCGACTTCAAGCTGCGTATTGTCTTTGGTGATGCAAACCTGCATCGGTACATCAAGCGGAATTTCCTTGAGCGAATGCTTGTAGGCGATGCGATCGATGAAAGGCAGCACGATCTTCAGGCCCGGGCCCAGCGTTGCGTGATACTTGCCCAGTCGCTCAACGACCCATGCGTGCTGCTGCGGTACCACATTGACGGTCTTGACGATAAAAACAACTGCAACGATCAATAACAATACGGCCGTAGTGCTGGCGGAACCGAACATGGTGACTCCCTGAAGAATTAAAGATGGTCTGCACCGGCGTTGACGACAATCAGATGACTGCCTCTCGCCTCGCGAATGACGAAGACACCGGCAACAGGCTGTCCGCCCGCTGCCAGTTCGATATCCCATAGCGCACCGCGATAACGCGCACGCGCCGTCGGCGCAGCGCCTTCAATGACATGCCATTCATGGATTTCCAGGGTCTGCCCGACATCGAGATTGACGTTGGGATCGCGATTGGCATCGAGCGCAGGCTTTTTACCAAAACGCGCACGGCGCAGGAAGAACGTCGCCAAGGCAGCGACTATCGCGGCGACCATGCATTGCGCAGCACCGTTCAAGCCCAGCAATGCGGCCACACCACCGACCGCAGCGCCAACACCGATCATCAACAGATAAAACGTACCGATCGCGATCTCCAGCCCGACCAATACGCCCGCAATGACAAACCAGATTACCCAGTCACTCATACTGTACCTATTGCACTTATGTGCATGTCATAGCCCAAAATAAAACTGCGCATGCCTGCCAAGAATGACAGACATGCGCAGTGTAGGACAAAAGCGCAATATGTGGCGTGCGATCAATCCAGCTTTTTCGCCAGCGCTTGCCAGGTTTCGACCACAGAATCGGGATTCAAGGAGAGCGAACCGATGCCCTCCTTCATCAGCCAGGCCGCGAAATCAGGATGATCGGATGGTCCCTGACCGCAGATGCCGACATACTTGTTTTGCGCACGGCAGGCAGCAATGGCGCGCGAGAACAAAGCCATCACGGCTGGATCACGCTCATCGAAATCGGCAGCCAAAATATCCATGCCCGAATCACGATCCAGACCCAAGGTGAGCTGTGTCAGATCGTTGGAACCGATCGAGAAACCATCAAAATATTCGAGGAATTGATCGGCCAGTACGGCATTCGATGGTACTTCGCACATCATCACGATACGCAAACCGTTTTCGCCACGCTTCAGGCCATTCTGCGCAAGCAACTCGATAACCTTGGCGGCCTGTCCAAGCGTGCGCACGAAAGGCACCATGATTTCGACGTTGATTAATCCCATCTCGTCACGCACGCGCTTCATCGCCTGGCATTCCATGCGGAACGCTTCGGCAAAATCCGGCGCAAGATAGCGTGCCACACCGCGGAAACCCAGCATCGGATTTTCTTCGTCCGGCTCGTAACGCGAACCACCGATCAATTTCTTATACTCGTTGGATTTGAAATCCGAGAGTCGCACGATCACCGGCTTGGGCCAGAATGCGCCGCCGATGGTTGCGATGCCTTCCGCCAGTTTATCCACATAAAAATCGCGTGGCGACGCATAACCGCGAGAAACCGACTCGACGGCACGCTTGAGATCCTGCGCAATATCCGGATAAGCCAGAATCGCTTTTGGATGCACGCCGATATTGTTGTTGATGATGAATTCCAGACGCGCCAAGCCAACACCCGCATTCGGTATCGACTGGAATTCAAAAGCCAATTGCGGATTGCCGACGTTGAGCGTGATCTTGAGCGGCAGTTCGGGCAGATCGCCGCGCGAGAATTCCGTCACTTCGGTTTCGAGAACGCCTTCGTAAATCTTG
>NZ_CAJYMD010000036.1 GCF_913776015.1 uncultured Oxalicibacterium sp. | reverse complement strand
CCCGAGATTGCGCAGGATGGCATCCATCTGTCGCTGTGGATCATCATGCCGATTGCTGCGCTGGTGGCTGGCATCTTCGGTGCACTACTCGGTGCGCCGACACTCAAGTTGCGCGGCGATTATCTGGCGATCGTGACGCTGGGTTTTGGCGAGATCATCCGCATTTTCATGAATAACCTGAACGGCCCGGTCAACATCACCAATGGTCCGCAGGGTATCAACATGATCGATCCGATCCGCGTGTTCGGCGTGTCGCTGGCGGGCGAGTCGGGCGGCAGCGTGATGATAGGCAGTTATGCGATGCCGTCCGTGAATGCGCATTACTTTCTGTTTCTGGCGCTGTGCGTGGGCTTCATCTTCATTTCTGCACGCCTGCAGAATTCGCGTCTGGGGCGCGCCTTCGTGGCGATTCGTGAAGATGAGATCGCCGCCAAGGCGATGGGCATCAACACGCGCAACGTCAAGCTGCTGGCATTTGCGATGGGCGCGTCGTTTGGCGGCGTGGCCGGGTCGATGTTCGCGTCGTTCCAGGGTTTCGTGTCGCCCGAATCGTTCTCGCTGACCGAATCGATCGCCGTGCTGGCGATGGTCGTACTGGGCGGCATGGGGCATATTCCGGGCGTGGTGCTGGGCGGCTTGCTGCTGGCAGCCTTGCCCGAAGTCTTGCGGCACGGCGTTGAACCCTTGCAGCGCACGTTGTTCGGGCAAGTGATTGTGGATGCGGAAGTGCTGCGGCAATTGCTGTACGGCTTGGCGATGGTACTCATCATGCTGACACGGCCTGCAGGCTTGTGGCCGGCGCCGCGTAGCGAAGACCGCCCGACGGCGGATGGCGACGCCGGCAAGAAATCGACCGATGTGGTGGCGGTGTAAGACATGGCGACGACAGATCACGACATCCACAATAATATCCTTCTCGACATCGCCGGCGTCAGCAAGCGTTTTGGCGGCTTGCAGGCGCTGTCCGATGTCAATGTGCGTATCGAACGCGGCCAAATCTATGGGTTGATCGGCCCGAATGGCGCGGGCAAGACCACGTTCTTCAATGTGATTACCGGCTTGTATCAGCCTGACAGTGGCAGTTTTCATCTGGATGGCAAACCGTATTCGCCTTCGGCTCCGCATGACGTGGCGAAGGCCGGGATTGCGCGCACCTTCCAGAACATTCGCCTGTTTGGCGAAATGACCGTGCTGGAAAATGTCATGGTCGGACGCCACGTGCGTACCCGACAAGGCTGGTTTGGTGCGGTATTCCATCACAAGGCCGCACGCGAAGAGGAAGCGGCAATTCGCCAGCGCTCGATGGAACTGCTCGAGTTTGTCGGCATCGCGCCATTTGCAGCGCGCACGGCACGCAATCTTTCATATGGTGATCAGCGTCGGCTAGAAATTGCTCGCGCGCTGGCGACCGATCCGCTGTTGCTGGCGCTGGACGAACCGGCCGCCGGCATGAACGCAACGGAAAAACTGGCGCTGCGCGAACTGCTGGTGCGCATCAAGGCCGACGGCAAGACGATTCTTTTGATCGAACATGATGTCAAGCTCGTCATGGGGTTGTGCGACCGCATTACCGTGCTCGATTATGGCAAGCCGATTGCGGAAGGCGTCCCAGCGGAAGTGCAGAGTAATCCGGCGGTGGTCGAGGCGTATCTGGGGAGTGGGCACTGATGGCGAACAACATCCTCAAGGTAGCCGGTTTGCGTGTGGCCTATGGTGGTATTCAAGCCGTGAAAGGCATCGATTTCGAAGTCAATCAGGGCGAGCTGATTACGCTGATTGGGGCGAATGGCGCGGGCAAAACGACCACGCTCAAGGCGATCACGGGTACCTTGCCCGATTGTCGCGTGGAAGGACATGTCGATTACGCGGGGCAGGCGCTCAAGGGCTTGCGTTCATTCGAACTGGTCGAACGTGGTCTGGCAATGGTGCCGGAAGGGCGCGGCGTGTTCACGCGCATGTCGATTCACGAAAACCTGTTGATGGGTGCTTTCACGCGCAACGAGAAGGCAGAGATCGCTGCCGATATCGAACGCTGGTTCAGCGTGTTTCCGCGCTTGAAGGAACGCGCTGCGCAAATGGCCGGCACCTTGTCCGGCGGCGAACAGCAGATGCTCGCCATGGCCCGCGCCTTGATGAGTCATCCGAAACTGCTTTTGCTCGATGAGCCATCGATGGGCCTGGCGCCGATAATGGTCGAAAAAATTTTCGAAGTGATTCGTGATGTGTCGGCACAAGGTGTGACGATCTTGCTGGTCGAGCAAAATGCGCGGCTGGCGCTGCAAGCGGCCGATCGCGCTTACGTGATGGAATCGGGCCTGATTACGATGGCGGGCGAAGCCGAAACCATGCTGCACGATCCCCGCGTGCGGCAGGCATATCTAGGAGAAAGTTAAGCCGGCATTCGCCGGCTTTTTGTTGTTTATCAATTCAAGCTTTTTTCCATTTCTTCTGGTTCGCATGCATTGCGGTGGCACTGCATCAAATAGCTTACGCATGGAAAAAGGCATTTCTTCGCGCGTTATCAACGTTCTTTTCTGCGCGGGCATAGGAAAAGCCGATTGTTTTGTTTTGGTGCGGATTTGCGCCATTACGGTGCGGATCGTAAACGTATGTTTCACCGGCACAGAAAAAAGCGATAAAACAGGACAGCTAACGCAGGCACAGCGTTTGCATACTTGTTGTTTGATGCTGACATGTCAGATGAGTTTTTCATTAAATATTCCTCAAAAGACAAGAATTAGGCAGTAATTTCGTCGGTATTTGCGCTGACGCTTGACAATCCTGGAAAGGGAATCTAAGTTTCTCAAAACTGACATGTCAGTAATAGGCATGCGGTTTGAGGTGACATGATGACCACATATCCCGGAGACAAAGAATGAACACAATGAACAAAACAATGGTCGGCAGTGCCGGCAAAACCAGATGGTGGCAACTCTTTTTCGGCGTGATGGCAATGATGGCCATCTCCAGTCCGCAATACGTATGGGCTCTTTTCACGACCGAACTGACCGCATCGCTGCAAGCAACGCTGCCTGAGGTGCAGGTCACGTTTGCCATCCTGATCGTCGCACAAACCTTTCTCTCGCCATGCCAGGGATTTCTCGTCGATCGCTTCGGCCCGCGCCTGCTGTTGTCAGTCGGTGCAATCCTCACGGCGATGAGCTGGATATTGGCAGCCTACGCAACCAGTGTCTGGGGTCTGTATCTGACATACGGACTGCTCGGCGGCGTGGGTACCGGCATCATCTATGTCGGCGTGGTCGGCCTGATGGTGCAGTGGTTTCCGGACAAGCGTGGTTTCGCTGTCGGCATGGTGGCGGCGGGCTATGGGTTTGGCGCCATCATCACGACCTTCGCCATTTCTTCCAGCATTCATTCGTCGGGCGTGTCGAGCACCTTGCTGTCGTTCGGCATGATGATCGGCGTGGTTGGATTTCTGGCAGCGCAGGGCATGCGTCGTCCGAAGCCGGATGAAGTCATGGTGCTGGTCGAAAAGTACAAATCGTCGGGTGCCAATACCGAATCGGCATACAGCTATCGTCCGCAAGAGATGCTGAAGAAACCGGTCTTCTGGCTGATGTTCCTGATGATGACGATGATGTCCACTTCCGGCCTCATGGTGATTTCGCAGATGGGCGCATTCGCCAAGGATTTCGGCGTGCACGATGCGATGATCTTCGGCATGGCTGCCTTGCCGCTCGCATTGACGATCGATCGTTTTGCCAATGGCCTGACACGGCCTTTCTTCGGTTGGGTATCCGATCGTATCGGTCGTGAAAACACCATGTTCATCGCCTTCGGTCTCGAAGGTGTGGCGATGACACTCTGGCTCATGACGACCGACAATCCGGTGATGTTCGTGCTGCTGTCGGGTGTCGTGTTCTTCGGCTGGGGCGAAATTTTCTCGCTGTTCCCATCGATCCTTACGGATACCTTCGGCACCGGCCATGCCACGACCAACTACGGTTTCCTCTACATGGCGCAAGGTGTCGGCTCCGTGCTTGGCGGTCCGTTAGCCGCACTGATGCACGATGCAACCGGCTCATGGACACCTGTGTTTGCAACCGTCATCTGCATGGATTTCTTCACTGCCATTCTGGCCCTGACCATTCTCAAGCCGATGCGCAGGCGCTTCCTCGCCGACACCAAAGTGCTGGCGCAGGATGAGATGAAACCAGCCATTGCATGATGTTCTGACGAAACAGGAAGGGCATCGGCCCTTCCGATATTGCCGCGATATCGCAGCCAAGTACAAGTCCAACCCAATTTGTAACGAATCAGAGAGTTCTCATGCTCAATACAGTTTATTCCACGCGCGGCATGGCCGTCGCACCGCATTCACTGGCGTCGCAGGCGGCGCTGTCCATCTTGCGTGAAGGGGGCAATGCCATTGAAGCGATGGTGGCTGCAGCTTCAACGATTGCTGTCGTCTACCCGCACATGAACGGCATCGGCGGCGATGGTTTCTGGGTCGTGGCCGAACCCGGCAAGTCGGTGCAGGCGATCGAGGCGTGCGGGGTGGCCGCAGCGTCGGTGTCTATCGATTTCTACAAGCAGCGCGGGTTGGGTGTCATTCCGACGCGTGGTCCGCTGGCCACCAACACGCTGGCCGGTACCATCGGTGGCTGGCAACAGGCGCTGGAGATCGGTGCAGGCTGGGGCGGCAAATTACCGCTGTCACGCCTGCTTGGCGATGCCATTCATTATGCAGAAGCCGGGATTCCCGTCACACCGTCGCAATTTGCCAGTACCTCGGCCAAGCTGTTCGAACTGGTTGACCAACCGGGTTTTGCCGACACGTTTCTCGTCGATGGCAAGGCGCCGGCGGCGGGTAGCCGTTTCGTGCAGAAGCGCATGGGGGCAACCTTGCGCAAGCTGGTGACGCAGGGACTCGACAGCTTTTACCGCGGTGAATTGGCGCAGGAAATCGCGCACGATCTGGCGCAAGTCGGCAGCCCTGTCACGTTAGACGACCTCAACAACTATCGTGCGCGCATCGTCACGCCCATGCATCTGCAACACAGTCTCGGCGATGTCTACAACATGGCGCCGCCGACACAGGGCCTCATTTCGCTGATCATCCTTTGCATTCTCGATCGTCTCGATATCGGTCGCTATCGGGAAGACAGCGTCGAATACGTGCATCTCGTCGTCGAGGCAACCAAGCAGGCATTCGCCGTGCGTGATCGTTACGTGACCGATCCCGATCACATGACCATCGATCCGCAGTCTTGCCTGACGGATGATTTCTTACAGCCGTATGTCGATGCGATTCGTATTGATCAGGCGCTGCCGTGGGGGCAGGGCAAGGGACCGGCCGATACAATCTGGATGGGTGTGATCGATGGCGAGGGTAGGGCAGTCTCGTTCATCCAGAGCATTTATCACGAGTTCGGTAGTGGGGTGGTGTTGCCGACGACGGGCATCAACTGGCAGAACCGTGGTTGTTCGTTCTCGCTCGATGCGTCCCACATCAACGCGCTGTTGCCGGGCAAGAAGCCGTTTCATACCTTGAACCCAGCACTGGCGCGTTTCAAGGACGGTCGCACGATGGTCTACGGCACCATGGGCGGCGATGGTCAGCCACAAACGCAGGCGGCCGTCTTCACGCGCTATGCCGTGCATGGCATGCCGGTACAGCAGGCGGTAACGGCACCACGCTGGCTGCTCGGACGAACGTGGGGGCAAAGCTCGGATTCGCTGAAGCTGGAAAGCCGATTTGCACCGGAAGTCATCGCCGGCTTGCAAGCGCTTGGGCATGACGTCGATGTGATTCCTGATTTTGACGAGATGGTCGGTCATGCTGGCGCCATCGTGCGCAAGGCGGATGGCGTGTTCGAAGGTGGCGCAGATCCGCGCAGTAACGGTGTCGTTGCGGGGTTCTGACCGCAGTATCAAAAAAGGCGCAGAGATGCGCCTTTTTTGATTACGTTACCTTTTTTCTGCGTCGTTAAAGTCCGCCCATGAATTGCAGCGTCTTGCGCGTGTACTCTTCGACATAGTCGATCAGGCGATCCGATGCATCGCGCGCACCTTGTTCATCGTTGGCAGCGATCGCGCGGGCGATCGCTGCATGCAGTTGCGATACACGCGCCAGATCACCGAAGCGCTTGAAGTGCAGATACCAGAAGCGCCGTGTCTGTGCCTCGATCGGTCCGATGGCGTAGGAGACATATTTGTTTTGCGCAGTCTCGATACATAGGCTGTTAAAGTCGCGATCGGTCTCGATGAAGATGTTGCCGTCGTTCTCGCTGGCGGCACGGTCAAAGCCCTCGGCCAGTTTCAGAAAGACCTTGCGTTGATCTTCCATCGCCAGGCGGGCGGCGCGGCCGGCAATGATTTTTTCAAGTTCGCGCCTTACCTCGATCATGTTGATCTGATCGGCCAGATCGATTTCGGAAACGATCACGCCCGAACGCGGCAGAATCTTGACGTTACCTTCGATGGCCAGGCGTTGCAGTGCTTCGCGCAAGGGCGTGCGGCCAAAACCGAGCGAACGGTTCAGCGCCTTTTCGGAAATTTTGCTGCCAGGTGGCAGCTTCAGTGTCACGATCATTTCTTCGAGAATCCGGTACGCCATCTGCGCCTGATTCTCGCCATTGCCTTCCATCTCGGATTGCAGTGCCTTGATCTGTTCTTCGGTGATCATTGTCCCAACCTTGTCTGCTTTCTGTGTTCTGCGCAAAAGCGCGATGAGAAGCATTTTGCATGCCGGTTTGCTGCGATTATAGGTTTGCCGACTCTTCGCGCATAGAAAAATGTAAAGCGGGGAATGTAATGAGCTGGTCAATGTCCGATGGCATAATGACCGATCATTTCGATGCTCAGGAGCATGCATGTCTTTTGTGATTCCCGCCGTTCCTCAACCAGCCTTGCCCGTCGTCGGGACGGATGCGCAATTTCCCGTCAACCGTATTTATTGCGTCGGGCGCAACTATGTCGATCATGCGATCGAAATGGGCGCTACCGGACGCGAACCGCCTTTCTTTTTCATGAAGCCGGGCGATGCGATTTTTCCTGTTGCGTATGACGCCGAGGCGCAATTGCCTTATCCGGACAAGACCGAGGATTTCCAGTATGAACTGGAACTGGTCGTGGCAATCGGCAAGGGCGGTGCCAACATTCCGGTTGCCAGTGCGCTGGACCATGTGTGGGGTTATGCAATCGGGCTCGATATGACGCGCCGCGATCTGCAATCCGAAGCCAAGAATCTGCGTCGTCCGTGGGATACCGGCAAGGCATTCGATCATTCGGCACCCGTTGGACCTGTGCATCCTGCGGCCGATGTCGGCCCCGCCGGCAATCGCAGCATCACCTTGCGCGTGAACAATGAAACGCGTCAGCACAGCACGGTCGACAAGCTGATCTGGAATATCGAGGAAATGATCGCTTATCTGTCCGGCTACTTCACGTTATATCCGGGCGATCTGATCATGACCGGTACGCCAGCCGGGGTCGCGCCTGTGGTACGCGGCGATCGCATGGAATGCAGTATCGAAGGATTGGGAACGCTGAACATTCAGGTTGTCTGATCCGCTGCTTGCGCTACGCCACAGCGGTACGCCGTGGCAAACAAAAAGCCCGCCATCAAGGCGGGCTTTTTCATGGAACCGATTTCTATGATCAGTAACGGAAGACGCGATTGTTTTCGACGCGCACGCGGTCGCCCACACGCAGATCGACAACGCTGTCTTGCACGACGCTGAAGTAGCCGCCATTGTCACCACGGATGTTGACCTGGTAGGCCTCGCGTACGCCAGCACGGTTGCGCTGGATATTGTTGCCCACCATCGCACCGCCGATGGCACCTGCGGTCGTCGCAACGGCACGACCGCTGCCTTTGCCAACCTGATTGCCGAGTACGCCGCCGACCACGCCGCCAATGATGGCACCGCCGACACCGTTGCTATCGACTTCCTGTTGCACGATCTGGATCGAATCGATCACGCCATAGGCTGCGTTATACGCGGGCTGTTGCGAGGCCGGATAACGTGCGGCACCGGGATCGTTGTAGCTTGGTGGTGCCGCGCAACCGGCGAGCACAGCGGCCGAAGCAACAACGGCGGCGATCAGGGTATTGGTCGTCTTCATGATGACTCCTCTTGTAAGTTGGATTGGCATCAAAGATAGGATTAAAGAATCCGCTCCTCGGTGCGCTAACGTACTTAAGTTGCAACTATTGTGAGGGGCATCGAAAATTTAACAATGCGGCTAGAAGCCTTACCCCGAAACGTTCTGCGTTCGCATGGTATTCACATGTGTGCCATGTGAAAAGCATGTGAAGAAGGCGAGCGAATGCAGCAGTCAAACATGCTCGATCAGGCATACTGGCACCATGATGAACAGTTGTTGAGGGAAGACGATGGGCGCATTGGCAAGACTGCGTGGCTGGGCCGTGATCCTCAAGCGCGATGGTTTGACGCTCTGGTTTGCTCTGCGTCATCCGAATGTTCCCTGGTATGCCAAGGCGATGAGCATCGTCATGGTGGCGTATGCCTTCAGTCCCATTGATTTGATTCCCGATTTCATTCCTATTGTTGGATGGATCGATGATCTGATCATCCTGCCGTTGCTGCTCTGGTTCACCTTGCGTTTGATTCCAGCCAAGGTTCTCGCGCATTGTCGAGATGCTGCCGAACAATGGCTGAGGGAAAAGAAGGGCAAGGTAATCAGTTTCGTTGGCGGTGCCATCATTCTGCTGATCTGGCTGATGATTGCCATTGCGATCTGGCGTGCCTGGATTGGTCCTTGGCTTGCTGCCTGAAATGATGAAGCGTGATGGCAGTGTGGCGTGCGATCAGCCTGTCTTGATCAGCGCTGCACATTGCTCAATCAACACGCGCAATGAGGCACGCATGGCGGGATCGGCATGCGTTATGGACAAGCCGATGCGATACCCCGTTAAGCCTTGCAGGATGCAGTAGCTCGTTACACACGAGAACTTCAGGCGGGTAATCTGATTGCCGATCAAGGCGGTAAAGCCGATGGTGCACTGTCCGCCGTTGCTCACGGGCGCTTGCGAGATAATCCCGAAACCACTGCGCGATACGTCCAGTGTGCGAATCGGATAAATCACACCATCCACTTCCAGTTGCGCTCTCTGGCAAAATACATAGCGTTCATCGCGACGATTTTCGATGGTAGATTGCGACACAACAGCGCTGGTTTCCATGATCACTCCTCGATGTGGTGTCGGTATACAGCGTCGTTATTTCGCTGTCTTGTGACTTGTGATCAGTATTTTCAGTATGCCTCTGCCGCACAATTGCGGCGATCCACATAAGTTTCCTTAAAACAACAAAATCGCTTGCAAAGTAAGGTCGCCTAAGCCAGCTGTGGTCAGTACAGCACGTCTTCACGTGGATCCGAAAGCCAAGCCGTGCGTAGGTAGTCGTTGGGTTCGTGCTTATGCCAAATGCACATGAGCTTGTACGAAAAGATTCGTTGTGATTTCACGGGGCATGATCAAAGATAGGGACGTCCTCTTGAAGTCGTCATGTATTGAGACCTTTCGGCCCGCATTCCCATGCGGGCATTTTTTTGCGTAACGCTTGCCGCGCCTCAGGCGTGTTCATGTCAGGTTGCGTACCACGCGCAATTTTTATATTCCCTTTACGTCTTCCGCGTCCTTTTTTATCCGCTTTTTACGCCTTCTTTTCTAAGCTGTCATCGCCTGCCACCTACCTTTGGAGATGATGATGGATCTTGTGTTTATGGGCTTGTTCGCGGTCTTCGTGCTGGCGATAGCTGGGTTGATTCATGTCTGCGACGGCTTGCGAGGCGATCAATGAATGCGCTTTATGTGTTGGCTGCGCTGGTGGCGATCTGCCTGTTTGCCTACCTGATCTATGCATTGCTGCATGCAGAGGAGCTCTGAATGACCACCTCGTCCATCGTGTTGTTGATGGCCTTTCTGGCGATTCTGCTGTGTATGGCTTGGCCATTGGGGATCCTGCTGGCAAAGGTCGGCAAGGGAGAGTCGATACCGGGCTGCGGCTGGGTGGCGCGTATCGAACAGGCTCTTTATCGATGTGCCGGTGTATCGCCGCAAACGGGCATGCACTGGAAAACCTATGCACTGGCATTAGTGCTCTTCAATGCACTGGGAACGCTCTTTGTCTTTGGTGTACAGCGGGTGCAGGCGTGGTTGCCGCTGAATCCGCAAGGATTCGCCAATGTTGGCACCGATTCCGCCTTCAACACGGCAGTCAGCTTTGTCAGCAATACCAACTGGCAAGGATATGCGGGTGAGTCCACCATGAGTTACCTCACGCAGATGGTGGCACTGACCGGACAAAACTTCCTTTCGGCGGCAACCGGTATGGCCGTCGCATTCGCGTTGATTCGTGGCTTCGCCGCGCGCTCGTCGGCCGATATCGGCAATTTCTGGGCCGATATCGTGCGCTCGACACTGTACGTGCTGTTGCCGCTGTCCTTGCTGCTGGCAGTATTTCTGGTCGGCCAGGGCGTGATCCAGAATTTCTCGGCTTATCAGGACGTCGCCTTGCTCGACCCGGTGACTTACCAGCAGCCCCGTATTGGTCAAGATGGACAGGCAATGCTCGACGCCGGCGGCAACCCGGTCATGGAGCGCATTACCACGCAGACGCAAACGCTGGCGATGGGCCCGGTGGCCTCGCAGGAAGCGATCAAGATGCTGGGGACGAATGGCGGCGGCTTCTTCAATGCCAATTCGGCGCATCCGTTTGAAAATCCGACGCCACTTTCCAATTTTGTACAGATGCTGGCGATTTTTCTGATTCCCGCGGCATTGTGCTTTGCCTTCGGTCGCATGGTCGATGATCCGCGGCAGGGATGGGCCGTACTGGGTGCCATGACACTGATTTTCATCGTCATGACAGTTATCGTCATGCTGGCTGAGCAGCAGGCGCATCCCTCGTTCGCATCATTGCCGGTCGATCAGACCGTGAGTGCCTGGCAATCGGGCGGCAACATGGAAGGCAAGGAAACGCGCTTCGGTATCAATGCATCCACGTTGTTTGCAGCCGTCACTACAGCCGCTTCTTGTGGTGCCGTTAATGCCATGCACGATTCGCTGATGCCACTGGGCGGCATGGTGCCGCTATTGCTGATCCAGTTGGGGGAAGTGGTGTTCGGCGGTGTCGGCTCCGGTCTTTACGGCATGTTGATTTTTGCCATCCTGGCGGTATTCATTGCCGGTCTGATGATCGGCCGCACGCCCGAGTATCTGGGCAAGAAAATTCAAACCTACGAGATGAAGATGACCTCGCTTGCGATTCTCGTCACGCCCATGCTGGTATTGCTGGGGACGGCGATTGCCGTGTTGCTTGAGCCAGGCAAGGCCGGGATCGCCAATCCCGGTGCACACGGCTTTTCAGAAATTCTTTATGCACTGTCTTCGGCCGCCAACAACAACGGCAGCGCCTTCGCAGGTCTGTCGGCCAATACGCCGTTCTACAACACCTTGCTGGCAGGCGCGATGTGGTTTGGACGTTTCGCCGTCATCGTGCCGATTCTTGCGATTGCCGGTTCGCTGGCAGCCAAGAAGCGGCTGGACGTGACTGCCGGCACCATGCCGACGCATGGACCGTTGTTCATTGCCTTGCTGATCGGCTCGGTGCTGCTGATTGGTGTCTTGAATTACGTGCCGGCGCTGGCGCTCGGTCCGGTGGTCGAACATCTGCAACTGTTCACGGCGCAATAGGGAAAAGGAGAATTCGATGTCGAATCACATGCATATGCCGGCCGAACCTATGGTGTCGAGTGACCAGCGTTTGCGTCAACCACTGAGGCTATTCGAGCCTTCGCTGGTGCAGCCGGCGGTCAAGGCGGCATTCAGCAAATTGCATCCGCGCGCGCAGTGGCGCAATCCGGTGATGTTCGTCGTGTACGTTGGCAGCATCGTCGTGACCTTGTTGTTTCTGCAGGCACTGTTCGGGCGTGGCGAGGCCAGCACGTTATTTATTGGCCTGAACGCCGTGTGGCTCTGGTTCACGGTGCTGTTTGCCAATTTCGCCGAAGCGATGGCAGAAAGCCGCAGCAAGGCGCAGGCCGCTTCGTTGCGCGGTTTGCGTCAGCACGTCATTGCCAAGAAGCTGCTGTCGCCGACGGATAGAAGCAAGCGTCTGCCGCTCAGTGCCGATATGTTGAGCAAGGGCGATATCGTGCTGGTGGAAGCGGGCGACCTGATTCCCATGGATGGCGAAGTGATCGATGGTGTGGCATCGGTCGATGAAAGTGCGATCACGGGCGAATCCGCTCCGGTGATCCGTGAATCGGGCGGCGATTTTTCTGCCGTCACCGGCGGTACGCGGGTGTTGTCCGACTGGTTGGTGGTACGCATTACCACGCGCCATGGCGAGAGCTTTCTGGACCGCATGATCGCGATGGTCGAAGGTGCCAAGCGCAAAAAGACACCCAACGAGATTGCCTTGAGCATTCTGCTGGTCGCGCTGACCATCATCTTCCTGATGGTGACGGCAACCTTGCTGCCGTTCTCGTTGTTTTCCGTACAGGCTGCGCAAGCCGGGGTGCCGGTGACCATCACGGTGCTGGTGGCTTTGCTGGTTTGCCTGATTCCAACCACGATTGGCGGTTTGCTCTCGGCCATCGGTGTCGCCGGCATGAGTCGCATGATGCAGGCCAATGTGATCGCGACATCCGGACGTGCGGTTGAGGCTGCCGGCGATGTCGATGTGCTGTTGCTGGACAAAACCGGCACCATCACGCTCGGTAATCGCCAGGCATCGGCTTTTTTTCCGGCGCCCGGCATCGCGCCGCAGCGGTTTGCCGATATCGCCCAACTGGCTTCACTGGCCGATGAAACACCCGAAGGGCGCAGCATCGTCGCCTTGGCAAGGCAGCAGTTTGGCATGCGCGAACGCGACATGGCAACCTTGCAGGCCACGTTCGTGCCTTTCACCGCACAGACGCGCATGAGTGGGATCGATCTGCCTGATCGCGTGATTCGCAAGGGCGCCGTGGATGCCGTACGCAAGTATGTCGAAGCCGCTGGTGCAACGCTGCCTTCCGACGTTGCCCGCATTGCCGATGAAATCGCGCGTCGAGGCAGTACGCCGCTGGTGGTGACCGAGAATGACAGCGTGCTTGGCACTATCGAACTCAAGGATATCGTCAAGGGTGGCATTCGCGAGCGTTTCGCCGAACTGCGGCGCATGGGTATCCAGACCGTCATGATCACGGGGGATAACAAGCTAACGGCAGCAGCGATTGCCGCAGAAGCGGGTGTCGATGATTTTCTCGCTGAAGCGACGCCGGAAGAAAAGCTCCGACTGATCCGCAGTTATCAGGCACAGGGCCGCATGGTGGCAATGACGGGCGACGGCACCAACGATGCGCCTGCACTGGCGCAGGCGGATGTCGCCGTGGCGATGAACAGTGGCACGCAAGCGGCGAAGGAGGCCGGCAATATGGTCGACCTCGATTCCAATCCGACCAAGTTGCTGGAGATCGTCGCCATCGGCAAGCAGATGCTGATGACGCGCGGTGCGTTGACGACATTCTCGATCGCCAACGATCTCGCCAAGTATTTCGCCATCATTCCTGCCGCGTTCGTGGGTGTCTATCCGCAATTGAAGGCGTTGGATGTTATGCAGCTTGCCAGCCCGTCTTCGGCCATCCTGTCGGCAGTGATCTTCAATGCCTTGATCATCATCGTCCTGATTCCGCTGGCATTGAAAGGCGTGGCTTATCGCGCTGCGAGTGCCGCTTCGCTGTTGCGCCGCAATCTGCTGATCTATGGACTGGGCGGGATCGTGCTGCCGTTTGCCGGCATCAAGCTGATCGACATGCTGCTGTCTTCGCTCAACCTGGTTTAGGAATCCATCATGAAAAGTCTCTTTCGTCCGGCACTGGTGTTGTTTGCCGCCTTAACGCTTGTATGTTGTCTGTTTTATCCATACGCCGTGACCGGTATCGCACGGCTGGCGTTTCCGCAAGAAGCTGCCGGCAGCCTGATCGCGCATCAAGGCAAGCTGGTTGGTTCTTCCCTGATCGGTCAGGCATTTTCCTCGCCGCGCTATTTCTGGGGGCGGCCATCGGCCACCAGTCCGATGCCGAACAATGGCGCGTCATCTTCAGGTTCCAATTTGGGGCCAAGCAATCAAGCCTTGATCGAAGTGGTGAGCGCCCGCGTGAACGCTTTGCAACACGCCGATCCAGACAACAAGGCAGCGATACCTGTCGATCTGGTGACGGCATCAGCCAGCGGTCTGGACCCCGAAATCAGTCTTGCTGCTGCCTACTATCAGGTGGCACGCATTGCACGTGCACGTGATCTAAGCGAGTCGCAGGTCAAGGCGGTGATCGACCGTTTGCAGCAGTTGCCGCTTTTCGGCTTGTTCGGCGAACCACGCGTCAACGTGCTGGCTCTGAATCTGGTCCTCGACGCACAGCATTGACGCTTTTTTACACTTCCTTTATGCGGTAAGGAGTATCTTTTCCGCATGTACGACGACTACCAGCCACGACGACCGGATCCTGACAGCCTGCTGACACACATGCAGGAACACGCACGCCGTGCGGCGCGTGGCAAGTTACGCATCTACTTTGGTGCGGCGGCAGGTGTCGGCAAGACCTTTGCCATGTTGAGTGCCGCGCACGCCTTGCAGCGCGAGGGGCGTGCCGTGCTGGTCGGTATCGTGGAGACGCATGGCCGTCGCGAGACGGCCGATCTGCTTGCAGGCATGGAAATACTGCCGCGCAAGACGGTTCAATATCGTGACAAGGCGCTGGAAGAATTCGATATCGATGCCGCTCTTCAGCGCCATCCCGATCTGGTACTGGTGGATGAATTGGCGCATTCCAATGCGCCGGGCTCGCGTCATCCCAAGCGCTGGCAGGATGTGGAAGAGCTGCTGGAAGCGGGCATTGATGTCTTCACCACCGTCAACGTCCAGCATCTAGAGAGTCTCAACGATGTGGTGGGCGGCATCACCGGCATTCTCGTCACCGAAACGTTCCCGGACACGCTGTTCGATGCGGCGCACGAAGTCGTTCTGGTCGATATTCCGGCTGATGAGTTGCTGGCACGTCTGAAGAGCGGCAAGGTATACCGCGAACAGCAAGCTGAACGCGCTGCCCGCAATTTTTTCCGCAAGGGCAATCTGATCGCATTGCGCGAGCTGGCATTGCGGCGCACGGCAGAACGCGTGCAGGACGATGCGCAGGCGTACCGCATTGAAAAATCCATCGATACCTTGTGGAAAACCGACGCCGCATTGCTGGCCTGCATCGGGCCCGGCGCTGAAGGCGTACAGATCGTCCGTCATGCGGCACGGCTGGCAGGGCAGCTTGGCATTGCCTGGCATGCCGTCTATGTGGAAACGCCGCGTTTGCAACGCCTGCCGGCCGTACGTCGCGACGCCATCCTGAAGAATCTCAAACTGGCAGAAGAACTGGATGCCACGACTGCCGTGCTGGCGGGGAGCGATGTAGCGCAGGCTCTTGTGGACTATGCGCGTGGTCACAATCTTTCGCGTCTGGTGGTCGGTCGTGGTCATCGGCAATGGTGGCGCGGCAACGGCAGTCCGGAACGGATTGCACAACGCGCCACCGATATCGATCTGATTCTGGTGGCGACCTCGTCTGCGCAGGAAAAGAAGGTGCCGCTCGGTGGGGCGCACAATGCCATGTGGCGACCGCGCTGGTGGCGCTATGGTGCGGCTCTGGCCGCCAGTTTGCTCACGACCTTGCTGGCGACACCGTTGTTGCCGTACTTCGATCTCACCAACATCGTCATGCTGTTCTTGCTGAGCGTGGTGCTGGTAGCGGTCTGGCTCGGGCGTGGCGCTGCGGTGATTGCCACGCTGGCGAGCGTGGCGGCATTCGATTTCTTTTTCGTGCCGCCGCGGTTTTCCTTTGCGGTCACGGATGTGCAATATCTGGTCACCTTCGGCGTAATGCTGGCTGTCGGCTTGTTGACTGCGCATCTGACGGCAGGATTACGTTATCAGGCACGTGTGGCAACGCGCCGCGAAATGCGTGCTCGTACGCTGTACGAATTCGCGCGTGAATTGTCGGGAGTTCTGCAGGCCGAGCAAGTGCTCGAAAGCACGCGGCGTGTCGTGCAGAGCAGTTTCGACGTCCAGGCAATGCTGTTGCTGCCGGACAGGAATGAACAGTTGCAGATGCCGCCGACGAACGAGGAGGCAATCGACATCGCCATTGCGCAATGGGCATTCGATCGGGCCACGCCTGCCGGGCGAGGCACCGATACCTTACCCGGTGCGCCGCTGTTTTATCTGCCGCTGGTTGCGCCCATGCGCACACGCGGTGTGCTGGCGATTCTGCCTCGTCAGCAGGAAAGTCGCCGGTGGATGCTGGTGCCGGAAGAAAGACAGCAACTCGAAACCTTCGCCACCCTCACTGCCATTGCTCTGGAGCGCGTGCACTACATTGATGTGGCACAGGAAGTGTTGGTGAAGATGGAATCCGAACGATTGCGCAATTCCTTGCTGGCCGCGCTGTCGCACGATGTACGTACACCATTGACGGCACTGGTTGGCCTGGCGGAATCGCTGACCTTGTCGCATCCACCCTTGCCCGCGGTGCAACAGGATATCGTGCAAGCCTTGCATGAAGAAGCCTTGCGCATGAGTCGTCTGGTTACCAATCTGCTTGAGATGGCACGTATCCAGAGCGGTGAGGTCAAGTTGAACCTGCAATGGCAGCCTGTGGAGGAAGTGGTTGGTACGGCATTGCATGCCAGCCGTGCCATGCTGTACGCCCATGTGGTCGAAACCAGACTGCCGCGTGATCTGCCGCTGGTTCGTTTCGATGCCGTACTGATTGAAAGAGTATTGTGCAACTTGCTGGAAAATGCCGCGAAGTACACGCCTCCCGGTAGCCGGATCGTGATTGCTGCCGAAGCGACGCACGGCATGTTGCACGTCAGCGTGCAAGACAATGGGCCGGGCCTGCCGGCTGGCCGAGAAGAAGCTGTTTTCGAAAAGTTTGTGCGGGGCGACAGCGAATCGGCAATGTCAGGTGTCGGCCTCGGCCTGGCGATTTGTCGCGCCATCGTGAGCGCACATGGGGGGACGATTCAGGCGCAGACGGCATCCGGCGGCGGTGCGGTCTTCGTGTTCGAACTGCCGTTGGGAACGCCGCCAGCGCTTCCCGATCTCCATCTCGAAGAAATCATGCCGGAAGAGAAAAGATGAATCAGCCGCAGCCCGTTGCCTTATTGATTGAAGATGAGCCGCAGATTCGTCGCTTCGTGCGTGTCGCATTGGAGCATGAGGGTTGGCGCGTATTTGAGGCGGAAACGCTCAAGCGTGGGCTGATCGAAGCCGGCACACGCACGCCGGATCTGATCGTTCTCGATCTGGGCCTGCCTGACGGCGATGGCGTGGATCTCATTGTCGCCCTGCGCCAGCAGGTCAATACGCCAATCATCGTGCTGTCAGCGAGAACGACCGAAGAAGAAAAAATCCGTGCACTGGATGCCGGTGCCGATGATTACCTGACCAAGCCATTCGGCGTGGGGGAATTATTGGCGCGTGTACGTTCCGCATTGCGACGAAACTGGCAGGGCGCCGCCGCCTTGTCGGGCATTGTGCGCTTTGGGGATATTCAGGTTGATCTGGCCGCGCGTCTGGTTACCAAGGTTGGCAAACCGGTGCATCTGACGCCGACCGAATATCGCTTGCTGGCTGTGCTGGTCAATCATGCCGGGCGGGTTGTCACCAATCTTCAACTCTTGCGTCAGGTCTGGGGACCGTCGCATGTGGAAAACGGGCATTACCTGCGTATCTACATGGGTCATTTGCGACAAAAGCTGGAAAACGATCCGGCGCAGCCGCAATATCTGCTGACTGAAACGGCAGTCGGTTACCGTCTGTTCATTCCTGTTTAAAACTCTTCTTCGTGTTTTTCTTCCTGTTCTTCCCGCTATCGTGACTTGCAGGCGCATGCAGAGGCAGTGCTTGCATGCGTACCCACGTTCCCGATCCCGTCACATGATTTTTCGTTTGCCATGTTTCATGATTGGGCAATCGCTTCTCCATATGGGAAATTGTTGGTCGTTTGCAGATTGCGCAACAGGCATCCATAGACAGATGCGATTTAACGATGTTTAACAAAGACGTGTCGCGTGTCACGTCCTTGTCATGCCTCAGTGCAACAATCCTCCCCACATTTCGATGCCATGCAAGTGCGACCCCATGCCTTGCACTGGCCGATCAAGAGGATTCATGTCATGACGATTCGACTTCGCATCACCCTGCTGGTGATCTTTACCTTCATCGCCATTTCGCTGATTGGTGGTTATGCGGTTTTCCAATCGCATCATGGCCAACAGGAAGTCAGAAAGGTGACCGAGGGCGTGGTGCCGAGTACCCTCGCATCGTCCGATCTGGTGGCGCAATTGAAAGAGGTGCAGCTTTCGGCCACCGGCATCGTGGCCGAACCGAATCTGCAAATCGCGGAACAGAACAATGACAAGCTGAGCGCCAAGAAGACGATTCTGGAAAAGGCGCTGGACGTACAACTGGCGCAGGCCGACAGCGCGGCACAACGCGGCTTGGTGGAGCAGGCCAAGGAAAGCCTGGAACTCTATTTCGGTGCCATCGACGATACGGTGAAACTCAAGCTCGCTGGCAAGGAAGAGATTGCGAAGGCATCGCTGTTCGGTACGGTAGTGCAATACCAGCTTGAACTGGAACAGATCGTCGATACCCTGCGCATTGAAAAGAATCGCAGCAAGGATGAGGCAATTGCCGCACTCAACCAGAATCTTTCCACCACGACGACCGCCATCTTCGTCGTGACGACACTGGCCATCCTGCTGTTGACGGTGATCGGCATATTGCTTTATCGCCAGATCACGGGACCGATCAGCCGCATGCAACAGATGATGAGTGAGATCGCCGCAAGCCAGGATTTCACGCGTCGCGTGCCGGTTGGCCGCATGGATGAAGTCGGCCATTCGATCGTGGCATTCAACGGCATGCTGGAGAAAATCCAGGTAGCCTCTGCACAGGTTCGCCAGAAGACGGCGGATATCCAGACCATGCTGCAAACCATTCCGCAAGGCATCCTGACCATCGTCGCCGGCAACAAGGTACATCCCGAATATTCGGCTTATCTGGAAACCCTGCTGGAAAGAAGTGATATCGCCGGTGCGGACGTCATGGATCTGGTTTTTTCCGAGACGAATCTGGGCGCAGATGCGTTGTCGCAGATCGAAACGGTTGGTGGCACCTGCATTGGCGAAGACGTCATGAACTTTGCCTTCAACGAACACCTGATGGTGGGCGAGATCGAGAAGCACATGGCAGATGGACGCATCAAGATTTTCGATCTGAACTGGTCGCCCATAGTGGATGAGAGCGATACCATCGTTCGCCTCATGCTGTGCATCCGCGATGTGACCGAACTGCGCCAGCTCGCTGCCGAGGCCAATGAGCAAAAGCGCGAACTGGAAATCATCGGTGAAATTCTTGCCGTGGCACCGCAGAAATTCGATGCCTTCGTTGCGAGCTCACGGCAGTTCATCGATGAAAATGCGCATGTGATTCATCAGAATACTGAAGCCACGGCATTCGCCATCGCCAAGCTGTTCCGCAATATGCACACCATCAAGGGCAACAGTCGTACCTATGGTTTGCTGCACCTTGCCAACGTCGTGCATGAAGCCGAGCAGTATTACGAAGCGTTGCGCCAACCGACTGCGGAAGTGGCGTGGGACAAGGCACGTCTGCAGCGTGAACTGGATGAGGTGCGCACGACGCTCGAGCGCTATGCGCACATCAACGATGTCACACTGGGCCGCAAGCGCGTCGGTGAGGTATCGACAGGTGCCGGTCACATGCTGATCGACAGAAAGCACATTCTGGACAGCCTGCAACGTCTGGAAACCGTCAATACCGCCAATCTGCACGAACTGCTTGCTGCGCGTAACGATGTGCGCAAGACGCTGCGCTTGCTGGGTACCGAACGTCTTGATGAAGTGTTGGCCGATGTCGTGGCGTCGGTGCCGACATTGGCAATCAGTCTGGAAAAGAGCGTACCGTCGGTAACCATCGACGATGGCGGTCATGCGATTCACAAGCATGTCAGCGGTCTGATCAAGAATGCCTTCATGCATCTGATTCGCAATGCTGTCGATCATGGCATCGAGTTGCCGGCAGCACGCCGTGAAAACGGCAAACCGGAAAGCGGCGCGATCAGCGTGCAGTTGCAGGTATCGGAAGATGCCATGCAACTGGTGCTCAAGGATGACGGCCGTGGCCTTGCGCTTGATGTAATCCGCAAGATCGCCATCGAGAAAGGTTTGTCGCCCGCCGACGTCATGCTGGACGATCATGCTGCTGCCCACATGATTCTGCGCCCCGGCTTCTCGACCGCACAACAGGTCACCGATATTTCCGGACGTGGCGTCGGGATGGATGCGGTCGTGGCCTTTCTTGCTCAGGAAGGCGGCACCATCGGCATCGAATTCGAGGATGCAGCCGTCGGCGCAGCCTTCCGTCAGTTCCGTACGGTCATCACCTTGCCCGCCGAATTTGCGGTCGAGATCGATGCAAAGGACGATCCACTGGCTCATCTTTCTTCCGCAGCTGTTCGGTCGAATTCGACGCATAGCGATAGCGCTACGGATTTCGACAATGGCAGCAGCCTGGTCGCATGATCGTCGAGCAACTTCAATTCATGGGTAGTGTCGATGTCTTCTTTTAATGAAATCCTGTTTTTTGTCGCCGGTGTGCTGTGCTGCGCCGTGGTACTGCAGTTTCCCCTTCGTCGATTGCGCAAACGCATGGCAGGCATGGTGAGCATTAGTCAGGCAGAGATGTTGCAACACGATCTGCAAACGGTAATGCAGGAGATGGCAGCGCAAGCCGATGCGCATGAAGCCTTGTTGAAAGAGGCCATGCAGACCAGTGGCGAGCAGATCGAGCAGCTGCGTAACGAACACGAGTTTCTCATCAAGAGCATGACCTCGCGTACGAACGAAGTCACGACGGTCGCTGCTGAAAACTGCGATCGCTCAGCCGAAGGTATCGAAAACCTGCTGGGACTGATCAAGACGTTCGAGCGCTGGCATGACGATATGGCCGTGCTCATCAAGCACAACCGCGACATGCATCTGAAGAATGACGAATTTTCCCTGATCGTGCGGCAAGTCGTCATCGTGGCATTGAATGCATCGATCGAAGCGGCGCGTGCCGGCGAGCACGGTCGTGGCTTTGCCGTGGTGGCGCAGGAGGTGCGTGAACTGGCGCAGCGCGCCGAGTCGCTGTCCAAAGCCTACCGCAGCAAGCTGTACGAGAACGACCTGATTACCACGTCCACTTTTCAGGATTTGCAGGCGGGCGGCAAGATGATCGTGGGTGCCGTGGTGGGACTGAATTTGACGAATGACAAAGCCAGGGACGCGCTGGCAATGGCGGGAGAGAGTAATGATCAGCAATCAGGCAAAAGCGGGCTTCGACTCCTTGCTGGCTAAAAGTCTGCGCGATGGACTGTCGTCGGACGAGGTGACGGAAATTGAGGTTGTCGAGCACATCCCTGCCATCGACAAGCAGCAGGCCGTGGTGCTGACGGTGTCTTCCTATGTTTTTCGTCTGCTGGTGATGATTCATTTCGATGCTGCCGGCATGGTCCGAAGCTACATGGAGCGCAAGCAGGGCGTTACTGAAATGGATGACCGGCTATTCCTCGATGCGATTGCCGAATTCGGCAATCTTTCCTGCGGCATCCTGAACCGCGACCTTGGCAACTATTTTCCGCATCTGGGTATGTCCACGCCGAATTATGTCGAGGGCAGGTGCGTGAATTACCTGGAAATGCTGGGTTACAACCATGCGCAGCATTTTGCCGTGAAGATCAATGGCGAAGCTCTTTTTCATGCCAGCCTGTGCGTCAAGGCATATGAAGAGATTCATTTTGTGGTGAATGAGCAGGAAGAGCGCGCCGAAACCGGTGAACTCGAGTTGTTCTGATTTTTAAAGAGAGCGTGATGGCACAAATACTTGTCGTGGATGATTCCAGTACGGTACGTAACGAGGTGGGCGATTTTCTGCAAAAAAACGGCTTGAGCGTGACGCTGGCCGTGGATGGGCGTGATGGTCTTGCCAGGCTGAAATCGGATGCTGGCATCAAGCTGGTGGTGTCAGATGTGAACATGCCGAACATGGATGGCTTGACCATGGCTGAAAAAATCCGTGGCGAGCTGGGTAACGCCAGCGTCAACATCATCATGCTGACCACGGAAAATTCGCCGATGATGAAAGAGCGCGGCAAGGCAGCGGGTATCAAGGGTTGGATCGTCAAGCCGTTCAAGGGTGATGCCGTGCTGGCCACGTTCAAGAAATTGGTGGCTTGATCAAGTCAGGCGAAGGGCGTTGCGGTTATGCAGTTTGATGCGCGTCCTTTGATGTGCCAGTGATGTTCAACCCAGTTTGTACAAGGATGCGCAGCGATCTGTCAGCCCTTTGAGAAGGGTTTGGGTCGCTGTGGTTTTCTCGATGATCTGAAGGCCGATGCGATAGCCGGACATGCCGTTGAGAATGCAACTTCGCGCAACGCAGGTGAAGTGCATTGCCTCGATACGGGTGCCGATGATGGTGGAAAAACGCAGTATTCCCTGACTGCCGGGACGAATTGGATCGTCTGCCACAATGCCAAAACCACCGAGTGAAACGTCTTGCGTACGGATACGCAAGAGGCGCTCCCCCATTACTAGCTCCCCACGCTGACAAAAGACATAGCGCTCGGTAAGAAAATGTTCTGCGACGTCGGCTTGCATGGCATGCTGTGGCTTCTGCGTAAGGGAGATGCCGAAAGTGTGCCGATCTTGCATGTCACCTTCATGACAGCCGCATCATGAATGGCAGCAATTGGGCGCATGGCTTTGGGATATTGGCGCTTGCTCTTGCTCGGATTTCGAGGCAAGCCAACACTTGATTTTGTTAGAGGAAAAGAGATTTTTGGTCCCGCCGACAGGAATCGAACCTGTATCTAGCGCTTAGGAGGCACTCGTTCTATCCATTGAACTACGGCGAGACACGGCGACCGCAGGGAGCCTGCGATCGTCCGCGATTATAGCCGACGCCGAAGGTCGATTGGCAGGAAGCGGGATGAAGTCGGTACAATATCGCCTTTCACGCGGCATTGTTGTCGCGCCTTTGATTCAGTCTTTTATTCTTTACGGCCCGCGTGTTGCAACGTGTGCGCCTGGCGGGTTTCCTCTCTATGGCAGTCATTTCTCTTTCCGATGCACAGCTTGCATTCGGCCACGTTCCCTTGCTGGATCACGCAGAGTTTTCTTTGGAAGTCGGCGAACGCGTCGGACTGATCGGTCGTAACGGCACAGGCAAATCCTCGTTGTTGAAAATCATCGGTGGTCGTTCGCGGCTGGACGATGGACTGTTGGTGATGCAACAGGGCATCAAGATCGCGTATGTCGAGCAGGAGCCGCAGTTTGCGGCCGATATGTCGGTATTCGATGCTGTTGCTTCCGGCATGGGAGATATGCAAGCCTTGCTGAGCGAATACGATACCTTGACCGGCCAATTTGGCGGCGACAACGATGACGCGCTGATGGAGCGCATGCACGAAATCCAGCTCAAGCTCGATGCGGCTGACGCGTGGAGTCTGAAGAACAAGGTCGAGACGGCACTCGATCGCCTCAATCTTGCAGGCGATGCCTTGATCGGACAATTGTCGGGCGGTATGCAAAAGCGTGTGGCACTGGCGTGCGGTCTGGTCAGTGCGCCCGATGTGCTGCTGCTTGATGAGCCGACCAACCACCTGGATTTTTCCTCGATTCAATGGCTGGAAAGCTTGCTGCGCGAATTCAAAGGCAGTGTGCTGTTCATTACCCATGATCGACGCTTTCTCGACAATGTGGCAACACGCATCATCGAGCTTGATCGCGGGCGCTTGCTTTCCTTCCCCGGCAACTTCAGTACGTATCAGGCACGCAAGGCTGAGTTGCTGGAGAACGAGGAGGTGGAGAACGCCAAGTTCGACAAGTTTCTGGCGCAGGAAGAAGTCTGGATACGCAAAGGTGTGCAGGCACGTCGTACGCGTGACGAAGGACGTGTGCGGCGACTGGAATCGCTGCGGCTCGAGCGTAGTGCGCGCCGCGAGCAACAAGGCCAGGTGCGACTGGAAGTCGGCACCGGCGAGCGTTCGGGCAAGATCGTGGCCGATCTAGAAGCGATCAGCAAGACCTATGGCGACAGGCCGATCGTGCGGCAATTTACCGCAACGATTTTGCGCGGTGACAAGATCGGCTTGATCGGTGCCAATGGTGCTGGCAAGACGACCTTGCTGAAGATGATTCTCGGTGAGGAGCACCCGGATAGCGGGACGGTGAAGCAGGGAACCAAACTGCAGGTTGCGTATTTCGATCAGATGCGTGCGCAGTTGAACGACGAAGCAAGTCTGGCCGACACGATTGCGCCGGGCAGCGACTGGGTCGAGATCAATGGGCAGCGCAAGCATGTCATGTCTTATCTCGGTGATTTCCTGTTCGCGCCGGAGCGCGCCCGTTCGCCGGTGAAATCGCTTTCCGGTGGCGAGCGCAATCGCTTGCTACTTGCGCGTTTGTTTGCGAAGCCGGCCAATGTGCTAGTGCTCGATGAACCGACCAACGATCTGGATATCGATACGCTGGAACTGCTGGAAGAACTGCTGGAAGATTACAAGGGCACGGTTTTCCTGGTCAGCCATGACCGTACTTTCCTCGACAACGTCGTTACGCAGGTGATTGCCGCCGAAGGCGATGGCTTGTGGCGTGAATATGTCGGCGGTTACAGCGATTGGGAGCGTACGCGTCCTGCCAGTGTGATGGCCGCCTCGCAAAAGACGAACAAGTCCGAAGCTAAGCCGGCAACTGCGCCAGTGCAGGCTGCGGTTGTCCCGACTGTTGCGGCGGCACCGAAGAAAAAGCTCAGCTACAAGGAGCAGCGCGATCTGGAAACCTTGCCCGAATTGATTGCGCAGTTGGAAGAAGAGCAAAAAACCATCACCACCAAACTGGCAGACGCCAATCTATACACGCAGCAACCGGATGAAGTAAAGCGGTTGAATCAACGTTTCGAAGAGATCGATGCTTTGCTGCTGGATGCACTGGAGCGCTGGGAAGCAATCGAGACACGCGCCAACGGTTGATGGCGTTTTCGCGTGCGCAGTAGTTCATGCAGAATGTCATGCCGAGCCGGCGGCATGACGTAACGTGATCAGTTCAGCCGCCCACCGGCTTCACGCAATTCCGGTAGCCGTGCGCGCAATGCGGCGGTATCCATTGCATAAGGTCGCTGCTCGATATATGCCTCGATATCTTGCAAAGCCGCTTGCGGGCATTCCAGATTGGCGAAAGCGATGCCGCGATCGCGGCGTTCGGTAATGTCGCCGGGTAGCAGGATCATCAGGCGTTCCTGTACCTGCAACAACCTTTGCCAATTTTCCTTTTGCATGAACAAGGCTTTCAGATTGCGCAGCATGCGTACGAGAATGTCACGCGGGCTCGCTGCCGACAGATAGGCATTCAGTTGAAAGTCGTCTGGAAAATCCTGTTGCAGGATGTAAGGCTGTACGCGCTCTTCCAGGTCTTCGCGAGACAGGCTGGTGCCGTTGAATGGATCGAGTACTACCTGGCCGACGGGCAGGGCGAGTTTCATCAGGAAATGGCCTGGAAACGAAATCCCCTGCACCTGCAGTTCGATTTGCTGCGCAATCTCCATGTAGAGCACGGCGAGCGAAATCGGAATGCCGCGACGCGAATGCAGTACGCGATGCAGATAGCTATTGTCCGGATTGTAGTAGTCGTTGACGTTGCCGCTGAAACCCAGGTCATTGTAAAAATAATGATTGAGCATGCGCAGCTTCTGTAGATGCGAGGCATCTGCGGGCAGGCGTTGTTTCAGTCGTTCCGTCAGCATGTCGATTTCAAGCTGTACCGCGGTCAAATCCAGTTCTGGTTCGACATCTTGTGCAATGGCTGAAGCTGCTTCGAACAAGGGAATGATGTCGTCATCCTGTACGAGCGTCGAGAAATAATCGAGGGAAGGTGTCACCATGCCTCCATCATAACGAGGATGGCAGCCTTGTGCAGATCAAGGGTAATAAAAGTCTGTTCGATCTTGATCAGCGTGCGATGCGCTTGAAATCTCGCAAGCGAAAGCCCATCGCCACCAATGCGCCGAAATAAGCGACGCCGCATGCTGCCATGACAGCCAGCAGGGCCAGTACGCGACGTAGCGGGAAGGCATGCAAGGCAACCCAGTCGAATTGGGATGCCGACCATAATGCGACTCCTGCCATCAGGAAGAGAGCGCCCGTCAATCGCACAAAAAACATGTTCCAGCCTGGCAAAGCCATATAGATGCCACGATGTCGCAGACCCCAGTAAAGCAGGCTGGCATTGAGGCATGCGCCCAGACCGATCGAGAGCGCAAGTCCTGCATGAGCAAACACGGGTACGAACAACATGTTCATCAATTGCGTGGCGATCAGAACGCCGACGGCAATCTTGACCGGTGTCTTGATGTCCTGCTGTGCATAGAAGCCGGGCGCTAGAATTTTTACGAGAATCAAACCGATCAGGCCAACGCCGTAGGCAACCAGCGCCCGTGAAGTCATTTCCACTGAAGTCGCATCGAATTTACCGTAATGGAAGAGGGTGGCCGTTAGCGGCTCCGAGATTGTTGCCAGTCCGACGGCGCATGGCAGTGCCAGCAGGAAGGTCAGTCGCAAACCCCAGTCTAGCAAGGCAGAGTATTCAGCCTTGTCACCATCGAAATTGGCCTTGGAAAGACTTGGCAAGAGAATGGTTCCGAGTGCCACACCAAGCAACGCAGTAGGAAACTCCATCAGGCGGTCTGCGTAGGACAGCCAGGAAACGCTGCCACTTTCAAGACGCGAAGCGATATTCGTGTTGATCATCAGGCTGATCTGCGCCGCCGATACCGCGAAAACTGCCGGCCCCATCTTGCTCAGAATCTTGCGCACGCCAGCATCACCTAGTGCATGAAATGGATTCATGCGCAGTCGTGGCAGCATGCCGATCTTCATCAGGGCAGGAATCTGAATCGCAACTTGCAGGACGCCCCCGATCACGACGGCAATTGCCATTGCATAAATCGGTTGTTGCAGTTGAGGTGCTAACAGAAGCGCTGCCAGAATGAAGGCGACGTTCAGCAAGACGGGCGTGAATGCCGGTATTTTGAATTCGCGCCAAGTATTCAAGATGCCCCCGCTCAGCGCCACGAATGCCATGAAGCCGATATAGGGAAACATCAGGCGGGTCATTAAAACAGAGGCATCGAAGGCTTCCTGATCTGCTTTCAGACCGGTTGCGATGCCATAAATGACCAGCGGAGCGCCAATAATGCCAATGATGCAAGTCAGCAACATCGTCCACATCAATACCGTCGCGGCATGATCAACAAGGCTTTTGGTCGCTTCGTCGCCTTTCTGGCTTTTGTATTCGGCAAGAATTGGCACAAAGGCTTGCGAAAACGCACCCTCGGCAAAAAGACGGCGTAACAGATTGGGGATACGGAAGGCGATGTTGAAAGCGTCGGTATAGGCAGAGGCGCCAAATGCGCGCGCAAACAGAATCTCGCGGACCAATCCGGTGACGCGCGAAACCATCGTCATGCCGGAGACTGCCGCCAGCGTTTTATGCAGGTTCATGGGACGGCATTATAGCGGTTGGTTTGGCGGCTTACTTGCCGGAAGCGCATACGTTGAAAATTGTTGTTTTGATATTTGTTTATGTTTTCCTGGTTTACCCTGTGTGCAACAGCTTGAGCTACTAAAACGGAAAGAATTTTGCTGATTTGCCGAAATATGGCTATAATCGAAAGCTTCACAGAATTCTGTCTCACCACTGCGCGTTTGCGAATGCGCGTTGACCAAGTTTTAGGAACATACTTTCATGGCAAATACCGCACAAGCTCGCAAACGCGCTCGTCAAGCAATCAAGCAAAACGCTCACAACTCGGCACAACGCTCGGCATACCGTACCGCAGTTAAAGCTGTTCGCAAGGCAATCGCTGCTGGCGACAAAGAAGCCGCTGCAAAAGCACTGTTGGCTTCCGTTTCGACGATGGACAGCATCGCTGACAAGAAAATCGTTCACAAGAACAAGGCTGCTCGCCAAAAGAGCCGTCTGTCTGCTGCAGTGAAAGCGCTGGCTTAATCAGCGTTTTTCGCAGCCTTCACAGGCTGCTCGATAAAAAACCCGCATGTTTTCATGCGGGTTTTTTGTTTGTGCGGAGATATTGTCCGTAGGGGGTGTGACTCAACGCGCTGGCGGCAAACCGCCGATCACGCTGCCCGGCTTGATATTGCGTTGCTTGAACCAGCCTTCCTGCATTTCCAGGGCGTAATAGACTGGTTGTTTGGCGCAGTGCGAATCCAGGCTCTGCGGTTTCATGTTTTCGATATTGATGATGCGCCCGTCGCGATCCATGAACGCGACTGATAGTGGCAGCGGCGTATTTTTCATCCACATGCAAACACCTGCCGGGGCATGAAACAGAAAGACCATGCCTTCGTTAGTCCCAAGGCTCTCGCGGAACATCAGGCCCTGTTCGCGTTGTGCTTCCGTGGAAGCGACTTCTGCCTTGATCACGTGCATGCCAGCCGTCAGTGAGATGACGGGGAAATGTGGCGTATTGTTGTCTGCCCAAGTGGCGGGCGAGAGCAGCAGGGCAAGCGATGCGGCTGTGGTGAAGAAAAACTTGTTCATGAGACTAGACCGAAAATCATAATCCAGCCAGTGTAAAGGAAAAGTGCTCTCCAGATTGCTAGCATTATCGGGCAGCATCATCATTGCCCAATCCAAGTTCCGCGACTTTGAGCTCACACCATTCGCCGGGATACAGTGGATGTGTTTCGAGTGAAATAGGGCCGATGGCAACGCGGACGAGTCGCAAGGTGGGGTGGTTGATTGCCCCCGTCATTCTGCGCACTTGTCGATTCTTGCCTTCCGTCAGGGTAACCGCGAGCCAACTGGTTGGCGTATTGGTACGTTGACGAATCGGTGGGTTACGCGGCCAAAGCCAATCCGGCTCTTGCACGCGTTTTACGTTGCATTCCTGCGTGATGAAATCCCCGAGGTCGAGTGGTTGGCGCAATTTTTCCAGTGCCGCCTTGTCAGGAATGCCTTCGATCTGCACGAGATAGGTTTTGGCTTGCTTATGATCAGGATGGCTGATTGCATGTTGCAGCTTGCCGTCATTCGTTAAGAGCAGCAGGCCTTCGCTGTCTGCATCCAGCCGTCCTGCCGGATAAATGTTCGGTATCGAAAGGTGATCGGCCAGCGTGGGGCGCGTAGGATGTGCCGAAAACTGGCACATCGTCTGGAATGGCTTGTTGAAGAGAATCAGTGGCATGCGAATACATGTGCCTTTTGCGAAAGAAGCATGATAGTCGATCATGTCGCATCTCATTTCTTTTCACTCGCCAGAGCAATAAAAAACCCCGCCGAAGCGGGGTTTTTCGAAAGGCGACTCGCGCGATTATGCGTTCTGGATATTCGATGCTTGCTTGCCTTTTGGACCCTGCGTGACTTCGAACGAAACTTTTTGACCTTCTTTGAGTGTCTTGAAGCCGTTCATCTGGATTGCGGAGAAGTGTGCGAACAAATCTTCGCCGCCGTCATCCGGAGTAATGAAGCCGAAACCTTTAGAGTCGTTGAACCATTTGACGGTACCTGTTGCCATATTAAAAGCGTCTTTCTAATTTAGACTTAATCACACGAGCCGCAAAAGAAAGAAGCCTCGCCTAACGCTGCCCCTCCTAAAAACTGCTCACTTCTTATTGACAAATATAATTAATTACAAATGTCAACAGATTCATTCTTTACGTAAAAAATATAAAAGTCAAGCGTATTTGATGCTGATTTTGCAAGATTGTTGTATGCCGAATTTCCCTCTGAGGGACCTTGATTTTGGCGCATCCATCGTCATCTGCATCTCCTCGGGAAAACAAGTAATATGGAACACAATTGTTGCAGTTTTTCCGGGATTGTCTGCCCGGTCGGACGTATTAGAATAGGTATATGGCAATTAAGCATGACGATGGTACGGTCCTTATGCGGCAAGAGCAGAAGCTCAAGCCGCCGTCGATGTACAAGGTGTTATTGCTGAACGATGACTACACGCCAATGGAATTTGTCGTGATGATTCTTCAGGAGTACTTTAATAAAGATCGTGAGAATGCGACGCAAATCATGCTCATGGTTCACCGCGACGGGAAAGGTGTGTGCGGCGTTTATCCCAAGGATATCGCGTCCACGAAGGTTGAACTGGTAACGAACCACGCCAGAAAAGCAGGACATCCCCTGCAGTGCGTGATGGAGGAAGTATGATTGCGCAGGAATTGGAAGTCAGTTTGCATATGGCTTTTGTCGAAGCTCGACAGGCCCGCCATGAATTCATCACGGTAGAGCACTTGCTGCTTGCCTTGCTTGATAATCCGTCGGCAGCAGAAGTCTTGCGTGCATGCGCCGTCAATATCGACGATCTGCGCAAGACGCTCAATAATTTTATTACCGACAACACGCCGACCGTTCCCGGAACATCGGAAGTCGATACGCAACCCACCTTGGGATTTCAGCGCGTAATTCAACGCGCCATCATGCATGTGCAGTCGGCTTCCAATGGCAAGAAGGAAGTGACGGGCGCCAATGTGCTGGTTGCGATATTCGGTGAAAAAGATTCGCATGCCGTTTACTACCTGCATCAGCAAGGTGTGACGCGCCTGGACGTCGTGAATTTCATTTCGCATGGCGTGCGCAAGGATCAGCAACCCGAAGCGCAAAAGTCGTCCGAAGGTGCGGAAGACGCGCCGGCAGCCGAAGGTCAGGCGAAGGAGAGTGCGCTCGATCAGTACACGCAAAATCTCAATCGCATGGCGACCGAGGGCAAGATCGATCCGCTCATCGGGCGTGAAGGCGAAGTCGAGCGCGTCATTCAGACATTGTGCCGTCGTCGCAAAAACAATCCACTGCTGGTCGGCGAGGCTGGCGTAGGCAAGACCGCGATTGCAGAAGGTCTTGCATGGCGTATCACGCAAGGCGACGTACCTGAGGTGTTGCAGAACTCGGTGGTGTATTCGCTGGATATGGGTGCCTTGTTGGCCGGTACGAAGTACCGCGGTGATTTCGAGCAGCGTTTGAAAGCAGTGCTCAAGCAGCTCAAGGACAACCCGAGCGGCATCCTGTTCATTGATGAAATTCACACCATCATTGGTGCCGGTTCGGCGTCGGGCGGCACGTTGGATGCGTCCAACCTGTTGAAGCCTGCGCTGTCGAATGGTCAACTCAAATGTATTGGCGCGACGACGTTTACGGAATTCCGTGGCGTGTTCGAGAAGGATCATGCCTTGTCGCGTCGTTTCCAGAAGATCGATGTCAACGAGCCGAGCGTCGAGCAGACCGTGCAAATCCTGCGTGGTCTGAAATCGCGCTTCGAAGAGCATCACGGCGTGAAGTATTCGGCTTCCGCATTGACCTCGGCTGCCGAGTTGTCGGCGCGCTTCATCAACGATCGTCATTTGCCAGACAAGGCCATTGATGTGATTGATGAGGCGGGTGCTGCACAGCGCATCCTGCCGAAGTCGCGGCAGAAGAAAACCATTGGCAAGACCGAGATCGAAGACATCATTTCGAAGATCGCGCGTATTCCGCCACAGACCGTCAATCAGGACGATCGTACCAAGCTTCAAACCATCGATCGTGATTTGAAGAATGTCGTGTTCGGTCAGGATCCTGCTCTGGAAGCATTGGGTTCGGCGATCAAGGTGGCGCGCGCCGGTTTGGGCAAGACCGACAAACCGATTGGTTCGTTCCTGTTCTCCGGGCCTACGGGCGTTGGTAAAACGGAAGCCGCCAAGCAGCTCGCGTTCCTGTTGGGTATCGACTTGATTCGTTTCGATATGTCCGAATACATGGAGCGTCATGCCGTGAGTCGTTTGATCGGTGCGCCTCCAGGTTATGTCGGTTTCGATCAAGGTGGTTTGCTGACGGAAGCGATCACCAAGAAACCGCATGCGGTACTGCTACTTGACGAGATCGAAAAAGCGCATCCGGATATCTTCAACATTCTGTTGCAGGTAATGGATCATGGCACGCTGACCGATAACAACGGTCGCAAGGCCGATTTTCGTAACGTCATCATCATCATGACGACGAATGCGGGTGCGGAAAGCCTGCAGAAACGCTCGATCGGTTTCACCGAGAAGAAGGAACCGGGCGACGAGATGGCAGACATCAAGCGGATGTTTACACCGGAATTCCGCAATCGTCTGGATGCGATCATCAGCTTCCGTCCGCTCGACGAGGAAATCATCTTGCGTGTGGTGGACAAGTTCCTCATGCAGTTGGAAGAGCAGTTGCACGAGAAGAAAGTGGAAGCGATTTTCACCGACAGTCTGCGCAAGTTCCTCGGCCGCAAGGGTTTCGATCCGCTGATGGGTGCGCGTCCAATGTCACGCTTGATTCAGGACATGATTCGCAAGGCGCTGGCAGACGAATTGCTGTTCGGTCGTTTGGTATCGGGTGGCAAGGTCACTGTTGATCTGGACGACAAGGAACAGATCAAGCTGGACTTCTCGGATGGTGGTGAAAGCAAGCCGCCAGCGGCAAAGCAAGAGATCGTCGAAGCTGAGTAATATCGAAGGTAAACAAAAAAGCGCAAACCTAGGTTTGCGCTTTTTTTATGCTTGGCGGTTGGGGTGGGGTAATTCACATCTCAAGGCATCGCCTTGTGCTGATTACAGCTAAAGCCAATCATTTTCCATACAAGGCGGCTGCGCATTCGCGTACCAGTGCTGGTCCTTCATAAATCAGGCCGGTGTATAGCTGAACCAGCGAGGCACCAGCATCCAACTTGGCTTTGGCGTCGCTGCCCGAGAGAATGCCGCCAACACCGATGATCGGGATGGTCGTGCCCAGCTCCTGTTTCAAGCCGCGGATGACGGCATTGGATGATTCGAAAACGGGTTGTCCCGAAAGACCGCCGGTTTCATTGGCATGTTTGAGATTCTTGACGGCTTCGCGGCTGATGGTGGTATTGGTCGCGATGACGCCATCAATGCGGTGGCGTAACAACGCTTGCGCCACATTTTGAATCTGCTCCTGATCCATGTCGGGCGCGATTTTCAGCGCAATAGGCACATAACGTTGATGTTCGTCGGCGAGACGCTGCTGTGCATCCTTGAGTTGCGATAGCAGCGCATCGAGTTCGGATGCCCCCTGCAGTTGGCGCAAGTTTTTGGTGTTGGGTGACGAAATGTTGATCGTTACATAGCTGGCGTAGGGATAGACCTTGCGCAGGCAGATCAGATAATCGTCTACAGCACGCTCAATCGGCGTATCGGCATTTTTGCCGATGTTAAGCCCGAGCACGCCTTCCTTGTTTTGGTAGAAGCGTGATGCTTGTACATTGGCGACAAAGGCATCGACACCGCGATTATTGAAGCCCATGCGATTGATGATTGCCTTGGCTTCGGGGAGGCGGAACATGCGCGGCAGAGGATTGCCGGGTTGCGCGCGCGGGGTGACCGTACCCACTTCAATGAAACCGAATCCCAGCGTGGCGAGGCCATCGATATAGGCGCCATCCTTGTCAAGTCCCGCGGCCAGTCCGACAGGATTGGGAAAGGTGATGCCCATGACCGTGCGGGGATCGCTGGCGGGTTTAATAAAGGAGGAGGTCAAGCCCCATCCGGCTGCACGGCGTAATGCTGGCAAGGTCAGATTGTGGGCGGCTTCCGGATCGATGGCGAACAGGAAGGGGCGAGCGAGGCTGTAGAGTAGTTTTTCGGACACGATACTGAAATAGAAAGGCGGGTTAGCCGTCGCGTGAGGAGCTGAATGGCTGGCAAAGCCGCTATTCTAGCGCGCCGCCGCCGGACACATCCGTTTCTGCGTCGTTTCGCTATATCAGTCGGTTTGGAGCGTGGTGAGGGAAGTCCACTCGCCTTTGACCAGGCCTTCCAGTGGTTGAAAGTTCGTTTTGTAGGACATCTTCGGGCTTTCCTTGATCCAGTAGCCCAAGTAAACGTGCGGCATGTTTAGCAGGCGTGCCTGCTCGATTTGCCACAAAATGTTGTAGGTGCCGTAGGAAGTATTCGTCTCGTCGGGATCGTAAAAGGTATAGACCGAGGAGAGGCCATCTTCCAGCACATCGATGATGCTGATCATGCGTAGCGTATTGTCTGGATCGCGAAACTCGACCAGTCGTGTGTTGACTTTACTCTGCAGCAGGAATTGCGCGTACTGATCGCGGCTATCCTGGTCCATGCCGCCGCCGGCGTGGCGCTGCGACTGGTAGCGCAGGTAAAGATCGTAATGCTCTGACGAATAAGTCAGTTTGTTAACGGATGCGTGCAAAGTGGCATGGCGCTTGAGTGCCCGGCGCTGGCTCCGGTTGGGGGAGAAATGTTCGACTTGCACACGCACCGGCGTGCAAGCTTGGCAACCATCGCAGTAAGGGCGATAGGTGAAGATGCCACTGCGACGAAAGCCGTTCTTGACCAGTTCCGCATACACATCGGCATTGATCAGATGCGATGGCGTGGCAACCTGCGACCGCGCCTGACGATCGCCCAGGTAACTGCAAGGGTAGGGGGCCGTTGCATAAAACTGAAGCGTCGAAAATGGCAGTTCTTTCGGATGCGTCATGGTTATATCGTGCAATCGGTTGGTGCAGTCATTCGAATTCGACGGGCAGTTTTGATCAGGCGATGTCAACGGGTTGCCAATGCATGATCTGCGGTGCGGCGATTGCTTCCTGCAGGCGTGCAAGGAACTCGGTTCGCGGAATCGGCATTGCGCCCAGTGACGCAAGATGCGTGGTCTGCTGCTGGCAGTCTATCATCGAAACGCCTTGCGTCCTGAGGAAGGCAACCAGATAGCTCAAGGCGATTTTCGAAGCATCGCTGACCTTGCTGAACATCGATTCGCCGTAGAACATCCGGCCGATACTCACGCCATAGGCGCCGCCCACCAATTCGCCGTTTCGCCATACTTCGCTGGAATGGGCATGGCCGCTGCGATGCAGGCCCGTGTAGCCATTCATGATGTCTTCCGAAATCCATGTGCCTGCTTCTCCTGCTCGTGGTGCGGCACAGGCCCGCATGACATCTTCGAACGCGGAATCGAAGCGGATCTCCCATTCTCCGCCTGCATGACGACTACGTTCCACTTTTTTTAATGTCTTGCGCAGACTGGGCGAGATTTTGAAACGCTCGGTGAAAAGCACCATACGTGGATCGGTACTCCACCAAAGGATAGGTTGACCTTCCGAAAACCAGGGGAAGATGCCAGCCTTGTATGCCATCAGTAATCGTGCTGGCGAAAGATCGGCACCTGCGGCCAGCAATCCTGGTGCGCCGTCGATCTCTGTCAAGGCACGCGAGACGTCTGGAAAAGGGCTATGCGTTTCCAGCCAAGGAATCATATCCGATCCCCGTTTTGGCGAGAAAAAACGTTCTGAATTGGTGCGAATTGCCGGACGACCGAAAATTTAAAAAAATTACCTATAAAAATCATGGGCTTGTAAAAATCACCAAAATGGAACGATTTTTGCTTTAAGTGGTGCAATTTTCTGCATGTTTGCACTTTACTTGGGAGTTTATTGAAATGGATGCACTTCGAGGCGGCGCTGACGCAATCTTCATCATGCTTGGCGCCGTCATGGTCCTTGCCATGCATGCCGGGTTTGCCTTTCTGGAGCTTGGTACGGTTCGCAAGAAAAATCAGGTCAATGCGCTGGTGAAAATATTAGTCGATTTTGCCGTTTCAACGATTGCGTATTTTTTCGTTGGCTACAGCATTGCGTACGGTGTCAATTTTTTCTCTGGTGCCGAGGTGCTTGCGCAGCGTAATGGTTACGACCTCGTCAAATTCTTTTTCCTGCTGACGTTTGCGGCGGCCATTCCCGCCATCATTTCCGGCGGGATTGCCGAGCGCTCACGCTTTCATCCGCAGTTGCTGGCGACGGCCTTGATTGTTGGGCTGGTGTATCCCTTCTTCGAAGGCATCGCATGGAATCAGCATTTCGGCGTGCAAGCCTGGTTGCAATCGACATTCGGTGCGCCTTTTCATGACTTTGCCGGTTCGGTCGTGGTGCATGCCGTGGGCGGCTGGATTGCGCTACCTGCCATTTTGCTACTCGGCGCGCGTCAGGGGCGTTACATCAAGGACGGTGCGATTGCGGCACATCCGCCTTCGAGCATTCCGTTTCTTGCGCTTGGTGCATGGATACTGACGGTGGGCTGGTTCGGCTTCAATGTGATGAGCGCACAGACGGTCGAAGCCATGAATGGATTGGTCGCTGTGAATTCGTTGATGGCAATGGTCGGGGGTACGATTGCTGCCTTTCTGGCGGGTAAAAACGATCCGGGTTATGTGCATAACGGCCCATTGGCCGGCCTGGTGGCGATCTGTGCAGGATCTAATATCGTGCATCCGCTGGGTGCACTGCTGATTGGCGCGATCGGTGGGTTTATCTTCGTCTGGATGTTCGAGCGAACCCAGAACAAGTGGAAGATCGACGACGTGCTGGGGGTCTGGCCATTGCACGGTTTGTGCGGTGTATGGGGTGGTATTGCAGCGGGTATCTTTGGCCTGAAGGCGCTGGGCGGGCTTGGTGGCGTTTCTCTCATGTCGCAATTAATCGGCACCTTGATGGGCGTGTCGATTGCACTGATTGGTGGCGCTGCAGTATATGGCTTGCTGAAGGCAACGATCGGTTTGCGTCTGGATGCGGAAGATGAATTCAATGGTGCAGACCTCTCCATTCATCGCATCAGTGCGACGCCGGAGCGCGAAACGTATCTTTGAGAAGATGCTGCTGGCGTGGTGCTGCGTAGTGCGAGTGTTTAGCCAGCGGGAATGGATTCTGGTGGCGTGGGCATCGGTTTCAGGATGTCCATTGTGTGGAGCTGATAAGTGCCGTCCCGTTTGCGGGCGGCATGGTCGTCCAGAAAAAACGTCAGCGTGTTGCTGACCGTCTGGAAGGCAATCTCTTCCCAGGGTATGTCAGCGGGTGCGAACATCTTTATCTCAAGTGTTTCCACACCCGCTTCGTAATCCAGATCCAGCAGGGTTGCGCGATAGAACATGTGAACCTGATGAACGTGCGGTACGTTCAGAAGTGAAAACAGTTCGTGGATTTCTATATGCGCGCCGGCTTCCTCGATCGTTTCACGCATTGCTGCTTCGGCAGTGGTCTCGTTGTTTTCCATGAAGCCGGCTGGTAGCGTCCAGAAGCCACGGCGCGGTTCGATGGCGCGACGGCATAGCAGAATGCGCATGTCGCCATCTTCGTCCCAAACCGGGATCGTGCCCAATACCATCTTCGGATTCTGATAATGAATCATGCCGCAATGCGTGCAGACATGGCGTGGCCGATTGTCGCCGTGAGGAATGGTGAGATGAACGGGATGCGCGCACGCGGAACAGAAATTCATGAACAGTGTTTGATCGATGCTGATAAATATGGATATCAATTTCGATCGGCAATATAGCCTGCCGTATCGTCGTGATGTGATCGAAGAGTGTATCACTCGCAAGAATATCAAGATTGTCGTTGCGTTGAATCTCGATACTCTATATAATTCATTTCTTCAGACGCGGGGTGGAGCAGTCTGGCAGCTCGTCGGGCTCATAACCCGAAGGTCGTAGGTTCAAATCCTGCCCCCGCAACCACTGATCTTTGGTAAAGATAAAAGATCAAGGTTAGTCAAGTTGTGAAGAGGTTGTGTAAATAATCTTTCGCAAACAGTCTCACAAGTCTCATATATTCCCCGCCTGCACATTTTCTCCCCTAGTGGGCGCCGGAAGAGCAGTATCAACAAATTTTGCAGCAAGGTTTTCGCCGTTGCTGATCGTTGAATAAAACTCCGCATAGATTGCAACCATACGGTTTTCAAATTAAATGAATACTGCTGAGGCCAAGAAAGTCCTCGAAACAGCACTGTTGTGCGCTCATGAGCCACTGTCGATCAACGACATGAAAAAGCTCTATGTCGAGACCGGTTCCACGGAAGAAGTGTTCACCAGTGACGATATCCGGCAGATGCTGGATGCATTGCGTGAAGACTGGATTGACAAGGGCATCGAAGTGGTCAGTCTTTCCACCGGCTGGCGCTTTCAGAGCCGTCCTGAAATGAAGCTCTATCTTGAGCGTTTGAATCCCGAAAAGCCGCCGAAGTATTCGCGAGCCACGCTCGAGACGCTGGCGATCATTGCGTATCGTCAGCCGGTCACGCGTGGTGATATCGAGGAAATTCGCGGGGTGACCGTGAATTCGCAAACTATCAAAATGCTGGAAGATCGTGGCTGGATTGAGAGTATCGGCCATCGCGATGTGCCGGGTCGTCCTTCGCTGTTTGCTACAACCAAACAGTTTCTCGACGATCTTGGCCTCAAGTCGCTCGATCAATTGCCGCCGTTGCAGGATGTCAGCAAGAACGACATGGAGGGCGATACCTTGCTGGAGATGCAAAGTCTTGAGGCAGGGTTGCAGTCGCATCTCCAAGCCGATGATGCGCCGAATGCCGATGTTGCAGACGAGTCGCAGTTGGTGCTCGAGGAAGCGTCGAGCGTTTCAGAGAGCGAACTTTCCGCGTTGCCTGCAAGTCTGGATCAAGAAGAAGTACTGCCGATCGCCTCGGAAGAAGAGGTGATATCGGTCTCCGTTCCTGCTGAAGAGCAGGCGACTGACATGACGGCTGAGATTCCTGAGCAGCCCAACACCGAATTGAATGATGAATCGCCCAAAGAAAAATAACCCGGTCGACGCGCCGCAAGACGCGGAAACAATGTCCGCTGCACCGCTTTCAGCGTCCCAAGAGTCGTCCATTGCGACGGAAGGCGCTGCGAACGGCAAACCTGCCAAGCGTGGCTTGCGCGGCCCACGCAATATGCGTCGTGCTCGTGCCTTGCGTAATGCGGAGCAGGGCCGTGATGGCGAGGCGTCTGCTTCCTCCGCCGGCGAAGCTTTGGCTTCGGTTGAGGGCAATGTGGAAGCTGGTGTTGAGCGTAAGGCTCGGCCGCCTCGGCCACCCAAGCAGGGGCAAAGAAACGCAAAGCATGGTGGCGCACAGCGGACACCTAATGCAAGGCAGGGAAAGCCTCCGGCGAAATCCAATGATGCCGACGAGGTGTTTTCCTTCGTCACGTCCGATGCATTCGATGCCTGGGCTGGCGAAGATGCGGCTAGTGCCGACAAGCGTCGCCCGCAAAAGAATGTGCGCCGCGATCTGACGGCGGATGATGATGCGCCGAAGCTGCACAAGGTCCTCGCGGAAGCCGGTCTTGGATCGCGTCGCGATATGGAAGAGTTGATCATCGCCGGACGTGTTTCGGTCAATGGCGAGCCCGCACACATCGGGCAGCGCATTCTGCCTGCCGATCAAGTGCGTATCAACGGCAAGCTCATTCAGCGCAAGGTCAGCAACAAGCCGCCACGCGTGCTCATTTATCACAAGCCGGCGGGCGAAATCGTCAGCACGAATGACCCGGAAGGCCGTCCTTCTGTCTTTGATCGCTTGCCGAGCATGAAATCTGCCAAATGGCTCGCGGTTGGACGTCTGGACTTTAATACCGAAGGGCTGTTGTTGTTTACGACGTCCGGTGATCTGGCAAACCGCCTCATGCATCCGCGTTACGGCATTGATCGTGAATATGCGGTGCGTACCTTGGGTGAGCTCGAAGAAGGCATGCGGCAGAAGCTGCTGGCCGGTGTGGAGCTGGATGACGGTCCTGCACAGTTTTCGCGCATTGCCGATGGTGGAGGTGAGGGTGTGAATAAATGGTATCGCGTGACGATTGGCGAAGGTCGTAACCGTGAGGTGCGTCGCATGTTCGAGGCGGTGGGGCTCACCGTATCGCGCTTGATCCGTACGCGTTACGGTTCAATGACCTTGCCGCACGGTCTCAAGCGTGGCCGTTGGGAAGAAATGGACGAGCATGCTGTTCGTGCATTGTTGGCGGCCAGTGGTCTCAAGACGAATAATGAAGGTGGTGCGCAGAACAAGGGCAAAGGGCAAGGTCGGCCAGTCAATGGCAATCGTGCGCCGCGCTTCGACGATGCCAAACCGCCACATGGTCCAAGCCCGAGTCAATGGTTGAATGTTGGTCAGCCTCGTTCGCCACGGCATGGCAATGACGTGCGTAACGGCAACAAGGCGAATGACGGTCGGCAGGGTGGACGTAGTCGTCAGCCTGATCCTTTGCAGACGGCGTTGGGTTTTCCCGGTATGGGGCAAGCACGTCGCCCTTCGGGCAATCGCAGCAATACGGGAATGCCGCGCAATGGCAATGGGCCGCGCCGTCGCGGCAAGATCTGACCGTATTTGCTGATAATTGCCCCGGTAATTAGGCTAATCGTCCCTGATTCCGGGCTTTTGCATGATTGCCGACGTTGCGGCGCGAGGGGCTTTCCTTTATAATGCGGCAGTTAAGAAAGATTGCTGGGTCGAAAATTATATTTTTGGCATTGAAACCAGTGATTGGAATGATAAAAAAGATGGGCACATGCCCATTTTTTTTTTGTTAAGCAATTTGTGTTGTTGCCAGCGGTGACAACCGGCGTTTTCGGAGACTGGCCTTGCAGTTGTCAGCGTTGATTGAAAAAACCGTGGCCGGCATGGGCTATGAACTGGTCCAGTTCGAACAGGCAGCGCGTGGTCTGGTACGCGTGTTTATCGATTTTCTGCCGGAGGAGGCCGCCGAGCGCGGTGCGATCACGGTCGAGGACTGCGAAAAAGTCACGCATCAGTTGCTGCATGTACTGACAGTCGAAAACGCCAATTACGAGCGACTGGAAGTGTCGTCGCCGGGTCTGGATCGCCCCCTGAAAAAGCTGTCTGATTATGTGCGATTTGCAGGTGCGGAAGCGATTGTGAAATTGCGCGTGCCGATGCCGAATGCGGCCAATCGCAAATCGTTTCAGGGGGTGCTGCAGGAGCCGGTTGGCGAGAATCTGGCATTGGTATTCGAAGGAAAAGACGGGCCGGCGCAGCTGGATTTTACGCTCGCTGATGTAGACAAGGCACATCTGGTGCCGCAAGTGGATTTTAGGAGTCGCAAAGCATGAGTCGCGAAATTTTGTTATTGGTGGATGCGCTGGCGCGTGAGAAGAACGTCGATAAAGACATCGTTTTCGGAGCGCTCGAGCATGCGCTCGCGCAAGCGACCAAGAAACGCTATGAAGGCGACGTTGATATCCGCGTGTCCATCGACCGCGAGAATGGCGAATTCGAGTCCTTCCGTCGCTGGCATGTCGTTCCTGATGAAGCCGGCCTGCAATTGCCTGACCAGGAAATTCTGCACTTCGAAGCCAAGGAACAGATTTCAGATATCGAAGTCGACGATTACATTGAAGAGCCTATCGAGTCCGTCGAATTCGGCCGTCGCTTCGCGCAAGACACCAAACAAGTCGTTTTGCAGCGTATTCGCGATGCAGAGCGTGAGCAGATTCTGGCCGATTTCCTGGAGCGTGGCGACTCGCTCGTGACGGGCACCATCAAGCGCATGGAACGTGGTGATGCTATTGTCGAATCGGGGCGTATCGAAGCACGTCTGCCACGCGACCAGATGATCCCGAAGGAAAATCTGCGTATTGGTGATCGCGTCCGCGCCTACATTCTGCGTATCGACCGCAATGCACGCGGCCCGCAAGTCATCCTGTCGCGTACAGCGCCGGAATTCATCATGAAATTGTTCGAGCTCGAAGTGCCTGAGATCGAGCAAGGTCTGCTGGAAATCAAATCGGCTGCACGTGATTCGGGTGTGCGCGCCAAGATCGCCGTCTTCACCAATGATAAACGAATCGATCCGATCGGTACCTGTGTCGGCATGCGTGGTTCGCGTGTGCAGGCCGTAACCGGCGAGCTCGGCGGCGAGCGTGTGGATATCGTGTTGTGGTCCGACGATCCTGCACAGTTCGTGATCGGTGCATTGGCACCAGCGAATGTGTCGTCCATCGTGGTCGATGAAGAAAAGCATGCAATGGATGTCGTGGTCGACGAAGAAAATCTCGCGATCTCGATCGGCCGTGGCGGTCAGAACGTGCGTTTGGCATCGGAACTTACGGGCTGGCAGATCAACATCATGACAGCTGAGGAATCGGCCGATAAATCGCAAGCCGAGAGTGCCGCGATCCGTGCCGTGTTCATGGAAAAGCTGGATGTGGACGAGGAAGTCGCCGACATCCTGGCGCAGGAAGGTTTTGCGACGCTGGAAGAAATCGCCTACGTGCCGATCAGCGAAATGCTGGAAATCGAATCGTTTGACGAAGATACCGTCAACGAATTGCGTAGCCGTGCACGCGACGCATTGCTGACCGAAGCGATTGCTTCGGAAGAAGGTATGGAAGGCATGGAAGATGCCCTGGCCAATTTTGACGGCATGGATCGCGTGATCGCCGGCAAGCTGGGCCTGGCAGGCATCAAGACGCTGGCTGCATTCAGCGAGCTGGCCTATGACGAGTTCGGTGCCATCCTGGCATTGCCTGCCGACCGCGCACGTCAATTGATTGAAAATGAATTTGAAGATGTGACCGATGAAGAAATGAAGCTCATCGATGCCAAATACGATGAGCATGCCAAGGCGTTGCAGGCCCGCGCATGGAGCCTCGCAACCGCGAAGTAAGACGGCAATTTCATCTAACGTGTCACATAGAAAAGAGGACTGAATGGCGAGTAACAACGTAGCCCAATTTGCCACCGAGCTCAAAATGCCAGCGGATGTGCTGCTTACACAGCTGCGGGATGCTGGCGTCCAGAAAAGCTCGGCGTCCGACGAATTATCCAAGGCCGACAAAGACAAGCTGCTCGAGCATCTGCGTCGTTCGCATGGTGTCGCGCCTGAGGGCGAAAAGCGCAAGATCACTTTGACGCGCAAGGAAACCACTGAAATCAAGCAGGCTGATGCAACCGGCAAGTCGCGCACCATTCAGGTCGAAGTGCGTAAGAAGCGCACGTTCGTCAAACGCGATGATCCGGTCGAGGAAGCGTCGGCAGTGGCGCCGGCAGCACCTGTCATTGATGAAGCCGAGCAGGAACGTCGTGCAGAGGAAGCGCGTCGTCAGGCTGAGTTGATCGCGCGCCAGGAAGCCGAGTTGCGCGAGAAGCAGGAACGTCTGGCCAAGCTGGAAGCGGAGAAAGAAGCCCAGGCAGAAGCGCAGAAGAAGGCAGAAGCCGAAGCGCAGAAAGCTGCCGCTGAAAAGGCCGAAGACGCCAAGGCAAATGAATCGGTAGAAGAAGAACAGAAACGCATTGCGTCTGACGAAGCCAAGAAACAGGCAGCACAGCTTGCGCAGGATGCGGCACGTGAAGCAACCGAACGTGCTGCGGCTGCAGAAGCCGCACGTCGTGCCGTTGCTGAAGAAGTCGCGCAGATCAAGGCCATGATGAATGCGCCGCGCCGTACCGTGAAGGCACCAGAGCCTGCACCAGCGGCACCGGCCAAGGCATCGGAAGGTACCTTGCATCGTCCGGCAGACAAGAAAGCTGCCGACAAGAAGGATGACAAGAAGCCGGCCACGACTGATAAGAAATCGATCAAGTCTGCCAATGTATCGTCGACCTGGCAGGATGACGCGAAGAAGCGTGGTGCTGGCATCAAGACACGTGGCGGTAATGCAGGTGGCGGCCGTGATGGTTGGCGTGCGGGACCGAAAGGTCGTCGTTCGTCGCATAACGATGATCGCGAGAGCAACTTCCAAGTGCCGACCGAAGCGATCGTTCACAACGTGCATGTACCGGAAACCATCACGGTTGCCGAACTCGCACACAAGATGGCCGTCAAGGCGTCCGAAGTGATCAAGCAGTTGATGAAGCTCGGCCAGATGGTCACCATCAACCAGGTGCTCGATCAGGAAACGGCCATGATTCTGGTCGAGGAAATGGGCCATATCGCGCATGCTGCCAAGCTGGATGATCCGGAATCGCTGATCGAGGAAGGTTCCGATCACGCTGATGCCGAATTGCTGCCACGTGCGCCGGTTGTCACTGTCATGGGTCACGTCGATCACGGTAAAACCTCGCTGCTGGATTACATCCGTCGTGCCAAGGTTGCATCGGGTGAAGCCGGTGGCATTACGCAGCACATTGGTGCATACCACGTCGAAACACCGCGTGGCATGATCACCTTCCTTGATACGCCGGGTCACGAAGCCTTTACAGCAATGCGTGCACGCGGTGCGAAGGCGACCGATATCGTCATTCTGGTCGTCGCTGCCGATGATGGCGTGATGCCGCAAACCAAGGAAGCGATTGCTCACGCCAAGGCAGCGGGCGTTCCGCTGGTGGTTGCGATCAACAAGATTGACAAGCAGGGTGCCAATCCAGACCGTGTATCGCAGGAACTGATCGCTGAACAGGTTGTGCCTGAAGAGTATGGTGGCGATTCGCCATTCGTGCCGGTTTCGGCCAAGACGGGCCAAGGTATCGACAACTTGCTCGAGCAAGTCTTGCTGCAAGCGGAAGTGCTGGAGCTCAAGGCACCGGTCGAAGCGCAAGCGCGTGGTCTGGTTGTCGAAGCCAAGCTCGACAAGGGCCGCGGTCCGGTTGCCACCATTCTGGTTCAGGCGGGTACGCTCAAGCGCGGCGATGTCGTGCTCGCAGGTTCGTCATATGGTCGTGTTCGTGCCATGTTTGACGAAAACGGCAAGCCGATCACGGAAGCTGGTCCATCGATCCCGGTCGAGATTCAGGGTCTGACCGAAGTGCCGAATGCCGGTGAGGAAGCCGTTGTCATGGCGGACGAACGCAAGGCACGTGAAATCGGCCTGTTCCGTCAAGGTAAATTCCGCGACGTCAAACTGGCTAAGCAGCAAGCCGCCAAGCTGGAAAACATGTTCGAGAACATGGGCGAAGGCGAAGTCAAGAATCTGCCGCTCATCATCAAGACCGACGTACAGGGTTCGCAAGAAGCACTGGTTGGCTCGTTGCAAAAGCTCAACACCAGCGAAGTGCGTGTGCAGGTCGTACACGCAGGTGTTGGTGGCATTTCGGAGTCGGACGTCAACCTGGCCGTGGCATCGAAAGCCGTTATCATCGGCTTCAACACGCGTGCTGATGCATCGGCACGCAAGCTGGCTGAAGCTAGTGGTGTCGATATCCGCTACTACAACATCATTTACGATGCAGTAGACGAGATCAAGGCAGCGATGTCCGGCATGCTCGCACCAGAGAAGCGCGAGCAGAATCTGGGTCTGGTCGAAATTCGTCAGGTCATTCTGGTCAGCAAGGTCGGCGCGATTGCCGGTTGCTATGTGCTCGAAGGTCTGGTGCGTCGTGGTTCGATGGCACGACTGCTGCGCAACAACGTGGTGGTATGGACTGGCGAACTCGATTCGTTGAAACGCTTCAAGGACGACGTCAAGGAAGTCAAATCCGGCTTCGAATGCGGTCTGACGCTGAAGAACTACAACGATATCCAGGAAGGTGACCAGCTCGAGATTTACGAAGTACAGGAAGTTGCCCGTACGCTCTAAGATCTCGCATCCGCACGGCGGATGACCGTGTTATCCCGTTCGCATCGGCCGGCGCTGTCGCCCGCCGGTGCGAATTCATTTTTGCTCCTTAATGGCTCCCTACGCGGAGGAGAACAGCATGGCAAAACACAGCAAATCCATTCCCGGCCGCGGACTGCGCGTGGCCGATCAGATCCAGCGCGATCTCTCGGAACTCATCGCGTTCGAAATGAAAGATCCGCGCGTTGGCATGATCACCATCACGGAAGTCCAACTGACGCCCGATTACGCACACGCCAAGGTGTTTTTCACCATGCTCAGTGACAAGACGGAAGACGTGCAAAATACGCTGAATGGCTTGCGCGCCGCATCCGGCTATCTGCGCAAGGAGCTTGGTCGTCGCCTGACGATCCACACGTTGCCTGAACTGCACTTTGTGCACGACATGTCGACGGCGCGCGGCATGGAAATGTCGAAACTCATCGATGAGGCAAACGCCACGCGTGCGCGCGACGCTGACGAATAAGCGTTACCGCTTCCTTCTCTTTATCGAGGCATGACAGCGCATGCCTCGCGTGTTTTTCTGCTGCTTTTTTCATGTCTGCCCCAATCAAAAGAAAACGTGTTCCTGTGCACGGCGTGCTCTTGCTGGACAAGCCGGTCGGCCTGTCCAGCAATGATGCGCTGGGCAAGACCAAATGGTTGTTGAATGCTGCCAAGGCCGGCCATACGGGCACGCTGGATCCCTTTGCCACGGGTTTGTTACCGCTCTGCTTTGGTGAGGCAACCAAGTTCGCGCAGGACTTGCTCGATGCCGACAAGACCTATGAAACCCTCGTGCATTTGGGGTTGACGACGAACACGGGCGACACCGAAGGTGCGGTGATGGATACACGTCCTGTTGACGTGACCACCGAACAGATTGAAGCCGTGTTGTCACGCTTCCGCGGTGCGATCGAACAGGTGCCGCCCATGCATTCCGCACTCAAGCGCGATGGCAAGCCGCTCTATGAATACGCTCGTGCCGGTATTACGCTGGAGCGCGAAGCAAGGCAGGTCACGATTTACGAACTGACCTTGCTGTCCTACGAGGCACCTTATCTGCGATTGCGCGTGCGTTGCAGCAAGGGGACTTATATTCGGGTACTAGGCGAGGATATTGGTGCGGCATTGGGCTGTGGCGCACATCTGAACATGCTGCGTCGCACGGTGGTCGGTGACTTGTGCATCGCCGATGCAGTCACGCTGGAGACTTTGGCTGAGGTAGACGAATCGCAGCGCCTTGCCATGCTGGCGCCGGTCGATGCCTTGCTTTCTTCTTTTCCTGCTGTTGAGTTGTCGGATGAATTGGCGCAGCGTTTCTTGCACGGTCAGCGTTTGGCCTTGGGCAAGGAGGCTGTCAGTTTGCCCGAGCATGAGGGACGCGTGCGTGTCTATCGACAGAGCGATCGCATCTTGCTTGGTACGGCAATATTGCAGACTTACAGCATTCTGGCACCCGAACGTTTGATTGCGGCGGGCAGTGTCGTTTGACAGCGTTGTCATTGCCTGAGCGTCCGTTCGGTGGCGTTAGGGATGACGTTTGTGTTCACGCAAGAAGTCCCAGATGACATCGGTAGCATCGATGGTGTCGTAGCGATTTT
>NZ_CAJYMD010000035.1 GCF_913776015.1 uncultured Oxalicibacterium sp. | reverse complement strand
TCGGTACCACGCGTCACGCTTTCATCGACCATGCGCACTTCCAGCGTGGCGGTCTTGCCGATGATGTCCTTGGCGCGCGACACGTCTTGCACGCCGGGCAATTGCACGATGATGCGATCCGCACCCTGGCGCTGGATCACCGGCTCGGCCACACCCAATTCATTCACACGCTTGGACAGCGTGGTGATGTTCTGTTGTACCGCATCTTCGATGGTCTGCTTGAGCACTGTCGGTTGCAAGGCACCAACCAGTTTCAGATCGCTGCCCGTGCCGGTTTCGCTCAGCGACAGTTCGCGCAGCTCGTCCGACAGCACGGTGCGAGCGCGGGTGCGCGTCTCGGCATCGCGGAAAGACACTTCCACCGTATCGCCCACGCGGGCAATACCGGCATGGCGCACATTCTTGTCACGCAGGATGCTGCGCACGCTGGCTTGCAGGCCGGTCACGCGCTTGTTCATGACGGCCTTGGTATCGACCTGCATCAGGAAGTGCACACCGCCGCGCAGATCGAGGCCCAGATACATCGGTGCCGCACGCAGGCTTTGCAGCCACATCGGCGTGTTCGGCAAGAGGTTGAACGCCACCAGATAGGTCGGGTCGCTCGGATCGGTATTCAGATCGCGCTCCAGGATGCCCTTGGCCTTGAACTGGATGTCGGTCGAAGGAAAGCGCGCACGGATGGTGCCCTGATTGCCGATCGTTTCATACACCATGCCGCTCGGCTGGATGCCTTCCTTGGTCAGCGTCTGCTCGATCTGCGTCATCAGCGACTGATCCACCTTGATGGTAGCTTTGGCGCTGCTGATCTGCACGGCAGGCGATTCACCGAAGAAATTGGGGACGGTGTACAAGGCCCCCACGACCAACGTGAAAATGATCGTGATGTACTTCCAGAGGGGATAGCGATTCATAGTGATTCGGGATCAGGGTAAAACGTCAGGACAAAAATCAACCCCACGTCTGCAACGGCAGAGGTGGGGTCGTTTTTCTTACAGCGACTTGATGGTGCCCTTCGGCAGCAGCGTGGTAACGGCGCTTTTCTGGATGATGAGTTCCGTGCCGGCTTGCACTTCGATCGACAGGTAGACATCGGACACCTTGGTCACGGTACCGAGCACACCACCGGACGTCACGACTTCATCGCCACGCGTGACGGCATCGATCATGGCCTTGTGTTCCTTCTGGCGTTTCATCTGTGGACGAATCATCAGGAAATACAGCACCACGAACATCAGGATGATCGGCACGAACTGCATCAAACCACCCATCGCGCCACCTGGCGCGGCTGCATATGCGTTGGAAATAAACACGGGGAATGCTCCAGATTGTTGATTGACGACCGGCTATTCTAGCATCGCAGGGCGGCCGGCCACGCACCCTGTTTTCCTGACGACAATCTATGCGCCCCGCGCCCGATCTGCGTGGAAGCGGATCACGAATTGCTGGAAGCCGCCTTCCTCGATGGCGGTGCGCATCTGCTTCATCAAATCGAGGTAATAGTGCAGATTGTGAATGGTGTTGAGTCGCGCCCCCAGAATCTCGCCGGTACGGTGCAAATGATGCAGATAGGCACGCGAGAAGTTGCGGCAGGTATAACAATTGCAGCTTTCATCCAGCGGTTTCTGGTCATCCTTGTAACGCGCATTCTTGATCTTGACGTCGCCATAGCGCGTGAAAATCCAGCCGTTGCGCGCATTGCGCGTCGGCATCACGCAATCGAACATGTCGATGCCGTTCGCCACACCGGCCACCAGATCTTCCGGCGTACCGACGCCCATCAAGTAATGCGGCTTGTTGGCCGGCAGGCGCGGGCCAACGTGTTCGAGCACGCGCAGCATGTCTTCCTTGGGCTCGCCAACCGACAACCCACCGATGGCAACGCCGTGGAAATTCAGGTCTTCCAGCCCCGCCAGCGATTCGTCACGCAACATCTCGAACATGCCGCCCTGTACGATGCCGAACAACGCGTTGGGGTTTTCTTCGCGGTTGAACTCATCCAGCGAACGCTTGGCCCAGCGCAGGGACATGCGCATCGATTTGGCCGCCTCTTCGGTCGTGGCCGGGCGACCGTCGATCTGATACGGCGTGCATTCGTCGAACTGCATGACGATATCGGAATTGAGCACGCGCTGAATCTGCATCGACACTTCAGGCGAGAGAAACAGCTTGTCGCCATTGATTGGCGAATTGAAATGCACGCCTTCTTCGGTGATCTTGCGCATCGCACCCAGTGAAAACACCTGGAAACCGCCCGAATCGGTCAGAATCGGTTTGTCCCACCCCATGAAATCGTGCAGGCCGCCAAACTTGGCCATGATGTCGTTGCCGGGGCGTAGCCACAAATGGAAGGTATTGCCGAGAATGATCTGGGCGTCGATTTCCTTGAGTTCGAGCGGCGACATCGCCTTGACCGAGCCATAGGTACCCACCGGCATGAAAATTGGCGTTTCGACCACGCCGTGGTTGAGCGTCATCTGGCCGCGACGTGCTTTGCCGTCGGTCTTGAGCAGTTTGAAATTCAGCATGGTTTTTTCGTCGTCAGGAACATCGCATCGCCGTAACTGAAGAAACGGTAACGCTGCGCAATCGCGTGTGCATAGGCGGCGCGGATGGTGTCATAGCCGGCCAGCGCCGAGACCAGCATCAGCAGGGTCGACTTCGGCAGATGGAAATTGGTGATCAGACGCGTCACCGTCTTGAAGGTGTAGCCGGGCGTAATGAACAATCGCGTATCAGCGCTGCCGGCTGCGAGTCTTCCGCTTTGCGAAGCGGACTCCAGCGCACGCAGGCTGGTAGTACCGACCGCAATGACATCGCGCCCGGCAGCTTGTGCGGCACGTACGGCATCGACCGTGTCCTGCCCGATCGTGTACCACTCGCTATGCATCTGATGCTCGGCAAGATTCTCGGTACGCACTGGCTGGAAGGTGCCGGCACCGACATGCAGCGTGACGTAGGCCAACTGCACGCCTTTTTGCCTGAGCTTGTCGAGCAAGGCTTCATCGAAATGCAAACCCGCAGTCGGTGCCGCCACGGCGCCCGGCGTTTTGGCATACACGGTCTGATAGCGTGTTTCATCGAACGCGTCGGCATCGTGTTCGATGTAAGGCGGCAACGGCAGGCGGCCATGCGCCTCGATCAACGCAAACACGTCGTCCGGGAAAGTCAGTTCATAGAACTCGCCCGCGCGCTGCCCGACGACCACATCGAACGCATCGGCCAGACGAATGCGCATATCCGGCACCGGTGACTTCGATGCGCGAATCTGCGCATGCACGCGCCGCGTATCAAGCACGCGTTCGACCATCACCTCGACCTTGCCGCCGGTTTCCTTGATGCCGAAAAAGCGCGCCTTGAGCACACGCGTGTCGTTGAACACCAGCAGATCGCCGGCCTGCAACAGATCGATGATCTCGGCAAAACGACGATCGATGCATTGCCCACCATCGACATGCAACAGACGCGATGCACTGCGCTCAGCCAGTGGCGTTTGCGCGATCAGTTCGGGCGGCAGATCGAAATCGAAATCGGAAAGGGAATACATGCGTCGGACAAGTACGGGGTAACGTGGACAAGATAAAGAACGGTTGCGGCAGACCTGCTATCGTTGCCATAATCGCCAGACTGGCGAACCGCCTGCATTACTGCATTGCGTTGGATGCAGCGTCTGTAAAACCCACTATTTTACGCCCTGTCGCCCGTTTCGGCCCGATATGCCCGCATCAAAAAACAAATCCGCGCCTGTTCCACGTTCTGCCGCCAAACGCGCTCCCAGCAAGGCAGGCAAAGATACGACCGCGAAAATGCCGGCGGCTAGTGCTGCAACAGCGTCTGCCGTCAGCAAGATTGAGGAGAAACTACGCCGCCTCGGTCTGCATACCGACATGGACAAGGTGTTGCATCTGCCTGCGCGTTACGAAGATGAAACGCAAGTACGCCGGATCGGTGAACTTGGCGCCATCTACGGCCAACCGGTACAGGTGGAGGGCGTCGTCACGGCATGCGAAGTCGCATTTCGACCGCGCCGCCAACTGGTCGTCACGATCAGCGATGACAGCGGCCAAGTGACGATGCGCTTCCTCAATTTCTACGGTAGCCAGGTCAAGCAGCTTGCAGAAGGCAATCGCGTGCGCGCACGCGGCGAAGTGCGGCACGGTTTCTTCGGCGCGGAGATGGTGCATCCAAGCTACAAGATGGTTAACGAAGGCGCACCGCTGCCTGATGCATTGACGCCCGTCTATCCGGCTGGCGAGGGCTTGTCGCAAACCCTGCTGCGCAAGACGATTGTCAGCGCCATGAGTCGTATCGACTGGCGCGATACGCTACCCGACGCCTTGCGTACCGCCCATCAGTTAATGCCATTCGAGCCGGCGATTCGCCTGCTGCACAATCCACCACCCGAGATCGATGAAAGTGCGCTCATTGATCGCTCGCATGATGCCTGGGTACGCGTGAAGTTCGATGAGTTGCTGGCGCAGCAATTGTCGATGAAACGCGCGCAACTGGCGCGCCGCGATAAAGGTGCGCCGGTACTCAAGCAAGTGGGCACGCTGTCACGCGCTTTTCTTGCGCAACTGCCGTTCGCCTTGACCAAGGCCCAACAACGCGTGCTCAAGGAAATCCGTCACGACATGCAGCAAGCGTTTCCCATGCAGCGCCTGCTGCAAGGCGATGTCGGCAGCGGTAAAACCGTGGTGGCAGCGATTGCCGCCGCACAAGCGATCGACAGCGGCTTCCAGGCCGTATTGATGGCACCGACGGAAATTCTGGCCGACCAACATTTCCGCAAGATCGCGGGCTGGATGGCTCCGCTGGGAGTTCGCGTCGTCTGGCTGACCGGCAGCCTCAAAAAGAAAGAAAAGGTCGAGGCCAAGACCTTGATCGAAAACGGCGAAGCGCAACTCGTCATCGGCACCCATGCGCTGATTCAGGAAGATGTGCAGTTGTCCAAACTGGGGCTGGTCATTGTCGATGAGCAGCACCGCTTCGGCGTCGGCCAACGGCTGACGTTGCGCAACAAAGGCGCAGATAACGCAACCTCTGCGCGCAAACAGCGCGCCACCGTACCGCACCAGTTGATGATGTCGGCCACCCCGATTCCGCGCACGCTAGCCATGACGTACTACGCCGATCTCGAAGTGTCTGTCATCGATGAATTGCCACCGGGCCGCACGCCGATTGTCACGCGCGTCATCGATCAGAACCGGCGCGATGAAGTCATCGAACGCGTGCATGCCGCTGCGCTCGAAGGACGACAAATCTATTGGGTCTGCCCCTTGATCGAGGAATCGGAAGCACTGCAGTTGCAAACCGCGACCGATACATACACGACACTGTCTGCCGCATTGCCCGATCTGCGGGTGGGCCTCGTACACGGCCGGATGAAGCCGGCAGAGAAACAGCTTGTCATGGATGGCTTCGCACAAGGCGAAATCCATTTGCTTGTCGCGACAACGGTGATCGAAGTCGGCGTCGATGTGCCGAATGCGTCGCTGATGGTGATCGAGCATGCCGAACGCTTCGGCCTGTCGCAACTGCATCAGTTGCGCGGCCGCGTCGGACGCGGCTCGGCAGCCAGTGTCTGCCTGTTGCTCTACCAGTCACCTCTGGGGCCAGTTGCCAAACAACGGCTGGCTATCATGCGCGAATTTACCGATGGCTTCGAAATCGCGCGACGCGATCTCGAATTGCGCGGCCCCGGTGAATTCCTCGGCGCACGCCAGTCCGGTCAAGCCATGCTGCGCTTCGCCGATCTGGAAACCGATCAGTGGCTGGTCGAACGCGCGCGCGACGCAGCGCAAATGCTGCTATCCGACGATCCCGCCACGGTCGACGCTCATCTGGCGCGCTGGCTAGGCTCGCGCGAGGAATACCTGAAGGTATAGAATAGCTGTCCAGTCCTTCTTCTTTTCGTTCGCCGTCCGTTACGCCGCGAGTCACACAGGCAACGCTCGGCATGGATTTGTCATGACGCTTACCGAACTCAAGTACATCGTTGCCGTGGCCCGCGAAAAGCATTTCGGGCGTGCGGCAGAAGCCTGCTTCGTGGCACAGCCAACACTGTCGGTCGCCATCAAGAAACTCGAAGACGAACTAGGCATCACCCTGTTCGAACGTGGCGGCAGCGAGATTTCCACGACGCCGCTCGGTGCGCAGATCGTGGTGCAGGCTGAACGTGTACTCGAACAGACGGCTGCCATCAAGGAGCTCGCCAAGCAGAACAAGGACCCGCTGGTCGGTCCGTTCCGCCTCGGCATCATCTACACGATTGCGCCTTATCTCTTGCCACCGCTGGTCAAGACGCTGATCGAGCGCGTACCGCAAATGCCGCTGGTCTTGCAGGAAAATTTCACGGTCAAACTGGTGGAACTGCTGCGTCAGGGCGAACTCGACGCCATCGTGGTCGCGCTGCCATTCAACGATCAAGGACTGGTCGTGCAACCGGTTTACGATGAACCCTTCGTCGTTGCCGTGCCCGAACATCACGCACTGACCAAGCGCGACAACATCAGCAGCGATGAGTTGAAATCCGAAACCATGCTGTTGCTCGGCAATGGTCATTGTTTCCGCGATCAGGTGCTCGAAGTATGTCCGGAAGTCGCGCGTTTTTCGACTTCGGGCGATGGCATTGCGCGTACCTTCGAAGGCTCGTCGCTGGAAACCATTCGCCACATGGTGGCATCCGGCATCGGCATCACCGTGCTGCCGCGTGGCTCAGTTCCCGACATGCATCCGAACGAAGGTATGCTGCGCTATCTGCCGTTCAGCGATCCGGCACCATCGCGTCGCGTGGTGATCGCATGGCGCAAGAGCTTCACGCGCGGCGCTGCCATCGAAGCGGTACGGCAAGCGTTGTTGTCCTGCGAATTACCGGGCGTGACGATGCTGCCCGATGCACCGTCTTCCGAATCCTGATCACCTTGCATGCGCCATGCGCTGCCATGACCACCCTGCTGCATGAATCGTCTTTCTCTTTACTTCCGCCTCATTCGCCTGCATAAACCCATTGGCATTCTGCTGTTGCTATGGCCGACGCTGTGGGCCTTGTGGATGGCGTCGGGTGGTGTTCCCGACTGGCAGTTGCTACTGATCTTTACGCTTGGCACCGTACTCATGCGTTCAGCCGGTTGCGCCATCAACGACTATGCCGACCGCGATTTCGACAAGCACGTCAAGCGTACGGTCGATCGTCCGATCACGAGTGGCAAGATTCGTCCGCGCGAGGCGCTCATGGTCGCCGCCGTGCTGGCGATTACGGCCTTTCTGCTGATCTTGCAACTGAACGCATTGACCAAGCAGCTTTCGGTCGCCGCCGTCATCATTGCCGGCAGCTATCCCTACTTCAAACGCTTCTTTGCGATTCCACAGGCCTATCTCGGCATCGCCTTCGGTTTCGGCATTCCGATGGGGTTCGCCGCCGTACAGAACAGTGTGCCGGTCGAAGCGTGGTGGCTGCTGGTCGCTAATATTTTCTGGGCCGTGGCCTACGATACCGAATACGCCATGGTGGATCGCGACGATGATCTCAAGCTCGGCATGAAAACCTCGGCCATCACCTTCGGTCGCTTCGATGTTGCTGCTGTCATGTTTTGCTATGCCGCCAGCTTCGGCATCCTCTTCGCAGTCGGCTGGCAATTCGGCTTGCGCACGTGGTTCGCTCTCGGTCTGCTGGTCGCCTGTGCCTTTGCGGTCTACCACTATTTTCTGATTCGCACGCGTGAACGTGAAGGATGCTTCAAGGCGTTCAATCACAATAACTGGCTTGGTGCCGCCATCTTCGCTGGCGTATTCATCGATTACCTGTTGCGGACCTGATGCCCTGTGCATGCGCATTCATGTGCAAGGCATGAATGCACAATGTGACGCCGCACACACCACGCTCATAAAAATTGCTCATGCGCAGAACCAATCCACGGTTTACATGATCATCTGCAAGTAGCCATCAGCAAACGCGCCGTAGCGGCAGACATCGCCTGCATTGTTCGTTCCAGCGGCGTATGCTGTGGTCATGGCGGATCATGCGATCCGCCTTTTGCTTTCATCGATCTGGATTCCTCGACAATGGATAGTCAATCCGTCAGACGCTATCTGCCGTGGCTGGTCGCCCTCGCGCTGTTCATGGAAAACCTGAACACGACCATCCTCAACACGGCCGTGCCGGCGATCGCGCACAGCCTGAATGTCACCCCGCTCAGCCTCAAGGCCGTGGTCAGTAGTTATGTACTGAGCCTTGCCGTCGGCATTCCGATCAGCGGCTGGATGGCCGATCGTTTCGGCACGCGCCGCGTGTTCGGCACTGCCGTGGCGATCTTCACGTTCTCTTGTCTTTTGTGTGCGCTCGCATCGAACGTGCCGATGCTGGTGGCGGCACGTCTTCTACAAGGAATCGGTGCGGCCATGATGCTACCCGTCGGAAGACTGGCCATCGTGCGCACCTTCGCCAAATCCGAATTGCTGGCGGCAATGAATTTCGTGATCATCCCGGCGCTAATCGGCCCGCTACTCGGCCCCACCATCGGCGGGCTGATCGTGCATTGGCTGCCGTGGCAGGCGATCTTTCTGGTCAACGTACCCATCGGTTTGCTGACACTCTTCATGATCATGCGGCACATGCCCGACTACCGTGCCGAAACGTCGAGGCGGCTGGATGTGATCGGCTTCGTTTTACTCGGTAGCGGCATTGCACTGCTGTCATGGATACTGGAAATCTTCGGCGAGCACCGGCTCGACAATACCTCGCTTGGCATCCTGTTCCTTCTTTCTCTCGCTTTGCTTGCCACCTATCTCTGGCATGCGCGCCATCATCTGTATCCCTTGCTTGAATTAGCCCTATTCCGCGTGCGCACATTCCGCATTGCAGTTGCCGGCGGTTTCATTACACGGCTTGGCCTGGGCGGTATGCCATTTTTGCTACCGCTGTTCTACCAGATTGGACTGGGCCTGCCGGCATGGCAATCCGGCTTGTTGATGATGCCGTCGGCAGCTGCTGCCATGTTCATGAAAGTCATTTCAATTCGTGTGCTACGGCAGTTCGGCTATCGCAATGTACTGATGGTCAATACCGTCATGATCGGCCTGACGATCAGCCTGTTTGCCTTGGTCGATAGCAGCACGCCTCTCGCCTTCATCGTTGCCATCAGCCTGGCGCAAGGCTTCTTCAATTCCCTGCAGTTCTCGAGCATGAATTCGATGGCGTATGCCGATGTGTCGGTTGAACAAGCCAGTATGGCTAGCACCATTGCCAGTTCACTGCAGCAGTTGTCGGTCAGCTTCGGCCTGGCCTTCGCATCCATCGTTGCCGGCTGGTATCTCGGCGATCTGCCGCAGTCCGATCGCGTTGCAGTTACCGATGCCTTGCATCATGCGTTCCTGACATTAGGCGGTCTGACACTACTGTCGTCTCTTTCATTCTGGTTACTCAAGCCACACGATGGCGATAATGTCAGTCGTGGTGCAGTGGAAAAATAAAAAAGCACCGTGATCTTTGATCACGGCGCTTATCGATAATGTGACTGTTAACGCATTATTTCGCAGGCTTGCGTTTCTGTGCCATTTTCAGATGTGATTCGATTACAGGCATCATTTTTTCACCCAAGGCTTTCAGTTCAGCGTTATCGGATTGACGGAGATTCTCCACCAAGCGCTTGGTTTCCTGATGCGCTTCTACGCCAACTTTAGCCATATATTGCTGATCGAACTTCTTACCGCTCAACCCATTCAATTCTTTCAAGGTTTTGGCATGTGCCCGCCCCGCATCTTTTGGCAATGTCACACCTGTACGAGATGCCACCTCGCTGACATCTTTGAGTCCTTGGGTATGATCCTTGATCATCTGGTCAGCAAACTTCAATACTTCAGGATCGCTGGATTTGGTTTTCGCCAGTTCCGCTGCTGCGACTTCCGCCATGTTTGCTTGCGCAATGCGGGTCAGCATCTGGCGCTCGGTTGCATTCAGCGTTGACTTGCCTGACTGGGTTGCTGCACCAGTGGCAGCTTGTGCAGTTGGTGCGGGATCGGCATGAGCGACAGAGAAACCTCCAAGGGCAACAGCGAGGGCGAATCCAAGCGTATGAACTTTGCGGAATGGTTGCATGCGTATCTCCTTTTCAGTGGTGGATCATTTCTTTCGGATCGTCCTTAAACGATAAGGAATACCTGCCGCATCGACCTATCGGATTGCGTCGTAAATTTATGTAAGCGAATACTGACAAGGGCACTTCCTGTTCATGCGAGAAATTTCTTTCAGACATCAGAAAAAAAAACGCGCCAAGGCGCGTTTTTTGGAAGATGCGAAGAAACGTTATCTCATAGCTGGATCGAAAGCGACCTGCCGTTTCACTGGCAAAGCTGCCTCGATACTCTGTACGCGTTTTGCAGCATTCCACACAATCGTGTATTGCTGCGCGTCCAAGGTCCAATAGGTCCATTCGTTCGATTGACGGTCGGGCGTGGTATCGGCCCGCGGATAACCGAGTGACATGATGACCTGTTCCTGCGTCATGCCTGGCATTACCTTCGCGGCACGAATCGCAGCCTGGACGTCGGGTGCGTAAGTGGCCATTCTGAGCTTGGGATCTTCCTTGACGATCAGGCGCTCCACAAATTGCTCGCGCGTCTCTTGCTCGCCACCGTAATCGTGTCCGATGTACATGCGCTTGCCTTCGACATAGACGCTGGCATAGTTGCGCCGATAGTCCACCAGTGCAATACGCGAACCCGCAGGAAAGAAAGGTAACGTGGCCCAGTTGGCGTCACTGATCCAGTCACGGTCGTAATGCAGATTGCAGCAGGTATAGGTGACACTTCCCGGTGCAAGTGTCTCTTGCGCATGCACGCCGAAAGATGCAGTAGACAATACCAACATGCCTAAGCGAGCCATCAGACTCGAACGAGCTTTCATGATATGTGCAGTGGCGTTTCTGTTCGATCTTTTCATAGCTTTTGCTTGTGTTTCTTCGTTCCTCGGCAAAGAACACGCCGATCAATCCTTACCGAACTCTTCACCAAGCTCACGTCCGCGAGAGGCTGCCGCCTTCATCGCCTTGATGATCGCGCCTTTCACATCGAACTGCTCCATCGTGCAGAGCGCCGCATACGTTGTTCCGCCTTTCGATGTCACGCGCTCACGCAGCACGGATACGGGATCGCTCGATTGCGCGGCAAGTTGTGCTGCCCCAACGAAGGTCGACACCGCAAGCGCATTTCCCTGCTCGGCCGTCAGGCCCAATTCCTGCGCAGCCTGCTGCATCGCTTCGAGAAAATAGAACACATAGGCCGGCCCACTGCCGGATACAGCCGTCACCGAATCGATCTGTGATTCGTCCGCCAACCATACTGTCTCGCCGACCGCACGCAGAATGGCATCGGCGATCTCGCGCTGCTGCGCGCTCACGCCTTCGGTTGCCACCATGCCGGTCACACCCTTGCCAATCAAGGCTGGCGTATTGGGCATGGTACGCACGATGGCATCGTGCCCACCCATCCAGCGCGACAGATCAGCGGCACGAATGCCCGCGGCAATCGACAAGATCAATTGCTTGCCGATATGCGGCAGCAGTTGCGTCACCACGCCTTTCATCTGTTGCGGCTTGACGGCCAGCACGATCACATCGCTATTCGCCAGCGCAGCATCGATCTCGCCACTCGTAGTAATACCGAATTGCTGCTGCAGCCTCGCGAGTGCCTCGAGATTGATATCCACGACATGGATATTCGCGCCGGCTGTAAGTTTGTCGGCAAGGCCACCGATCAGGGCAGCAGCCATGTTGCCGCCACCGATGAAGCTGATTTTCAGATTATTGTTTTGCATAATTTCTCGTTCCAAAAATGGCCGAACCAACGCGCACGATGGTCGCACCTTCCGCAATGGCGGCATCGAGATCACCTGACATCCCCATCGATAATGTATCGATTTGCAAGCCGGGCAATTGCTGTTGCAGCTGCAGATACAAGGCATGCATCTGCCGGAACGGCAGGCGCTGGCGCTGCGGGTCGTCTTCCGGCTCCGGTATCGCCATCAAACCACGCAAGCGTAGCCGCGGCAAGCTGGCAATGCGCTGCGCTGCCTCGATGACCGCCTCCGGCGCAAAACCGCTCTTGCTCGCCTCACCACTGATATTGACCTGCAAGCAGATATTCAAAGGCGGCAGGTCATCTGGTCGCTGATCGGAAAGCCGCTGCGCGATCTTTTCACGATCGACCGAATGCACCCAATCGAAATGCGTGGCGATTGGCTTGGTTTTATTGCTCTGGATCGGACCAATGAAATGCCACTCCAGATCCAGATCGGGCCGTGCCGACTCGACCGTTGCCATTTTATCCAGCGATTCCTGGAGATAGTTTTCTCCAAAGGCGCGCTGTCCGGTGGCCGCCGCCTCGATCACGGCATCTGCCCCGAAAGTCTTGGAAACGACCAACAGGTTCACGCTTTGCGCTGGACGTTGCGCATTGTCTGCAGCCTCGCCGATACGGCGCTGCACAGCTTGCAAGTTCTCGCTTATTCCCGACATAATCAAAGTTCTTTAAAGCAAGGTTGTGCCTGATTTCACAATCGGGCGCAATCCGCGAAAAACAAGGCAGGACGCCTGCTTGCGCGTCACTGCGAATACCGCATTGCAGGCTCAGGGATTATAAATGGACATTTCCGAATTACTCGCCTTCTCGGTCAAGAACAAGGCTTCCGACCTGCATCTTTCCGCCGGCCTGCCGCCGATGATCCGTGTCAACGGCGATGTGCGACGCATCAACCTGCCACCGATGGAGCACAAGGACGTCCACAGCATGATCTATGACATCATGAACGACGCCCAGCGCAAGGTGTATGAAGACCGTCTCGAAGTCGATTTCTCGTTTTCCATTCCGGGCCTGGCACGCTTTCGCGTGAATGCGTTTAATCAAGATCGTGGCGCTGCTGCCGTCTTGCGCACGATTCCCTCGAAAATCCTGAGCCTCGAAGAACTCAACACGCCCAAGATTTTTTCCGAACTGGCATTGAAGCCGCGCGGTCTGGTTCTCGTGACCGGGCCGACCGGTTCCGGCAAATCGACCACGCTGGCCGCGATGGTCAACCACGTCAATGAAAACGAATACGCACACATCCTGACGATCGAAGACCCGATTGAATTCGTGCACGACTCCAAGAAATGCCTGATCAACCAGCGCGAAGTCGGACCGCACACACACTCGTTCGAGAACGCGCTACGCTCGGCGTTGCGTGAAGATCCAGACGTGATTCTTGTCGGTGAATTGCGTGACCTCGAAACCATCCGTCTGGCGCTCTCCGCCGCAGAAACCGGCCACCTTGTATTCGGTACGCTGCATACGTCATCCGCGGCAAAAACGGTGGACCGTATCATCGACGTCTTCCCCGGTGAAGAAAAGGAAATGGTGCGTGCGATGCTGTCGGAATCGCTGCAAGCCGTCATTTCACAAACGCTGTTGAAAACCAAGGATGGGACCGGCCGCGTTGCCGCGCACGAGATCATGCTTGGCACGCCGGCCATTCGCAATCTGATCCGCGAAGCCAAGATCGCACAGATGTATTCGGCCATTCAGACCGGCGCCAGCATGGGCATGCAAACGCTGGATGCCAATCTGACCGATCTCGTGCGACGCAATGTGATTTCGAGCGTGACGGCGCGTTCAGCCGCCAAGATCCCGGAGAACTTCCCGGGATAAGTTTGGAAAAACCAAGGCATGTTTTACGTCGTCATCCAAGCAACGTGCAGGTAGCGATGTGAGGCAAGAATGCCTTGCAACACCATACCTTAAAAAAGGCAAACTGCCGGGAACGCTAGCAAGAAAACATATGCTCACCGACCGAGCTATCGAACACGAGAAGGAAACGCATCATGGAACGCGATCAGGCCACCAAATTCATGCACGATCTGCTGCGCCTCATGGTCAGCAAGAACGGTTCCGATCTGTTCATCACGGCGGATTTTCCGCCTGCCTTCAAGATCGATGGCAAGATGACGCAGGTATCCAACCAGCCACTGACCGCTGCGCACACCGTCGAACTGGCACGCGCCGTCATGAGCGACAAGCAGGCTGCGGAATTCGAAGCAACGAAGGAATGCAACTTCGCGATCAGCCCCGGCGGCATCGGCCGTTTTCGTGTCTCTGCCTTCGTGCAGCAAGGCAAGGTCGGCATGGTGTTGCGTACCATCACCACGGCGATTCCCGACATCGACAAGCTCGGCGTCCCGAATAGTCTCAAAGACATCGTGATGACCAAGCGCGGCCTCGTCATCATGGTCGGCGCGACCGGCTCGGGCAAATCGACCACGCTGGCCGCCATGATCGGCCATCGCAACGAACATAGCTATGGCCACATCATCACGATTGAAGATCCGGTCGAGTTCCTGCATCCGCACAAGAACTGCGTAATCACGCAACGTGAAGTCGGCGTCGATACCGATGACTGGGGCATCGCCTTGAAGAACACATTGCGACAAGCACCCGATGTGATCTTCATCGGCGAGATTCGCGATCGCGAAACAATGGACTATGCCATCGCCTTCGCCGAAACCGGCCACCTCTGTCTGGCCACCATGCATGCCAACAGCTCGAATCAGGCGCTCGATCGCATCGTCAACTTCTTCCCCGAAGAACGGCGGCAACAGTTGCTGATGGATCTGTCGCTGAATCTGAAAGCGATGATTTCGCAACGCCTGATTCCGCTAAAAGATACCAAGGGCCGTTGTGTCGCCGTCGAAGTGATGCTGAACTCACCGTTGATTTCCGATCTGATCTTCAAGGGGGATGTACACGAGATCAAGGAGATCATGAAGAAATCACGCGAACTCGGCATGCAAACCTTCGATCAGGCGCTTTTCGATCTCTACGAAGCCGGCAAGATTTCCTACGAAGACGCGCTGCGCAACGCAGACTCCGTCAATGACCTGCGCCTCTCGATCAAACTGCACGGCAAGGAAGCACAACACCGTGACCATAATCGTGGCACCGAACATCTGGGGATTGTATGAGCCGACTGTACGATTTCACGGTTACTTCGCTCACTGGCGCACCCGTCTCGCTCGCTGAATATCGCGGCAAGGTACTGTTAATCGTCAATACCGCCAGCGAATGCGGCTTCACGCCGCAATACAAGCAATTGCAGGCGCTGCACGAACAATTTCAGGATCAGGGCTTTGCCGTACTCGGCTTCCCCTGCAACCAGTTCGGCCGTCAGGAACCCGGGGATGCCGATGCCATCGGCACCTTTTGCGAACGCAACTTCGGCGTGACCTTTCCCCTGTTTGCGAAAATCGATGTCAATGGAAAAGATGCCGAGCCTTTGTTTGCTTGGCTCAAGCATGAAGCGCCAGGCCTGCTCGGTAGCGAAGGCATCAAGTGGAATTTCACCAAATTTCTGGTGGATAGAAATGGAAAGATCGTCTCGCGCCATGCACCGCAGACGAATCCGATGAAACTATCGGATGAAATCGAAACATTACTCAAGACAGCATGATTGGTTCAGCCAGAATCCTGACGAAAGCCTCTCACATGGCAGGCACCGCCTCGTAGCCATTACCCCGCCCGCTCAACCAATTCAGATGCATCTTTCCTTCGCGTCTAAGATAGTCGCACGCAGAAACAAATAGCGGATGTGTAAGATCGTCATCCATCAACAGCCGCGAGACTTCACCGACTTCCATGTTCAGAAAATGCGCTTCATCCGCGCTGTCGGCGTAACTGCGCGCGAACAGGCAAATACCATCGTCAGAAAACCGATAGAAATCGTACTCGTAATAATAGTCATATGCACCGTCTGCATCGGGCTCGCTGGCATCGATGTGATGTGTACATTCAATTTGCATATCGACGCTCCTCGTCAGCAGCTTGAACATGCGACATCATTGCGAAACGCATGCTTCACTTTCCACTGGTTGTCTGCTGATCTTTCAGCGTATCGATCAGACCATCGATCTTATCGCCCAGATTCTTGAACCGGAGATTGCTCCTGCGTCTGGCTTCGATATTTTTTATCGACGTGGGCTTGTCCGCCAGCATGATCTGTGTGGTGTCGGATAAACGACTGGTGAAATAAACGATTTCCCCATCGTTGAGAGAAATCTCCCACGTATCCTTGAAGATGGGCTCCAACTGCGAACGTTCGACATACGGAATGATTTTCTTCACCTCCTCGAGTTGCGTCGTATTGAGAACAATCTCGATCTGACTTAACAAATCGGCCTCATTGAAAAACGCATTGATCTTGGTGATTTGAAAATCCCCCAACCGATAATCATTCTTTGGCTCGACCGCTGAAACCAGTTTGACAGGCAACTGATAACGACTTTCAGAAACCAAACCGACTGACTGGAACTTTTGTTGCAGAAGCGGCAGCACGCCTGCTTTAGGCGTACCGAGAACAAACTCGCCAATCCTCAGTTGGGCGAATGCAGTCGACGAAAAAACCGCAACGACAAAGAAAAACAGCCACTTCATTTTCATGACGCGCATGCTGTCCCCTGTGCTCATGCTTGCTGGCTTGCTGTGAGCGCGCCGTCAATCAACTCAATCCAGTGCCTTACCGGCTTCTGCGTCCCACCCTGCAAATGCGTGAGACAACCGATGTTTGCCGAGACGATCGTATCGGCTCCGGTCGCTTCGAGATTGGCGATCTTGCGATCGCGCAGTTGGTGGGAGAGTTCGGGTTGCAATACCGAGTAGGTACCGGCAGAACCACAGCACAAATGACTGTCCTTGCACAGCTGCACATCAACGCCGACTGCGCGCAATACACCTTCGACCTTGCCACGAATCTGCTGGCCGTGTTGCAGCGTGCAGGGTGGGTGCCAGACGACGCGCTGATCGATCTTGCCCGCAAGGCGTTCCATCAGTTGCGCTTCGAATTCGGGAAGAATTTCGCTGAGGTCTTTGGTCATGCCGGAAACGTGCAATGCCTTTTCCGCATAGGCAGGATCATGCGCAAGCAAATGACCGTAGTCCTTGACCATCACGCCGCAACCCGAAGCGGTCATGACGATCTCTTCCGCGCCGGATTCGATGGCGGGCCACCATGCATCGATGTTGTTCCGCGCCTGATCGAGCGCGCCATCGTGATCGTTCATATGATGACGAATCGCACCGCAACAGCCGGCCTTTTGCGCAACCAGTAATTGCACGTCGAGCGCATCGAAGACGCGTGCCGTTGCGGCATTGATGTTCGGTGCCATCGAAGGCTGCACGCAACCATCCAACAACAACATCGTTCGTGTATGTTGACGTGTGGGCCAGATGCCGGAGGGCTGTCGTGCAGGAACTTTCTCGCGCAACGCGGCGGGCAGCATCGGCCGAACGAGCTGACCGATTTTCATTGCGGGACCGAAAACATTCTTGCGTGGCAGCAGTTCGCGCAACAAGGCACGCTTGAATTTCTGGATCGGTTTATAGGCAACGCGGTCAGATACCACCTTGCGCCCGATGTCGATCAAACGCCCGTACTGCACACCTGATGGACAAGTGCTTTCGCAGTTGCGACACGTCAGGCAGCGATCAAGATGCTCCTGCGTCTTCGCCGTGGGCGTCTTGCCTTCGAGCACCTGCTTGATCAAATAGATGCGACCGCGTGGTCCATCGAGCTCATCGCCGAGCAATTGATAGGTTGGGCAAGTTGCCGTGCAAAAGCCGCAATGCACGCAGCTGCGCAGGATGGCGTCGGCTTCCTTGCCTTCGCGCGTATCACGGATGAAATCGGCCAGATTGGTTTGCATCGATTATTACCTGAGTATCGTTGGCAATCAGAAGCCCGCGTACAGGCGGCCCGGATTGAAGATGCCACTGGGGTCAAATGTTTTTTTCAGATTGCGATGAATGCGTTCGACAGCAGGTGCGAGTGGCTGGAAGACTTCGCCAGAGCGATCGCCGCCACGGAACAGGGTTGCGTGACCGCCCGCATCTTTCGCGGCAGCACGCACCAGCGCCATCGTTTGCGGCGAGGCATCGTGCGTACGCAACCAGCGCTGCGCACCGCCCCACTCGATCAGCTGCTCGCCGGGCAAGGATAGCGGTGGCGTTGTGGAAGGAACGGACAAACGCCACAAAACCGGCGCCTGCGCAAAGAAATCATTGCTCTGTTCACGCATCGCGATCCAGAAGGTATCGGCGTCATGCACCTCATCGCCACCAATCCATTCGCGCGCCGACTTGATCGCAGCCAACGCACCGGACAAACGCACAACCAATATGCCATCGCACCAGGCACTGGCTGAAATCGGCAAGGGTTGACCGCCCCATTCATTGAGACGGCGAATCGCTTCTTCCTCGCTGACAGCAAGCCGCACGCTGGTTTCGGCAAATGGTCGTGGCAATACCTTGAGCGAGACTTCGAGCAACAAACCCAGTGTGCCCAACGATCCGGCCATCAGTCGCGATACATCGTAGCCCGCGACATTCTTCATGACCTGTCCACCGAAATGCAGGAGCTCGCCTTTGCCATCCATCATGGCAGCGCCAAGCACGAAGTCGCGTACGCTGCCGACGGCGACACGGCGCGGCCCGGCCAAACCGGCAGCAACCATGCCACCGACTGTCGCGCCAGCGCCGCAATGTGGCGGCTCGAACGCCAGCATCTGGTTTTGCTGCGCGAGTAGGGCTTCGATCTCGGTCAGCGCTGTCCCAGCGCGTGCCGTGATGACAAGTTCGGTCGGATCGTAGCTGACGACGCCGTGATAAGCGCGCGTATCGAGCACCTCACCGACAGGTTCGCGGCCGTACCAGTCCTTGCTGCCACCGCCGCGCAGACAGAGTGCCTGCCCCTGGTCAGCAGCATGCAGAATCGCATCGCGGAATTGATTGAGTTGATGGTCCATGATCAGAAACGCGGCAGGTCGGCAAACTTGAGCATGCCGCGACGCACATGCATGCGACCGTATTCGGCACAGCGATGCAAGGTCGGAATTGCCTTGGTTGGATTAAGCAGACACGGTGGATCGAAGGCCGCTTTCACGCCAAGGAAAGCATCCAGCTCGGCACGCGAAAACTGCATGCACATCTGATTGATTTTTTCGAGGCCGACACCGTGCTCGCCTGTGATGCTGCCACCAAATTCGACACACATTTCGAGAATCTCAGCACCGAACAATTCGGCACGATGAAATTCGCCTTCCTGATTGGCATCGAACAGAATCAGCGGATGCAGATTGCCATCGCCAGCATGAAACACGTTGGCACAGCGCAAACCGTATTTGTACTCCATCTGCTGAATACCAATTAATACATCCGCCAATGCGCGACGCGGAATCGTGCCATCGATACAGTAGTAATCAGGCGAAATACGACCCGCAGCAGGAAACGCATTCTTGCGTCCCGACCAAAACCGTAAACGCTCGGCTTCGGTTTGCGACACGGCAATCGCCGTCGCCCCCGATTGCTGCAAGACCGCCGTCATGCGTGCGATTTCTTCATCGACTTCCTCTGGAATGCCATCCGACTCGCACAGCAGAATCGCTTCGGCATCAATGTCGTAACCCGCCTTCACGAAAGGCTCGACCATGCGCGAGGACGTCTTGTCCATCATTTCCAGACCAGCCGGAATGATGCCAGCCGCGATCACGCCAGCGACGGCATTACCACCTTTCACCACGTCATCGAACGAGGCAAGAATCACGCGTGCCTGACGCGGCTTGGGAATCAGGCGCACCGTCACTTCCGTCACGACACCCAGCATCCCTTCGGAACCGATGAACACCGCCAGCAGATCGAGGCCCGGTGCATCGAGCGCCTCACTGCCCAGCTCGACCACATCGCCCTCGATGGTTACCATGCGCACACGCATGACGTTGTGTACGGTCAGCCCGTATTTGAGGCAATGCACGCCACCCGAGTTTTCGGCAACGTTGCCACCAATCGTGCAGGCAATTTGCGAAGATGGATCGGGCGCGTAATACAGCCCGTGTTCGGCCACAGCTTCGGAAATCGCGAGATTACGCACACCCGGCTGCACGATGGCAGTACGCGCATAGGCATCGACCTTGACGATGCGATTCATGCGCGCCGTGGACAGCACCACGCCATCCGCAATCGGCAATGCACCGCCCGACAAACCCGTACCGGCGCCACGCGGCACAATCGGCACACGCAAGGCATTGCATACCTTGAGCACAGCCACAACCTGCTCTTCGCAATCTGGTAGAACGACAACCATCGGCAATTGTGCGTAGGCAGACAAGCCATCGCATTCGTAAGGCCGGGTGTCTTCCTCTTCGAACAATACGGCGCGTTCCGGCAATACAGCACGCAACGCATTGACGACCGTGCGTTGCTGTTCGACTGATTGGGCGACCGCTGTCGTCACGTGACTGTCCTTTGCTGATGAATGGAATGAGCGACTCGCAAATCATGCGAGCAAGGGGCAAGTTTAACGAAATGACCGCGCCATCGCGAGCCGGAAGCGCCGTCATTCACTGAAAGCTTTGTCATTGCCGCGTGAAAATAATTCAATCGGCAGGCAAGCTGCGCGCACAGGGGATGTACGCGCAGCACCTTTATAAGAACATGAAGAAGGAGGTCAGGACAAGCGTTGTGTATTGAAGCGCGCCATCATCCAGTTGAGCATGGCATCGACTTCGGGGCGTTCGCGCACGCCGCGTTCGTATACCAGATAGTAGGCATGTTGCGGCGTGGCGAGGGCCACATCGAACAGCGGCACAATTTCGCCCTTTTCGATCATCTGGCTCGCAAAGTGACGACGGGTGAGCGCCACACCATAGCCGTGCCGCACCGCTTCCAGCAGCAGGCCCAAATCATCGATGCGCAAATCCATCGATGGTTCCGGCCAATCAAGACCGGCGGCGAGGAACCACGGCTGCCACGGCTCCAGCGCAGAACGCAGCAACGTCGCCTTCTTGAGATCGGCCGGCTTGTCGAGTCCGCCAATGCGTTTCAGATAGTCGGGACTGACGACAGGAAAGACCGGTTCTTCGAACAGCTTTTCCGTAATCAGATCGGGATAATTGCCGACACCAAAACGTACTTCGATATCGGTTTCCGACAAACTCATGTCATACAACGGTACCGAGAGGAATGTCTCGATCGTCACATCGGGATGCGCATCAGTGAATTCAGTGATGTTGGGCAGGAACAGGTAACGCGCAAACGTCGGCGGCACCGTGATCTTGATGCGTGGCTGGCTCGGCGTGTGGCGGTGTGGTAGCGGAAAATCCGCCAGCGACCGCAAGGCATCGCGCACGACTTCCAGATAGCGGCGTCCGAATTCTGTCAGGCTGACGCTGCGCCCATCGCGCAGGAACAAACGTTCGCCGACAAACTCTTCCAGCAAACGGATACGGTGAGAAAACGCCGAGGGCGTGATGCACAACTCTTCTGCTGCAACCGCAAACGAACCGTGACGCGCTGCGGCCTCGAAAGCGGAGAGGGCGTGCACGGGAGGAAGGCGAATGGCCATGAATTTTTTCGAATCCGAGGTGAAGAAGATGAAATTTTACCGGTTCACAATATTATGCGTTTGTCCAAACGTGCTTTCCCGCGATCTGGATGCCGAAAAGACACGATTTCCCGTATCCTCGCTGTTTTCCTTCGAAAAAGCTGACAAATGGGCAATAGACTTTCCAAGATCGCCACACGCACCGGCGACGCCGGCACCACCGGCCTGGGCGATGGCTCGCGCATCGACAAGGATGCCGTGCGCATTCAGGCGCTCGGTGATGTAGATGAGCTGAATTCGCATATTGGCTTGCTGCTGTGCGAAATCCTGCCCGACGCCCTGCGCGAAGAGTTGCTGACGATCCAGCACGATCTGTTCGACCTGGGCGGCGAACTCTGCATTCCCGGCTATGTATTGATCCACGAAGCGCACGTCATCCGTCTGGATACCCTGCTCGCCAAATACAATGCAGAACTGCCGCCCCTGAAAGAATTCATTTTGCCCGGCGGTTCGCGTGCGGCAGCACAAGCGCACATCTGCCGCACGATTTGTCGCCGTGCCGAACGCACGATGATCACATTGGGAAAAACGGAAACACTCAACGCGGCACCACGACAGTATGTCAATCGCCTCTCGGATTTGCTGTTCGTGCTGGCGCGTGTCTTGAACCGTTTTGCTGGCGGCACCGATGTGCTGTGGGAAAAGGAGCGGCCGCGCGAAATGTGAGCTGTCAGTTGCTTTAAGTTGCATTGAGCAAAACAAAAGGCCGCTTAGCAAGCGGCCTTTTTGACGAATCGCAGAATAGGAATCAAGCGATGCGCTTGTCTTTCTCGATCAACGCGTAGGCAGAGTGATTGTGGATCGACTCGAAGTTTTCTGCTTCGAGGGTGTAAGCCACGACAGCCGGTTCGTTATTCAACATCACAGCCACATCGCGCACCAAATCTTCTACGAACTTCGGATTTTCATACGCACGCTCTGTCACGTATTTCTCGTCTGGACGCTTCAGCAAGCCCCACAATTCGCACGATGCCTGCGCTTCGATCTTGGCGATCAGATCCTCGACAACGAAGTCGCCATCCATCACCGCCTGCACGGTGATGTGTGAACGCTGGTTGTGCGCACCATACGCCGAAATCTTCTTCGAACATGGGCACAGGCTGGTGACCGGCACCAGCACTTTCAGCGTCACCTCAGTCTTGCCATTGCGATGATCGGCAGTTAAGCCGACTTCGTAATCCATCAGACTCTGCACACCCGATACCGGCGCGGTCTTGTTGATGAAATAAGGGAACGTCACTTCGATACGACCGGCATCGGCTTCGAGCAAGGCCAGCATCTTGCGCATGAGATCGGCGAAGACCGCAACATCAAACGGTGCATGACTGTCTTCGAGCAAGGCGATGAAGCGCGACATGTGCGTGCCTTTCTCCTGCTCGGGCAATTGCACATACATGTTCCATGTGCCAACCGATGGCTGCGTACCCGATGCCGTCTTGACGCTGATCGGATAGCGCACGCCTTTGACGCCAACGCGCTGAATCGCGATGTGGCGGGTATCGGGCGTGCTCTGCACGTCGGGGAGGGCATTGATGCCGGGGTCGCGAGTATTCATCACCAAACCTGTTAAGAATGCGGCGTCAAGAAGACGATCCGCGGGGTTGACTGCCTTACAGTCGAATTGCTATTGCGTGTTGTTGACCACCAAACGTGGCTCACCCTTGTCGAAACGCTGACGAATCGAAGCGGCAATGCCCTTGGCATCCAGACCGCACATCGCCAGCAATTTACCGGCATCGCCGTGATCGATAAATTGGTCCGGCAAGCCCAGATTCAATAACGGCTTGACGATTCCTTCCGCTGCAAGCGCTTCTGCCACCGCCGCGCCCGCACCGCCCATGATGCAACCTTCTTCCACGGTCACGAAGGCCTCATGCGATACCGCGAGTTTTTGCAACATCGCCATATCGAGCGGCTTCACGAAACGCATGTTCACCACGGTCGCATCGAGTGCTTCGCCGGCCGCCACACTCGGCGCCACCATGGTGCCGAATGCCAGAATGGCAATGTTCTTGCCTTCGCGTTTGATCTCGGCCGTGCCAAGAGGAATCGTGTCGAGATCGCTGCCGACCTGGGCGCCGACACCGGCACCGCGCGGATAACGCACAGCAGCAGGGCCATTGTATTGGAAACCGGTCGAAAGCATGCGCCTGCACTCGTTTTCATCCGATGCCGCCATGATGACCATGTTCGGAATGCAACGCAGGAAGGCGATATCGTAATTGCCAGCGTGTGTCGCGCCATCGGCACCGACCAGACCGGAACGGTCGAGCGCAAACGTCACATCAAGATTCTGCAAGGCAACATCGTGAATCAACTGATCGTAGCCGCGCTGCAGGAAGGTCGAATAAATCGCCACGACCGGCTTCAACCCTTCGCACGCCATGCCGGCGGCAAACGTGATTGCATGCTGTTCGGCAATGCCAACGTCGTGATAACGCTCCGGGAAGCGGCGTTCGAATTCCACCATGCCCGAACCTTCGCGCATCGCCGGCGTGATACCGACCAGACGTTCATCGGCAGCCGCCATGTCGCACAGCCAGTCGCCAAACACACTGGTGTACGTCACTTTCTTTGCAGTGGATGGCTTGACGCCTTCGGCCGGATCGAACTTGCCGGGTCCGTGGTACAGCACCGGATCGGCTTCGGCCAGCTTGTAGCCCTGCCCCTTGCGCGTCACCACATGCAGGAATTGCGGGCCTTTCAACTGCTTGATGTTTTCCAGCGTCGGGATCAGCGAATCGAGATCGTGACCGTCGATCGGGCCAATGTAGTTGAAGCCGAATTCCTCGAACATCGTGGCCGGCACGATCATGCCTTTGGCATGTTCCTCGAAGCGGCGTGCCAGTTCGCGCACCGGTGCCGGCAACACGCTCTTGCCGACATTCTTGGCTGCCGCATAGAACTGGCCCGACATCAGGCGCGCCAGATAGCGATTCAGCGCGCCGACCGGCGGCGAGATCGACATGTCGTTGTCGTTGAGCACCACCAGCAGATTGCAGTCGTCGTGAATGCCGGCATTGTTCATTGCTTCGAACGCCATGCCGGCCGTCATCGCACCGTCGCCGATTACGGCAATCGCGTGACGATCTTCGCCCTTGAGCCTGGCTGCCAGTGCCATGCCGAGCGCGGCGGAAATCGAGGTCGAGGAATGCGCGGTGCCGAACGTGTCGTACGGACTTTCATCGCGACGCGGAAAACCCGAAATACCTTGAAGCTGACGCAGGGTATGCATCTGGTCGCGGCGACCGGTCAGAATCTTGTGCGGATAGGTTTGATGGCCGACATCCCAGATGATGCGATCTTCGGGTGTGTTGAAGACAGCATGCAATGCGATCGTCAATTCAACGGTGCCAAGATTGGACGACAGATGGCCACCGGTCTGCGCCACCGATTCCAGCACGAATGCACGCAACTCGTCGGCCAACTGCTTGAGTTGGGGACGCGAGAGTTGCCGCACCTCGGACGGATCGTTGATTGTTTGAAGCAAATCCATACTATGCCTTCCGCTGCACGATCAGGTCTGCGATTTCACGCAAGCGTCGTGCCTTGTCTCCGAATGGTTCGAGTGCGCGATGCGCATCGGACCGCAATGTTTGTGCGAGGGCCTGCGACTGTGCAAGGCCGAGAATGGACACATACGTCGGCTTGTTGTCTGCCGCATCCTTGCCCGCCGTCTTGCCGAGCGTGGCCGAATCGGCCGTGGCATCGAGAATATCGTCCACCACCTGAAACGCCAGACCGATGGCGACTGCGTAAGCATCCAGCGCCGCCGTTTCCTCTTCATCCAGTTGCTTGCCTGCCATCGCGCCCAGCAGGACCGCTGCACGCAGCAAGGCACCTGTCTTGAGTTGATGCATTTGTTCAAGTTGCTGCAAGCTCAGCGTCAAACCCACACTGGCAAGATCGATGGCCTGACCACCGCACATGCCCAGCGAACCCGATGCCTGTGCCAGCAAGCGCACCATCGCCAGTTGTTGCGCCGGCAGCAAGTCGCCATGCGCCAACACGTCGAAAGCCTGCGATTGCAGCGCATCGCCCACCAGCAGCGCCATCGCTTCGTCGTACTGCACATGCACAGTCGGCTTGCCGCGACGCAGCGCGTCGTCATCCATGCACGGCATATCGTCATGCACCAGCGAATAGGCGTGAATCATTTCGATCGCAGCGCCGGCACGTTCAAGCTCTGCCTGTGGCGCATCGAACAAGGCACCCGCCGCATGCACGAGCAGAGGCCGCACGCGCTTGCCACCGTCCAGCACCGCATAGTGCATGGCTTCATGCAAGCGCACCGGAATCTGTTGATCCGGTGGCAGATGACGCAGCAACGCCGCTTCCATGCGCGCCTGTACATCCTTCATCCAGAGATCGAAAGGCGCGCTCATGCGTCGGCCTCATTGTCATCCGATTGAAATGGCTTGAGCATGTCGCCTTCCAGCACCTTCACCTGCGCTTCGACCTTTTCAAGCTGGGCCGCACAATACTTGACGAGTTCGGAACCGCGCTTGTACGCGGCGACCGATGCCTCCAACGGCAATTCGCCCGCCTCCATGCGCGCCACGAGTTGTTCGAGTTCTGCCATCGCTTCCTCGAAGGAAGCAGCCGGCGCAGCAGTTGCAGATGGTTTCTTGGACATAACAGCCGAAAAAAGGTTTAGCCCGCTATTTTAGTGCAATCCACCCGTCCCGGTGCGGTATGGCACGGCAATGCGGCAGCTTGTGGCCACCTTACGCGACATTTCGCAGAAATGATGATTTCCCCTTGAAATTCAACGACCTGCCCGCAGGTGGGCCAAACCATGCGATGACAACGATGACGCATTTCCCGCCGCCACGCAAAACACCGCGATCCCCTCAAAAATCAGCATTGATGAGGTCTGGCGCGCTGTCCGAGGGGAAAAGCTTGGGTTATAATCCTTGGTTCTGTCCAAAATTGCCTCATCATCTCGTTTGATTCAAGGTTTTTGCGGATTCTTTCTCTCTTAGGTTGGTGCAAATTAATTTGGGGGTAGGGGATGTCCGATCTGGCTAATCTCGCCAAACTCGTGCGCTCGAACGCGCAGCTTCCGGTCAACGTCTATTTCGATGAGGGCTTGCTGAAGCAGGAAATCCAGCAACTTTTCCGTCAGGGTCCGCAATACGCCGGTCATGAATTGATGGTGCCGAACGTCGGCGACTTTGCCACGCTCGCATGGGAAAACGAGGGCCGCATGCTGGTCCGCAATCCACAGGGAATCGAACTGCTGTCCAACGTCTGTCGCCATCGTCAGGCGAAAATGTTCAATGGCCGCGGCAATGCCAATACGCTGGTGTGCCCGCTGCACCGCTGGACGTACGATCTCAAGGGCGAATTGATCGGCGCGCCGCATTTCGGCGAAACGCCATGCCTGAATCTTTCCAAGACGCCATTGCAAAACTGGAACGGCCTGCTGTTCGAACAGAATGGTGTGGATGTGGCCGGCATGCTCAAGAACCTGAACGTCACCAAGGACCTCGATTTCAGCGGTTACATGCTCGACCACGTCGAAGTTCACGAATGCGACTACAACTGGAAAACCTTCATCGAGGTCTATCTTGAGGATTACCACGTCGAGCCCTTCCATCCGGGCCTCGGCAGCTTCGTTACCTGTGACGATCTCAAGTGGGAATTCGGCGAGCATTACAGCGTGCAAACCGTGGGCGTCAATCACGCGCTGGCCAAGCATGGCTCGCCCAAGTACAAGAAGTGGCAGGAACAGATTCTCAAGTTCCGCAATGGCGAAGCACCGCCGTATGGCGCGATCTGGCTGACGCTCTACCCGAACATCATGATCGAGTGGTATCCGCATGTGTTGGCAGTCTCCACATTGTGGCCAACCGGCACGCAGAAAACCACTAATGTCGTCGAGTTTTACTATCCCGAAGAAATCGTGCTGTTCGAGCGCGAGTTCATCGAAGCCGAACGCGCCGCCTACATGGAAACCTGCGAAGAGGACGATGAAATCGGGCTGCGCATGGATGCCGGACGCAAGATTCTGCTCGATCGCGGCGTCAATGAAGTCGGCCCATATCAGTCGCCAATGGAAGATGGCATGCAACACTTCCACGAATGGTATCGCCGCCAGATAGCCGTTTGATGTTTGCTCACGAAACCGGCCGGATGCATTCTGGCCGGTTTTGTTTTTAGCTGTATCTTTTCCGGCTCACCAAGGAAGCGCGCCCTCGTTCGTCGCTTCGCCATTTTTTAATCCGCGGTCGGCTTGCTCCGCACCACACTCTTTTTCGTTTCCCCATGCAATCGCTCTGGATGCTGTTCGCCACCTTCATGTTTTCCATCATGGGCGTGTGCGTCAAACTCGCATCCGAAACCTATTCGGTTGCCGAGATCATCATGTATCGCGGTGCCATCGGCGTGCTGTTCATCTACATCCTGATCCTGCAGCGCGGCGGCACGCTCCGAACACGTCTGATCTGGGCGCATCTGTGGCGCTGCGCTGTCGGCACCACGGCCTTGTGGCTATGGTTCATTGCCATCGGGCTATTGCCACTCGCGACGGCGATGACACTCAACTACATGGCGCCAATCTGGATTTCCGGCATCCTGTTTTTCATCGCGTGGCGTAATGGCTCGCGTCGTTTCGAGTGGGGCTTGGTGACAGCCATCGTTGCCAGCTTCATCGGCGTAACGCTGTTGCTACGACCAGCCATTCATCAGGATCAATTGCTGGGCGGCATGATCGGTGTTTGCTCAGGCTTCCTCTCTGCCCTCGCCTACCTGCAAGTGCGTCATCTGGGACAACAGGGCGAACCCGAATCACGCGTCGTGTTCTATTTTTCGCTGACGGGATTGCTGGCCGGGCTTGGCGGCACATTGTTCGGGACCGGTGTCGATGGCGCCCCAACCCATCTGATGCGCTCGCACACCGCCTACGGCCTGTCGCTGTTGCTCGGGATCGGCGTATTGGCGGCACTCGCGCAGATCGCCATGACGCGCGCCTACCGTCTCGGCAACACGCTGGTGACAGCCAATCTGCAATACACGGGCATCGTCTTTTCGAGCTTGTGGGGCGTACTGATCTGGAGCGACATTCTCGGTCTGTTCGGCTGGAGCGGCATCGCCATCATTCTCGTCAGCGGACTGGTCGCGACGTTCTACAATATCCGCAACACACGCCCTAGCAAAAAGGCACCGCCGCCCGATCCGATTGCCAGCGAACTTTGAACAAAGTCAGTGACCGATCACGCGGTGTACCGCTCACAACGCAGCCAAGGAATGCCATGACCTTCAGCACGCTGATTACCGCCGAAACCCTGTCACAACATTTAAACGATCCGGCATGGATCGTCATCGATTGTCGCCACGATCTCGGCAATCCCGATGCCGGCCGCGACGCCTATGCGCAAGGACACATTCCCGGCGCATACTTTGCACATCTCGATCACGATCTGGCAGGAGAAACCATCGCAGCCGATGGCAGCTTTCGCGGACGCCACCCACTCCCCGACCGCGCCAGCTTCATCGCCACGCTGCAACGCTGGGGCATTGACGAAGACACGCAAGTCGTCGTCTATGATGCACACGGCGGGACGTTCGCCGCGCGGTTGTGGTGGATGCTGCGTTGGGTCGGCCACAAGGCCGTCGCTGTGCTCGATGGTGGCTGGCAAGACTGGCTTGCCCACGAATTGCCAAGCACGACTGCAATACCGACGGCAACCCAGCCCGACACACTGCGCGATCGCGGCATGCTGACCAGACAGGTCGATGTGTCGGAAGTGCTCTACAACGTCGAAGCGCAACGCCAAACACTTGTCGATGCACGCGCACCAGACCGTTACCGCGGAGAAAACGAAACCATCGATCCGGTCGGTGGGCACATCCCCGGCGCACGCAACCGCTTCTACAAAGACAATCTGAACGCCGACGGCCGTTTCAAGAATCCAGAGCAATTACGCGAAGAGTGGCTGAAGCTCATCGACGATCCTGCGCAAGCCATTATGCAATGCGGCTCGGGCGTAACAGCCTGCCACAATCTGCTGGCACTGGAGATCGCAGGCCTATATGGCGCCGCGCTTTATCCGGGTTCATGGAGTGAATGGTGCGCCGATCCAAAAAGGCCGATTGCCTGATATCCCATGCGACTAGCATCCGCCGGATTGCATCGCAAAAACACCGCTTGGCAAACGGTAATCCGGCAGGCGAGCCGGATCGGTGCGTGCGCTTTGACGATGCCATTGAAGCGATGCAGAAAATGGAATAAGAAGTAAGCGTTGTCCGAGGTGTGGCAGGGATTTCGCGGAGCATGCTCCTTGCCTGCGAATCGGTATTCGCTTCCAAGCAGATGTGCCCCCTGTAAGAGCACAGTGTGAGTTTCGCTCACTTCCCACTTTTCCCTTCACTTCAATGGGAACCCCGCAAGGGCAGCGGCAGTGCGGTCGCCTTTCTTTGCCCTACTTTCTTTGGCGAACGCAAAGAAAGTAGATAGCCGCCGAGGCTACCTCCGGCAAACCTTCACAAAGAAACACCAGAACCAATAAAAAAGCAGCCCGGCACTTCCTGTGCACAAGCTGCTTTATATTCAACCGGGCATCGCAAATCCTAGGTCAATGCGCGTGCGAATGCCCCGTCAAAAACAACACAATCCCCACGCCCAGCGCAATCAGAATCACTTGCGGAATCGTCTCGCGCAATGTGGCACGACGCTGCATCTGCGGCATCAGATCGCTCACGGCAATGTAGATGAACCCCGACGAAGCAAAGACCAGCACATACGGAATCCATTCCTGCGAACGGTCGAGCGTGAAATAGCCGAGCAAGCCACCCAGCACCGCAGTCAGTCCTGAAATGATGTTGTAGGCAAAAGCGCGCGCACGGCTGAAACCGGCATTGAGCAGCACGATGAAATCGCCGATTTCCTGCGGGATTTCATGCGCGATGATCGCCAGCCCGGTCATGATGCCCAAATGCGGATCGGCGAGGAACGCAGCCGCGATCAGAATGCCGTCGGTGAAAT
>NZ_CAJYMD010000034.1 GCF_913776015.1 uncultured Oxalicibacterium sp. | reverse complement strand
AATCGTTGCTTACTTCGGCATGCGGCCCGCATGATCCTTGGCAAACTGCCAGGCCACACGACCGGACCGCGAGCCACGCTGCAAGGCCCAGCGCAAGGCATCAGGCTTGGCCGCTTCGATCTGCTCGGCATTGCAACCGAAATGTCCGAGCCAGTGCGCCACGATATCGAGATAATCATCCTGCTTGAACGGATAGAAGGTCACCCACAGACCGAAGCGCTCGGACAACGAAATCTTTTCTTCTACCGTCTCGCCCGGATGCAGATCGCCATCGTCGCCATGCTTGTAGCCGGCGTTGTCGGACATCCGCTCGGGCAACAGGTGGCGACGATTCGAGGTTGCATAAATCAGCACATTGTCCGACTGCGCAGAAATGCTGCCATCGAGCGCGACCTTGAGCGCCTTGTAGCCTCCCTCGCCTTCTTCAAAGGACAAGTCATCGCAGAAAATGATGAAACGCTCGGGGCGCTTCGACACCAGATCGACGATATCGGCCAGATCGCCAAGATCGTCCTTGTCGACTTCGATCAAGCGCAAACCCTGATCGGAAAACTGATTCAGGCACGCCTTGATCAGTGAAGACTTGCCGGTACCTCTCGCACCGGTCAGCAACACATTGTTGGCCGGTTTGCCTTCGACGAACTGACGCGTATTCTGTTCGATCTGTTCTTTCTGCGGACCGATATTGTGCAAATCATCCAGCGCGATGGTGGAGCGATGCCCGACCGGTTGCAGATAGCCGCGCCCGTTTTTTCCACCAGACTTGCGCCAGCGGAAAGCCACACCTGCATTCCAGTCCGGCTCCGTCAGGGCTGGCGGCAGGAAGGCTTCGAGACGGCCCAGCAAGGCTTCGGCCCGTGTGAGAAATTGTTCGAGTTGCGTCATGAGAGAAGAGAAAGCAAAAACCGCGACGCGCACCAGGGCGCGTCACAGAAAGAATGATCAGGAACGGTAATCGGCGTTGATCGACACATATTCATGCGACAGATCGCACGTCCAGATGGTGGCGTCGGCTTTGCCACGGCCGAGCTTGACGCGAATCGTGATTTCGCTCTGCTTCATCACGCGCTGGCCATCCGCTTCCTGGTAATCTGGATTGCGGCCACCGCTCTTGGCGACCAGCACATCGTCGAGATAGAGGTCGATCTTGCCGACATCCAGATCGTCGATACCGGCGTAACCGATCGCCGCCAGAATACGACCGAGATTCGGGTCAGAGGCAAAGAACGCTGTCTTCACCAGAGGTGAATGCGCAATTGAATACGCAATTTTGCGGCACTCTTCCACATCCTTGCCTTCTTCGATCGTGACTGTCATGAATTTGGTCGCGCCTTCGCCATCGCGTACGATCATCTGGGCCAGTTCCTGCGACAGACCGAGCACGGCTTCGTACAGTGCAGCATATTCGGCAGAGGTCGTGCTGTTGACTTCCAGCGCCGCGGCGCCGGTTGCCATGACGATGAAGGAATCGTTGGTGGACGTATCGCCATCGATGGTGATGCAGTTGAACGAGCGGTCAGCAACATCTCGCGTCATCTGTTCGAGAACGGGCTGCGCCACCTTGGCATCCATCGCGAGGAAACCCAGCATGGTCGCCATGTTCGGCTTGATCATGCCGGCACCTTTGCTGATACCTGTCAGCGTGATGGTCTGTCCGCCGATAACGACCTGACGCGACGCAGCCTTGGGCTGCGTGTCCGTCGTCATGATGGATTGCGCCGCGTTGTACCAGTTATCCGTCTGCAGATTGGCAATCGCCTGTGGCAGACCAGCCACCAGACGATCAACCGGCAACGGCTCCAGAATCACACCGGTCGAGAACGGCAAGATCTGTGTCGGCGCACAGTCGAGCAAGTCGGCCAATGCGTCGCAGGTCGCCTGCGCATTGGCCAGACCACTTTCACCGGTACCCGCATTGGCATTGCCGGTGTTGATGACCAGCGCGCGAATCGGCGCATCGGCACGCAAGCTGCCCAGATGCGCCTTGCACAATTGCACGGGCGCAGCACAGAAACGATTCTTGGTGAACACACCCGCCACCGTTGCGGTTGACGCCAGTTTCAATACCAGCACATCCTTGCGGTTGACCTTGCGAATACCGGCTTCGGCATGACCAAGTTCGACACCGCGCACAGCGGTCAGTTTTTCTGGAATCGGAAGAGGAAGATTAACGGCCATGGCGGAATGTGAGAGAGAAATACGGTTGAAAACGATCGGCTATTGTAAATCCAAAGCCGCGACAAGATGACGACAGCGGTCGCGCAAACAACAAGGGCGGGAATCAACCCGCCCTTCCTATCAAGGCATCAGCTCAAGTTTCAAAACGAGAGCGAAAAGCAATATCGCCAACAGCACACAACATGCCAGGCGACATCACTCAAATCGCCTTGCCTGCACATCCATCAGGCCAGACGGCCGTGGCATTGCTTGTACTTCTTGCCGCTGCCACAAGGGCAAGGGTCGTTGCGACCGACTTTCGGATAAGGGTTGTTCTGCGTACGGCCTTGCTCATCGGCATCCGGCGATGCGGTCGGTGCCAGCAATTCTTCAGGCGCGGCATTTTCATCGAACTCGGCGTGCTGGTAATGCACGTTTTCGACTTGTGATTGCCCCAGTTGCTGTTCTGCGGCATCGATTTCCTCACGCGATTGAACGCGCACGGTCATGACGATACGCACCACCTCGGCCTTGATGAGGTTGAGCATGTGACCGAACAGTTCGAACGCTTCGCGCTTGTACTCCTGCTTCGGATTTTTCTGTGCATAACCGCGCAGGTGAATACCCTGGCGCAGGTGATCAAGTGCGGCCAGATGTTCGCGCCAGTGCGAATCGAGTGCCTGCAACATGACGCTGCGTTCGAAGCTGCCGAACGATTCCTGTCCCACGATGGCAACCTTGGCTTCGTACGATGCCTCGACAGCTTTCAACAAGGCGTCGAGCATTTCCTCTTCAGCAATGTTGCTGTCCTTCTCGACCAGTTCCACCATCGAGAAATCAAGTTGCCACTCGTCGCGCAATGCAGCATCGAGACCCGGCAGATCCCACTGCTCTTCCATCGAACCGGCTGGCACATAGGTGTAGAGCAAGTCGGCGAACACACCTTGGCGCAAGGCGGCAATCAGCGACGAAACATCGGTGTTTTCCAGCAATTCATTACGCTGCTGATAAATGACCTTGCGCTGGTCGTTGGCAACGTCATCGTATTCGAGCAATTGCTTGCGAATATCAAAGTTGCGCGCTTCGACCTTGCGTTGCGCCGATTCGATCGAACGCGATACGATGCCCGCTTCAATCGGTTCGCCTTCCGGCATCTTCAGACGATCCATGATCGCGCGCACGCGGTCGCCGGCAAAGATGCGCAGCAAGGCGTCATCCAGCGACAGATAGAAACGTGACGAACCCGGATCGCCCTGACGACCGGCACGACCACGCAACTGGTTATCGACGCGACGCGACTCGTGACGCTCGGTACCAATGATGTGCAAACCGCCGGCCGCGACAACCTGTTCATGCAGCGATTGCCATTCGTCACGCAGTTTCTGTGCTTGCGCCGCCTTGTCGGCTTCGCTCAATTGCTCGTTGGCCTGCAGCAGTTGAATTTGCTTGTCGACATTACCGCCGAGCACGATGTCGGTACCACGACCGGCCATGTTGGTGGCAATCGTGATGGCTTGCGGACGACCGGCCTGCGCAATGATTTCGGCTTCACGTGCATGCTGCTTCGCATTGAGCACGTTGTGCGGCAACTTGGCCTGCGTCAGGATGCTCGACAGCAGCTCGGAATTCTCGATCGACGTCGTACCGACCAGCACCGGCTGACCGCGCTCGTAGCAATCCTGAATATCCTTGAGCATCGCGCCATATTTTTCGGACGACGATTTGTAGACCTGATCCTGCTTATCCTTGCGCTGGCTCGGACGGTTCGGCGGAATGACGACCGTTTCGAGCTTGTAGATTTCCTGAAATTCGTAGGCTTCGGTATCGGCGGTACCCGTCATGCCGGCCAGCTTGCCGTACATGCGGAAGTAGTTCTGGAAAGTGATCGAGGCCAGCGTCTGGTTCTCGTTCTGGATGCGCACGCCTTCCTTGGCCTCGACCGCTTGGTGCAGACCCTCGGACCAGCGACGGCCCGTCATCATGCGACCCGTGAATTCGTCAACGATGACGATTTCATTGTTCTGCACGACGTAGTGCTGATCCTTGTGATACAGCGTATGCGCACGCAGCGCAGCGTACAGATGGTGGATCAGCGAAATATTGCCGGCATCGTAAAGGGAAGCGCCTTCGGCCAGCAGCCCCATTTCGGTCAGGATGCGCTCGGCTTTTTCATGACCGGCTTCGGTCAGCAACACCTGATGCGACTTCTCGTCCTTGGTGTAATCACCGGGCACTTCAACCTTGCCCTTGCCATCCGGCGTTTCCTCGCCAATCTGCAAGGTCAGCAGAGGTGGCACCACGTTGATCTTGTGATACAGCTCGGTGTTGTTTTCCGCCTGACCGGAAATGATCAGCGGCGTACGCGCCTCGTCAATCAGGATCGAATCGACTTCATCGACAATCGCAAAATTCAGCTCGCGCTGCACGCGGTCGGCTACGTCGTAGACCATGTTGTCGCGCAGGTAATCAAAACCGAATTCGTTGTTGGTACCGTACGTGATATCGGATTGGTAAGCACTTTGCTTGTATTCGTGCGCCATCTGCGACAGGTTGACACCCGTCGTCAGGCCCAGCCAGGCGTACAGAACGCCCATGGTGTCGGCATCGCGCTGTGCCAGATAATCATTGACCGTCACGACGTGCACGCCCTTGCCGCTCAAGCCATTCAGATAGGCTGGCAAGGTTGCCATCAACGTCTTGCCCTCGCCCGTGCCCATCTCGGCGATCTTGCCATAGTGGAGCACCATGCCACCGATCAACTGGACATCGAAGTGACGCATCTTGAGGACGCGCTTGCTGGCTTCGCGGCAGACCGCGAAAGCTTCGGGCAACAGCGCATCGAGGGTTTCGCCCTTGGCGATACGCTCCTTGAACTCGGGTGTCTTGGCTTTCAGTTCATCGTCGGAGAGTTTTTCCAGAGCCGGCTCAAGAGCATTGACTTGGCGAACGGTTTTTTGATATTGCTTGATGAGTCGCTGATTGCGGCTGCCGAAAATCTGGGTCAGGAATGACATGCTTGGATTTCTAGTAAATGCGCCTGAAACAATCGCAGCGAACATGCGCTTGCATGGGCGTCGCTCTGGGCTTGGGCTAAAGGGCTGATTCTAACATGCGGTTTCCGGCATATTGGGCTTAACACACAGGAAACAATAGAGGCGACAAAAAGATGCTGTCGCGCAACACGCCAGATAGGACTATCTGCGCAACAAGAGGTTCAGCGGCCAGACAGCGCGAGCTTTTTGGCATGGCTGGCACCAGCCAACAGAAACTTGTGCGGATCCTGCGCCACGCCCTTGATGCGCACCTCGAAATGCAGGTGTGGCCCGGTCGAACGCCCGGTGCTACCAATGTCGGCCACATGCTGACCACGACGGACGATATCGCCGACGCCGACCAGCAGGCGCGAGGAATGCGCATAGCGTGTGATCATGTCATTGCCGTGATCAATCTCCAGCATGTTGCCATAAGCCGGATGGAATTCTGCGGCAGTAACTACACCGCCAGCCGCTGCCACAATGGGGGTGCCGGTCGGCGCGGCAAAATCGATGCCTTCATGCATGGAGCTGCGCCCCGTAAACGGATCGAGCCGACGTCCGAAGGTGGAAGCGTTATAGGCCACGTTGACCGGCTGCACCGTCGGCAACAGGCGGGACTGCACCTTGTCGCTCATCAGCGTGGACTCAACCACGTTCAGATAATCGGCGCGACGTTCCAGATCGCGGCTCATGCCGTCCAGCAGCGCCTGAAATTCCGACATCGTCAGATCGCGGCTGCTGGTGCTGTCCATGCTGGGATCCATACCGCCACGGCCAGGCTTTTCACCGAAATTGAATTCGGTTGGTTTTACACCTGCCAAACCCTGGACCCGCTCGCCCAACGCATCAAGTCGCATCATCTGCGCCTGCATCTCGCCGACGCGACGCGCCATCAGCGCGAGATTTTCCTTCATGTAGCGATCCTTGTCGGCATCGCCACTCACATTTGCCGCTCCGAACATCTCGCGCACAGGCGCAGGCATGCTTGACGCCTGACTCAAGGCGGCATAAGACAGCAGAAAAGCACCGCCAATAACCGACAACAGGAAGAAAACGAAGAGAAAAACCAGATGCCGACGCGTCAGCGTGACCGACTTGGCGTGAGTAAAGCGAGGGTGCAACAAGATAATCTGCATCACGACTCCCAGTCATCCCGCTCATGCAAAGCGAGGTGTGATAAGGTTTCATGACGATGTGGCCACCCTCATTTACCCCATACAAACAAATACGCCCCCAGCAGAAAATTGCAAAGGAGGCGATGGAATTTCTGCGTGCGCACGACAAGCTCGCCGCGCTCATGCCAATGGCATCCCGCATGGCTGCACTGCAAAAGGATTGTGCGACAGCACTGCCTGCCATGTTTGCGCAATGTGCCGTCTTGCAGTTCGATGCCGGCCAATTGGTCTTGGCCGTCCCCAACACGGCACTGGCAGCCAGATTGAAGCAGCAATTACCCAAGTTTCAGGAGGAACTGCTGCGTCGGGGATGGCAGGTTACTGCAATCAGACTCAAAGTGCAAGTCGCCAAAGTCCCTGAAAAATCAAGAACTTCGGCCAAGAACACGCTATCTTCCAATGCCGTGTCGGCGTTTGACGATCTGAATGCCAGTCTCGAAGACTCGCCGCGCAACCAGTCGCTAAAAGCGGCGCTCAGCGCACTGACACGCCATCAGCGTGGCGAGTAATCTAATCAAGAGGAAAAAATACTGCCAAGCGGCCGCTATGGCAGCGCGAAGAATTAGGTGAGCGCCCACTCTAGATCGGCTTGGCGGGCATAATCCTTGGGCGCGGACTCGATCTGATCAAAGGTTACGATTTCGTAGGCATCCGGACGTTCGAGCAAGGCCCGCACCAGCAGATTATTGAGCATATGCCCCGACTTGTGCGCCACATAACTGGCGATGAGCGGATAGCCAACCAGATACAGATCGCCAATCGCATCCAGAATTTTGTGGCGCACGAATTCGTTTTCGTAACGCAACCCATCGGCATTCAGGATGCGGTATTCGTCCATGACAATCGCGTTTTCGAGCGAACCGCCGCGAATCAGTCCCAGCCCGCGCAGGGTTTCCATATCCTGCATGAAGCCGAAGGTTCGCGCACGTGCGACATCCTTCACATACGATTCCAGACTGAAATCGATCGTCGCTGTCTGCCCCGTGCCATCCACTGCGGGGTGTTTGAATTCGATGAAAAACTGCAGCTTGAAACCGTTGTAGGGTTCGAGTCGCGCCCAGATTTCTCGGTCACCGCTGCCTTGACGTACTTCGACTGGCTGCTTGATGCGGATGAATTTCTTGGGTGCATCCAGTTCCTGCAAACCGGCCTGCTGCAACAAGAACACAAATGAAGACGCCGAACCATCCATGATCGGGACTTCTTCGGCCGTCAGGTCGACATACAGATTGTCGATACCCAAGCCCGCACAAGCCGACATCAAATGCTCGACCGTGGAAACCTTGGCGCCATCCTTGGCCAGCGTAGACGCCATGCGCGTATCGCCGACAATGGTCGCCTGCGCTGGTAACACTACCACCGGATCGAGATCAATGCGACGGAAAACAATGCCGGTATCGGCTGGCGCCGCATGCAGCGTCAGCTCGACCTTGGTGCCGGAATGCAAGCCGACGCCGACCGTCTTGACCTGTTCTTTGATGGTGCGTTGTTTGAGCATGGGCGAATTATAGGCAATGGTTGCGTGTTGCGATATGTGTGAAACGGTTTGTAACAGCTTATCTGCGAAGGTCGATGCCGTTCAAATTGTCTTTTTCAATAAGGACGATGCACAAATTCTTGTCGGCACGCCAAAAAGCAGCAAGCCGCTTCGTTTGCGGAAGCGGCTTGCACGATGCGTACCAGCCTGGCGGCTGGACACGATCAGATTTGCGACAGCAGTTTTTCTGCGGTCGAGCTTTCCAGATGGCCGCTGTCTTCAACGTTCAAGACTTTAACGACACCGTCTTCAACCAGCATCGAGTAACGCTGCGAGCGTACGCCCAGACCGCCCTTGGTCAAATCGAATTCCAGGCCCAGTGCTTTGGTGAAGGTGCCGCTGCCGTCAGCGATGAAGCGCACTTTACCTTCTGCTTTTTGATCGCGCGCCCATGCACCCATCACGAATGGATCGTTGACGGACAGGCACCAGATTTCATCGACACCCTTGGCTTTGAACTGGTCAGCAGCCTTGATGTAGCCAGGCGCGTGCTGTTCGGAGCAGGTTGGCGTGAATGCGCCAGGTACGGCGAAAATCGCGATTTTCTTGCCCTTTGTGGCTTCGTGCACCATGACTTTGCTTGGACCGATGGCACAGCCTTCGGTTGCGACACTGATGTATTCTGCGAGCCGCGCTTCTGGCAGCTGATCACCAACTTTGATAGTCATCGTGAATTCCTTTGATTAATGATGGGAGTTAACTCGGGCGGGGCCGGTTGAAAAAACGCCGCGCACTGGCGCGGCGTAAGTTTGCAAGTATGCCTTGTTCTGCCTACCTTTGCAGACAGTCTGACAATAACCTTACACGACTCAGGGATTTCCTGAGCCGGCGGGTTACAGATCAGTCAGCCTGTTTGCGCAGGAAAGCGGGAATATCGTAGGTTTCCATGCCATTCTTTTCGAGTGCACGAACCGTATCCGAAGCCGATTCACGACGCCATACGGCCGGCGCCTTCAAGCCTTCGAACGAGGCCGCAGGCTGAACCGAACCTTGCAACATGCCGGTATTGGCCATCATTGGTTCATTGTGCGTACCGGTACGCAGCATTGGCGTCTGCACCAACTGGACGCCTTTGCGTGCACGGCCGAGACCGGTTGCCACGACCGTGACGCGGATATCGTCGCCCATCGCATCGTCGTAGGCGATACCTTGTGCGATCGATGCATCCGGTGCAGCAAACGCACGCACGGTTGCCATGACTTCCTTGATTTCCTTGCCCTTCAGGCTGCGGCTGGCCGTCACGTTGACCAGGACGCCACGTGCGCCCGACAGATCGATACCATCCAGCAGCGGCGAAGCGACGGCCTGTTCGGCAGCGATACGTGCACGATCGACACCATGTGCCGTTGCCGTACCCATCATGGCTTTACCCTGCTCGCCCATGATCGTTTTCACGTCATTGAAGTCGACGTTGATGTGGCCTGGCACGTTGATGATCTCGGCAATACCGGCAACGGCATTGTTCAGCACATCGTCGGCGTGTTGCAGCCATTCGATCATGCTGTCGTCTTCATAGATCTCTTCGAGCTTTTCGTTGAGGATGATGATCAGCGAATCGACATGTTCAGACAGCGCTTCCAGACCTTCTTCGGCGATGTCCATGCATTTCTTGCCTTCGTACGAGAATGGCTTGGAAACCACAGCAACCGTCAGCGCGCCCTGTTCCTTGGCAATTTGCGCCACGACAGGAGCAGCGCCCGTGCCGGTACCGCCGCCCATGCCGGCTGCGATAAAGACCATGTGTGCGCCACGCAGCGAGTCTTCGATGCGGCTGCGCGACTCTTCAGCCAGTTGACGACCGACAGCCGGCTTCATGCCTGCGCCAAGACCGGTTTCACCGATCTGGATCACGTTGTGTGCCTTAGATTGTTCCAGTGCCTGTGCATCGGTATTGGCAGCGATGAACTCAACGCCGGATACGCCTTTGTTGATCATATGCTGCACGGCATTACCACCAGCACCGCCCACGCCAACAACCTTGATCACGGTACCTTGGGAAGCATTTTCGAGCATATCGATTTCCATGATATTTCCTTCTAGAGAGGGCAGTTCCCAGTTGCTAGGCATCACGCGGTGTGACGACTAGCAACTGCTAACTGCGGGTTAAGTCAAAAATTAAGAGTGAATTGCAAAAACAAAAATCAGAAATTACCTAAGAACCATTCCTTCATGCGACGCACCAACGCCGTCGCCGATCCATCCTGTCGCGTGACCAGATGTCCACGCAGATACTGCTTTTTCGCTTCCAGCAACAAACCCAGTACGGTTGCATACCGGGGACTGCGTACTACATCTGCCAACTGCCCGTTGTACTCCGGCGTACCGAGGCGCGCCGGTTTGAGAAAAATATCTTCCGCCAGTTCCGTCATGCCCGGCATCATTGCCGTGCCGCCCGTCAGTACGATGCCCGATGACAGCACTTCTTCGTAGCCCGACTCGCGCACAACCTGATGCACTAGCGAGAACAATTCCTCGATACGCGGCTCGATCACGGCGGCCAGCGCCTGGCGCGACAAACTGCGCGAACCACGATCACCCAGACCCGGCACTTCCAGCGTATCGCTCGGATCGGCCAATACCTGCTTGGCAACGCCATAACGTAACTTGATTTCTTCTGCTTCCGCGGTCGGCGTGCGCACGGCCATCGCGATGTCATTGGTAATCTGGTCACCTGCAATCGGAATCACAGCCGTATGGCGGATCGCACCTTCGGTGAAGATCGCCACATCGGTCGTACCGCCACCGATATCGATCAACACTACGCCGAGTTCTTTTTCATCAGCAGTCAAAACGGCATCGGCCGACGCCATCGGTTGCAGGATCAAATCGGACACTTCCAGACCGCAGCGACGAATGCACTTGACGATGTTCTGTACCGCAGAAACCGCACCAGTCACGATGTGCACCTTGACCTCGAGTCGGATACCGCTCATGCCGATTGGTTCACGCACATCTTCCTGATTATCGACAATGAATTCCTGCGGTACGGTATGCAGCAATTGCTGGTCGGTCGGGATGTTGACGGCCTTGGCGGTTTCGATCACGCGCGCCACATCGGTTGCCGTGACTTCCTTCTCCTTGATCGCCACCATGCCACTCGAATTGAAGCTGCGAATATGGTTGCCGGCGATGCCCGTGTAGACGTTACGGATCTTGCAGTCGGCCATCAGTTCGGCTTCTTCGAGCGCGCGCTGGATCGACTCGACTGTCGCTTCGATATTCACGACCACGCCTTTTTTCAGGCCGCGCGATTCGTGCTGGCCCAGGCCGATGACCTCATGGCGACCATTCGGCAATACCTCGGCCACCACGGCCACCACCTTGGAAGTGCCGATGTCGAGGCCGACGATCAGGTTTTTAGCGTCTTTTGTCATGTCTTTCCGTTTGCCTTTTTCTTGCCGTTGGGCCCGATGGTCAACCCTTGTGCAGTCAGGGCCAGACCGTTCGGATACCGCATATCGATGTTTTCAATTCTGTCCTGCAGCAAAGCCACCAGTTGCGGATACACGGCAACCAGACGATCCACGCGATCCTTCAGCATGGACGGCGTCTTTTCCCTGCCCAGTTCGACGGTCACGCCGTTACTCAGTCGCACCGTCCACGCATAGCGCTCCGACAGGCTCAGAGATTCAGCCGACAGTTTCAGCGGCGCAAACCAGTTGTTCAAATCCTGCCAGCGCGCCACCACTTCCTTTTCGCTGCCAATCGGTCCATCGAACGTCAGCAGGTTGGCATCTTCTTCTGCCTCTGCCAGATTGGCGACGAATACTTCACCCTTGTCCGACAACAGGCGACCATCGTCGCCCCAGGTACCGAGCGGCGTGTATTCCTCCACCGTCACGATCAACTGGTTGGGCCACGAGCGACGCACCGTCGCCTTGCGCACCCACGGTACCGATTCAAACGTCTGCCGCACCGTATCCAGATTCGCGGTAAAGAAATTACCCTTAATCTTTGCCAATGCCGCGCTACGTACGGTCAGTGGATTGATATGGCGCAAAGGTTCGTGCTGCGATGCCTCGACCCGAATCACCTTCAGCGTAAAGTACGGCCGTTGCGCTACCCACCACAGGCACGACGCGACGATGGCGAGCGCAACCAACCCGAACAGGGTGTTGGCTGTCGCATTCAGCAATCGTACGTCTTGCCACATGATGGAATCAGTCGCCTTTCACGTTTTTCTTCAAACCCAGCGTCGCCAGACGCAGGATTTCCACACACAAATCTTCATATCCGGTTCCCGCCTGCCGTGCCGACATCGGCACCAGCGAATGACTCGTCATGCCCGGCGAGGTGTTGATCTCCAACAGGAATGGCGCATTATCCGATGCGCGCAGCATGAAATCCACTCGCGCCCAGCCAGTGCAACCAATCGCATTGAAAGCATTCACGGCCAGTGCCTGAATCTGCCGGGTCAATGTTTCATCCAACGGTGCCGGGCACAGGTATTCGGTGTCGTCGCTGAAATACTTGTGTTCGTAATCATAGTTACCTTGCGGTGCGCGAATTTCCACGATCGGCAGCGCACGCGCTTCGCGACCACGACCAATCACCGGCACCGTCAACTCACGACCCTTGATGAATTGCTCGGCAAGGATTACGTCGTCGTAACGTGCGCACAATGCAAACCCTTCCTGCAATGCTTCGGCGGATTCGACACGCGCAATGCCAATCGTCGAACCTTCATGTGGCGCTTTCAGCATCAGCGGATAGCCGAACTCGGTCGCCACTTCCTGCAGGCGCTCGGGTGTGGTCGTTGCGACGTCGAGCGACACGAAGGCTGGCGTCGGCACGCCGTTGCTCAGACAAATGCGCTTGGTCATGATCTTGTCCATCGCGATCGACGAAGCCATCACACCGGGGCCGGTATAGGGAATACCCAATTGCTCAAGCGCGCCCTGCAAGGAACCGTCTTCACCGTAGATGCCATGCAAGGCGATGAAGACGCGATCGAACTTTTCTGCAGCCAGCTCGGCCAGGCGGCGCTCCGCCGGATCGAACGCATGCGCATCAATGCCTTTGGCCTGCAACGCAGCCAGCACACCCTTGCCCGACATCAAGGAAACTTCGCGCTCGGCGGAATGACCGCCAAACAACACGCCAACCTTGCCGAATTCGTTTTTCATTTTTTCATTAGTCATTGCGTTTGCCCCTGCTGCAGTTTCGCGGGCACGCCGCTGATCGAACCGGCTCCCATCGTGATCAGCACATCGCCATCGCGAATCACGTTCATGATAGTGGCCGGCATCTCGGCGATATTTTCGACGAACACGGGATCAACCTTGCCAGCCACGCGCAAGGCATGCGCCAAGGTGCGACCATCCGCTGCCACGATCGGCTGCTCACCTGCCGCATACACCTCGGCCAGCACCAGTAAATCGGTTGTCGACAACACTTTCACGAAGTCTTCGAACAGATCGCGCGTACGCGTGTAACGATGCGGCTGGAATGCCAGCACGAGACGACGCCCCGGATAGGCACCCCGCGCAGCGGCCAGCGTCGCTGCCGTCTCGACTGGGTGGTGACCGTAATCATCGACCAAGGCAAACGAGCCAGCCGGTTTTCCGTTGACATCCTTGATCGCGATTTCGCCATAGCGCGTGAAGCGACGGCCAACGCCGTTGAATTCGCTAAGCGCTTTTTGCGTCGCGGCGTCGTCCACACCTAGTTCGCGCGCAATTGCGATCGCGGCGCATGCGTTTTGCACGTTGTGCATACCTGGCTGATTGAGGCTGACCTGCATGGGCGCATAACCGTCCTGCTTCACCGTGAACTGCATCTTGCCGGCTACGGGACACGCATCGACGGCACGTACGTCGGCTTCTTCGTGGAAACCGTAAGTCGTTACCAGCTTGGGAATACGTGGAATCAGTTCACGCACGGTCGGATCGTCGATGCACAGCATCGCGACACCGTAGAACGGCAGACGCTGGGTGAAATCGACAAATGCCTGTTTGAGTTTGTCGAAACTATGATCGTAGGTTTCCATGTGATCGGCATCGATATTCGTGATGACTTCGATCATTGGCGACAGATTCAGGAACGATGCATCCGACTCGTCGGCTTCGACCACAATGTAATCACCGGCACCGAGCTTGGCATTGGCACCGGCACTGTTGAGCAGGCCGCCAATAACGAAGGTCGGATCGAGTCCGCCTTCAGCCAGAATGCTGGCGACCAGACTCGTTGTCGTGGTCTTGCCATGCGTGCCGGCAATCGCGATACCGCGTTTCAAACGCATCAATTCGGCCAGCATGACAGCACGCGGCACGATCGGAATATGCTTGGCGCGTGCAGCCACGACTTCAGGATTATCGGCCTGCACGGCCGTAGAAGTCACGATGGCATCGGCCTGTTCGATGTTTTCGGCAGCATGTCCTTGCGTGACCTTGGCACCCAAGGATGCCAGGCGACGCGTCGCGACATTGCTGCCGAGATCAGAACCCGAAATCGTATAGCCCAGGTTCAGCAGCACTTCGGCAATGCCGCTCATGCCACTGCCGCCAATACCGACGAAATGAATATTTTTAACTTTATGTTTCATGCGGCTTTCACCAATTCTTCCAGCACGTTCGCGATCGCCTCATTGGCATCACGACGTCCCTGTTCATAAGCGGCCTCCGCCATCTGCTGGCACTGCGCGCGCGTCATGCGCTGCAGCAGATCGGCCAGATGCGTTGCCTGTAATTCTGTTTGCGGCAAATGAATCGCTGCCTGCTGTTCTGCCATCCATTGCGCGTTGTTGCGCTGATGCGTAGTGGTAGATACCAGCAACGGCACCAGCACACTCGCTACACCCGCCGCCGTCAATTCCGACACCGTGATCGCACCCGCACGGCAGATCACCAGATCGGCTTCAGCGTAGCGGCGCGGCATGTCATCGATGAAAGCGAGGATGTCGGCTTGCACACCGGCATCGGCATAGCGCTGACGTAAGGCATCGATATTCTTCTTGCCCGATTGATGCGTGACGATCGGACGTGCTTCAAGCGGAATCAGCGTCAGCGCAGCGGGCAGGGTTTCGTTCAGCACCTGCGCACCGAGACTGCCACCGACGACCAGAATACGCAGCGGGCCCGTACGCTCTGCATAACGTTGCACCGGTGGTGGCATGTCGATGATTTCCTGACGGACCGGATTGCCCGTGACCACGGCCTTGCCTGCTGCCGCACCGAAATCGGCCGGAAAACCGAATAGCACGCGCTTGGCAACCGGCGTCAGCGTCTTGTTCGACAACAGCAAGGCTGCATCAGCATTCAGCAAGGCCACCGGCGTACCGCGCAAGGCAGCCATGAATCCACCCGGCACTGTCACGTAACCGCCCATGCCGAGCACAACGTCCGGCTTGCGACGCGACAAAATCGAACCGCAGCGCACGAAACTTCCTGCCAGACGTAATACACCCTGGAGCGTATGCACGATACCCTTGCCGCGCAAACCACTGAACGCAATCGCATCCATCTCGATTCCGCGTTGTGGCACGAGATCGCGCTCCATGCCATGCGTGGTACCAAGCCATGACACCTGCCAACCACGCGCGCGCATGGTGTCGGCAATCGCCAGGCCAGGGAAAATATGACCGCCCGTGCCTGCCGCCATGATCATCAGCGTTTTCATGCGAGTGGTCATATACGACCTCCGCGCATGAGTACCCGGTTTTCGTAATCGATACGCAACAGGATCGCCAGGCCAATACAGTTGATCAATACGCCCGAACCGCCGTAGCTCATCAACGGCAACGTCAACCCCTTGGTCGGTAGCAAGCCCATGTTCACGCCCATATTGATGAACGCCTGCACGCCAATCCAGATGCCGATGCCCTTGGCCGTGAGGCCGGCAAAAGTCAGATCCATCGCAATCGCCTGACGGCCGATTTCGAACGCACGTTTGATGATCCAGTAGAACAAGGCAACCACGACCAGCACGCCGACAAAACCCAGTTCCTCACCGATCACTGCCAGCAAGAAGTCGGTATGCGCTTCCGGCAGGTAATGCAGTTTCTCCACGCTGCCACCCAGACCGACACCGAACAGTTCACCACGACCGAACGCGATCAGCGAATGCGAAAGCTGATATGCCTTGCCCAGAGCATTGCTTTCTTCCCATGGATTCAGGTACGCGAAGATACGTTCACGCCGCCACGGTGACGCGATGATGACGAGACTGAAGATGCCGACCAGCGTTGCCCCGATGCCACCGAACCAGATGCCGTTGATACCGCCGAGGAACAGAATGCCCATGGCGATACAGACGATCACGCCGAACGCGCCAAGGTCTGGCTCCAGCAGCAGAAGCAGCCCGACAAAACCGATTGCTACCGTCATCGGCATGAAACCCTTGGTCAGCTTGTGCATGACTTGCTGCTTGCGTACCGTGTAATCGGCGGCATACAACACGACAAACAGCTTCATCAATTCGGATGGCTGCAGATTGAATACATGGAAAGACAACCAGCGACGTGCGCCATTGACGCCCTTGCCAATACCCGGCACCAGCACCAAGACCAGCAGGAACAGCGTGGCAACGAACAGATACGGTGCCAATTTTTGCCAGGTTTCGATGCGCACACGGAATGCCAGCAAACCGGCAAACAAGGCCAGGCTGATGAACATGGCCTGACGGCCGAGGAAGTGCGCATTGTCGTAACGCGCATATTTCGGCGAATCGGGCAGCGCGATCGAAGCCGAATACACCATAACCATCCCGTACAGCATGAGCAAAATCACGACCCAGACCAGTGGCTGGTCATAGCTCGTCATCTTTGGACGCTGCTCAAGTTTCGGTGCCGGCTTTTTCTCCGCCGGTGCGCCGAACAGGGATGGGAAGGCGAATTTCATGCGCCAACCTCCCCGCGGGCGAGTGCGATTTCACGCACGGTATCGACGAATACCTGTGCACGATGCGCGTAGTTGCGGAACATGTCTAGGCTGGCGCATGCTGGCGACAACAGCACGGCATCGCCTTCACCGGCAATGGCCGCAGCCTGCTCGGTGGCGGCTTCCAGCGTTGCGCAATCGGTCAGCGCAACGCCGGTATCGGCCAGTGCTGTACGAATTGCGCCGGCATCCTTGCCGATCAGGAAAACCGCACGCGCATGTTTGGCAACCGGATCAGCCAGCGGGGCGAAATCCTGCCCCTTGCCATCACCACCGGCAATCAGAATCAGATGCGGTGCTGCGCTACCGCGCCCGGTCCCCAATCCCTTGAGAGCAGCAACCGTGGCACCAACGTTCGTGCCCTTGCTATCGTCGTAATATTCGGTACCGCCGATTGTGGCCACGTGTTCGACACGATGCGGCTCGCCACGATACTCGCGCAAACCGTGCAGCAACTGGGCGAACGACAGATCGATGGCGCGACACAACGCCAATGCCGCCAGGGCATTGACCGCATTGTGCTGACCACGGATATGCAATGCATCGACCGGCATCAGTTTCTTGGTCATGACTTCGACCTCGACCTGATCCTTCTTGCGACGCTTGGGTTGCTGCTCTTCATCGGCGATACCGACCGACAACCAGCGCATGCCATTTTCGTCGACCAGGCCAAAGCAGTCGGCTTGCATGGCTTCATCGCTACCGAAGGTAATCACAGAAGCCGAAGCGGAAGCCATCTTCATGGTCCAGGCATCGTCGCGATTGAGCACGCGTACAGTGTCGGTACCGAAGATGCGCGCCTTGGCATCCGCATAGGCTTGCATGTCGCCGTGCCAGTCCAGATGATCCTGCGTGACATTGAGCACGGTCGCGACATCGGCCTGCAGCGAATAGGTGGTCTGCAACTGGAAGCTCGACAGTTCCAGCACCCATACTTGAGGCAACTGATCGGACGCCATCGCTTCACGCAGGCAATCGAGTGCAGCCGGGCTGATGTTGCCGGCCACCTGCACCGTCAAGCCACTGCGACGGCACAGCAAGCCGGTCAGGCTGGTTACCGTCGTCTTGCCATTGGTGCCAGTGATGGCGATGACCTTTGGCGCATAGGCTCGCGTTTCCTTCAGTGCAGCCAGTGCCTGCGCAAACAGTTCGATCTCGCCCCATACCGGAATCTGCTTGTCGGCAGCGGCCGGCAGGATGGCAGCAAGCTCGCGCTCCGGCATCAGGCCGGCCGCTGCCGACAAGCAGATTCCGGTATGGGGCGAGATCGAACTGTTTGCGCAGGCACTGGCTGCACTGAAGGAAACGCGAGCCTATGCGCC
>NZ_CAJYMD010000033.1 GCF_913776015.1 uncultured Oxalicibacterium sp. | reverse complement strand
CTTTCGGTTCCGAACTGTTCCGCGTCGGCAAGAATGCGCCAGTGGTGCTCTACAAGGACCCGGTGATTACGGGTGAATATATTTCCAGCGCATCGGCCAGCTTCGATCAGAACCAGCAGCCATCGGTCAGCATCGACCTGAATGGCGACGGTGGTCGTCGCATGCGCGAAGCGACGCGTTCGCGTGTCGGCAAATCGATGGCGATCGTGCTGTTCGAAAAGAACAAGGGCGAAGTGCTGACGGTGGCTACGATTCGTGACGAACTTGGTTCGCGTTTCCAGATCACCGGCATGGGATCGTCCGAAGCGGCGGCCGATCTGGCTCTGCTTCTGCGTGCCGGTTCGCTGGCGGCACCGATGGAAATCATCGAAGAGCGCACGATTGGCCCGCAACTCGGTGCCGAAAACATTTCGATGGGCTTCCACTCCGTGCTGTGGGGTTTCATCGCGATGGGTGTCTTCATGATCATCTACTATCGCGTGTTCGGCATGTTCAGCGTGTTTGCGCTGGCCGTGAACGTCATGTTGCTGGTGGCGATCCTGTCGTTGCTGCAGGCAACGCTGACCTTGCCGGGTATTGCGGCTATTGCGCTGACGCTGGGTATGGCGATCGATGCCAACGTGCTCATCAATGAGCGCGTACGAGAAGAGTTGCGAGCGGGGCAGACACCACAGCAGGCGATCGCACTCGGCTTCGACCGTGCGTGGGCGACGATTCTTGACTCGAACATCACGACGCTGATTGCCGCACTGGCGCTGCTGATTTTCGGTTCTGGTCCGGTGCGCGGTTTTGCCGTCGTGCATGCGCTGGGTATCGTTACCTCGATCTTCTCGTCGGTATTCGTGTCGCGTGGTGTGGTCAACCTCTGGTACGGCCGCAAGAAACGTCTCACCAGCATTTCCATCGGTCAGGTCTGGAAGCCGACTGACAAGGTGGCCGACTAAGTACGAGATATGCCTGATTGGGCGCGGACCTTCTGCCGCGTCAGTCAAAGAAAAGATTGCATTGATAAACAAGCAGATCGCTCCGCTAAGGAGCGATCGTCAAAGAGGTAAGTGATGGAATTTTTCCGGATCAACAAAGACATCCCGTTCTTGCGCCATGCCAAGATCTTCAACCTGATTTCGATCCTCACGTTCTGTCTGGCGTTGTTCTTCCTGTTTTCCAAGGGATTGCATCTGTCGATCGAATTCACGGGCGGTACCGTGATGGAAGTGCAGTACAAACAGGCGGCCGATCTGGAATCGGTGCGCAAGGAGCTTGGCGGCCTGGGCTATACCGATATGCAGGTGCAGAGTTTCGGTACCGCGCAGGACGTGCTGATTCGCCTGCCTGCACAACAAGGTGTGGATACGACGCAGATCAGCGATCGCGTGATGGGCGCACTGAAAGCGCAGGATGCTGCGGTTGAGCTCAAACGTGTCGAATTCGTCGGTCCTCAAGTGGGTGAAGAACTCGCCCATGACGGCATGATGGCACTTGGCATGCTGGTGATCGGCATCATGATCTACTTGGCATTCCGTTTCGAATGGAAGTTTGCGGTTGCTTCGATCTTCGCCAACCTGCATGACGTCGTGATCATTCTCGGTTTCTTCGCCTTCTTCGGCTGGGAGTTTTCGCTGACCGTGCTTGCCGCCGTGCTCGCCGTGCTGGGTTATTCGGTCAACGAATCGGTCATCGTGTTCGATCGCGTGCGCGAAACCTTCCGTGATCGTCGCTACGGCAAGCTGCCTGTCGCGGAAGTAATGAACCACGCGATCACACGTACGATCTCGCGTACCATCATCACGCACGGTTCGACGCAGCTAATGGTGCTGTCGATGTTCTTCTTCGGTGGTCCGACGCTGCATTACTTCGCGCTGGCGCTGACGATCGGTATCTGTTTCGGTATTTACTCATCCGTTTTCGTCGCGGCGGCCATTGCGATGTGGTTGGGGGTCAAGCGCGAAGACTTGCTGAAACCGGTCAAGGAAAAGACAGAGAACGACGGTGCGGTGGTGTAATCGTGGGCGCGCAATCCGCGCAATAAAAAAAGCCGGCATTCGCCGGCTTTTTTACGTGTATCTGCTCAAGAATTGAGCTCGTCTTTCGCCACAGCGTTGTTAACCCGCTCGATCGCCTGCGCAAGCGTGCCGCCGTGTCGTTCACGCTCCAAGCGGATCAGTTCGTCGGCTAGTGCGACGTCACCATCGAGCTTCCATATCAAATAATCATAGCCAAGCTGATGGTTGCAATTCGCATCGTCTCGCGCGCGTTTCTGTTGCGCGCTGAATTGTATTGCTTGCCATAGCCAGATTACGGCAATAATCAAAAGTATGGAAATGACCAGTGGAAATCGATAATTGAGGAGAAATTCGCTCATGAGCAATAAGGATGGTCGGTGGTAATCATGCGACTTGAATGCATTGCGGGCGAAAGTGAATCGTACGCAATGGATGTACTTTGGGGACGAATCCGCGAGGCTAGAGCGCATACTGCCTTCACGCCAGAACTCCGGCACGAAGGCAGTCGTATCGACATCCTTAGACGTAGCGTTGCTTACGCTATCAAGGAATGAACATCAGGAAAAATGCGGCGGCAACCGCGGTCGGTGCCAGCGCACCGATCACCAATCCCAGAATACTAATGGCGCCATCCTTGAACCCACTGCGCAGCAAAGCGACACCTGCAGGATTTGGGGCATTGGCAATGACTGTCAGGCCACCACCGGCGACTGCTCCGGCCATCAGCATGTACTTGGCTGCATCGCTCATGCCTTCGATGAGAGAACCGAGGTAGGTCAATGCAGCGTTGTCGGTAATGGCGGTGAGGAACAATGCGCCGAAGAACAGTGCGGTCGGCTCAAGACCCGAGACGATTGGTTGTAGCCACCATTGCTGCATGCCGCCGAGTACGACCAGACCGGCAAGAAAAAATCCGACCAGCAAGCCTTCCTTCAGAATCAATGGGTTTTGGTACGGTTCATACGCTTTCGTAAAGCCCAGGAAGAATAGGAAAATCGCCAGAAAAATCACCGGATGGTGCGCGAAATAAACGACGCCTGCCAATGCCAACAAGTGAACGACGGCGACAGCAACCGGCATCGGTAATTCTCCACCGGCTTTTTCGACTTCCGACGGCTTGTCAACGAGATGGCTGGCCATGAGCGCAGTGACCGCGGTGGCATTGATGAAGACGGCAATCGCCGCTTTCCAGCCGAACGTGGTAGCCATGAAGGCGCTGTCCCAGTTCCAGGTGGCCGCTACCATCAGTACGGGGGGCGCGGCAAAGGAAGTCAGCGTGCCGCCGATCGAGATGTTGACGAAGAGCACGCCGAGCGCTGCATATTTTTTCCATTCTGGAAGACCGTCGTGGAAGACGAGTGGAGCAAGCATCAATGCCGCAAGGGTCATGGCAGCGGGCTCTGTGATGAGGGAGCCGATCAGCGGCACAACGCAAAGGCAAAGCCAGACACGGGCAACGGCGGTGCGCATCGGCATGGCACGCGCGAGCACGGCGACGAGACCTTTAACAGTTTCCAGTACCGGACGCGATGCGGCGATGATCATGATCACGAAGACGAAAAGCGGCTCTGTGTAATGACGTGATTCGGCGTATTCGATAGCGTTTTGCGGACCGACGACAAATGCCATGGTGCCGATCAGTACAAAGGCCCACAACCCAAACACAACTTCGATTTCACCGAGAAGATGCAACAGACCCGAGTGATGTTTGCTGCGATGCGCCAGTTTTTCGAACGATTTGGCTGCAAACGTATGGATAAGCGCGATGCCGAATAGGACGGCCGCGATGAGGTTCATTTCTTCATTCATGGTAGTGCCATTCTTTTTGACGGTGGCAGCAGCATGCCATGCCGTGTGAGCGAGGAATTAAAAAAACCGGGGAAAATCGCGACGATGCTTCCCCGGCAAGCGGTAATGGGCATACACCGTCATCCGACTGGATGACGGCGGAGGTTACATCAGAAACTGCGTGTAAAGCACCCAACCGGTAATGCCGACCAAGGCGATGACGCCAAACCAGGCCCAGGCGAACATCAGCTTGGATGGCAACAGCTCACGTTCGAAATCGGTCGTGAAATTGTCTTTCAGTGCCTTGACGGTCAGCCAGTACAAGACGGGAGAGAAGACCAGCGCCATCACTGATGCCAACTGCGTGACGAAGATCGGTTCAGGCAGGCCGTAAATGATTGCGACACCAGCGATGATCCAGATGATCTGCATGCCGCGGTACACAAGTTTGCGTGCAGTAGGTGTGTCGAGCTTCTTGAACAGGCGTGCAGCGCACTCTTCTGTAATGCGAGCCTGACCGTCGAAATAGGTGAAGACGGTCGAGAACAGTGCAGCGACACCACCGGCAATAATGACCGGGAAGATCCAGCCGCCGAATGTATCGGTATAGATGCGCGCAATGGTCGCGCCCATCTCACTGCCTTTCGGTACCAGGCCGAGCGGATTGAGAACGGCGGCACCGACGATCAGGAAGATCATGCCGGACAGCATTGACACGATGTATGAGATGTTCATGTCGCGCTTGAAAAGGATCAGACTGTTCTTCATGTAGTCCTTGTCCATTTCTACCTTGTGTCCTTGGGCACGCAGCTCATTGATCTTGACCATGCCGGCTTTTTTGTCGACTGCCCAATTCGATTGCATCGGTGCGACTTCAAGCGTGGTTGGGAAGTAACCGAACATGGCGCCAAACAGCATCATGGCGGCGATTGGTGGCAGCGTTGGCGCCAACCGCGACAGATACTCCATCGGAGGCGGTGCCTGCAATGCAAACGCGATAAAGCATGAGCCGGCAAAAATCAGAATCAGCAGTTTGCAGATGCCTTCGACGGCCTTGTAACTGCCGGCCCACAGAATGGCAACCGTACCCAGCAAAATCACGACCGCCCATGTTTCCAGCGCCATGAATGGAAATGCCGCCCACAGCATGGCCGCGCAACCGAGTGCACGTCCGGCAATCCCGACGGTATTGGCAAAGCCTTGGAAAATCATGAACCACAGCGGCCAGTTACCGTTGCGGTGGTAGGCGTTGATGATGGTCTCGCCTTTGACCATCGTGTAGCGGTGCGCAAATTCAAACGCGCAGTATTTGATGATGTAGGCCGCAAGGATGACCCAAAGCAGGTCGTAGCCAAAGCGTGCCCCTGCGGTTGGAGCATGCATGATGTGGCTGGCACCGATGCCGGTCATCGCCGCGGCAATACCGGGCCCCATTGCTTTCCAGGTGTCTACCAGCCCTGTGCCGGGCGCTTTCAGGTGAATGGTTTCTTTTTGAATCGTTTCTTTACTGTCGCCGGCTGTCATCCCCGACGCGCTCATTGTTGTATCAGTCATTAATCTCACTCTCCATATCAAGGCTTGAAACAGAATGATTTCTGTCAGCTTGTTTGTTTATTAGGGCGCTGCTGAAAATGCTCCTCCGTTGTGGTTAAAAAAAAATGGCAAGCAAGCGCAATGACAATTGATATCGATAGAAATAATCACTATAGAAATGATGCTGTTAAGCATTATTTCGAAGACGAGTACACGCCGGGCCAAAGACCCGGTCAGAAAAGGGATGGGAAACCGACGTGACGAGTCTGGGTCTTTAACTGACCAGGACGTTGCGCTTGTCGTATGAAAGGGGGCTAATTTCCGCGATGCAATACTTCGGGAAATGGGCGGACTGGGCAATAGGTGTTGGCATATACGAGTCTCCGCGTGGCGGCCCGACCATCGCATAAAACCTGTTTGCAGCAAGACGCTGCAAACACCCATTGGCCGCCATGATAACTAACGTTTTCTTAACATGCAACCCGCTAAAGGACACGCCATAATGGCGACCATGGTCAAACTGCGGAGTTGAATCAATGCGCAAGAGTGGAGTTGTCTCTGAAATCGAGCATGATCAGGCAAGGAGTGAATCAGCCTTTGGTCGGCCTGACGGCGGTTGGCGTGAACGTCTTTTTATCATCATCTTCGAGGCGGATACTCGCGCAGGGCGATACTTCGATTTCTTGTTGATTGCCGCAATCGTCGCGAGCGTCACGGTCGTTATGCTGGATAGCATTCCCTCAATTCACGCAAAGTACGGCGCGATACTGCACGGCCTTGAGTGGTTTTTCACGATTCTGTTCACTATTGAATATGGCGCACGCCTGATGTGCGTCAATCACCCGACGAGATACGCACGCAGCTTTTATGGCGTCATCGATTTTCTTTCCATACTGCCCACCTATGCCTCCTTCTTCTATCCTGGCTTGCATGCGCTGGTGGACCTGCGACTATTGCGGTTGCTGCGGATTTTCCGGCTTCTGAAGCTGGCTGCGTACGTTGATGAGTATGTGCAATTGGCGCGTGCCGTACGTGCCAGCCGAAGAAAGATTCTGATTTTTCTATCGGTAGTGGCCATCCTTGTGGTCGTGAACGGTACGCTGCTGTATGTCGTAGAGGGAGGTGAGGGAACGGCTTTTACTAGTATTCCTACCTCCGTCTATTGGGCGATCACGACCGTAAGTACGGTTGGATTTGGCGACATCGCACCACAAACCGATTTGGGACGAGCCATTGCGTCTGTCACGATGCTGATCGGTTGGGGCATTCTTGCAGTGCCGACGGGTATCGTTACTTCCGAGATGACCGCCCAGAAGTTTCACAAAAGGAAGGTGACAACGCGTACATGTCGTGAGTGCTTAACCACTGGGCATGATCGAGATGCCCGGTATTGCATGCATTGTGGCACTGCATTGCCACGATACGACTCGGACGAGGCGTCGCGCGATGACGCCACAAATTAGATGTGGTCTGTCTACCGTCTTGTATTCTTTGTGGGGGACGAGAGTTGTGCGTGCAATTTCCCTAGCGCGGCTTCCAGAGCGTCAAAATCTTTCTCGCTGTAATTTTCAAACGGTAATTTGCAATGCTTTATTTGCGGAGAAAAGACGCGGCCGAATTCCTGCTCGCCCGCGTCGGTAAGGCGCACGATCGTAGAGCGCCTGTCCTCAATCTGGGCAATGCGCACCACCAGCCCTCGAGACTCTAGGCGATCCACGACACCTGTCAGCGTGCCTTTCGTGATGAGCGTCTTCTCACCGAGCTCTTTGAACGTCAGGCCAGTCGTATTGCCAAGCGTGGCAATGATGTCGAATTGCGCCGACGTCAGGCCGGTGCGGCGGCGCAAATTGTCTTGCGAATGCCGCTCGAACGCCTGATAGCACTCGGCTAGCAGACGGATGCTGCGTAGATAACGTTCAGCCATGAAATTTCCGGTTTTTACTTATTAAAAAGGCCGGCACAGTGTGTGTCGGCCTTTTTTCAGCTGGGAAGCAAATCAGTCTTCCTTGAGTGCTTCGACCTGGATCGCCAGTTTCACTTGCGGCGAGAAGCCATAGTTCAGCGCGTAGTTCAGACCGAAATCAGCACGGTTGAAGGTGGCGGATGCATCGGCACCACAGACTTCGCGCTTGAGCATCGGATGCTGGATGCACTTGAATTTGTTGATCGTCAGTTTGACAGGCTTGGTGACACCCAGCATGGTCAATGTGCCATCGACTTCAACTGGCGTATCTCCCTTGAAAGTAATGGATTTGCTGTTGTACGTGATGTTTGGGAATTTCTGCACATTGAACATGTCGGCGCTGCGTGCGTGTTCGTTCATTTTTTCATGACCGAAATCGATCGATGCAGGGTCGATGGCGATATCGACAGTACCCGTCTTTGCTGCACGATCAAGCGTGATCACGCCGCTGGTTTTGTTGAACTTGCCGCGCCAGAACGAGATGCCCATGTGATCGGCTTCGAAGCTAGGGTAAGTATGGCCAGGCTCGATCTTATAGGTTTGCGCAAAGGCGGAAGACGTGCCGGCAACCAGCAGGCACAGCAGGGCGAGTTTCGATTTCATCATGTTAGCTCCTAGGTTTTTGTGGGTTTGGTAGTACGGGTTTGATGCAACCGATCAAGGTGCCGCAACGACACGGAACTTGATGGTGACTTCGTCGGCAACGATGCTGGTGTCTTTCCATTCACCATCACCGATGCCATAGGTCAGGCGTTTGATCGGCAGCGTGCCTTCAAATACCTGCGCATTGCCTTCCTTCTTTACCGTCAGCGGGAAACTGACGTCACTGCTCTTGCCTTTGATGGTCAGCTTGCCTGTCACATCCAGCTTGCCGGCAGCGCCTGTCTTGATCTGAGTGGAAACAAACGTGGCCTTGGGAAATTGAGCCGTATTGAACCATTCCTTTTTCTGTACTTCTGCATTGTATGCAGGGTCCCCCAGATCAAAACTGGTTGTGTCGATATCGACATTGGCTTTGGAATTCTCGGGTTTGGCGGCGTCGTAGTTGATCGCTGCCGTGAATTTCTTGAATTGCGCATCGACCGGCACATTCATTTGCTTGAACGTGATGGTGACCTTGCTTTTTGCGGCATCGGTCTTGAGTGCCGTGGCAGCCAGTACGGGTAAGGCGATAGCAGTGGCCGCGATGGCAAGCCAGCGCAGGGATTTACCGGGGAGATGTTGGGCGAACATGAAAATCCTTTCAGAAATTAGGGAAGCATGCGTTGCAGGACACGGTCACGATCGAAAAACTGATGCTTGATCACAGCGAGCAGATGCAGACTGACGACTGCCAGCAAGATCATGTTGAGCACATAGTGCGTCTGACCCAGCAGTACTTTGAGTTCGGGATCGGGGGCGATCAGGTTGGGCAGGGGAAGTACGCCAAGATATACAACTGGCACACCGGCAGCCAGGCTGAAGAAATAGCCGGATAGTGGAACCGCAAAGATCAGGACATACAGCAAGCCATGCGCGCCATGGGCGGCGGCGTGCTGCCATTTAGGTATGGGCTGTGCGTAAGGTGGTGTCGCATGAGTAAGGCGCCACAGCAGGCGCACGCAAGCAAAGGCGAGTACGGTCACGCCCATCCATTTGTGCCAGGAAAAGTATTTGAGTTTGGTCGGTGTGAGACCGGGGATATCGACCATGGTCAGGCCCAGCAAAAAGGTCGCAATGATCAGCAAGGCCATTAGCCAGTGCAAGCCGATGGCGGTCAAGGTATAGCGGTGCTGGGAAGCAGCCATGTTTGTTATTTTATTTCAATAAGTTCTAGTTAGAACAATATAGCAAAATAAAAGAGACCGTGCAGCAGGCTATCGTAACGCCTGCTGCACGGTCTCTGACAGCGCAACCCCAATGAAGTTGCGACGGCTTGATTAAATGGCGCGCGCGAGTTTACTGGCGTAGCCGATGTAGCTGGCAGGCGTCATGGCCAGCAATTCATCCTTGGCTTGTTGCGGAATGGCCAGCGTGGCGATGAATGCACGCATGTCATCTTTCGAAATGCCCTTGCCGCGCGTCAGTTCCTTCAACTGCTCGTAAGGGTTATCGATGCCGTAGCGACGCATCACGGTTTGCACCGGCTCTGCCAGTACTTCCCAGGTGTCGTCGAGGTCTTCGGCAATACGCTGCGGATTGACTTCGAGCTTGTTCAGGCCGCGCAGGCAGCTATCGTAGGCCAGCACGGCGTAACCGAAACCGACGCCGATGTTGCGCAAAACGGTGGAGTCGGTCAGGTCGCGCTGCCAGCGCGAGACCGGCAGCTTCTCGGCCATGTGCTTGAGCACGGCATTGGCCATGCCGAGGTTACCTTCCGAATTTTCGAAATCGATCGGATTGACCTTGTGCGGCATGGTCGAAGAACCGATTTCACCCGCCTTGGTTTTTTGTTTGAAGTAGCCGAGCGCGATGTAACCCCAGATATCACGGTTCAGGTCGAGCAGGATGGTGTTGGCACGCGCGATGGCGTCGAACAGTTCTGCCATGTAATCGTGTGGCTCGATCTGGATGGTGTAGGGATTGAAGGTCAGGCCCAGACGGTTCTCGATCACGTCCTTGGAGAAGGCTTGCCAGTCGGTTTGCGGGTAAGCGGACAGGTGGGCGTTGTAGTTGCCAACGGCACCATTCATCTTGCCGAGGATCTGGACATTGCTGATGCGCTCTGCAGCGCGCTTGAGGCGGGCGACGACGTTGGCCATCTCCTTGCCGAGCGTGGTTGGGCTGGCCGGCTGACCGTGGGTGCGCGACATCATCGGCAGTTCGGCATTGTCATGTGCCAGTTGGGTCAGCTTATCGATGATGGTTTGCAGAGCCGGCAGCAGCACGTCGTTGCGCGCGGCCTTTATCATCATCCCGTGTGAGGTGTTGTTGATGTCTTCCGAGGTGCAGGCAAAGTGGATGAACTCGGTAGCGGCCACCAGCTCGGGCACATCCTTGACCTGTTCCTTGAGCCAGTATTCGACGGCCTTGACGTCATGATTGGTGACGGCTTCGATCTCCTTGATGCGCTGTGCATCGGCTTCGGAAAAATCCATGGTCAGCTTGTTCAGGCGCGCATTGGCGGCATCCGAAAACGGCTTGATTTCATCGAAACCGGCCGAAGACAAGGCTTGCAACCAGGCGATTTCGACCTTGACGCGATGGTGCATGAAACCGGCTTCGGACAGAATAGGACGCAGTTTATCGGTCTTGGCGGCGTAGCGACCGTCCAGCGGCGAAAGGGCGGAAAGAGTGGAGAGCGACATGGTGATGAGCGTTGAGCGCAATGACGTGAATGGAGGGAAGCACTGGCAATCGCGGATGCGCGATCAAACCGGCGCAAAAAAGCAAGGCAGTATTCTACCATTGCGGCACCTCGGCCTCGTTGCAAAACCGCACGACGTGCGTGGGCTAGGCTTTTTTTGAGATAGGGCACGGTATAATCGCCTTCCGATTTTCGACGTTGTACATCATGAAACTGATTGGTTCTCTCGGTAGCCCTTTTGTCCGCAAGGTCCGCATCGTGATGCTGGAAAAGCGGATCGACTACGAACTGCTGCTCGAAAATGTCTGGGCGGCCGACACCACCATTCAGCAATCCAATCCGCTCGGCAAAGTGCCGTGTCTGGTAATGGAGGATGGCGGTGCGATGTTCGATTCACGCGTGATCGTCGAATATCTGGATACGCTGACGCCGGTCGGCAAACTGATCCCGCCTAATGGCCGGGAGCGCGCCGAAATCAAATGCTGGGAAGCGCTAGCCGATGGCGTGCTGGATGCCGGCGTGCTGTTGCGTCTGGAAAAAACTTTGCGCAAGGAAGAGCAGCAACGCAGTCAGGCCTGGATGGATCGGCAACTGGCCAAGGTGCATGGCGGTTTGAAGGCTATGTCGGAAGGGCTGAAGGACAAGGCATTTTGTGCTGGCATTCATTACAGCTTGGCCGATGTGGCGGTCGGTTGTGCGCTGGGATGGCTGGACTTCCGTTTTCCCGACATTGATTGGCGCACCGATTATCCCAATCTGGCCAAACTCTTCGAAAAGCTTAGCGAGCGTCCGTCGTTCAAGGAAACCATGCCTGAGTGAGCGGTCGCGTGCGCAAATAAACAAAAAGGACGCCTGGGCGTCCTTTTTGTTTGGCTGCAAGTAAAGCGAGTGGCTTATTCGCCTTCGATCATTTGCGCTTGCAGATAATTCTGGATACCGACTCTCTCGATCAAGTCGAGCTGGGTTTCCAGCCAGTCGATATGTTCTTCGGTGTCGTCCAGAATGTATTGGAACAGTTCGCGCGAAACGTAGTCGCCGACGGCTTCGCACGCGGCAATGCCTTCCTTGACGGTTTTCTGTGCGGCTTTTTCCAGACCCAAATCGCAGTTCAGCATTTCCGGCGTGTTCTCGCCAATCATCAGCTTGTGCAGGGCTTGCAGATTTGGCAGGCCATCCAGCATCAGGATGCGATCAATCAGTTTGTCGGCATGCTTCATTTCGCCGATCGACTCTTCGTATTCCTTCTTCGCGATCTTTTCGAAACCCCAGTGCTTGTACATGCGCGCATGCAGGAAGTACTGGTTGATGGCGGTAAGTTCATTGGTGAGCTGCGCATTGAGCAGCTTGATGACGTTGCTGTCGCCTTTCATGGGACCCTCGATTCTTGTGTGGTGGGCAGGCAAACTGGCCTGCGTCATTGCAGGCGCACATGATAGTCGAAGAAGCGCGATTTTGTATCATGTTGCATGCATTTTGTTAGACGGAATCATTCGTGTTTCCATTGTGGCTGTGGGGGAGGCGGCAGGCTCGCGTGGTGGGTTGCCATCAATTTTGCGAGCAACAAAAAACGCGCTGCGACGAAGCTCGCCGAGCGCGTTTTTAATCAAGTGCAGAAAACCTATTTTTTCGGCGCTTCCGTCACAAAACCCATCTTGCTCAAGCCCCCAGCTTGGGCTGCTGACATCACTTGCGCTACTTTTTCGTATTGCGTGGTACGTGCGGCGTGCAGATGCAGTTCCGGTTGCGGTTCCACTTTGGCGGCATCGGCGATGCGCGAGGCCAGTTCGCCTTCGTTCATCTCTTCACCGTTCCAGAAAACCTTGCCGTCTGCATCGATCGACAGGCTGATGGTTTCCGGCTTGATCTCATTCGGCTGGCTGGCTGCACGTGGCAGGTCCAGCTTGACGGCGTGGTTCATGACCGGAATCGTGATGATGAAGATGATCAGCAGCACCAGCATCACGTCAACTAGCGGCGTGGTGTTGATCTCGGGGTTGAAATCGTCCTCTTCGGACAGGGAGCCCATTGCCATTATTTACCTCCGACTGCCACCAGTTTTTTTCCTGCACCACCTGGCGTACCCGCATCGTTGGCACGGGCGCCGGTGACGAACAGAGCATGCAGATCGAAGCCGAACTTGTTCATTTTGGCGATCAAGGATTTGTTGCCGCGTACTAATGCGTTGTAGCCGAACGTGGCGGGAATCGCTACTGCCAGACCGATTGCCGTCATGATCAGTGCTTCGCCGACTGGGCCGGCGACCTTGTCAATGCTTGCCTGACCTGAGGTGCCAATCGCGACCAGTGCGTGATAAATGCCCCAGACGGTACCGAACAGACCGACGAACGGTGCGGTCGAACCGACCGATGCCAGCACGGCCATCCCCGATTGCAGCTTGGCGGCCGATTCGTCGATCGCCTGACGCAGCGACAGGGTGATCCAGTCGCTGACCGACAATTGGTCATGCAAATGACCCTTGTGCGCTTCGTGGTGGCGCATGGCGGTGGTGCCTGCTTCTGCGATTTCGGCAAATGGGTTGTTGTTGCCGAGGGTTGCGGTACCTTGCTCTAAGCTGGTGGCATCCCAGAATTCATGTCCGGCTGCATGTGCGGCACGGCGGTATTGCAGAAGCTGGATTGCTTTGCTGATGATGACGTACCAAGAGGCGATCGACATGACTACCAGCAGGACGGCGACAGTCTTGATGATCATGTCGCCTTGTGCCCATAAACTCTCGAGGCCGTACGGATTAACTGCTTCCATGATGTTTCCTTCTTATCTATCTGTTTAACGTGAAATTGATCGGGACGATGGCAAAGGCGGGAGTCGCTCTGCCATCTTCCACGTAAGGTTTGAACAGCGCCCGCATGACTGCATCGCGGGCTGCATCATCCATGCGCGTGGAGCCTGAGGATTTCTGGATTTCCACGCGTTCCGCCTTGCCTTTTTCATTGATCAGTACACGCAGCGTCACTGTACCTTCATTGCCCATGCGGGCATCAAGTGCCGGATAAACTGGACGTGGCGGGTTGATATAGGATACGCCCGAAATCGTCTTCGGCGTGGCTGGTGCCGCAGGTGCCGGCGGCGCGGTTGGCGCGACATCGGATGGCGGCTCTTTTGATTCTTGTTGCGGGGCCGGTGGCGGTACGTCTTCGGTAATCGCTTTCGGTGCCGGCTTATCGGAAATCACGGGACGAGGCTTTGGCTGCGTCACTGGTTTTTTCACGACTGGAACCGTCTTGGGCGGTGCCGGCTGCGGCTTCGGTTGCGGGGGCGGATCCAAGGTGACGAAGGTTGCCACGATTTCACGCGGCATCGTTTGGGCAACTTGGTGTACAAGACCGCTACGCAGCGCGTAAAAAAGACCCACGTGCAAAGCGATGACAATCAGGAGAGGAAGGTACCTTCTTAATTGCAGGGCGAATTGTGAATTGTGCTGCTGCGGGAAAGACAACGACATTGATGATGCATTCATAAATAGTGCTTATGCGGCCATGGCGGAAATCTGGAACATGATCGGCTGTGGTGCATTGGGTTGCGATGTGGCGAGGCACTCGTTGAGAATACGTTTGGCGCACGAATTGCACTTGCCGCAGCAGGTGCCGACTTCGAGCTTATCGCGCAATTCCGACATGCGCGTGACACCGGCGTCAATCGCTTGACGAATTTTTCCGTCTGAAACATTGCTGCACACACAAACAATCATCGTTGCCTCTTGCCGTCTACGTTGTAGGTTAACCAAGCCGAAAATGTAAGTTCTTTTTATGTGCGAAGCCGGCATCGAGGCCGGCATTCGTTACTGCAATTCCCTTTCAGACGTCTTCTAGTTCAGACGGTTATTGCCTGAAACCAGCCGAGTCAGGATGCCGAATCGTTCTACAGGTGGCATGGCGCGTTCCACGACCACCGCCCATTGTTCCGACAGTTGCTGGCAGGTAGCACGCAATACGGGGGCAAGATCGGGCAAATCTGCCAAGGCCTTCAAATGACGTTCGATGACGGACGCCAATTTGATGCATGCACTGCTTTCCTGATTGCCAGCCGTGTATTGCGACATCAGGTGCAATACGGCTGAAACCAGAAGCTCCGGCTGGGCCGAAGCGGTGGTCGGTTCTTGCAACGCGCGCGCCGCTTTGTCGATCGCCATCAAACTCTCCTTATCAGGTTGGTCTGGCTGGCTGGCGCAACGAATCGTTGTGCGGGCTGGCTGCAGGAATCGCCGGGGTAATGCGTAGGTACTGCTTGTTACTGCAATGTCACGCCGTCAAAATCAGTTTGTTCAACTGAGTCAGACGCAGACGATAAATGCGACCTTCATGCGCGATTTCAACTTCACGCATTTGCTGGAACAGGTCGCGACTGTTGATACGTTCAACCGGCTTGTCCGCTACTGCATGTACACGTGGTGCCGAAGGTCGGGTTTGCTGCATATTCCTTTGTGCCGTGATCGCCATTATATCCTCTTTATTAAATGAGAACAATTCTTGTTTAGATTATTGTCCAACTAAAAGCGGATTGCAAGTATTTTTCTTTGTATGTGGTTTCTGCAGTTAAAGAAAACGTGAAGCGTCCTGCGCAAGAGAAATTTTGCACAAAAGCGAGTGGAACAAAGAACGGAGGGAAGGGATTTGCCGGGCAGCAGGTGTGTGCACGCCCGCAAACGCCTTAACGTAGGGGCGAGAAAGAATCGGCTCTGGCAATCGGCCAGTAGCGGGCGAAGACTTCGGGCAACGTGCTGGATGCGGTGGTTTCTGCCTCGCTGAGCAGTTGGCCCGGTTCGAGGTAGGGCAGCAGGGAGGAAACGAGCTTGACCTGATTGGCCGAGACGCGTCTGACCAGATGATGCGGCCGCAGATCAGCGGGATGTGTGAGTCCGGCCGCGGCAATCAGTTCGGCCAGCGCCTTCAGCGTGTTCTGATGAAAATGGAAAACGCGTTGCGCCTTGTCGGGCACGATGATTGCGCGCTGCCTTAGCGGATCTTGCGTGGCGATGCCGGTTGGGCAGCGATCGGTATGACAGCTTTGCGACTGGATGCAGCCTAGTGCGAACATGAAACCGCGCGCCGAATTGCACCAGTCGGCGCCGAGTGCCAGCGTGCGCACCAGATCGAAGGCAGAAACGATCTTGCCGGAGGCGCCGAGCTTGATCTTGTCGCGAAGTTTGGCGCCGACCAGTGTGTTATGCACGAGCAGCAGCGCTTCCTGCAGCGGTACGCCGACATGATCGGTGAATTCGACGGGGGCCGCGCCGGTGCCACCTTCGCCACCATCAATCACGATGAAATCCGGCGTAATGCCGGTTTCCATCATGGCTTTGACGATGCCGAAAAATTCCCAAGGATGGCCGATGGCCAGTTTGAAGCCGGTCGGTTTGCCGCCGGACAGCGTGCGCAATTGTTCGATGAATTGCAGCAGGCCCAGCGGCGAATCAAAGGCCGAGTGCGAAGAAGGCGAGATGCAATCGATGCCTTCAGGAATTCCGCGCGCTTCGGCAATCTCTGCGGTCACCTTGGCGCCGGGCAGCATGCCGCCATGGCCGGGTTTGGCACCTTGCGACAGCTTGATTTCGATCATTTTCACTTGCGGTGAACTGGCATTTTGCGCAAAACGTTCGGGCGAGAACCGGCCATGTTCATCGCGGCAGCCGAAATAACCCGAGCCGATTTCCCACACCAGATCGCCACCCGGTTCATGTTCTCGATCGGGCCGGTGATAACGGCTGATGCTGCCTTCGCCGGTGTCGTGCATGAAGCATCCCATTTGCGCCCCTTGATTGAGTGCGCGAATGGCATTGGCCGATAGCGAGCCGAAGCTCATCGCTGAAATATTGAACACGCTGGCGGAGTAAGGTTGCGCGCGTTCGGCACCGATCGTGATGCGAAAATCGTGCGATCCGACCGTGGCCGGCTGGATCGAGTGATTGATCCATTCGTAATCGCTCTTGTAGACATCCATTTGCGTACCGAAAGGACGTTTGTCCACGGCTTGCTTGGCACGTTGATAGACGAGTGAGCGTTGATTGCGCGAAAACGGATTCGGTGCCGTGTCTTCCTCCAGAAAATACTGGCGAATTTCGGGGCGTACCGATTCCAGCAGATAGCGGAAGTGTGCCAGGATGGGGTAGTTGCGCAGCAGCGCATGTTCCTTTTGCGCCAGATCGCGCAGGCCGAGTGCCGTCAATCCGCCCGCCGCAATAAACAGCCACCAGGCGCTATCAAACAGCAGGGCATAAATCAGCGAACCAAAAAACAGAACAATCGCGATCACCATCGCGATGTAGCGTACAGGCATTAAGCGCATTGCGACTCCTGGAACAAGCACGAACAAGATGACGTTGCAATGCGACAGTGTACAACGTGAAAAATTGCCGAATCGTAATTTGCCAAACGAATCGCGCTATGCTTGACTGTCAGATGCAGCCTCACTTGGGTGAAATATGGAAGCCGATAGCGCGGTATATAAAACACTTCTGGAATCGACCAAGGCGATTCCATGGAAGCTTGATTGGCAAACGATGACGTTTGCGTATATCGGGCCCCAGATAGAGGCTTTGTTGGGTTGGCAAACCCATTCGTGGAAAACCGTGCAGGATTGGGCGGATCGTATCCATGAAGAAGACCGCGAACGCGTAACCAGTTTCTGTTTTGCGCAATCTAAGGAGGGCGTTGATCACGAGGCGGATTATCGTGCCTTGACCAAAGATGGGAAATACATCTGGATTCGCGACGTGGTGCATGTCGTGCGCAATGCGAGTGGCGAGGTGGAAGCGTTGATCGGTTTTATGTTTGATATCAGTGAGCGCAAGAAGACCGAGGCACAACTCATTGAAATGCAAAAGGAATTGGAAGCGCTGTCATTTAAGGATGGCTTGACCGGTGTCGCCAATCGCCGCATGTTCGATTCCGTCATGGAAGTGGAGTGGGCCAATGCGCGGCGCAACAATCAACCGCTGGCGTTGATCATGGTCGATATCGACTATTTCAAGCAATACAACGATTGCTACGGCCACTTGCAGGGCGATGAGTGCCTGAAGCGGGTTGCCTGTACGCTGGCCTCGGCGGCTACTCGTTCAGCAGATTTCTTTGCGCGTTTTGGCGGAGAGGAATTCATGCTGGTGCTGCCGGGAACGGATGAGGTGGCTGCGTTGACGGTGGCCGAGCGCTGTCGCAGCCTGATTTTCAAGGAGCAGATCGTTCACGCGAAGTCTCCAGTGAGTCAGATTCTGACGATCAGCATGGGCGTCGGTGCCATCGTTCCTAATCATCAGGAGACGATTGTTGATTTTATCGAGACGGTAGATCGTCGCCTGTATTTGGCCAAGCAGCGTGGGCGTAACACGATTGCCGGCGAAGGACGATAAAAAAGCCGCCCATGCAAGCATGTGGCGGCTTTTTTTGTGTAGCAATCAGACCGTCGCGTTACTGGTGTCGATGATCCCGCCACCCAGGCAGACATCGCCCTGATAGAGCACGGCCGACTGCCCTGGCGTGACCGCCCATTGCGGATTCGTGAACTTGAGGGCAAAGCCTTCATCGGTTGCCTGCTGTTTGCATTCGACATCAGCTTGGCGATAGCGCGTCTTGGCGCAAACGTCAATGTCGGCTGGTGGCGTGCCGGCGATCCAGCTCATTTGTCCCGCATGCAATTCCGATGACAACAGCCACGGATGATCGTGTCCTTGCACGACGTAGAGCGTGTTGTTGGTAACATCCTTGCGAGCGACGTACCAGGCATCGCTGGTGCCGTCGGCATTGCGATGTGTTTTCAAGCCGCCAATGCCGATGCCCTTGCGTTGTCCCAGCGTGTAAAAACTCAAGCCGACATGCTCGCCGACAATGGTGCCATCGGGCGTTTTCATCGGGCCGGGTTGGTACGACAGATAGCGATTCAGGAATTCGCGGAACGGGCGTTCGCCGATGAAACAGATGCCGGTCGAATCTTTCTTGGTCGCATTCGGCAGTTGCAGTTGTTCGGCGATCTTGCGGACTTCCGTTTTTTTGATGTCGCCCAATGGGAACAGCGTTTTCGCTAATTGCTCCTGATTGAGGCGATGCAGGAAGTAACTCTGATCCTTGCTGGCATCGACGGCTTTCAATAGTTGTACTTGTCCTGCGTCGGGGCCGCTGGCGATGGTACGCACGCGCGCGTAATGACCAGTCGCGATCAGGTCGGCGCCAAGCGAGACGGCATGATCGAGAAAAGCCTTGAACTTGATTTCCGCATTGCACAGCACATCCGGGTTCGGTGTGCGACCGGCTTCATACTCGCGCAGGAATTCGGCGAACACGCGATCTTTGTACTCGGCAGCAAAATTGACGGCTTCGATATCGACACCGACGACATCGGCCACGCTTGCCGCATCGATCCAGTCCTGCCGCGTCGAACAATATTCGGAATCGTCATCGTCTTCCCAGTTCTTCATGAACAGACCGATGACTTCGTAACCCTGTTCTTTCAGCAGCCAGGCCGAAACTGAAGAATCGACGCCACCGGACATGCCGATGACGACACGTTTCTTAGCCATTCGCAACCTCGTAGACGGAGGCGTGCGTTTGCAGATAGGACAGCGGTACGCGTTTGCCAGCCAGATAATCATCCACACGCTGCAGCACCGATGGGCTGCGATGACGATCGCGGCAGGCGACCATTTCATCGTAAGTCATCCAGACGGCGCGCAGTATGCCCACATCGAGCGGCTGATCGTGCTGCGCACCGACTTCGCCGCAAAAGGTAAAGCTTAAATAGGTGATGTCCTTGCCGGTACGCGCCGAGACATAGCGCGACATATAGATACCAATCAGGCCGGTCGGTGTGAATTCGTGTGCAGTTTCTTCCATCGCTTCGCGCGCGACGGCCTGCTCCAGCGATTCGCTGGGGTCGAGATGGCCTGCCGGTTGGTTAAAGCGAATGCCTTCGCTGGTTTCTTCTTCTACCAGCAAATAGCGGCCTTCGCGCTCCATGACGGCGGCGACAGTGACAGAGGGTTTCCAGATATCAGACATGATGGCTTTCGGAATAGCCCGCTATTCTAGCTTGCACGCGGAAAACTTGCCCGGCATGTTTCGTTTCCTGCAACTTTTGTAATAGAATGCCGAGGTTTTTTTCGGAAAAATTGCCCTAAATCCTTTGCTTGGCGAGCATTTGGCCGTATCCTTGCCGGTTCATTTCTTTGGCAATTCTTGCGTGAAGCTTACGGAATTGCCGGTTTGTCGTAGCGGATGCGGGCTTGACCAACGTCGCCTGGCTGCTCTCGGCTACAGAAGGAATCGGGCGCAGCGTGCTGTGCAACGGCGTTCGCCGCCGGAAACCCTATATAGATGTGTCGGCACCAGTGATGGTTGCCGGCAGAATTTTAAGCAAACGGAACAAAACTATGCAGCGCATCATGCTCAGGGCCAAGATTCACCGCGCAACGGTGACCCAGGCCGACCTGCATTATGAAGGCTCTTGCGGTATCGACGAAGAGTTGTTGGAAGCGGCCGACATCAAAGTTGGCGAGCGTATTGAGCTTTACAACGTCAACAATGGCGAGCGTTTTGCGACGTACGCCATTAAGGGTGTACGCGGCAGCGGCGAGATTTCGCTCAACGGCGCAGCAGCGCGTCGCGCGCACCTTGGCGATCTGCTCATCATCTGTACTTATGGACCGATGAGCGACGAGGAAATCGAAACCTACGTCCCCAAGATTGTCTTTGTCGACGAAAACAACCGCATCACGGGACTGAAGCAACAGTAATCGGTTGCAGCACCAGAAAAACCCGGTCGCGCCATGGAGCTGCTTGAACCGGGTTTTTGACTATGTGCCGTTGTGCGTCCCAAACAGAATTTAAACAACTTAAGAGAGAAGGCATGTCTTTAGTTATAGGAGTGCCGCGGGAGACCTTCCCCGGTGAAACACGTGTCGCAACCGTTCCCGAGGTTGTGCAAAAGCTCATCAAGCAAGGCTATGCCATCGTCGTCGAATCCGGCGCCGGTGCGGCCAGCAATATCAGCGACGATGAATATCGTGAAGCTGGCGCAGAAGTTGTCGGCTCTGCCGCCGAAGTCTGGGCCAAGGGCGACATCATTTTCAAACTGCGCGGCCCGAACGAGGAAGAAGTTGGCCTGCTGAAAGAAGGCGGTACGCTGGTCAGCTACATCTGGCCTGCGCAAAATCCGCAATTGATGGAAAAGCTGGCTGCCAAGAAGGCAACCGTGCTGGCCATGGATTCGGTGCCACGTATCTCGCGCGCACAGAAGATGGACGCATTGTCCTCGCAAGCCAACATCGCCGGCTATCGTGCCGTCATCGAAGCGGCCAATGCATTCGGTCGCTTCTTCACGGGTCAGATCACGGCCGCAGGCAAGGTTCCACCAGCCAAGGTATTCGTGATTGGTGCGGGTGTGGCTGGTTTGGCTGCCATCGGTACAGCGGCGAACCTCGGCGCCATCGTTCGTGCGAACGATACGCGTAAGGAAGTTGCCGACCAGATCATTTCGATGGGCGGTGAATTCATCGCTGTCGATTACGAAGAAGACGGTGCCGGCACCGGCGGTTACGCCAAGGTCATGTCGGAAGAATTCCAGAAGGCACAGCGCGAAACCTTCGCGCAGCAAGCCAAGGAAGTCGACATCATCATCACCACCGCATTGATTCCAGGCAAGCCAGCGCCGAAGCTGATCACGGCTGACATGGTCAAATCGATGAAGCCGGGTTCGGTCATCGTCGATCTGGCAGCAGAGCAGGGTGGTAATTGCGAACTGACCGTTCCGGGCGAAGTGACGACCGTGCATGGCGTGACCATCATCGGTTACAAGGATCTGCCAACGCGTCTCGCAAAAACCGCTTCGACGCTGTACGCCACCAACCTATTCCGTCTCTCGGAAGATCTGATCAAGACCAAGAGCGTCGACCCAGCCGGTCAAGGCGCTGCGGCGATCAAGATGAACATGGAAGACGAAGTCGTACGTGGCACGACCGTCATCGATCAAGGCAATGTGACCTGGCCACCGCCAGCACCGAAGCTGTCGGCTGCGCCTGCGCAACCCAAGCCTGCTGCTGCACCTGCGCCAGCACACGGTCATGGTCCAAGCACCACCGTGGCATCGCCGACGCGTGTGGCTGTCATGTTTGTTTTCGCAGCATTGTTGTTCGGCCTGATCGGCTTTGGCGCGCCTTCCGCGTTCCTCGGCCATCTGACGGTATTCGTATTGGGTTGCTTCATCGGCTACATGGTCGTCTGGAATGTGACGCCGGCACTGCATACCCCACTCATGAGCGTCACCAACGCCATTTCGTCGATCATCGTGATCGGCGCGCTGGTACAGGTTGCGCCTCCGCTGGCTGGGGGTATCACGCGCCCTGAAATGTTGATCAAGGTCATGGCAGCCCTGGGCATCGTCCTGACCGCCATCAACATGTTCGGTGGTTTTGCCGTTACCCGTCGCATGCTCGACATGTTCCGTAAGAATTAAGAAGGAGACCCCAAGTGTCTGCAAATCTGGCTACTGTCTCCTACATCGGAGCAACAATTCTGTTTATTCTCAGTCTGGGTGGCTTGTCGCATCCGGAAACCTCGCGTCGCGGCAACCTGTACGGCATGATTGGTATGGGCATCGCCGTTTTGGCGACGGTGTTTGGCCCACGCGTGACCGCTGATGGCTACGCATGGATCATCATTGCGCTGGTCGTTGGTGGTGCAATCGGTCTGTACGCGGCCAAGGTCGTCAAGATGACCGAAATGCCTGAGCTCGTCGCATTGATGCACAGCTTCGTCGGTCTGGCTGCTGCATTGGTTGGTTTCGCCAGCTATGTCGATCCATCGCTGCACTTCGAGGGCGCGGAAAAGACCATTCACGATGTCGAAATCTATGTCGGCATCCTGATCGGTGTCGTGACCTTCTCGGGTTCGCTGATCGCTTTCGGTAAGCTGAACGGCAAGATCGGCGGCAAGCCGCTGATGCTGCCGGCACGTCACTGGCTCAATCTGGGTCTGTTGGTCGTTGTAATCTACTTCGGTGCCAAGTTCATCCAGGCTGAAACCGTTGCAGAAGGCATGACCCCGCTGATCATCATGACGGTCATCGCCCTGCTGTTCGGTATTCACATGGTCATGGCCATTGGTGGTGCCGATATGCCGGTCGTAGTGTCGATGCTCAACAGCTATTCGGGTTGGGCTGCTTCAGCAACCGGCTTCATGCTGAGCAACGATCTGCTGATCGTGACCGGTGCACTGGTCGGCTCGTCGGGTGCGATTCTGTCCTACATCATGTGTAAGGCAATGAACCGTAACTTCTTCAGCGTGATCGCCGGTGGTTTCGGTGGTGGTGCACCAAAAGCTGGTGGCGCTGCCAAGGAACAAGTTGGCGAAGCAACGCCAGTGTCGGCACAGGAAACCGCCGAACTGCTGCGCGAAGCCAAGAGCGTCATCATCGTTCCAGGTTACGGCATGGCAGTTGCACAAGCACAGCACACCGTGAACGAGATCACCAAGTTCCTGCGTGAAAAGAAAGTCAACGTGCGTTTCGCGATTCACCCGGTTGCCGGTCGTATGCCTGGTCACATGAACGTGTTGCTGGCGGAAGCGAAAGTGCCGTATGACATCGTGCTGGAAATGGACGAAATCAACGAAGACTTCCCGGATACCGACGTCGTCATGGTCATTGGCGCAAACGACATCGTGAACCCGGATGCACAGGACGATCCGGACAGCCCGATCGCTGGTATGCCGGTTCTGGAAGTGTGGAAAGCAGAAACCACCATCGTCATGAAGCGCTCGATGGCTTCGGGTTACGCTGGTGTCGACAATCCACTATTCTATAAAGAAAACAATCGCATGCTGTTCGGTGATGCGAAGAAGATGCTGGACGAAGTATTGGCAACGCTCAAAGCCTAAGCTTCTTCAGCTCGATCAAAAAAGCCCGCGCAAGCGGGCTTTTTGTTTTATGGACGCTGGTGTGCGAACTTGAAGGGTAGTGGCTGCATAGGCGTATTGATAGCGCAGGCAATGCGAAGAAGGTGCATATCTACCTACTCCAGTAACCGGGCTGGTTATACATTTCCTGCAAGTGACGGATGAATACGCGTACCTTGGCGGGAACATTGCTCTGGCTTGGGTAGACGGCCATGATGTCGTATTCAGGAATCGCATAATCGTCGAGCACCGTAACGAGGGTGCCGCTTTCTAGCTGGCTCTGGATCTCCCATACTGAGCGCCAGGCAATGCCCAAGCCTTCCGTCATCCAGCGGTGCAGCAATTCGCCGTCGTTGCAATCCAGGCTGCCATTGACGCGTACCGACACCATGCGGCCTCGGTGGTTGAAATACCAGCCGCGCTGCTGGCCGCCTTGCAAGTTGAAGGCAAGGCAATTATGCTTGGAGAGGTCATCCAGTGTCCGGGGTTTGCCGTGTTTCTGGAAATATTCCGGCGTGCCGCAGACCACGCGCTTGTTGGACGCTAGCTTGACGGCAACGAAGTTCGGATCGATGTTGCCGCCGATACGAATCCCCATGTCATAGCCTTCCTGCACCAGATCGACCACGCGGTCAGTCAGGTTGAAGGACATTTTCAGACCCGGATGTTGCTTCAGGAAGGATGGCGCGTAAGGTGCAACGTGCTGTCGGCCGAAGGACGCGGGTGCGGAAACGATCAAGTGTCCGGCAACTTGATGTTGTCCTGCGGAAATGGCGCTTTCTGCCAAATCCAGTTCCGTCAGCATCTTCTTGCAGTGCTCCAGATAGACGGAGCCTTCTTCTGTAAGAGCCAGACGGCGTGTCGAGCGGTGCAGCAGGCGAACGCCGAGGCGTTTCTCCAGCGTATCGATGCGGCGCCCGACCATGACAGGCGTGACTTGCAGCGCCAAAGCGGCGGCGGCAAAGCTGCCGTGCTCGACGGCAGAGGTAAACGCTTCGATTTGTTTGAGCTTATCCATTCGATACCTGAAGTATTTAATGGGTTGAACAAATGTTCTATTCTCAAATTATTGCATAGCAATTAGTATACGTACCTGTAAAAATTCGCATTAGTCGTAAAAATTTCATTCACTGGAGGTAATGATGGCAAAGATGACCGCAGCCCAGGCAGCAGTCTGGATTCTGCAAAAAGAAGGTATTGATCAGGCGTTCGGCGTTCCTGGCGCAGCGATCAATCCGTTCTACTCGGCATTGCAAAAAAACGGCACGATCAAGCACATTCTGGCGCGTCACGTAGAAGCTGCGACCCACATGGCCGAAGGCTACACGCGTGCAGCAGCCGGTAATATCGGCGTTGCGCTGGCAACCTCGGGCCCTGGCGGCACCGACATGGTGACCGGTCTGTACTCGGCACAAGCTGACTCGATCCCGATTCTGTGCATCACCGGTCAAGCACCGCGCGCACGTATTTACAAGGAAGACTTCCAGGCTGTCGATATCGAATCGATCTCGAAGCCAGTGACCAAATGGTCGGTCATGGTGCGTGAGCCAGCGCTGGTTCCACAAGTGTTCCAACAAGCATTCCACATCATGCGTTCGGGCCGTCCAGGTCCTGTGTTGATCGATCTGCCATTCGATGTGCAAGTTGCTGAAATCGAATTCGATCCGGATCTGTACGAGCCATTGCCAGTCTACAAGCCAGCAGCAAGCCGCAAGCAAATCGAGCGCGCACTGTCGATGCTGAACGAAGCAGAGCGTCCATTGCTGATCTCCGGTGGTGGCGTGATCAATGCTGACGCAACTCCGCTGATGCAAGAATTCGCTGAACTGGTCAACGTGCCAGTCGTGCCAACCCTGATGGGCTGGGGCACCGTTCCTGATGACCACCCACTGATGGTCGGTATGGTTGGCCTGCAAACCTCGCATCGTTATGGCAATGCCACGATGCTGGCTTCGGACTTCGCATTCGGTATCGGTAACCGTTGGGCAAACCGTTTCACCGGTTCGATCGACGTCTTCACCAAAGACCGCAAGTTCGTTCACATCGACATCGAACCAACGCAGATCGGCCGTGTGTTCGGTCCTGACCTCGGTATCGTTTCCGATGCAAAAGCGGCTCTGACCTTGCTGGTTGAAGTTGCCAAAGAATGGAAAGCTGCCGGCAAACTGAAAAACCGTGATGCATGGTTGGCCGAATGCCAGAAACGCAAGCGCACGATGCTGCGTAAGACCGACTTCGACGTCACGCCGATCAAGCCACAACGTGTTTACCAGGAAATGAACACCGTGTTCGGCAAAACCGCACGTTATGTATCGAACATCGGTCTGTCGCAAATCGCTGCCGGTCAATTCCTGCACGTCTACAAAGAACGTAACTGGATTAACTGCGGTCAAGCAGGTCCATTGGGCTGGACCGTTCCAGCTGCTCTGGGTGTCCGGGCTGCCGATCCAACCAGCGAAATCGTTGCCATCACCGGCGATTACGACTTCCAGTTCCTGATCGAAGAATTGGCTGCTGGCGCACAGTTCAACCTGCCATACATCCACGTGTTGGTGAACAACTCGTACCTGGGCCTGATCCGTCAAGCACAACGTATGTTCACGATGGACTACTGCGTTTCGCTGGCATTCGACAACATCAACTCGACCGAAAACGCTTCGTACGGTGTTGATCACGTCAAGGTCACGGAAGGCCTCGGCTGTAAAGCAATTCGCGTCTACAACCCAGACGACATCCAACCAGCTCTGCGCAAAGCGCAAGAGTGGATCAAGGAATTCAAAGTGCCGGTCGTTGTCGAGATCATCCTCGAACGCGTTACCAACATCGCGATGGGTACCGAGATCAACGCGATCAATGAATTCGAAGAAATCCTGGATGTGAAGGAAGACTAAGATGACGAAACTTGCTGCTAATCTGACGATGCTGTTCAACGAGGTGCCATTCATGGACCGCTTTGAACAAGCTGCAAAGAATGGCTTCAAAGGCGTTGAATTCTTGTTCCCTTACGATTTCCCGGCGGCTGATGTCGCTGCGAAATTGAAAGAAAACAATCTGGAAATGGTCTTGCACAATCTGCCAGCCGGTAATTGGGCAGCAGGTGAGCGCGGTATCGCTTGCCATCCGGATCGTGTGGAAGAGTTCAAGGCCGGTGTCGACAAGGCAATCGAGTACGTCAAGGTACTCGGCACCAAACAGGTCAACATCCTGTCGGGTATCGTGCCTGCCGGCGTGACGCATGAGCAAGCAGAAGCGACCCTGGTTGCGAACTTGAAATATGCGGCTGCCAAGCTGAAAGAAGCGGGTATTCCACTGTTGATCGAAGCGATCAACACGTTCGATATCCCAGGCTTCTTCCTGACCGGCACCAAGCAAACGCTGGACATCATCGCCAAGGTTGGTTCGGACAATCTGTTCTTCCAGTACGACATCTATCACATGCAACGCATGGAAGGTGAGCTGGCAAACACGATCAAGAATAACCTGAAAGTGATTCCACATCTGCAGTTGGCCGACAATCCAGGCCGCTTCGAACCAGGTACCGGTGAGATCAACTACACCTACCTGTTCAAGTATCTGGACGAAATCGGATACCAAGGCTGGATCGGTTGCGAGTACAAACCGAAAGCCGGTACGGTAGAAGGTCTCGGCTGGCGCGCTGCGCACGGCGTGTAAGAGAAAAAATCATGGGCGGTCTTCGGGCTGCCCATGACTTTTATCGGACTTTCACGTTCTCGTCACACAAGCATTGCACCATACGCGTACCATCACGGTCGCGTTTCATTAAAAAACTCAGGAGTCAATAACATGGCAAAAGTCGGATTTATCGGTTTGGGCATCATGGGCGCGCCAATGGCCCTCAACCTGCAAAAAGGTGGCCACGAGCTGTACGTTCACGATCAGAAAGCACCTGCACAGGAACTGATCGACGGTGGCGCAAAAGTCTGCGCATCGGGCGCTGAAGTTGCCAAGAACGCTGACATCATCATCACCATGGTGCCGGATACCCCGCACGTGGAAGCCGTTCTGTTCGGCGAAAACGGTGTTGCTTCGGGCATCAGCAAAGGCAAGATCGTTGTCGACATGAGCTCGATCTCGCCAATCGCGACCAAAGAATTCGCCAAGAAAATCAACGCACTCGGCGCTGAATACCTGGATGCACCAGTATCCGGCGGCGAAGTCGGTGCAAAAGCAGCCTCACTGACGATCATGATCGGTGGTTCGGAAGCCGCTTTCAACACCGTCAAGCCACTTTTCGAACTGATGGGCAAGAACATCACGCTGGTTGGCGGTAACGGCGATGGTCAGACCACCAAAGTTGCGAACCAGATCATCGTTGCACTGAACATCCAAGCTGTTTCCGAAGCCCTGTTGTTCGCATCGAAAGCCGGTGCCGATCCAGCCAAAGTGCGTCAGGCACTGATGGGTGGTTTCGCCAACTCGCGTATTCTGGAAGTGCACGGCGAGCGTATGGTCAAACGTACGTTTAACCCAGGTTTCCGTATCGAACTGCACCAGAAAGATCTGAACCTGGCATTGCAAGGCGCCAAGTCGATGGGCGTGACGCTGCCGAACACTGCAGCAACCCAGGAACTGATGAACGCTTGCGCTGCAAACGGTTTGAGCGGCATGGATCACTCGGCACTGTGCCGCGCGATCGAAATCATGTCGAACCACGAAATCGCCAAGGCGTAATTCGTCGTTGGCAGTACACCGCAACTTCGGTTGCGGTGAGCGAGCCGGCGTTGCAGCAGTCAGCGATGCCGGTTCGTGTTCCCCGTTTTTTGATTTACCGTTGAAAGTATCCTGTTCCCATGTCGATTGATCCCCGCCAGTTTTTGAACGACCTGTATGACACCGCAGTTGAGGCTGTGAGCGCACGCAAGTGCATGCCCGCCTACCTGCCCAAGCAATCCGCCAAAGGGCGCACGCTGGTGATCGGCGCCGGCAAGGGCGCAGCGGCAATGGCAAAGGTCGTTGAAGATACGTGGCCGGGCAAGGTCGAAGGCTTGATCGTCACGCGTTACGATCACGGTGCCGACTGCAAGCAGATCGAAGTGGTCGAAGCCGCGCATCCGGTACCGGATGAAGCTGGTCGTGCTGCTGCCGGTCGCATGCTGGACATGGTCAAGGGTTTGACCGAAGATGATCTGGTGCTGTGCCTGATTACTGGTGGCGGTTCAGCGCTGTTGAGCCTGCCGGGCGAAGGTATCACGCTCGAACAAAAGCAGGCATTGAACAAGGCATTGCTGAAGAGCGGTGCCACGATTTCCGAAATGAATTGCGTGCGCAAGCACCTGTCGGCCATCAAAGGCGGTCGTCTGGCATTGGCATGCGCACCGGCCAAAGTCATCACGCTGCTGATTTCCGACGTGCCAGGCGACGATCCAGGCGTGATCGCTTCCGGCCCGACGCTGCCGGATCCAACGACTTGCGAGCAATCGCTGGCGATCCTGAAGAAGTACAACATCGACCTGCCCGACAACGTGCGCAAGCATCTGGAATCCGGTGCGGGGGAAACCCCGAAACCGGACGACGTGCGTTTTGCCCGCAATGAACATCACGTCATCGCGACAGCACAGCACGCACTCGAAGCCGCTGCGGAAAAGGCACGTGCCGCAGGCATCACGCCATACATCCTGTCGAACGATCTCGAAGGTGAATCGCGCGACGTCGGTATGGTGCATGCCGCACTGGCCAAGCAGGTTGCCAAGTACGGCCAGCCATTTGCCAAGCCATGCGTGATTCTGTCCGGCGGCGAAACCACGGTGACGGTGCGCGGCAATGGTCGTGGTGGCCGTAACGCCGAATTTCTGTTGAGTCTCGCCGTGTCCTTGCAAGGTACGCCAGGCATCTACGCATTGGCCTGCGATACCGATGGTATCGATGGTTCGGAAGACAATGCCGGCGCGCTCTACACACCGGATTCCTGGACGCGTGCAGTAGACAAGGGCTTGAACGCCAAGGCCATGCTGGAAAACAACGACGGTTATGGTTTCTTCAGCGGTCTCGACGATTTGATCGTCAGCGGTCCGACGCGTACCAACGTCAATGACTTCCGCGCCATCCTGATTCTGTAATTTTCCGAATCTGCCTCGATGAAAGTTTCGTCGGGGCGTTTGATTTTATTTATCTCAACTTAAAAGAAGACTGTCATGAGACGTAATCGCAAAGCAAAAATCGTTGCTACCCTGGGCCCAGCAAGTGGTGATGTAGAAACCATCAGCGCGCTGTTCGAAGCTGGTGTGGACATGTTCCGCTTCAACTTCAGCCACGGTTCGCACGAAGATCACCGCGCACGTCACGAAATCGTGCGTGGCCTGGAAAAAAAATACGGTCGTCCAGTTTCCATCCTGTGCGATTTGCAAGGTCCAAAAATCCGTCTGGGCACCTTCAATGGTGATTCCGCTGTCCTGACCGCCGGTCAAGAATTCGTTCTTGATCGTGATCAAACGCCTGGCGACGCAACCCGCGTTTATCTGCCCCATCCTGAACTGTTCGCCGCTGTCAAAGCGGGCCAGAACCTGTTGTTCGATGACGGCAAGATTCGCGTGTCGGTAGAAAGCAATACGGGTGACCGCATGGTGACGCGCGTGACCACCGGCGGCAAAATTTCGAACCGCAAAGGCGTCAACGTACCAGACGCAATCCTGCCAATTCCTGCAATGACACCGAAAGATCTGGTCGATCTGGAGTTTGCTCTGTCGTTGGGCGTGGACTGGGTTGCACTGTCGTTCGTGCAACAAGTTTCCGATATCGAAGACGCACGCAAGATCATCGGCGATCGCGCGCTGATTCAATCGAAGATCGAAAAACCAGCCGCCATGCTCGACATCGATGCAATCTGCAAAGCATCCGACTCCGTGATGGTGGCGCGTGGTGACCTCGGTGTTGAACTGCCGATCTCGCAAGTGCCACGTGCGCAAAAAGAAATCATCCGCGTATCGCGTAAATACGGTCGTCCAACGATCGTTGCAACGCACATGCTGGAATCGATGACCGAATCGCCAATGCCAACGCGTGCAGAAGCATCGGACGTTGCAAACGCGATCTACGAAGGCGCAGATGCGGTCATGCTGTCGGCTGAATCGGCCAGCGGTAAAAACCCTGTTCGCGCCGTCCAAATGATGGACAGCATCATCAAGGAAGTGGAAAGCGATCCTGTCTACCGCACGCTGCTTGACGCACAACAAGTGACGCCACGTCCAACGCCGGAAGATGCAATCTGCAACGCCTTGCGTGACACCACCGCTGCGATCAAGGCAGCTGGCACCGTGACTTACACCAAGTCCGGTAGCACCAGCATGAGCGCTGCACGCGTTCGCCCAACCACGTCGATCCTGAGCATCACGCCAGAACTCAAAACCGCACGCCGTCTGGCATGGGTTTGGGGCATCCACTCGATCGTCGGTAAAGACGTGCACTCGGTTGACGAAATGGTCAGCGAAGCAGTGACGGCTGCAGAGCGCGAAGGTTTTGCCAAGAAGGGCGATTACATCGCGATCTCGGCTGGTCTGCCATTCGGTGAGTCGGGCACGACCAACCTGTTGCACATCGCAACGATCAAGTAATGTATGACGGTTCTGAGGTGCAAGTGATCGCACTTCAGAACTGACATCAATGGATTGTCAGAAATCGGCGATCGGCGCCGATTGAAGCAAAAGCTGATGCAAGCGGTTGAGGCAAGATTCAGCGGCAATCCATTCATGTCAGATGTCAAAGTTTGACTGCGGTCAATGTCGGTATCGGCATCAGTTCATAGACTGATGTTGTTGCCACAAAGACGGCAACAGCAGTAGATGTCGTAAAAGAAGTTGCAACACATAGCTAGGGGTCCTAGGTCAAATGCAGTTCGTTTGGCCGGGTGCGAAAAACCCTTGAACCTGATCTGGATAATGCCAGCGAAGGGAAGCTGAAGAAGAGATCGTTCGCACCTGATCGGCGGGCGTGTACGATCGCTTCCCACCTCCTTAGCTGGCTCCAAGCCGTAGTTAGCCAAGGAGCCAAAATGAATGCCAATCCGAAGTTTCTCTCTGCTACCGCCACGGTAGACGAAGCAGCCATCCAGCCGCTGCCCAATTCCCGCAAAATCTACATTCAGGGTTCGCGCCCCGACATTCGCGTTCCCATGCGCGAGATTTCGCAGGCCGACACACCGGCTTCGTTCGGTGCCGAAAAGAACCCGCCAATTTATGTCTACGATACCTCAGGGCCTTATACCGATCCTGAAGTGAAGATCGATATCCGTTCCGGTCTGCAAACGCCACGCCTGCCGTGGATTCTCGAACGTGAAGATACGGAGGAACTGGCAGGCCCGACATCGGCTTACGGCATCGAACGTCTCAACGATCCCAAGCTGGCCGAGTTGCGTTTCAACCTGCATCGCAAGCCACGTCGCGCTATCGCTGGCAAGAACGTCACGCAAATGCACTATGCGCGTCGCGGCATCATCACGCCGGAAATGCAATTCGTCGCGATTCGCGAAAACATGAATCGCAAGGCTTATCTCGAAGAACTCAAACGCTCCGGTCCGAAGGGCGAAAAGCTTGCCGAGATGATGGGCCGCCAGCATCCGGGGCAATCGTTCGGCGCCGCGATCCCCAAGGAAATCACACCGGAATTCGTGCGCAACGAGATTGCCATGGGGCGTGCCATCATTCCCGCCAACATCAATCACCCTGAAGTCGAACCGATGATCATCGGTCGCAACTTCCTCGTGAAGATCAATGCCAATATCGGCAACTCGGCCGTTACTTCCTCGATCGGCGAGGAAGTGGAAAAAATGACGTGGGCGATTCGCTGGGGTGGCGACAACGTGATGGACTTGTCCACTGGCAAGCACATTCATGAAACGCGCGAATGGATCATCCGCAATTCGCCGGTGCCGATCGGTACGGTGCCGATTTATCAGGCGCTGGAAAAGGTCAACGGCAAGGCCGAAGACCTGACGTGGGAAATCTTCCGTGACACGCTGATCGAGCAAGCCGAACAGGGCGTCGATTACTTCACGATCCATGCCGGCGTGCGTTTGCAATACGTACCGCTGACGGCCAAGCGCATGACGGGCATCGTCTCGCGCGGCGGCTCCATCATGGCGAAGTGGTGTCTCGCACATCATAAGGAATCCTTCCTTTACGAACACTTCGAAGAGATTTGCGAAATCATGAAGGCCTACGACGTGTCGTTCTCGCTTGGAGATGGTTTGCGTCCGGGGTCAATCTACGATGCGAACGATGAAGCGCAGCTTGGCGAATTGCGTACGCTCGGTGAGCTCACGCAGATCGCGTGGAAGCATGATGTGCAGGTGATGATCGAAGGGCCGGGCCATGTACCGATGCATCTCATCAAGGAGAACATGGACCTTCAACTCGAGCATTGTCACGAAGCGCCGTTCTACACGTTGGGGCCTTTGACGACCGACATTGCGCCAGGTTACGACCACATCACCTCGGGTATCGGTGCAGCTCAGATCGGCTGGTATGGCACGGCGATGCTCTGCTACGTCACGCCGAAGGAGCATCTGGGCTTGCCGAACAAGACCGACGTCAAGGACGGCATCATCACCTACAAGATCGCTGCGCATGCTGCCGATCTGGCTAAGGGCCATCCGGGCGCGCAGATTCGCGACAACGGATTGTCAAAAGCGCGCTTCGAATTCCGCTGGGAAGATCAGTTCAACATTGGTCTCGATCCCGACAAGGCACGTGAATTTCATGATGAAACATTGCCCAAGGATTCGGCCAAGGTGGCGCATTTCTGCTCGATGTGCGGCCCGCATTTCTGCTCCATGAAGATCACGCAGGAAGTGCGCGATTACGCTGCGAGTCAGGGTATTTCGGAGATTGCCGCACTCAAGCAAGGGATGGAAGTAAAGGCCGTCGAGTTCGTCAAGACGGGTGCCGAGCTGTATCGCAAGCAATGATCGAGATCGAACTCAACGGCGCTCCGCATCAGATCGCGCACGGTTCTACCGTGGTCGATCTGATTGCGGCGTTGTCCTTGACAGGCAAAGCATTGGCGGTCGCCATCAATCGTGAGGTGGTGAGTGGCAATCGTTGGTGCGACCGTGTTCTCGAACCCGCTGATCGCGTCGATATCGTACGTGCCATCGGCGGTGGTTGAAGTCAGCGAAGGCTAACTAATGCAGACGATGCAGGCGGCATGTGAATGTCGTTCGCATCATTTTGTTTGTGTTGCCTGTCGGCGGCATTTGCCTGCCAAATTTTCTGGAGATATTGCATGTCCTCGTTTGAAGAGTCCCAATTGACCATTGCCGGCAAGGCCTACAAATCGCGCCTGCTGGTCGGCAGCGGCAAGTACAAAGACCTGACCGAAACCCGCGAAGCCAGTCTGGCCAGCGGCGCCGAAATCGTCACCGTCGCCAT
>NZ_CAJYMD010000032.1 GCF_913776015.1 uncultured Oxalicibacterium sp. | reverse complement strand
ATGCCCACATTGCGCCGCCGATCAATGAAGCGTCTGCTACGGACAGAGAGCCAAGCGAGGCAATAACACTCTCTGCACCTGTTTCCACAACGTAGCTACACGTGTGCGGATTCTGTTGCGTCGGGTCCAGTACGAGTACGAGACCATCAGCGGTTTGTTTTGCGATTGCGCACACTGGCATCACAGCACCTTACGAATGAGAGCGCGGACGATTGCCGACACAGCAGCCGAGATCGCACGGCGCGTGATGTAGTCACGCATTCGCATCACCACTCCCCTGCCATGCCGCCGAGCTGGTGGAGCATTTGCGATGCCTTTGCATTGCATGTGCGCTCGGTGTATGCGGTATGAGCCTTAAAACGATTGGCGAGAAAAACACCCAACAGGTGACGCGAAGCGCACCGCGCTGCCATGACCAATCCCACTTGAATGTTCATTCCGCTTTGCATTACGCGGCCTGCTTTTGTGGTGGCGGTGCGATTGGCTGGCCTTTTGAATCGCATGGCTCGAGAGTGTGAGGAACGGACTCAATACGGCCCTGCTGAGTACGCGACAGACGGAAGTCGATAAGGTAGAAACCGGGTTGCGCGTCTTTGTATGCTTCAGGGAGCATCAATTCGCCAACGAGCGGTTCTACCGTGCCGTCTTTGTTGAGGACTTCGGCCACGGTTTGCGCCATGCGCATGTCGTATGCATTGCCAGTCTTTTTCGACGTACCGGCGTTCTGTTTGACGTAGAGAATTTGGATTTTGGTTTTCATGGCACTAGCCCTTTATTGATGACGACGAAGCGTCAGTTAAGAAATCGACGTGGTAAATTGCGTTGAAGCAACAACAGGGGGAAAAACAAGATGGAAAAAATGTTCATTGCTGCACTGGTGGTAATCGTTCTGCTGGCAGTGGCAGGCAATTTGAAAAGACGAAGTGGCTCAAGCACGGATTTGAAATACCGAGCGAAAACGCTGATGTCAGAGAATGAGAAGGAATGGTTTAAAGCGATCAAACGAGCAGTACCGCATGCACATGTGTTCGCGCAGGTTGCGATGAACCAACTTGTGGAGCCGGACGGCAAGCCATACACAGGCCCATACCAGAGCGCTTTAAACAAGATCACATCGCGCAGCATCGACTTCGTTTTGTTGAGCCCCGATTTAAGTGTGCTGATCGCTATCGAAATCGACGACCGAACGCACAACCAAAAGCGCAGGAAAGAAGCGGACGACAAAAAGACGAAGGCATTGCAGGATGCAGGTGTGGCGCTTCTACGTTTTCCGGCGACGCCGGTAGCCAGCAGCGAGGCGATCAAGGAGCGATTTGTTGAGGTCATCGCGGCGAAAATGCAAAAGCCAACCGATGGACGAATCGAACCAACCATGACACCCACTCCCCTTAAGCCGTTGTGATATGTTTACCGGGTAAAACGTTTGTTGTTACAACGAATGTTGGGATGCAAGGTACAACGTTCGTTGTGACATTTCAATGGGGAAATTCTTATGAGTTATCTAGAGATTGTTAAATTGGCTTTGAAGGGGCGCACAGTAAATGCGGCTGCGAAGCAGTGGGGAATGCACCAGCAAACGCTGGAAAAATACGCAAAAGGGACGCGCCTACCGGACTATTTGACGGCCAAAAAAATGGCAGTTGAAGCGGGAATTTCAGCAGGGGAAATGCTGGACGTGCTGGCGGCTGAAGAAGCAAAGCGTAAGGGCAAAATCGAAAAGATTTCCGAATCTTTTAAACGGCTCTTACGCATGGCAAAGCTAGACGGAAAGCCACTTTCCGCTTAGTACGTAAGAGCTGATTTGCCAGAGAACGAACTGCAAATTATGCGAAATTATATGAAAGTACTGTGGACGAGATGATCAACGTTGATATGCTTTTTGACCGCACTTTTCCTCCTGTTTTCGGTTAAAAACCGTACTGAATTACGCAGGCCCGTCCGGTAATTTTCTAATGCCAGATCATCCAAGGCATGGGCTTTCAACGCGGCTTTAAGGAGATAGAGATGAACAAGTTAAGCAAAATGATTCGCATGGTGGGTGCTGTTGGCTTCGTGGTAGTGCTGAGTGCGTGTTCAGGCATGTCAACACAGGACCGTAATACCTTGATTGGCGCTGGTGCCGGGGCCGTAGGCGGTTCCGTGCTGACAGGCGGTAGCGCTTTGGGTACGGTGGGCGGAGCGGCTGTCGGTGGCTATATTGGTAACCAGGTCGTCAAGCCAAAGGACTGATATGGGAGTTTGAAGGCAGACCTTGCAGCGCTCCAGTCTAGTTAATTTCGCTTTGCGGCATAATGCTTCCTGTTTTTAAATCAGGAGAACGAATTGGTCTGGACTGCTGCTGTTTTGTTTGTGGCGTTGATTCTTGCCATTCTTGCCGCACGGGAGTCCACGAAGACTGCGCGCAAGAGTGAAAATGAAGTAATGCCTGCTGAAAAACCTGAAGGGCTTTCAAAGAAGAAAAAGAAGCAGCGCAACAAGGAAGCAAAATAATTAAAGTAAATTTTTAAATGTGAAGCTTGAGACTTTATTTTTAGTCGATTGATTTTAAAGAAATTTATTGAGAATTTCTTTGCCTTCTCAGACGCATGCTCAAGTCAATTCTATGCTTGCATAAATTCTCTTGATACAACCGGATGCCAATCGTAGCATCCGGTTTTTCATAAGAAAGTTCTCAGCTTTCTGATTCAGATATAACCTCCATCCGTGTCACTGTATAGACGCCATCAATCTTGTCGGCAACAAAACGGATCCGATCGCCCTCCTTCACTTGCGCCAGCATTGCCAAATCTTTGACCAGAAAAACCATGGTCATGCCGGGCATGCCAAGATTTTCCAGAGGGCCGTGCTTGATTGTGATCTTGCCCAAATCCTCGCGAATTTTCTTGATTTCTCCGTGGCTCATGCCTGCCTCGGCAGATGCATGGCTGGCATGGTCGGCATGACTTTCTTCCGCTGCATGCGAGAGAGATAAACCGGCCAGCAAGGATGCTGCGACCAGCAGAGTTTTGATCTTCATGATGTTCCTTTCTTGCCCGATCGGGCCGTCATTTGATTATTGGTGTTCTATTTCAATTCGTACGCAACCGTGCCTTTGGGATGGCGGAACCAGCCCGGATCGCGATAGTCGTTTGGTTTCTGATCCTTGCGGATCTTGACGAGGGTGAACATGCCGCCCATTTCAATCGGGCCGAACGGCCCACGACCGCCCATCATCGGCAAGGTATTGTCGGGAATCGGCATTTCCATCTCGCCCATGTCACTCATGCCGCGCTCACCCATGACCATGTAATCAGGAATGATGCGAATGATCTTGTCGGCAATCTTGCGATGGTCCACCCCAATCATGGTCGGCACGTCATGCCCCATCGCATTCATGGTGTGATGCCCCTTGTGGCAGTGAAAAGCCCAGTCGCCAACATCAGTGGCATCGAATTCGATGGCGCGCATCTGGCCTACGGCAATGTCCGTCGTGACTTCGGGCCAGCGAGCGGTTTGCGGCACCCAGCCGCCATCCGTGCCGGCGACTTCAAATTCATGGCCATGAATATGAATCGGATGATTGGTCATGCTCAAATTGCCGACACGTATACGCACGCGATCGCCCTGCCGGCACGCCAGCGAGTCGATGCCGGGAAAAACGCGACTGTTCCAGGTCCACAGATTGAAGTCCGTCATCGTATTGACCTTGGGCGTGCTGCTGCCAGGCTCGATGTCGTAGGCATTGAGCAGGAACACGAAATCACGATCCACACGATGCAGCGCAGGATCTTTGGGGTGCGTGATCCATGATCCCATCATGCCCATCGCCATCTGCGTGACTTCGTCGGCATGCGGGTGGTACATGAAGGTACCGGCGCGTTTTGCCTCGAATTCGTAGACAAAGGTTTTGCCGACCGGAATCTGCCGTTGCGTTACGCCGGCCACGCCATCCATGCCATTGGGCAGGCGTTGCCCGTGCCAGTGAATCGAGGTCGGTTCCGGCAACTTGTTGGTGACGAAGATGCGTACCTTGTCGCCCTCCACCACTTCGATCGTTGGGCCGGGGCTGGAGCCGTTGTAGCCCCATAGCGTCGCCTTCATGCCTGGTGCCAATTCACGGATGACGGGTTCGGCGATCAGGTGAAATTCTTTCCAGCCGTTTTTCATGCGCCACGGTGCGCTCCAGCCATTGAGTGTCACCACCGGATGAAACGGCCTGCCGGTTGCCGGCAAAGGCGGCGGCAAAGTATCGGCATGCCGGACGATTTGTGCCTCAGGCAAGGTTGCCGCCCCTGCCCTGCTCACCAGTCCGGCACCGATCAGCGTACCGGCACCCGCCAGAAAATGTCTGCGTGTAAGCATAAGAATTCCTTGTCAGTGTTCGTTGTTGGTAGCGTTGGTCGCAACCGCGCGATTGGCATTGGTTGATACATCAGTGGGCGATCCCGCACCGTTGATGGCAGCCTGCAAATCGGTCTCGGCCAGCCAGAAATCGCGTTGTGCATTGATGGCAGCATTGACCGCGTCGATCTGCCGGCATGCATCTGCCAGCAAATCGAAAACGCTGGCAAGCATGCCGTTGTAGCGCAATTGCATTTCTTCCGAGATTTTCTTGCGTAGCGGGACGACCTCATCGCGGTAATGCCGCGAAAGGTCGTAATTTGTGCGATAAGCGGAGTAGCTTTCCCGTACTTGCGAACGGGCACGGATAGCGGTGTCTGCCGTGCGATTCAACGCCTGCATGTAGAGCGCCTCGGCTTTGGCGACACGTGCTGTGCCCCAGTCGAACAAGGGCAATTCCAGACTGATTTCATAGCCGTCACGCCGTGGCGCACCGGTTTCACTTTTGTTGCGATAGCCGAGATCGAGCACATTGATGAAACGTGTCGTCTTGTTCAGTCCGAGAGCTTGTGCTGTCGAGGCAGTCGCCTGTTTGGCAAGCTGGATGTCGAGACGATTTTCCAACGCCAATTTCTCCAGATCGATTGCGTCGCGTGGCGTGCTCGGCAACGCGGGCAAGGTATCTGGCAATGACAGCGTAACGTCGCTTTGCCACAGCCCCAGCAGACGGATCAGGCGCTCTCTTGTCACGCGCTCTTCATGCTGGCTGCGGGCCAAGGCGGCAGTGGCATCGGCATAGAACATCTGTTCGCGTGCAGTATCGAGACGATTCCAGTTGCCAACCTGCTGCATGCGTTGCGCAAGCTCTGCACCGGCTTCCGCTGCTTGCTGCGCACGTGCCATGAATTGTGCAGTTTGTCTGGCGGCGACTGCCGAAAAGTAGGCGCGACGCACATCCGCCGCCAGCGTCACGGCACTGGCAGCCGCACGCACACGCGCTTGCTCAAACCGGCCGCGTTCGATTTGCGTACGCATTGGCATGGTGAGCAAACCGGCCAGATCGAACATGATGCCGCGTTCGATTTCTGCTCCTCCACCCGTGCGTTCCAGGCGACCGAACGATATGCCCGGATTACGCAAGCGCCCGGCTTGCACAAGATCGGCCTCTGCCACACCCAACTCCGCTAGATCAGCTTGCAGGGCGGGATTGTTCAAGAGCGCAATACGTACCGCATCGTCGGCAGTCAGCGGTTGAGCGAGTAATTGACGCACCTGCTCGCTGCGGCGTGATTCGGCCTGCGCATCTTTTGTGTTGTTGGCGCGCTCCAGCGGTTGGCCGATACGCTGTTGCGTCATCTGCGACACTTCGGTCATGCCGCCATCTGCAGAAAATGCAGCGCATCCTGACAGGAGCGCGCTTGCTGCAAGAACATAACAGGCATGTTTATGGCGTGACTCAATGCGCATGATGATGCCCTCCATGCGACTTGTCGGCATCGGATGATGGTGCTTGTTCTTTCGATTTTTCGGCTGGCGGGGCAGCATGGTGATGCGCGCCGGCATCGTCGGATTCAGCTTCGTTTGCGATATGGCCGGCATGGCCACCGAGCGTTCCGACCAGATCGTTGGCCGCTCGCCATTTTTCGAGCGATGGTACTGGGGGATCTTGATGCGGCAGGTAATCGGCAAACGCCGATTGGTAAGTCGTTACCATACCGGCTTGTGCGGGATCAGCAGGATTCGGCTGGGCATGAGCGCATGCCACAGTGGCCGCCAGCAAAGCGGGCGGAATCAGAGAGTAAGACATAATTTTCCGTTGAAACGCATGCTTTACACGGACTATCCGTGCAAAGAATCCGCCGCGCCGACAGGCGCGACACATGAGCAAGTTCAGACGGAAAAGTGCCGGGGCGGTCGTTTGATACCGTCCGGAATATGGTTGGGGAGTAAGGAGGAGTCGACGGTTGCGACAAGCGCGGTGTCACATGCAGGTGCTGCAAATTCCGGCATGGTCGGTAACAAGGCAGCGCCGACATGACAGACGGCGCAAATACTGCAGGTTGTCGCCCCGGCATGATTGTCGTGCTTCATGCTGCGATGATCCTTGCCTTGCCCTTGATGAACGTCGCTGGAGGCGTTCGCAGCGGCATGCGCATCCTGCTGGTGTTCTGCATGCATGGCATGTTTGTGCGTGTCGTCATGCTGCATGCCGACATCCATGTTCTGACCGCTCATCTGATGCATTGCGGGCGGACAAACCGTTTGCGTAACCGCAGCCCATCCCTGCAAAGGCAACGCCATTGCGAGCAGATAAAGCAACACGATACGTAAGATGCGGTTCATGGGCGAAAGTCTAGCATGAGGTTTTACATTCGGCATGGCAGGCAAATGACGGATGTCACTTACTTTAGATATGAACGCAGTACGCCAATGACGTGCTCGACATCTTTCGCACGTTGCGCTGCCGAAACCTGTTCGCTGCCGAGATGTTCTCGCACATGACTTTCCAGCACTTGCGCCATCAAACCATTTACCGCGCCGCGAATCGCCGCAATCTGCTGCAGAACTGCCGCACAGTCGGCGCCGGATTCAATGGCATTTTCCACGGCCTGCATCTGCCCCTTCATGCGACGAATGCGTGCCAGTAATTTGGCATCGCCGGTTGTATGCGACATTTTTTATCTCTTCAAATATACTGGGGGGCAGTATATTTCAAATCGACTGGTATGGCATATGGAAACCGCAACACGCACGCACGAACATGTATTCAACGAAGGCAACCCGATTGGCGAACGCAAGACGGCGTGGGCGCTGGCGCTGACCGTCGTCATGATGGTGGCCGAGATTACAGGCGGTTACCTGTTCAATTCGATGGCATTACTGGCTGATGGCTGGCACATGAGTTCGCACTCCCTGGCGCTAGGTCTTTCGGTGGCAGCCTTCGTGCTGGCGCGTCGGCTGGCGCACGACACGCGTTTTGCCTTCGGTACCTGGAAAATCGAGATTCTCGGCGCTTATACCAGTGCCATTCTGTTGTTGGTGGTGGCGGGACTGATGTTTTATCAATCGGTCGATCGCTTGCTTCATCCAGCGGCAGTTCACTACGACCAGGCGATCCAGATCGCCGTGATAGGGCTGCTCGTCAATCTCGCTTGCGCGTGGTTGCTCAAGGACGACCATGCACATCATCACCATCATGATCATGCTCACGATCATCATCACGCGCATGAGCACCATTCGCATCACGATCTGAATTTGCGTTCAGCCTACTTGCACGTGGTTGCCGATGCCGCCACCTCTGTACTGGCCATCATCGCGCTGTTTGGCGGCAAACTCTGGAATGCGGGCTGGATGGATCCTGTGATGGGGATTGTCGGCGCGATACTGGTTTCCGTGTGGGCGGTCGGCTTGCTACGTGACAGCGGCCGCGTGCTGCTGGATGCCGAAATGGATGCGCCGATCGTGGAAGAAGTACGCCAGGTGATTGCCGATAGTCCTGTGCCCGCAATCATCAACGACTTGCATGTCTGGCGTGTTGGCAAGGAAAAATACGCGTGCATTCTCGGGCTGCAGGTACAAGGCGAAGCAAATGCCGAGGATTTTCGACACATGCTGTCCATTCATGAAGAATTGGCGCATGTGACGATAGAAATATCGCATGCATCATCGCGCCTGTAAGCAGGTGTCAGGACCAGCACGAAAATTTCGACTGCCTACCTAGCTGGTCGGAAACTTCAATATTTCTGATCAGGCCGCTGTCTGCCTGTCTTTGCCGAGAAAGAAATCGACAGCCAGGGCAACGATCGGTGGATGAATGATGTGCAGACCATTGAACTCGACGTACTGCACGTCGTAGCCAGCCGCCTTGAGTTGGTCTGCATGCTTGCGGCCACTGGTTGCGATCGGCAATTGCTCATCTATCAAGCCATGTGCAATGAAGACCTTGGGCGTGCCTTCCTGCGTGAACACCGACATGAAGCCGCCCGAAAACACGATCACATGGCTGACCAGATCGCCATTGGTGATGCCTGTGGACAGCGAGTAGCTGCCGCCATCGGAGAATCCGGCAAAGCCGAAATGTGCAGGGTCGATTTCAAAGCGCGAAGAGACTTCTTCCAGCGTCTTGCCAAGGCGCTCCAGATCGGGGCCGTTGCCACCGATGACGATATCCCATGTCACGAACTGCGACTGCGGTAGCAATAACAGGAAACCATTGCGTTCGGCATGCTCTTCCAGAAACGGACGAACCTTTTCTGCACTGCCGCCAGCACCGTGAAACATGACCAGCAATGGCACAGGCCCATCGGTTTTCAAGGTCGTTGGCACATATAGCGCAGGATCGCGTTCGCCGAAAAGTTCGAGCGAATGCAGGCCGGCAGGCAAACGTTCCTTGGTCGGGGCGTTGAGGGAAAAGGACAAACGACCAAAGAGGGAAGGATCGAACATTGCAGACTTTCTGAAAAACGGGAAAGGGAGCGCGCCTTACTGGGACATCGACACATGGGCTGCGATTATGACAAATTTTGCACCGGAATGGCGCTTATCCAAGTGCCATCAGCCTGCTTGCCGTTCCTAAGTGTTGGCGAACACTAAAACCGCCGGTCGTCAGGCGGCGTCCATTGATAGAGCCAGGTTTCGGTCAGCGTTTGTCCATCTGCACGCAAATACAGGCGCAGATCGACCGGCCCCTTGTGGTCATCCGCAACACGCACATCGAAGATCGCCCGATAGCCACTGATTTCATGCAAGGGGCGTGCGGAAGGAATCTCGATCGTGCCCTGCGTCGTTGAAATGACAGGCTCGACCTTGGTGTCCTTGCCAAGCAAGCCGAGATCGCCACCAGCGAAATCGATCGCAAAACGCCATGAAAAATAGCTGCGTGGTTTGCCGATCACGCCACCAATGCCAGTACGCGTCGCGACGACAGTTGCCAGATCTGGGAGCGCGGGCATTTTTCTTCCCCAGTGCAGTCGATAACTGAACAAGCATTCTTCGCCGGGTTGCGGCTTTGTTTCCGGATTCCAGAAGGCGACGATGTTGTCGAAGGTTTCGTCGGGCGTCGGGATTTCCACGAGTTGCACACTGCCCTTTCCCCAGTTGCCTTTGGGCTCAACCCACAAGCTGGGACGACGCTCGTAAAACACGCCATCGTCCTGATAGTGATCGAAGTTGCGATCGCGCTGCATAAGCCCGAATCCGCGCGGGCTGTTGTCGGCGTAGGCGTTGAAACGCAGTTGTGCCGGATTGACCAGTGGCCGCCATATCCATTCGCTAGCACCGGTCAGCATGGATAGCCCGTCTGAGTCATGAATTTCGGGACGCCAATCATTACTGATGCGCTTGTCATTTTCGCCCGTCATGAACATGCTGGTCAGTGGCGCAATGCCGAGTCGTTCGATTGGCTTGCGTGGGTAGAGCGCGACATCGACATCCATCACCGTCGTCGCGCCGGGCGTAATTAGGAAACGGTAAGCACCGGTAATGCTCGGCGAATCCAGCAAAGCATACACGGCAAGCGTACTTGATTGCCGTGCAGGTCGTTCGAGCCAGAATGCACTGAAACGCGGAAATTCCTCAGGCCTGGGCATGCCGGTATCAATTGCGAGGCCACGCGCCGACAAGCCGTATTGCCAATCGCCACCCACCGCGCGGAAATAGCTGGCACCGAGAAAGGCCACGATGTCGCGCACCAGATCGGTATGAAAATTGATGCGGAAGCCGGCAAAACCCAAATCCTTCGGCAAATCGCTTCCCGCCAAACCGCTTTTCCCGTAATTGAACATGGCCGGGTCGTAGGCGATCACACGAGCCTTCCCGTCGTGTACCTCATGGATGGTGACTGATTGCGTGGCGTACATTCCGAGGTGAAAGAATTTGAGCTGAAAACGCAAGCGCTCGTCGCCCCACAATGCGTGGTCATTGCGGTAGCTGATGGACTGATACTGATCCCAATCCAGTTGCTTGACTTTGGAAGGCACCTTGTCTGGAGGCGCCTGGTAAGGCTGGCTGGCCAAATGTCGTGCCTGTCCTTTCAGCCACGCATAATCGAATTTCTCTGGCTTTCCCAGAGTTTTTACTTCGCTTTGCGTTGATGTCGCCGCACCAAGCGATGGCGCGCTCAAGCCGGCGAAAGTCAATGCAGTTGTTTTGAGTAAATCGCGGCGGCGCATTGGATTCCTTTACAATAAGCCTCTTATCAGTTCGTTCACTTTGGCACACAGGCAACGACAATGTTCCTCTTGCGCCATATCGGAAAGAAAAAGAATGCAAGAATTTACTTTATGTTTTTATAAATATTATTTAAAACAATAAGTTAAATAATATTTATAAAGTTTTTTCTTGAAATTTGCGCATGAAATTGTTCACCCTGCGGATTGGAGTGAACGAACGCAGCAAAGCGCAACCAAACAGGTTAAGCATTCCAAAACGGCTATTTGCATTCAGCCTTGAACGTCGGCTACTTCAGCCATTTTTTAGAAAGGTACTCCATGAGCGATACTCCGGTAGACAACACCCAGGCAGAACAACCTGAAACGCTGACGAAATCGGAAGTCTTTTCGTTTTGCCGCCATCTTGGCCGCAGCCTGAAAAATGCCGATTCCAGTGACTTCCTGCTCGCATCCAAACTGACGCGTGAAGCGGAATATCTGGAGAAAAATGGCTTCAGCAGCGCATCGGAAATGTTCGTTGTCGTTGCACAAACCTTGGCACCCACGCCGCCAAATAGCTGATTCGTAGGTTTCGTTTTTCGTTAATTACGGCAAGGCGTGTCGTTTGCGCCTTGTCTGTTCTTCTTCCCTTCCTGCAAGCGCCCTTGCCCATACGCTCTGAATCTTCAGACAACACTTTCGTTTTCAAACATTTATCATCCGTAAAAATAAGTGTCTGAATTTCGTCATTACTCTCAATTCCTGCTTTAGCCTAAAGAAAAACGCTCTATTATTCTTGCTCGGTGTAAATTTTCCGGGCAGGTCATGATGATGAAATCCGTTTTTCTGGCAGCAGCGCTTCTCGCGCTCTCTTCCGTTGCCTTTTCCACTTCTGCCGCACCGCTGGGTTCGCGCCATGCCATCGTGGTGGATGAGCAATCGGGCGAAATCCTGTTTCAGAAAAATGCCACCGACATCGTACCGATTGCCTCGATCACCAAACTCATGACTGCCATGGTGGTGCTGGATGCGCGACTCGACATGTTCGAACACATCACTATTACCGATGCGGACGTCGATATCATAAAGAACAGTTCTTCACGCGTACCCGTCGGTGCCGTGCTTTCGCGCCATACTTTGCTTGAACTGGCTTTAATGTCTTCCGACAATCGCGCTGCACATGCGCTGGCTCGCACGTATCCCGGTGGCTTGCCCACCTTCCGCGTCGCGGTACGCAACAAGGCGATGGAATTGAATCTGCGCCGCACCAATATCGAAGAGCCGACCGGTCTCTCGCCCTACAACACCTCCACGGCTAGTGATCTGGCACGCATGACGATGGCAGCCGCCCACTATCCTGAAATCGAGCGCATCACGACTGCTGCTGGCGATTTGATCGATATCGAAGGCAAGCTGCGTCAATATCACAACACCAATCAACTCGTCAGCGATCGCAACTGGACCATCCTGCTATCCAAAACCGGTTTTACGCGCGAAGCTGGTCGCTGCATCGTCATGCGTGTACGCGCTGCCGGCCGTGATGCCATCATGGTTTTGCTGAATGCGAAGGAAAAGACTGCTCGTACTGCCGACGCCAACACCTTGCACCGCATGCTGACCGGACTGGAGAACCCGCAGGTCATCGCCAATGTGAACTACAAGATGCGATAAAAAGGCAGGACCGTCCGGGAAAAGAATTGCTCAGGGAGAAAGCAGAAGTGGAACGCCCACCGATCGGTGGGCGTTTTTTTATGGGTTGCGATGAAAGTGCAGCGGCTTTTCGTTTGGTGCGGAAGAAGAGTCCGACGATTCTGAGGGCGTTTCGCACGTTGAACAGGTATTGCAGCCGCTACCGCATCCGCCACCCGATTCTGTTTTGGGCATCAGAAAACTGCCCGTTGCCTTCAGTACACGTTGGCGCTGCGGCTTGTTCAGCCACTGCGCCAACGCCAATTGCTGTTTGCGTGACCACTTTGGCATCAAGCGCTTGACGACCGAAATGAGGCTGGCAAGCACGATGATGCCGATGATGCCTTGCTGCAGATAGTCGTTCATCGATGCGCTCCTTGTTCGACGGCTTCAGCCGGTAATGGCGGCCGTGATGTGATACGTGAGAAAGGCCGCAATATAAGCCAGTGCAAACAGGTAACCGGCTGAAATCGCCACCGGTTTCCATGAATTGGTTTCGCGACGGATCACGGCCCAGGTCGACAGACATTGTGGCGCAAAGATGAACCAAGCCAGTAGCGAGAATGCCGTTGCCAGCGACCACTGCGCTGCGATCAACTCGCCCAATTGGGCTGCCACCACATCTTCCGATCCCGACATGGCATAGACAGTTCCCAGCGCCGCTACGGCAACCTCACGTGCGGCCATGCCCGGCACCAAGGCGATACAGATTTGCCAGTTGAAGCCAATCGGTGCAAATACATATTCCAGTAAATGACCGATGCGCCCGGCAAAGCTGTAATCGATCGGTGGCAACGTGGCGCCTTCTGGCGGTCCTGGAAAGGTCGTCAGGAACCACAGCAATACCGTCAGCGAGAGAATGATCGTTGTCACGCGACGCAGGAAAATCAGCGCACGCTCCCACAAACCGAGCAAGACGTTCCGCACTTTGGGCACGCGATAGGAAGGCAGTTCCATCAGCAAGGCATGATCGCTCTTGTCCTTGCGAATGCGTTTGAGAATCCAGGCAACCGCCAGCGCACTGACAATGCCGGCAACGTACAGGACAAACAGCACAATCCCTTGCATGTTGAAGATGCCCCAGACTTCGCGTTGCGGCACGAAGGCGGCAATCAGCAAGGTATAGACCGGCAAGCGCGCCGAGCACGTCATCAGCGGTGCGACCAGAATCGTGGTCATGCGGTCGCGCGGATCCTGAATGCTGCGTGTGGCCATGATGCCCGGAATGGCGCAGGCGAAACTCGATAGCAAAGGAATGAAGGCGCGGCCGGTCAGGCCGACCTTGAACATGACACGATCCAGCAAAAAGGCGGCACGCGGCAAATAGCCCGACTCTTCGAGTACGAGAATGAACAGGAACAGAATCAGAATCTGCGGCAGGAAGACTAGCACCGCACCAAGACCAGCAAACAGACCGTCCACAATCAGGCTATGCAGCAAGCCTTCGGGGATCGAGGAGGCGGCAAACTCCCCCAAAGCGCCAACGCCGCCTTCGATACCATCCATCAAAGGTGCGGCCCAGGAAAACACGGCCTGGAAAATCAGAAACATTAAGAGTGCCAGAAAAACCATGCCGAATACCGGATGCAGGACCCAGCGGTCGATCAGATCATCCGCTACGGCCGTGGAGCGCGGCATGGTGACGGCAGCGGCGAGAATGCGACGCACCTGTGCATGAAGATCGGCATCCACGGAAGCGGGATCGACAGCTTGTGGCGTTTCGATGGCATCCAGATGGCGAACCAGTTCATCGCTGCCGCCGCTGCGAATGGCGACGGTTTCGATCACGTCCATGCCTAGTTGGCGCTGCAACTCTTCGCGATTGATGGTGATGCCGCGTTTGCGGGCAGCATCCATCATGTTCAGCGCCAGTACCATCGGACGTCCCAAACGCTTCACTTCCAGAACGAAGCGCAAATGCAGACGCAGATTGGTGGCGTCGGCCACACAAACGATCATTTCCGGCATGGCCTCGCCCTGCACCTTGCCCAGGCAGATATCGCGCGTGATCACTTCATCCGGGCTGGTCGCATCGAGGCTGTAAGCACCCGGCAAATCGAGTACGCGCATGACGCGACCGGAGGGAGCAGTGAAACGCCCTTCCTTCCGCTCGACGGTGGCGCCAGCGTAGTTGGCCACCTTCTGACGACTGCCAGTCAACTGATTAAACAGCGCAGTCTTGCCGCAATTGGGGTTGCCGACGAGGGCGATACGGGAAATGGACATGAAGAACTTCAGGAAGCGAGATGAATGCTGACGCGTTGCGCTTCAGTACGGCGCAGTGCGAAACGCGTATAGCCGATTTGCACGAGCAAGGGATCGGCACCGATCGGGCCGCGTGCGACAATGCTCACGGGCTCGCCCTCGACAAAGCCCAGTTCACGAAGTCGACGCGAAATCGGGTCATTGTGTTCAAGACCGCTGACGGCATCGACGATGGCTGGCGTAAAGGGAGAAAGATCGGACAGGTTCACAATATTCAAATACAAATAGTTACTATTTACATTGACATTGTAAGCGCTTTTGTCTTTCGCTGCTGCATTCTCTCCCTCTATGCCTTATGCGAAGCACGCGCTGTTCACGAGCGAAGATAAAGAAGTCGACCGATCACTGTGCCGCACAATTGCCGTCCACTATGATCAACCTGGTATTCAAGCGATGCATGCTGAAATATTGAAATCCCTGCTGATGACCGTTATGCCATTCGGGAAGTACAAAGGGCGCCTCATTGCCGATCTGCCCGGACATTATCTAGGGTGGTTTGCGCGTGAAGGTTTTCCTCCGGGCAAACTCGGCAGCCAACTTGCTCTCATGTATGAGCTCGACCACAACGCATTGCGGCATTTGCTCGATCCGTTGCGTAATTGAATATTCATGCAAGTAAATCCTCATGATGAAAAGCTGGGTGTCACCCTATTAATGCGCGATTGGCCGAATGCGTCTGCTTAATCGAGAACCGCAGCACTGACAGCGACGGCGCAGCCGCAATAATGCGCCAGGTCAGCCCTGGCAGTATCTGGGAAACAACTTGTTCTAATCATGGATGGTGGGGCGACCGTGTCGTCGCTACCGCTCCCTATCCTGCCTTGCGAAAAGTGAGGTTGAAACGCATTGACCCGGTCAGGGGATGGTGCGCAGATTTCAATGGTGCAATCGCGTGATAGGCCAAGCGGGCATTGCCGCCCCACACAACGACGTCGCCATGCCCGAGTGGAAAACGTTTGACCGCATCGCTGCGCTGCATGCCACCGAAATGAAACATGGCTGGAATGCCTAGGGAAACCGACACAATGGGTTGCGTGCGGTCTGGCTCATCGCGGTCCTGATGCAGGGAAAGGCGTGCGCCAATCTCGTAGCGGTTGATCAGACAGGCATCAGGGATGAAATCCAGGAAACCGGCTCGTGCTGCCGCCGCACCAGCCAGTTGCAAAAAACTCGCTGGCATATCGGGCCATGGCCGATTTGTCAGTGGATCGATTGCTTCGTAGCGGTAGCCACGTCGATCACTGGCCCAGCCCAGCGAACCGCAATTGGTCATGGCAACCGACATGGTGAAGCCGCCCGGCGTAACCAGATGGCGGAATGGCGAAATATCCGCTATATCGCGGATGGCATCCAGCAAAACCTGTTGCTGCGCTGTCGCAAAATTTCGCAGGATCATGGCGCCGTCCGCGATGATTTCTTCGCTGGTATCCGAAAGCGGCAAGTCATCGAACAGATTGCCATTCATGTCTTGCGTTCCTTGTGCTGCCCTGCGCGTGCGGCTTCCTGATCCAGCAAGATTTGCTTGCGAGCCAGTCCCCAACGATACCCACCGAGACCGCCGTCCGTCCGCACCACGCGATGACAGGGAATCGCCACAGCAAGCGGATTGGCCGCACACGCGCTGGCGACCGCGCGTATCGCTTTCGGCGCGCCGATACGCTCTGCCAGTTCGGTGTAAGTCAGCGTCGTGCCAGGTGGGATGGTATTCAGTGCTTGCCAGACGCGCTGCTGAAACACGGTTCCGCGCACATCCAGCGGTAGTTGCAAGCCCAGAGCCGGTTGCTCGACAAAGCCGACAACCTGCGATACCAAAGACTCAAACGATGCATCGCCACCGACCAATGTCGCTTTGGGAAAACGATCCTGCAAATCACGCAACAAGGCTTCGGCATCTTCACCCAGCAGGATCGCGCACAACCCGCGCTCGCTTTGCGCCACCAGAATGCTGCCGAGCTTGCATTCCCCAACGGCGAAATGAATGATCGTTCGCGCACCGCCATTGCGATATGCGGAAGGTTTCATTCCCAAATTCTTGTCTGCTTCCGCGTAGAAGCGACTGCCAGCGCCATAACCGGCATCGAAGGCGGTTGCCATCACTGCCCTGCCCTGCGTCAAATTCTCACGTACGCGATTCGATCGACATGCTTTTGCATATCCCTGCGGCGTCAGCCCCATCGTCTGCTTGAACAGACGATGAAAATGGAACTTGCTCATGCCAGCTTGCGCCGCGAGGGCATCAAGCCGTGGCATGTGATCTGTCGCTTCGATCTGGCGACATGCGGTGATGATCGTTTTTTGGTGCAATTCGTCCAGCGGTAATTGGTCGGGCTTGCAGCGCTTGCATGGGCGAAAACCTGCCCGCTCTGCTGCATGTGCATCAACATGAAATGCCACGTGCTCCGGCCGCGCAAGACGAGAAGCGCAGGACGGCCGACAATACACGCCGGTGCTGGCGACCGAATAGAAGAACTGGCCATCTGCCGTTTTGTCGCGTGCGACGACCTGTTTCCAGCGCGAATCCGCCAGGGTCTGTTGCGCGCGCTCAGTGGAAGAAGGCGAGAAATTTTTTTTCATGCAGCCAGTGTAGCAAGCGCGTTTTTTACCTGCACCCTGCTTCTTGCTTTTGAATCCCGCAAAAGAAAATGCCCGCTCATGGCGGGCATTTTTCAGCAACTGCAGACGATCTTAGCGATTGACCTGACGTGCGGGTTGCAGCAAGGCGAGGATGGCGCCGAGAATCAGTGCACCGGCTACGAAATACATGCCGGTATTGGTGCTGCCGGTGACATCTTTCAGCCAGCCGACGATGAACGGGCTCACAAAACCGGCCAGATTGC
>NZ_CAJYMD010000031.1 GCF_913776015.1 uncultured Oxalicibacterium sp. | reverse complement strand
CACCGCCAAACTTTGCCGATAATACCGTCGCGATCGCTGCCGTCAGCGTCGTCTTGCCATGGTCAACGTGACCAATCGTGCCCACATTCACGTGCGGCTTGGTACGCTCAAACTTACCTTTTGCCATCTTGAACTCCTAACAATTTTGATGAGAATGCTCAGGCACGAGCCCGACCGACATACTTACTTGAAAACTACCGAATTCGTGGTGCCCTTTACGTGGATTGAACACGTGGCCTCTCCCTTACCAAGGGAGTGCTCTACCACTGAGCTAAAAGGGCATTTCGATCATTCGCACCGAACGATGCGCACAACCATAAACTTGGAGCGGGTGAAGGGAATCGAACCCTCGTCATAAGCTTGGAAGGCTTCAGCTCTACCATTGAGCTACACCCGCGAGGATCACTTTTCTACATCACTACTACCATTTCCGCGGCTTTGAAACACTTTCAAAACTGGTGGAGGGGGCTGGATTCGAACCAGCGTACTCGTAAGAGGGCAGATTTACAGTCTGCTGCCATTAACCACTCGGCCACCCCTCCGCGGGGAACCGCAGACTATAGGGTAGTTGCCCTACCTTGTCAACAACCGGAAGCGCTTCTTCTGCAATTATTTTTGAAAAAAATACCGATTGCCGATTCTGGCCGTGGAATTTAGAACCGCGTATCGCGTGCCGCCCGCAGAAAATTGTCGAGGATGGGCGTGCAATCCAGCAGATCGGCACCGCCGGCGCGATGAAATTCCGGATGCCACTGCAAACCCATGACGAATCGCGACTTGGTATGCCGTACCGCTTCGACAATATTGTCACCCTCCGATACCGCCTCGATCATGAGATCGCGCCCCAGGTCACGGACGGCCTGATGGTGGATCGAATTGACAAGGGGGGACTTTTGTTGCGCGGCGAACATTGCCCCCAGTGATGAGCCGGCCGGGAACTGGATGCGATGGCGATGGCTGTCGTAGGTTTCGTGCACGTGCGGATTGGCTTCCGGCACATCGGTTGCGATGTCCTGATACAGCGTGCCGCCGAAGGCAACGTTGATGAGCTGGCAACCACGGCAAATACCGAGCACCGGTTTGCCGGCCTCGATGAATTCATGCAGCAACTCCAGTTCGTACATGTCACGCGCGCTATCGCCGATCCATTCAGGACGCGTGGCCGTCTGCGAGTAGGTTTGTGGCGCGACGTCAGCCCCACCCTGCAACACCAGCCCATCGAGATGCTTGGCGTAATCGCGCAGACGAATCTTGCTCGGATGCAGCATGCCATTGGTGTTGACGGTAGGAATCATCAGCACCAGCACATCGCGCGACATCACCCACTGCGCAATCGATTCTTCCAGATACTGCAGCGTCTTCGCCTGCAGACCCTTGGCGCCAGTTTGCGGATGGAAAATGCGCGCCGACACGCCAATCTTCAACGTGCGCTGCGTCAGTCTGCGGCCCGCATGCTCAGACAGACTTTTGAATCGCGCAGACAGAATGCGCCAGGTCTGCTGCCAGACGGAATCATCCGGACGCGCATACGCCGGCCCTGCACGCTTGCCGAATTCGGCTTGCGCTGGCGGCACATAAGGCGCAGGGGGCACGGCAGGAGTGGGCGACGGCGGTTCGGACGGCGCATCAGATGCTACCGCATTGGCCGCATCGCTAGCGGCAACGGGTTGCACTTGCGGCGGCAACGGGTCGGCGGGCGGCGTAGAACCGTCTGCAGCACGTGGGACAGGAGGCAGGTTGATATCGGATTGATCAGACATAAAGCTCGCTCTTGATTCGAAAGGTGATAGACAACAGCCTGCGACAAATTATCCGCCTACATGAGGCATCCTGTCCAAAACCTTGCCGCACATCACTCAAAGCGGCATATGCAGCCGCGCACAGCAAGCGATGCCAAGCAGGCATAATCCCGTCTTTTGCACCCTCGCCTTCCATGCTGACCATTTTCCATAATCCTCGCTGCTCGAAATCGCGCGAAGCATGCGTTCTCGCGCAAGCCTTCGCCGATGAACACGGCCTGTCGCTGCAAATTGTCGAATACCTGAAAACGCCGCCTTCGCAAGAAGCGCTAACGGCATTGCATCAGGCATTGCAGGCTCATGCGCCAACAAGCGTGCGCGATATGGTACGCGTCAATGAAGCGCCTTATGCAGAGCTGCAACTGGCGCAAGCCGACGATGCGCAATTGCTCGCCGCAATGGCAAGCCATCCCATTCTGCTGCAGCGCCCCATCATCCAGTTCGGCGGCAAAGCCGTAATCGCGCGGCCACCAGAACGGGCGCATACGATTTTGAGGCTCTGAACGATCAGAGCCCGGCAGGCACGGCGTAACGATCGCTGCGGTTGAGTGCGTATTTCTTCAAGAGATCGCGATACATGCTGCCCAGCAGCGACAGCCTTGGATTGCGGGGATCGAGGCGGCGTGCCGCCGCCACATAGTCGCGTGCGCGCTCGCCCAACTCGTCATCCCATCCTTCATTGTCAAGACATTTGAGCGTTGCCACCGCTGCATTGAACACCACCTGCGGATTCTCGGGCAACCGCGTCGCCGCTTCACTCATCAGATCGACGGCACCACGATAATCGCCCAGTCGTGCCTTTTCGGCACCAGCGGCGACCAGATCGAGCACCTGGCTCTTGCTGTCACGCGTAACGCGCTTTGCCAGATCCTCGCGTCCAGCGTCATGAAACAGGCGCAATGCACGTGCCATTGCCGCACCCGCCGGCGTATTGCCGATGACCGTAGTCATTACCTCAATAGCACCATGCTCCAAACCGCTTTGCAGGCAGTTTCTGGCGAGCAGCACGCGCGCATCCACAGATAAAGAAATCGGTTCGCGACTTTCTGTCACGGCAGTCTGCAACGCCTCCACGGCGGCATCGCTTTCGCCATTGTGACGATGCAGCATGGCCATCGACAAGGCACGACACAACGCTGTCTTGGGCACATGTGCGAGGGATTTGCCCAAATCACGAATGATGGAAGTAACCAGTTGCGTCTCGCCATGTTCAAGGGCGGTTTCGACCAGCCTGACATGGTCTTCAGGTTCGCGGAATTCCGAATAGCGCGCTTTGTTGACGACTTGCTGAAAGGTACGATGGGCAGCCCCGACATCGCCCGCCTCCAACGCAATGCGGCCCAGCCGTCGCAGACGCTGCACAGCGTGCGGCGAACGCGTGACTGCCGCCTCCAGCGTACGTTGCGCGTCCTCGACGCGATCCTGCTCTTCCTGTGCACGCGCAAGCCAGTCATAGGCCTCGAGAAATTGCGGCTTTTGCGTGACCAGTTCCTGCAGCATGCTTTCAGCATCGGCAAAGCGCCCCTGCAAATGCAAGGCCGTCGCCTGTCCCAGGCGCGCCCAGCCAAGCGCGCGCTTGTCGAACAGATCGGCGTAGATGGCTTCAGCTTCGGTCAACTCGCCCAGCATGACATGCAGCTCGGCTTGCTGGCGCAGAAAGTCCTGCGCATACCGCGGCGCCTGGCGCGCACCAAGCACACACGCTTCGATCGCACCGGCAAGATTGCCGTCGTCGATGAATTGGCGAATCGGCTGCAACGCATTGCGCTTCTCGATCGCTCGCGTGATGCGCTCGAGCAGCATGTCGGCAGTAAACGGCTTGAGGATGTAGTCGTTGAGCGCCAGTTCCGCAGCGCTGACCACCTTGTCGTGCGTACGTTCGGCGGTGACCATGATGAACACCGTGGAAGAGGGAAGCAGACGGTTGTGGCGCAAATCTTCCAGCAATTGCTGGCCATCCTGCCCTTCCCCGAGATCGTATTCGCAAATGATCAGATCGAAATGCTTGTGACGCAATGGCCGGATCGCATTACCGGCGCTAACGGCGTATTCGATACGCGTCACACCGCCCTGCGCCAGCATGCCGTGAATGTTGGCGCGCATGCCGGCGTGCGGATCGATGATGAGAGCGGTCAAACCGGCAAGAAGCGTCATGGCGGCAATGGTCGCTGAGTGGGTGGGGAGACTGCTTGTCTGGTTGCAATACTATCCTGCGGATAGCCCGCCGATGCAAGTGCCATCAGGCTCGCGATGAATGGCACGCCTACGCCGCATCATGACGAGGCTGCAATGGCCGAATCCTCGATCACCACACGATTACGCCCGCCATGCTTGGCGACATACATGGCCGCATCCGTGCGCGAGAAGAGATCCAGTACCGATTCGCCTCGCACATGCTGCGTCAAACCGATTGACACTGTCACCGGCTTGCCAAGTGTGACCGGCCAATCGTATTGCTCGACCTGACGGCGCAAACGCTCGGCAATATGCGACGCTGCCTTGAGCGACGTACCGGGCAGAATCAGCAGAAATTCTTCGCCGCCATAACGCCCGAATACATCTTCCTGGCGGATGTTGCACAAGGCGATGCCCGAAAAGGCACGCAAGACGTCGTCTCCACCCAGATGGCCCGCTTCGTCGTTGATTTGCTTGAAGTGATCCAGATCGATGACCGCCAGACACAGCGGCTCGCCATTGTTATCGGCCAACCGTTTCTGCTGTTCGAGTGCCGCGATGATGTAACGTCGGTTGTAGCACCCCAATAGTTCGTCGCGCTGCGCATCCTGCTCGATATCGTGAATCTTGCGATTGGCCTTGTACAAGTCGCTGTGCAGGCGTTGCACACGATTGGCTAGCATCACAAATCCCGGCAAGGTCAGCGCCAAGGCCACAAACTGCATGATCTCCTGCGACAAAAGATCGCCATCGGCCCATTGGCGGTGATGCAGATAAATGATGAGTGCATACGCAAGCAAGGTCGCCACCGATAGGCGCAACATCACCGACGAAGACATCCGATGCATGACGAAAGCGAACGTCAGTAGCAAGTAGGGAATGAATGCCATCTGTGTGGCGGGGGCAAGATACACCACAAACAGCATGATGCCGATCGCCGTGACAGTCATCGGACCACGCAAATTGCGCGTGCTGCTGCGCAGATTGAGTCCGGTGGCAAACAGCAGATAAAAAATCACGTAGGACATGCCTACCAGACCGGCGGCAAGCTGGAACACGTTGAGTGTGATCCAGTCCTGCAAATAGAAAACGCCCAGCACGCCCAGGTAGAGAGCAGCAAAGAGATAGGTCAGCGACAGACGGGCCAGACGGGCGCCCTGTTGTTGCTTCAGGCTGTCACCATTCGGATCGCCACGGCGCCGCTCCTGGCGCACCGACACTGGCGAACCGACGCCTGCCAGCTCGGGCTCCGATCCGGAGGGCATTGCATCCGCTTTGTGGTCACCTGTCTGCATGAACGAAGAATTCCCGGGAAGCGAGTGGCGGACTATCCGCGCATATCAACATGCTTTGTAAGCAAGATCGCTGCCAAAAAGGCAGCATCTTATGGCTTTCCATCGAAAAATTACAATTTTCTTGGCTCGCCAAGTTGCTATATCGGCAATTACTAAAATTTCATGAGGTGTATTTTTCCTGAAATGCAACTTTCGTTAACTTTCTCACTCCATTGTCGTGAAGAAAACGTTAAACCAAGGGGTCCGCCCCGCCCTTATCATCCACGACTTAGGAGATTGACATGAAGAAGAACATCACCTTGCTTGCCGGCGTTGCGACCATGCTGGTACTGACAGCCTGCTCGACCTATGACACAGGAATGAAAAAAGAAATGAAGGCACCGACCACGCCAGCCGCCGTCACCGTCCCTGACGGCAACAAGGTTGTCATGACGACGGTCGGCATTGGCGAGCTAACCTACGAATGCCGTGCCAAGGCGGACATGCCAAAAGAATTCGCCTGGACGCTGGCAGCACCAGACGCCATCCTCTACGACAGCAAGAAAACTGCCGTCGGCAAGTATTACGCCGGTCCGACCTGGGAATCGAACGATGGCAGCAAGGTAACCGGCAAGCAGGTTGCGGTATCGCCGAATGCTGGCTCGATTCCGCTGCAACTCGTAAAGGCGAATCCGGCGACAGGTAACGGTGCCATGAACGGCATAACCTACATCCAGCGCCTGAACACGAAAGAAGGCCTGGCGCCGACGAGCGCTTGCGGTGCAAGCAACGCGGGCGCCAAACAGAAGGTCAAGTATCAAGCCGACTATGTTTTCTACAAGGCAGCCATGTAAGTCGGATTGCGCATCCTGTAAGACAAAAAAGCCGAGGTGGTCGTCCACCCCGGCTTTTTTATTTTTGTTCGCTTTACCGACTATTCCGTACCGTCGCCAAAGGCTTCTTCCTTGCTCGGCAAGACACTGACAAGCAACCGATCGATGCGGTTGCGGTCCATATCGACCACTTCGATGCGATAGCCCTCCCATTCGAAGCTGTCGGACATCTGCGGAATATGGCCGAGGAAAGCCATCACGAAACCCGCCAGCGTGTGATACGAGCCGGTCGATTCGTCAGGGAAGCGCACTTCGGTTTGCAATAACTCTCGGAAGCGATCAAACGACATGCCCGCATCCAGCAACCACGAACCATCTTCACGCTGCACGCCATCGGCTTCGTGGTGATCGTCGATCACCGACACATCGCCGACCAGCGCTTCCAGCACGTCGCTCAGCGTGACGATACCTTCGATCTCGCCATATTCATCGATGATCAAGGCGAGTTCGGCGCGGTTCTTCTTCAGCGTTTCCAGCAATTGCATGGCGCTGATGGTTTCGGGCACGAACAGCGGCGGTCGCGTCGCTGCGGCAATATCGACGCGCGTGATCGCATCACCGCGAATCGCCTGATCGAACAGGCTGCCCGCATGCACGATGCCGATCACATTGGCGAGATCGCCCTTGCAAACTGGGAAACGGGTGTAGGCGCTGTCGGCGATCTTCGCCAGATTGGTTTCCAGCGGATCGTCGATATTGATAAAACGCACATCCATGCGCGGTGTCATTAGGCCAGTCACGCGCATGTCGTCCAGACGCAAGGCGCGCGAGACGATGTCATGTTCGGTCTTTTCGAACAGGCCGGCATCCGTGCCTTCGCGGAACAAGCCGGCGATCTCTTCTTCCGTCACCGCATCGTCTTTCTTGTGGTGCATGCCGAGCACGCGCAGAATGAATTCGGTCGATACCGTCAGTACCTTGACGAAGGGTCCCATCAGGCGCGACAGCCACAACATCGGCGCGGCGACCAGCGAGGCTACCACTTCCGGATACTGCATGGCGATGCGCTTCGGCACCAGTTCACCTAGGATCAGCGAGCCGAAGGTGATGCCCACAACCACGATGCCAAGCGCGACTTCGCGCGCATAGTTACCGATGACCGGCAGCAGCGCGACTTCGGGTGTCAGCTGATCGACCAGCGAGGCTTCACCGAATGCGCCGTTGAAAATGCCGATCAGCGTAATACCAACCTGAATCGTGGAAAGAAAGCGGCTCGGACTATCCGACAGATCGAGTGCGGCCTTGGCACCGCGGCTGCCATTTTCAGCGAGTTTTTGAAGGCGAATACGTTTGGATGTAACGACCGCGATTTCGGACATGGCAAAAATGCCATTGACCAGAATCAGGCCGAGGATGATGAGTATGTCCACCGAGGAGGGAACGTGCAGTTAGACCCGCAAGCCCTGTTGTTGAGAAGACGGGCATCATACCATCTGGCATCACAGTGACATGCATATGTTGCCTTTTTGCCGACAACACCACGCAAATCCGGCGAACTGCCGCGCAGAACGTTTTTACAGAACGCGCTTGACCAATTCGGCGATCAGGAAAGCCACGGCCGACCATAGCACAGTCGAACCAAAAGGCAGGATCAGGCTGCGTTTGTCCATGCGCAGGGTGAAATCACCGATGACGCGGCCGACACCGATCTTGACGAAAATCCATGGAAGCAATGCATTGAAGACGGCCAGAAAGAGAAAAATCACCACGACCCATCGAATCATTGCTTCGTCCTTTCGTGAAATTGCAGCACACCCAGACAACGGCGCGGATTCAGAACAGTCGCGCCACCAGAAACACGATGAGCGACAGCAACATCGTGGAAGCGAAAGGCAGAAACACCGTCCTGCCGAAAATGCGGAAACGCACATCGCCCGGCAGTTTGCCGATGCCCAGCTTTTCCAACCACGGCAAGGCGGCAGGCAATACGATGACCGCCAGAAAGATGACGAGAAACCAGCGAAACATGGCTTAGCTCACCACGACACGATCACAGCGATCGCCATTACGCTTCATCGCGTTATAGACGCCGACTCTGGTCAGCCAGATCGAAGCGATCTGGCAAGGTCACATCCTTACCGACCACCAGTACCTTGAACAGTTCGCCCATTTCGGCCGGCGATGTCAGTTTTTGCACGGCGTTGGCCTTGGGCAGATAACGCTGCACATCTTCGGGCGACGTTTGCAGCAGGCGATCGGCAATCCCGGCCGTCATCAGGAAACCCGCCTGACTCATGTAGCCCAGCATTTCCAGACCATTGCGCACAGCCGCATATGCCATCGCCGTGAAATCCACGTGCGCGGTGATGTCCTGCAAACCCGGCAGATAAAACGGGTCGGGATGCGAGTGATGGCGGTAATGGCACATCAGCGTGCCCTGATTGCGCTGGTCCAGATAATATTCGGCGTTTGGAAAACCGTAATCGAACAGGATGGCGGCTCCGCCCTTGCCGTTCTGCTCATGACCAGCCGCCAACATGGAAGCCAGCGTCCCCATGAAACCGATGGCGACCGGGTGCACTTCAGTCAGGTAACCGTCGCCCAGCAAATCGGCATCGGGAATCTGCTCGATCAATTCAGGCGCGCAAGGGCGATCCGCATAATCGAAACGACCTTCGTTGAGAATGACGCCACGTTCCAGCCACTGACCGCCCTGCTTGACGACCAGTGAAACCGGCATCGCATCCAGCACTTCATTACCGACCACCACGCCGGAAAACGCTTGCGGAAAGGCATCCAGCCACGTTACCTGCGGGAATTCTGCCAGTGTCTGCTGCTGGCGCGCACGCAATTCGCCCGAGAGTTCGACAATCGAATAGCGCTCGACGGTAATACCCGCCGCTGCGCATTCGGTCAGGATGTCGGCCGCCAGTTTGCCGGTACCGGCGCCGAATTCGAGGATATGGGCGTCGCTTTGACGCATCAGATCATCGGCCGCATGCGCGATGGTTTCGCCAAAAAGCGACGTCATCTCGGGAGCGGTTGTAAAATCACCGTCTTTGCCGAGTTTGACCGCGCCGCCGCTGTAATAGCCGAGGTCCGGCGCGTAAAGCGCCAGCTCCATGTAACGGGCAAAGGAAATCCATCCGTCATGCCGACGAATTTCTTCAGCGATCAGGTTCTGGAGCTTGTGCGACGCTGCGAGAGCGTCCGGTGAGGGTTCGGGAAGATGCGCTTGCATGGCGGCTATTGTAGAGAAATCAGCGAAACACACAACCTTCGATGTCCGATAACACCTCATCCGCCCCACTCGGGGTTGCGCTCGTCACCGGTGCAGCACGCCGCATCGGTCGTGCCATTGCGCTGGCGCTGGCCGAGCGCGGCTGGGATGTGGTTGTGCATTATTCGCGTTCGGCGGATGAGGCGCACCAGACAGTAGCTGACATCCATTTGCGTGGACGACGTGCGGTTGCGCTCGATGCCGATCTGGCAGACGAAGACGCCGTGAAAGGCCTGTTCGCACGCGCCGGCGAAGCGCTGGGACGGGTTTCCTGCGTGGTCAACAACGCCTCACTGTTTGCTTACGACGATGCGCAGCATTTTTCATCAAATACGTTGGCACAGCACATGCAGGTGAATCTGGCCGCGCCGCTGTTGCTGGCGCAGGCACTACATGCGGCGACACCGGAAGGCCAGCAAGCGGTCGTGATCAACCTCCTGGACCAGAAGCTGTTTAACCTGAATCCCGATTTCCTTTCTTACACGCTTTCCAAAGCCGGCCTGCAAAGCGCCACCGTGATGCTGGCGCAAGCGCTGGCACCCAAGGTGCGCGTGGTCGGCATTGCGCCGGGCATCACGATGGTGTCCGGCGACCAGACCGAAGCGCAATTCGCGCAAGCGCATCAGCAAACCCCGCTGGGCCGTTCCAGCACACCCGAAGACATCGCCAGCGCCGTCTGCTTCGTCGCCGAAGCGCGGGCAATCACAGGCACCACGTTGCTCGTCGATGGCGGCCAGCATCTGGTGCCGTTGCAACGCGACGTCATGTTCGTCGCCAACTGATTTTTTACCGTATCGAGCTTTCTATGAATTCGTTCCTGTTCCATCCCAATCTGGCCGATTGCCGCCGCCTCTTTCTGCGTGACTACGAGGTGCAGATCAATATCGGCGTTCACGAATTCGAAAAGAAAGGCGAGCAGCGCGTGCTGATCAACGTCGATCTCTTCATTCCGCTCAGCGAATCGACGCCTTCACACGATGCGCTGGATGAAGTCGTCGATTACGATTTCATGCGCAGCACGATTGCCAAGCGCATGGCCGAAGGCCACATCCATCTGCAGGAAACGCTGTGCGATGATGTCATCAAGGCCATGCTCGCGCATCCGAAAGTACGTGCCGCGCGCGTCTCGACTGAAAAGCCCGATGTCTACCCCGACTGCCATTCGGTCGGCGTGGAAGTATTCCGTATCAAGGAAGAACAGTGATGAATGCACCTGCGCGCGAAGCCGAACTGACGGCCAAACAAGTCGAAAAGATCGCCTACGAAAACAACAAGCTGCACAAGCGCTTGTGTCGCCAGGTCGGCCAGGCAATCGGCGACTTCAATATGATCGAGGAAGGCGACAAGGTCATGGTCTGCCTGTCCGGCGGCAAGGACAGCTATGCGCTGCTCGACATTCTGATGACGCTGCGCGAACGCGCGCCAATCAACTTCGAGATCGTGGCGGTCAATCTGGATCAGAAGCAGCCAAATTTTCCCGAGCACATCCTGCCAGCGTACCTGAAGGAGCTGGGTATTCCGTTCCACATCGAGAATCAGGATACGTACAGCATCGTCAAGCGCCTGATCCCGGAAGGCAAGACGACCTGCTCGCTGTGTTCACGCCTGCGTCGCGGCATTCTGTATCGCGTTGCCGATGAGCTGGGCGCAACCAAGATCGCGCTCGGCCATCATCGCGACGACATCATGGAGACCTTTTTCCTCAACATGTTCTTCGGCGCAAAGATCAAGGGCATGCCGCCGAAACTGCAATCGGACGATGGCAAGCACATCGTGATTCGCCCGCTGGCCTACGTGAAGGAAGCCGATACCGAACGCTACGCGAAGGTGAAGAATTTCCCGATCATTCCGTGCGACCTTTGCGGCAGTCAGGAAAACCTGCAGCGCAAGCAGATCAAGAACATGCTGCGCGAGTGGGAAAAGCAGCACAAGGGTCGTGTCGAAAACATCTTTTCGGCGCTCTCGACCGTGGTGCCGTCACATCTGATGGACCGTTCGCAATTCGGCTTCGTGGATTTGAAAGCAACGGGTGAAGCCGTACCGGGTGGCGATATCGCCTTCGATGAAGAACCGTGCTCGACGGGCACGGTTTCCAGCGTGATCCCCTTGCGCGCGTCTGATCTCGACGACTGAGGCGCTGCTCTTTATGACAAGGCGGTGCGCATTCGCATCGCCAGATGCGCCGCCTGTTGTGCATCCGGCACGTTGGCAAATCCCATCAGCAATCCCTGGCGTGACGGCGCCTCGATATACCAGCGTGACAAGGGATGCACGGCCAAACCGGCTGCGCGACTACGTTCCGCCAGCTGAATGTCGTTCTCGTGATCGGCAAGCCGAGCGAGTAGATGCAAGCCGCCAGGCTGCAGAGTCAAATGAATTCTTTCGCCCAAGGCTTCTTGAAAAGCGCACTGTGTCATGCTGCGGCGCTCCGCATAGAGCTGTCGCATCTTCTTCAAATGGCGTGCAAAATGCCCATCTGCCATGAAGTCGGCCACACTGGCCTGCAACAGATACGGGCATCCGGCGTTCAAATGCGACGCCACCGCCTGAAAGCGGGCAACCGCGCTGCGGGGTGCCACCGCATAGGCTAGTCGCAAACCCGGAAACATCACCTTGCTGAACGTGCCGGCGTAAATCACACGGTCGTTCTTGTCGAGGCTTTTAAGCGCAGGCAGCGGCCTGCCTTGATAACGAAATTCGCTGTCATAGTCATCTTCGATGATCCAGGCGCCCGCTTGGCTGGCCCAATCGAGCAATGCCATTCGACGTTCCAGTGACAAGGTCACTCCCAGCGGGCTCTGATGCGATGGCGTGACCATCGCGAATTTCGCATGCGGTGCCCGCTGTCTTCCCTCTTCCACCATCATGCCGTGGTCATCGACGGGCACTGGTATAACCCGGACCGCCGCATTCTGCAAAAATGGTCGCGCAAGGAGATAGCCCGGGTCTTCAAACCAGAAACCGTCACCAGGCGTCGACAGGCTGCTCAAGGTGAGCTCCAGTGAGGTGCGCAAGCCGGTCGTAATGAAGACCTGCTCGGGCACGCAGACGACGCCGCGCGAGACGCCAAGATAGGTGGCGATACGCTCGCGTAGCTCGTCGTAACCCTGCGGATGGGGATAGGCAAATCGCATCGGCTCGCTGCCGCGCAAACGATGCGTCACCAGTCGATTCCAAACCTTGCGCGGAAAAGCATCCAGCGCCGGCAGGCCGAGCTGCAGGGGTTTGGGTGCCTTGCCGTCATGATCAACCATGACGGCAGGTGATGGCTGCGGAACGTGCGCCGGCGGTTTTGCAACCACCGCCTGCGGCAAGGCTGGCGACACCACGGTACCGGCAGCACCGCGCACCTCAAAGTAGCCCTCGTCGGCCAGGATGCGATACGCCATATCCACCGTACCGCGCGCCAGATTCAGCTCGGCGGCCAGCGCAC
>NZ_CAJYMD010000030.1 GCF_913776015.1 uncultured Oxalicibacterium sp. | reverse complement strand
TCTGGAAACCTTCCAGTTCTGGCGCGATATCGTGACTGACGTGCACAAGGAATATCCGGACGTCGAACTCGATCACATGTATGTCGATAACGCAGCCATGCAACTGGTGCGCGCACCGAAGAAATTTGACGTGGTCGTGACCGGCAACATGTTTGGCGACATCCTGTCCGACGCTGCAGCAATGCTGACCGGTTCGATCGGCATGCTGCCTTCCGCTTCGCTGAATGCCAAGAATCAAGGTCTGTACGAGCCTTCGCACGGTTCGGCTCCGGACATCGCTGGCAAGGATATGGCGAATCCATTGGCGCAAATCCTGTCGCTGGCCATGATGCTGCGTTACTCGCTGAACAAGCCGGAACAGGCGGATCGCGTGGAAGCTGCCGTTAAGGCGGTTCTCCAGCAAGGTCTGCGTACGCCGGACATCTACGAAGCCGGTACCACCAAGGTTGGCACCACGCAAATGGGTGATGCAGTCCTGAAAGCACTCAAGTAATTGGCGGTAAGCTGGCAGTAGTTTGACGAACAGGGCGGATTACGATTTCCCGCCCGTCATAAAGGAAATGATGATGAAGCTAGTTGGTCTGGTTGGTTGGCGCGGCATGGTCGGTTCTGTTCTCATGCAGCGCATGCAGGAAGAGAGGGATTTCGATCACATCGAACCGGTCTTCTTTTCGACATCGAACAAGGGCGGCAAGGCCCCGGCGATGGCAAAGAATGAAACCACGCTGCAGGATGCCAACGATATCGACGCGCTGAAAAAGTGCGACATCATCATTACCTGCCAGGGCGGTGATTACACTACCGAGATTTTCCCCAAGCTGCGTGCGGCTGGCTGGAATGGTTACTGGATCGATGCGGCGTCGACGCTGCGCATGAAGGATGATGCCGTCATCGTGCTCGACCCGGTCAATCTGAACGTCATTCAGGATGCGCTTGGCAAGGGCGTCAAGAATTACATCGGCGGCAACTGTACCAACTCCATCCTGTTGATGGGTGTTGGTGGTCTGTTCAAGGAAGGTCTGGTCGAGTGGGTCAGTTCGATGACCTATCAGGCGGCTTCGGGTGGCGGGGCCAACCACATGCGCGAACTGATTTCGGGCATGGGCGCGGTACACGGCGCGGTCGCTGACGAGTTGGCCAATCCCGCTTCGGCAATTCTTGATATCGATCGCAAGGTTGCCCAAAGCATTCGTCAGGATGTGCCGACCGAATTCTTCGGTGCGCCGCTGGCTGGCGGCCTGATTCCGTGGATCGATGCCCAACTCGAAAACGGTCAGTCCAAGGAAGAATGGAAGGGCCAGGCCGAGGTCAACAAGATTCTCGGTACGACGCAAACCATTCCTGTCGATGGCTTGTGCGTGCGCATTGGCGCCATGCGCTGCCACAGCCTGGCGCTGACGATCAAGCTCAAGCGCGATGTGCCGTTGGCCGACGTGGAGGGCATCATCCGTGGCGGCAACCAGTGGGTGAAGTGGGTGCCAAACGAACGCGCCGTGACGGTCAAGGAATTGACGCCAGCTTCGATCACCGGTGGTCTGGATATCGGCGTGGGCCGTGTGCGCAAGCTGAATCAGGGACCGGAATATCTGTCTTCGTTCGTGATTGGCGATCAACTGCTGTGGGGCGCAGCCGAACCGCTGCGCCGCGTCTTGCGCATCATCCTCGGCGAATAAACACCGATGCCATGTTGTCATGGCGCAACAGGAAACCCGCCGCACAGCCGTGTAACAAAGGCTGGCGGCGGGTTTTACATTTATTTGCCAAGCTACGTTCGCTTGCGCGCGTAAGTCCATGATGCTAAGGTGAAAGTCCATAAAAAAACGACAATCAGGAACGAGAAGCTGACGCCATCACTCTTGTTCTTATGGCGCACTGATTTCTGAAGCAGCCAAACGGAAACATCTTCATGTCATTCAAAATGCGGTCAAAATCTCGCTCCCTCGCTTCTTCCTCCCCGCTTTCCTCTTTCCGTTTAAAAGCTGTCAGCGCTGCCGTTCTTTCCCTGGCCGTGCTGGCCAGTGCGCATGCGGCGGGTCTCGGACGGTTGTCGGTACAGTCGGCGCTCGGGCAGCCCTTGCGGGCAGAGATCGAACTGACTGCGGTCGCTGCCGATGAACTGGAGTCATTGCAACCGCGCCTGGCCTCGGCGGATGCCTATCGCCAGGCAAATATCGAATTGACGCCGGCGCTGTTGTCGCTGCGTTTTTCGGTCGAGCGACGCGCCAGCGGTCCGGTGGTACGCGTCACCTCCACACAGCCGATCAATGAACCATTCGTCGACATGCTGATGGAACTCGGCGGTAATCGCGGTCGACTTGTGCGTGAATACACCTTCCTGCTGGATCCGCCCGAATTGCGTAATGGTCGCACCGCATCGGTGGCGCCCATCATCAACAGCCAAGTCCAGCAATCCACGGTAACGACGCCCGCGCCATCTGCGCCGGCACCGGTTGCGCCAGTCAGCGAAACACCGCGTTCCGAGCCACGTGCGGTTGCAACGCCGACAGCGACACCGGCGACAACGCCGCGTGCTGCGCCCCGTCCGACTCAGCCTGCACGGCCGGCGAAAACCGTGCAGGAACATACCGTTAAAAAAGGCGACACGCTGGCGAATATCGCCAATCAGTACCGCGAGCCCGGCGTCTCGCTCGATCAGATGCTGGTCGCGTTATATCGCGCCAATCCCGATGCCTTTGTCGGCAAGAACATGAATCGTTTGCGCGCCGGTCAGATTTTGTCTATCCCGGCAGCGACCGAAGCAGAAACCATCAATGCCGGCGAAGCGCGTGGCGTGGTAGTCGCGCAGACCGCCGATTTCAACGCCTACCGTAACAAGCTGGCTTCGCAGGTGGGCGGAGCGCAAGCGCGTCGTACCGAAGAAGGTCGGCAAAGTTCCAGTGGCAGCATCACGGCGCGTGTACAGGAAGAGGGCAGTGCAGCGACTGCGCAGGATCGTCTGCGCCTGTCGAAATCGGGTAACAACGATGCCAGCGCCGGTGCGACTGCCGGAGCAAGCACGCGCAGCGGTGTCAGCGAAGAAGACTTGATCGCGCGCGACAAGGCCATCGCCGAAGCCAACGCACGCGTCCGCGAGCTTGAAAAGAACGTCAGCGAATTGCAGAAACTGCTGGAGATCAAGAATCAGGATCTGGCAGCACGTCAGCAACAGGCTGAAGCCGGTGGCACTGCCGCCGCACCCGCTACCTCTGCATCGAATGCTTCTGCTCCGGTGGAAGCTGAAAAAACCGCAGAAGCTGCGGTAACGCCGCCGACAGTCGAGAAACCTGCGGAAGAAAAAACCGCTGCCGATGCGGCCAAGCCTGCAGCGAAACCACCCGTCGTCGCGCCGGTTCAACCAGCGGCCACAGCACCGGAAACCAGTTTCTTCGACGATCTGAGCAACAATCCTCTGTTCCTGCCGGGAGCCGGCATTTTGCTGGCCTTGCTGGCGGCATTGGGGATTTACAGCTCGCGTCGTCGCAAGCAGCCGGTGAAAACCTTTGAAGACAGCATCCTCAGCGATTCGAGCTTGAAGTCGAATTCGCTGTTCGGCGCAACCGGCGGTCAAAGTGTGGACACGAATAACAGCGTGTTCAACTCGAATTTCGTGCCATCTGCCAGCCAGCTCGATACCAACGAAGTCGATCCGATTGCGGAAGCCGATGTCTATATTGCTTATGGCCGCGATGCACAGGCAGAAGAGATTCTGAAGGAAGCCTTGCGCAACCAACCAGACCGCCACGCCGTGCGCCTGAAATTGCTGGAAATCTATTCCATGCGCGGCGATGCACGCGCTTTCGAAGTCCTGGCGACCGAGCTGTACAGCATGACGCGCGGTGAAGGTCCTGAATGGGAGCAGGCCGCCACGCTGGGTGCGGCACTTGACCCCGATAACCCACTCTACGCTTCGGCAGCCACGACCACCGATGGCAACTCGAAATTCGCGAGCGTGCTGACGGCCGCCACGGTTCTGGCTGCAACTGAAAAAGATGAGGAGGAGCCGCTGGCGTTTACCGCAGCGGAATCGGATGAGGTGCCGACATTGCACAAGGACGAGGAAGAGTTGTCCTTCTCCGAGCCGAGTCTGCTGGGCGATGTCGCGCAGATCGATGAGCCGGCGGCACCAGTCAAGGTCGCTTCGCCATTGATCGATGAGCCGCAGGCAAGCATGGCCGATCTCGAATTCGATCTCGATGGCTTCGATGATCAGCCAAAAGCATCTGACGACGATGCCGATGCCTTGTCGCCAACGCAACTGGCATCGGCCGATTTGCCACCTGAAGTGGCTGCCATCAATTTCGACTTCCTTGACAAGGGAGAGCCAAGCGCACCTGTCTCGACGCAGGAAGACCAGCCGCTCGCAGTGAGCACGCCAGTGATCGAACCGGAATTGTCCGAGGAACAACCACCCGTGCCGCCACCTGCTGCGGCGCCTGAGGTGTTGCTGCCGGAAGCCTTCGATCTGGAGTTCCCATCCGATTTGCCGCCTGCAGTTGAGTCGCCCGCACCGGCGGTCACGGCCAAGCCGGAGGATTTTGATCTGTCCGACATTTCGCTGGAACTTGATCCTTTGAGTTCCTCATCCGGCAATACCTTGCCACCGCTTGAGGGCCTGGATGACGAAGCCAGCTATTCCGGTAGTGCCGAAATGGCGACCAAGCTGGATCTGGCACTGGCTTATCAGGAAATCGGTGACAAGGAAGGCGCGCGCGAATTGCTGGAAGAAGTCGTCAAGGGCGGTAATGGCGAACAGTCCGCACGCGCGACGGCGCTGCTCGCCAAGCTGAACTGAACGGTTCACGACACAGTCAACGGGCGCAATGCTATGCTTGCGCCCGTTTTCCTTTTTAGCGGAATGTTTTTCCTGCAATGACCATCGAATCGAAACGTATCGTGCTGGGCGTGCAATATGACGGCGCGCTGTGGCGTGGCTGGCAGACCCAGCCCGGCGGCGGTACCGTGCAGGATACGCTGGAGGCAGCGCTCAAGGCATTCACCTTGCAGGAAATTGGCGTCATGTGTGCCGGCCGTACCGATGCCGGTGTGCATGGTCTGGAGCAGGTCGTGCATTTCGATACCACGCTGTCGCGCGACATGAATTCCTGGGTGCGCGGCGTCAATGCCTTTCTGCCGCCATCGATTGCGGTGCGCTGGGCGGTGCAAGTGCCTGCGCTTGACGGACTGGAATTCCATGCCCGCTTCAGTGCCACAGCGCGCAAGTATCAGTATGTGCTGTACAACCACCCTGTGCGTTCGCCAATGCTGGCGGCCCGTGCTGGCTGGGTGTTCCGTCCGCTCGATCTGGCGCGCATGCAGGAAGCGGCAAACCACCTGATCGGTCAGCACGACTTTTCGGCATTTCGTTCTTCGCAGTGCCAAGCCAATTCGCCGATCAAGACCATGCAGGAAATCCGTATCGAACAGAATGGCAACATGTTTCTGTTCACCCTACAGGCCAATGCCTTCCTGCACCATATGGTGCGCAATATCCTGGGTTCGCTGATCGTGGTTGGCGTTGGTAATCAGACACCAGAATGGCTGAAAACCGTGTTGGACGGGCGCGATCGTGCGCTGGCTGCACCGACCTTCATGCCCGACGGTTTGTATCTGGCAAAAATCGATTACGACCCCAAGTGGGGTTTGCCGCAGGAAGAATTCATTAACCCTTTGTGGCCATTTGATTATGTCTGAGGAAATGTCGTCCCTGCATCGCACACGTATCAAGATTTGCGGCTTGACGCGCGAACAGGATGTGCGCGATGCAATTGCCGCCGGCGCCGATGCCATCGGTCTGGTTTTTTATCCGCACAGCCCGCGCAACATTGCGCCGGAAGCGGCAGGGCAATTGCTGCGTTGCGTGCCACCCTTCGTCACGACGACCGGCCTGTTCGTCAATGCATCGCTGGAGACCGTGCAATCCGTTATTGCCAAGGTGCCGCTTGCCCTGCTGCAATTTCATGGTGACGAGACGGCCGAAATGTGTGCGCACATCGCCGCAGCGGTCAATCGTCCCTTTATTCGCGCCTTGCGCGTCAAACCGGAAGCCACGGCAGCCGATTTGATAGAATATGAAGCTCAATATCGCGCCGCCAGTTCCCTGTTTTCCGGTTTGTTGCTGGATACGTTTGTGGATGGCTACGGCGGCAGTGGAAAGGTTTTCGATTGGTCTCTCATTCCGGAAAGCATCGCGCATCGGGTCGTTTTGAGTGGTGGCTTGAACGCGCAAAACGCGGCTGAAGCCGTATCACGCATACGCCCGTTTGCTGTCGATGTCAGCAGTGGCGTCGAGGCGGCAAAAGGCATCAAGGATGCCGAAAAGATTCGCGCCTTCATCCGCGCCGTCCGCACAGCCGATGCTGTGTGACACGGCTTGCAGGACTAACTTCACAAGAGAATACGCATGAAAGAATTGAACGCAATCGGCGGTTTTGCCGAGCGGCAGGCTGTAACGGACACCACCTTGCAGCAGACCGCACCCTACAATTTTCCCGATGCCAAGGGGCATTTCGGCCAGTATGGCGGCAGCTTCGTTTCCGAGACGCTGAGTCACGCGCTGGCTGAACTCAACAAGGCTTATGCGCATTACAGCAAGGACCCGTCCTTCCTTGAGGAATTTCACTACGACCTCAAGCACTTTGTCGGTCGCCCGAGCCCGATCTACCACGCCAAGCGCTGGTCGGAAATGATGGGCGGCGCCCAGATTTACTTCAAGCGCGAAGACCTCAATCACACCGGTGCCCACAAGATCAATAACGTGATTGGCCAGGCTCTGCTGGCACGTCGCATGGGCAAGAAGCGCATCATCGCTGAAACCGGTGCAGGTCAGCATGGTGTGGCGACGGCGACGATTTGTGCGCGCTTCGGTCTGGAGTGCGTGGTCTACATGGGCAGCGAAGACGTCAAGCGTCAGGCGCAGAACGTTTATCGCATGAAGCTGCTCGGCGCGACCGTTGTGCCGGTTGAATCCGGCTCCAAGACACTCAAGGATGCGCTCAATGAAGCCATGCGTGACTGGGTGACGAACGTGGAAAACACCTTCTACATCATCGGTACCGTGGCTGGTCCGCACCCGTATCCGATGATGGTGCGCGACTTCCAGTCCGTGATCGGCGAAGAGTGCAAGGAACAGATGCCGGAAATGGCCGGCCGTCAGCCTGATTACGTGCTGGCCTGCATCGGTGGCGGCTCGAATGCGATGGGTATTTTCTATCCGTACATCGGCGTGCCCGGTGTGCAACTCATCGGCGTTGAAGCCGCAGGCGAGGGGCTCGAAACCGGCAAGCATTCGGCATCACTCACGGCGGGTTCGCCCGGCGTGCTGCATGGCAACCGCACCTATCTGCTGCAGGATGAAAACGGCCAGATCATCGAAACGCATTCGGTCTCGGCCGGCCTCGATTATCCGGGCGTTGGCCCGGAGCACGCATGGCTCAAGGATTCGGCACGTGCGCAGTATGTTTCGGTGACGGATGAGGAAGCCTTGCAGGCATTCCACGATTGCTGCCATATCGAAGGCATCATTCCGGCACTCGAATCCAGCCATGCATTGGCATATGCCGCCAAGCTGGTGGCGACGCTGCCGAGCGACAAGATCGTGCTTGCCAACCTTTCGGGCCGTGGCGACAAGGACATGCATACCGTCGCCCTGCGCAAAGGATTGAAGTTCGATTGACCATCAACGCGATGAGGCGCAGTGGCAGTCTTGCTCGCTGCTTCCTCATCACCGTTTTCCGATTCCATGCCGATGCCTTGCATCCGCACCTGTACCAAACTTGCTGAAACCATGTCCAGAATCCAGTCCACGCTGACCGCCTTGGCAGCACAAAAACGCAAAGGCCTCATTCCTTTCATTACCGCTGGCGATCCGGCGCCCGAACTGACGGTGCCTTTGTTGCATGCGTTGGTCGAAGGTGGTGCCGATATTCTGGAGCTGGGCGTACCGTTTTCCGACCCGATGGCCGAAGGCCCGGTGATTCAGCGCGCCTGCGAACGTGCACTCACGTTCAACGTCGGCATGCGTGATGTGCTCGATTATGTGCGCGAATTCCGCAAGACCAATACGACCACACCTGTGGTGCTGATGGGCTACGCCAACCCGATCGAACGCATGGGTCAGGCGGCTTTCGTTCAGGCAGCTAGGGATGCGGGTGTCGATGGCACGATCGTGGTCGATTATCCGCCTGAAGAATGTGAAGAATTTGCCGCCTTGCTGAAAGCGGCCGACATGGATCCGATTTTCCTGTTGGCGCCGACTTCAACCGAAGAGCGCATCAAGCAGGTGGCGGCCCATGGCAGCGGCTTCAGCTATTACGTTTCGCTGAAAGGCGTGACTGGTGCTGCCAATATCGATACGCAGGAAGTGGCGCAACGCATCGCGGCGATTCGCCAGCATGTGAAACTGCCGATCGGCGTCGGGTTCGGCATTCGCGATGCGGCAACGGCGAAAGCCGTTGCAGCCGTGTCGGACGCCATCGTGATTGGCAGTCGCATCATCCAGGAACTGGAAAATACACCGCGTGAGCAGGCGGTTGCAGCCGTGCGCACTTTCCTGTCCGGGATTCGCAAGGCGATTGACGAATAAGGTGGCAATGTCGTTGCGGCGCAGTAAAATAGCGCACTTTTACGCAGCAACCCCATTTTTGGCGAATGACCGGGCAAACGGTACAATTCGGCAACTTGAAATTTGAAAGAGGTCGCGATGAGCTGGCTTGAAAAACTCCTTCCCCCACGCATTCAACGTTCCGACAGCGCGCAGCGCAAGTCGGTACCGGAAGGTCTGTGGGTCAAATGCCCATCGTGCGAATCGGTTCTTTACCGTACCGATCTGGAATCCAACATCCATGTTTGCCCAAAGTGCTCGCATCACATGCGCATCCGTGCGCGCGATCGTCTCGATGCCTTGCTGGATGCAGGCGGTCGTTACGACATCGCGCAGGAAGTGCTGCCGGTCGATACGCTCAAGTTCAAGGACAGCAAGAAATATCCGGAACGGCTGAAGTCGGCACTGGAAGCCACCGGCGAAACCGATGCGTTGGTGGTCATGGGCGGTTCGATCATGAGCCTGCCGGTCGTGGTGGCCTGCTTTGAATTCGAGTTCATGGGCGGTTCCATGGGTTCCGTCGTGGGAGAGCGTTTTGCCCGCGCTGCGCAGACGGCGCTCGAACAGAAAGTGCCTTTCATCTGCTTTACCGCGACCGGTGGTGCGCGCATGCAGGAAGGCTTGCTGTCGCTGATGCAGATGGCGAAAACTACGGCCATGCTGACCAAGCTGTCGGAAAAGAAAGTGCCGTTCATTTCAGTATTGACCGATCCGACCATGGGTGGTGTTTCGGCATCGTTCGCTTTCCTTGGCGATGTCGTGATTGCGGAGCCAAAGGCACTGGTCGGTTTTGCCGGTCCGCGCGTGATCGAGAATACCGTGCGTGAAAAACTGCCGGAAGGCTTCCAGCGGGCCGAGTTCCTCGTGCAAAAAGGCGCGGTGGACATGATCGTCGATCGTCGCAAGATGCGTGAAGAAATCGCGCATCTGCTGGCGCTGTTGCAAAATCAGTCGGCTGACGTACTGGCCTGATTGCCGCTTGAGATGCCAAGCCCGAACCTGATCAGGTTCGGGCTTTTTATTTGATGGTGCGACACCATCTACGTGCTATCGCCACTGTTTGTTCTACATGAATACCTTGCCCGTCACTCTCGATGCATGGCTCGCTCGTCTGGAAGCCATGCACCCCAAAGCCATCGATATGGGACTGGAACGCGTGCAGCAGGTGCGCGAAGCCATGCAATTGCAGTTTGCCTGTCCTGTAATCATCGTTGGCGGCACCAATGGCAAGGGTTCCACCTGTGCCATGCTGGAATCGATTCTGTTACGTGCCGGTTACCATGTCGGTTTGTACACATCGCCACACTTGCTGGTCTTCAACGAGCGTATGCGCATCGATGGCAAGTCCGTCACCGATGCGCAGTTGATCGAAGCCTTTGGCAAGATCGAACAGGCGAGGGGTGATGTGTCGCTTTCGTATTTTGAATTCACGACGCTGGCTGGCATGCAGTTGTTTGCCGATGCAGGTCTCGATGCCGTGATTTTCGAGGTCGGTCTCGGTGGACGTCTCGATGCCGTCAATGTGCTGGATGCGGATGTTGCCATCGTCACCAGTGTCGATCTCGATCACATCGAGTACCTGGGCGATACGCGCGAAAAGATCGGTTTCGAGAAAGCCGGTATCTTCCGCGGTGGCAAGACGGCAATCTGTGGCGATCCTGTACCACCGGCATCGCTGGTTGACCATGCCGACGCGATTGGCGCCGACTTGTGGCTCTTCAATCGCGATTTCAACTATGCAGGTGACCCGCAGCAATGGAATTTCAGCGGGCGTGGCAATCGCCGCAACGGCCTCGCTTATCCGGCTTTGCGCGGTGCCAACCAGTTGTTGAATGCGTCGGCCGTGCTGGCGGCGCTGGAAGCGCTGCGCTTGCGCCTGCCGGTCAGTGCGCAGGATGTGCGCAGCGGGTTGGCGACGGTGGCGTTGGCGGGGCGATTCCAGGTGTTGCCTGGACGTCCGGTGGTCATTCTCGATGTGGCGCACAATCCACATGCCGCGGCGACGTTGGCGCAAAATCTCGACAACATGGGTTTCCACCCCTATACCTACGCCGTGTTCGGCGCCATGCAGGACAAGGATATTGCTGGCGTGATTGCGCATCTGAAAGGGCGTATCGATCACTGGTGCGTGACCGATCTGCCCTTGCCGCGCGCCGCCAGTGCCGAAGGACTCAAGCAGCAGATGATCGCGGTGGATGGCGATCTTGCCAATGCTGATGCTGAACGCACCATAGATACCTTCGCCAATCCGGCTGACGCTTTTGCGAATGCCCTGAGCCGCGCGGGGGAGAATGATAGAATTGTGGTTTTCGGATCCTTCCTGACGGTGGCTGGTGTCATGGAATTCCGCAATTCTGCGCTTCATTGATGAATTGTCCACTGAAGAACTGACCACTGAATCGTATGGGCTTGCTCTCGTTTTTTCGTAAAGACCGACAGGAATCGTCGGCCCGCGACAGCGATTTTTACTCCCGAGCGGACGAAGAACAGCCGGGGCGAACCCGCCGCAAAAGCAAACGCGACGAACCTGTCGATCCGGTTCTGCCCGAGAAAAAGCGCGCGCGTCGCCGTCTCGTCGGTGCAGTCGCACTGGTGCTGGCTGCCGTTATCGGCTTGCCAATGATTCTCGACTCCGAACCGAAGCCGCTTTCAGACGACGTCGCGATCCAGATTCCTTCCAAAGATACGCCTGCGCCAGCCACAAAAGCGGAAAGCAAGCCTGTCGCAACGGCTTCCACGCCATCTTCCAACGAAACGCCGCAGTCTTCGCTCAGTGCGGGCGAGGAAGTCGTCGAACAAACCCTAGTCCGCGCTGCGGAAAAATCGGTTGAGCCGCCCAAACAGCTTGCCAAGCCTGTCGTGCCAGAGCCGACACCTGCGCCGCCTGTGACTACCATCACGCCTCCGACGCCTGCAAAGCCTGCGGCTGTGGCCAAGGTCGAGCCGGCACCCGCCAAACAGCAACCGCCTTCCATCGACAAGCACGATACCTCTGCCGAAGCGGCACGTGCGCGCGCCATTCTGGAAGGACGTGCTGCCGACAAGCCGGCAGCAAAACCTGTCGCCAGTGCAAATGCCGGTAGTACTGGCAAGGTGTCGCTGCAGGTAGCCGCACTGACATCGCAGGACAAGGTCAACGAATTGCAGAAGAAATTGCAGGCCGCGGGCCTGAAGTCTTATACGCAGAAGGTATCGACCGCCGCGGGCGATCGCATCCGCGTCCGTGTCGGGCCGTTTGCCAGTGAAGCGGAAGCCGAAAAGGCCAAGGCCAAGCTCGCCGGAATCGGTTTGAGCGGTACCGTGACGCATTGATGAGGCAGTCTTGAAGCAGCACGCTGGCGGCGGCAATCAGGGTTGATCGATTGTGACGATATTCGATTATCTGGTGTTGTTCATTCTGGCATGCTCGGTGTTGATCAGTACCTTGCGCGGATTGGTGAAGGAAATCCTGTCCCTGCTGAGCTGGATCGTTGCCTTTGTTGTGGCGAATGCCTATGGTGAGACGGTGGCTCCCTGGTTGCCGCAGATGATCGAAGGCAATACCTTGCGTTTGATTGTGGCTTTTCTGTCGCTGTTCATTGGCGTGCGTATCCTGATGGGGCTGTTGTCGATGACGCTCGACGCCCTGATCAAGGCTGCCGGATTGACCCTCGCTGATCGCGGCTTGGGCGGCTTGTTCGGCTTGGCACGTGGTCTGGTGATCGTGATGGCGGGTGTGCTGTTGTGCGGAATGACGGAAATACCGCAACAGCCGTTCTGGAAGAATGCATTGTTCAGTCCGATGGCCGAGACGGCGGCGGATACGGTGATTCCGCTCTTGCCGGGCGAGTTCACACAGCATATAAAGTTTAGGTAGTCAGAAGTTTTGGCAGTTTCAATCTAGTTTTTGTTGAGGAGTCCACCATGTGTGGCATTGTTGGCGTCGTTTCTCAATCCCCTGTTAACCAGCTCATCTACGATGCGCTGCTGCTGTTGCAGCACCGTGGTCAGGATGCGGCCGGTATCGCAACCGATAGCGGTCATGCCTTTGCCATGCACAAGGCAAACGGTCTGGTGCGTGACGTTTTCCGCACGCGCAACATGCGCTCGCTGCCGGGTACCGCAGGTGTGGGTCAGGTGCGTTATCCGACCGCCGGTTCGTCGAGCGAGGAAGAAGCGCAACCGTTCTATGTCAACGCACCGTTTGGCATCATCATGGCGCACAACGGCAACCTGACGAACTGGGAACAGCTCAAGATCGAGATGTTCAAGAACGATCGTCGCCACATCAACACGACGTCCGATTCGGAAGTGCTGCTCAATGTGCTGGCGCATGAAATCCAGCAGGCAACGACCGGTTACTCGCTCGATCCGGCTGCGCTGTTCAAGGCAGTGTCGGTGCTGCACAAGCGCGTACGCGGTTCGTATGCGGTCACGGCGCAGATTGCTGGCCACGGCCTGCTGGCGTTCCGCGATCCGTTTGGCATTCGTCCGCTGTGCATCGGTTTCAATGAAACCGACAAGGGCACCGAATATCTGGTGGCCAGCGAATCGGTGGCGCTCGAAGGTCTGGGCTTCCGCTTCCTGCGCGACGTGCTGCCGGGCGAAGCCATCTTCATCGATACCGAAGGCAAGCTCTACAACCAGCAATGTGCAGAGAATCCAACCCTGAATCCTTGCGCTTTCGAATTCGTTTATTTCGCACGTCCCGATTCGGTCATCGATGGTGCTTCGGTCTATGCCACGCGCTTGAAGATGGGCGAATATCTGGCAGAAAAGATCGCACGTGAATTCCCGCTTGGCGATATCGATGTGGTCATGCCGATTCCGGATTCATCACGTCCTGCCGCGATGGAGTTGGCGCTCAAGCTGGGCATCGAATATCGCGAAGGTTTCATCAAAAATCGCTATATCGGTCGTACCTTCATCATGCCGGGCCAAGGCACGCGCAAGAAATCGGTACGTCAAAAACTCAATGCCATCGGTTCCGAATTCAAGGGCAAGAATGTCTTGCTGGTCGATGACTCGATCGTGCGTGGTACCACCAGCCGTGAAATCGTGCAGATGGCGCGTGAATCCGGGGCCAAGAAAGTGATCTTTGCTTCGGCCGCACCACCAGTCAAATATCCGAACGTCTACGGTATCGACATGCCGACGCGTGCCGAACTGATCGCCTACGGTCGCAGCGAAGAGGAAGTCTGCCGCGAAATTACGGCCGATGCGCTGATCTATCAGGATATCGAGGCATTGCGCCGTTCGATTTCGGATGTAAATCCTGCGCTCAAGAGCCTGGAAGCATCGTGCTTCGATGGTGTGTATGTGACGGGCGACATTTCGCGTGATTATCTGGATCGTCTCGAATTCGCACGCAATAATCCGAAGCCTGCAACGGAAGACACCATCCGTTCGCAGTTGAACCTGAATCTGGCACAAGTCGAATAAATCCGGCTTGCTTCTCCTGCAGCCTGATTGCGCACGATGGATGTGCAATCAGGCTTTTTGTTTTTGGACATCAGCATGAACGACAAGAAAAAATACGGTTTCACGACAACGACTCTGCATAGCGATCGTCAGAAAGGTATAGAGCACGGCTCGCTGCACAAGCCTATCCATACATCGGTGACCTTTGGATATGACGATGCGCGCGATCTGGCAACGGTGTTTCAGGGGCGTCAGCCCGGTTATCGCTATGGTCGTCAGGGCAATCCGACCGTGTCGGCGCTCGAAGACAAGATCACCCGCATGGAAGAGGGCGCTTCGACCATTTGCTTTGCGACCGGCATGGCCGCGATCGGTGCACTAGCGCAGGCACTGTTGCGTGCCGGCGATCAGGTGGTTTCTTCGGCTTTCCTGTTCGGTAACACCAATAGCCTGTGGCAAACCGTCGCCCTGCAAGGTGTCGATGTGGCAATGGTGGATGCCACGGATGTTGCCAAGGTGGAAGCTGCGATTACGCCGAAGACGCGCATCGTGTTTGTTGAAACCATCGCCAACCCGCGTACGCAGGTGGCCGATCTGGCCCGCATCGGCAAACTCTGTGCGGAGCGCGGCATTCTGTATGTGGTCGATAACACGATGACTTCGCCCTATCTGTTCAAGCCAAAATCGGTAGGAGCGGGGCTGGTCGTCAATTCATTGACGAAATCGATCGGTGGTCATGGCAATGCCCTTGGCGGCGCGTTGACGGATACGGGCACGTATGACTGGGCAGCCTTTCCGAACATTCTGGATACCTACAAGAAAAATGCTTCGGCAAACTGGGGCATGGCGCAGATTCGTGCCAAGGCGCTGCGTGACTTCGGTGCATCGCTCGGTCCGGAAGCGGCGCATCATCTGGCTGTCGGTGCCGAAACCATGGCCCTGCGCATGGAGCGCGAATGCGCGAATGCGGTCGCGATTACGCAAATGCTTGAGGCGGATGCGCGCGTGGCTGCCGTCTATTATCCAGGCTTGGCTTCGCATCCGCAGCATGCACTTTGCAAGCAATTATTCCGCGCGTACGGCAGTTTGTTCAGCTTTGAACTCAAGGATGGCATCGACTGCTTCGACTATCTCAATCGCCTGCAACTAGGTGTATCGGCCAGCAATCTGGGCGATACCCGCACGCTGGTGATTCCGGTTGCGCATACGATTTTTTATGAAATGGGGCCGGAGCGTCGTGCCAGCATGGGCATTGCGGAATCGCTGATCCGCGTTTCCGTGGGTATCGAAGATACGGAAGATCTGGTCGAAGATTTCCGTCAGGCGCTGGACGCCTGAAGCAGCTTACGGAAAGAGTGCTTGCGCGGCCAGGGCGTCGCGCAGTTTGGTGCTTTTTTGCGGCACCCAGTTTGCAAGGCGTGTCAGCAGGGCGGCAGGGTCGTTTTCGTGCATCATGAGGGTGGCCTGGTCTGCCTTGACGAAGCCGGCATCCACGAGATGCTGCAGAAAGCCGATTAGTCCGGCATAAAAACCGTCGACGTTCAGCACGCCAATCGGCTTGCGATGAAAGTCGAGTTGCGACCATGTCAGCATTTCGAACAATTCTTCCAAGGTGCCAATGCCGCCCGGCATGGCAATGAAACCATCGGATAGCTCGGCCATCATGGCTTTGCGTTCATGCATGTCCTTGACCACATGAATGCGCGTCAGGCCTTTGTGGCCGACTTCCTTATCCATCAGTGCTTGCGGAATCACGCCTGTGACGTCGCCGCCGAGGCGCAGCATTTCGTTGGCGATAACGCCCATTAAACCGACATTGCCCCCGCCATAGACCAGTGACAGATCGCGGGCGACCATGGCGCCGGCCAGCGCGCGGGCAGCTTCGGCATAAACGGGTTGATTGCCGAAGGAAGAACCGCAATAAACGCAAATCGATTTCATGGTGTGGGCGTAGCAGAAGAAGTGGTGGCAGTCGCAGGCATATCTTTGGGCAGTTGCACGATGCGCGTGCCTGCAATTCGGTCGTGCAGGAATTGTCGACTGGGATGTAGCCGTGCTGAGAGTGCCCATGCCATCATGTTGGCAGCGACCAGTGCAACAGCCATCCAGGCTTTGGCATTCAGGGCCCACGCGATCATCATGCCTGGCAAAAACCATAACCATGCCAGCAGGTAGCGCACGACAGCGTGCTTAAGTGTCACGGCCAGACCGTCTTTTGTGACAAGGCGCATGCGCCATGTTTTCATGGGCAAAGTCTGACCGCTGTGCATCCAGAACCAGACGAAATACACGCCTACGACGAAAAACAGCCAGTATTGCAGCGCATGGCGCAAATACAAGGCATTACGTTGCTGGAAAGTGATGGCGAACAGGAGGCCGGCAATGGCAAGAACGCCGAACAGCAAAACCGCCTCGTACAGCATGACGGTCAAGCGTCGTTTGATGGTAGGTGCGGGGAGGTCGCTGGTTTTTGAATGCATGCGTCGCGCAACTCAGGCTCAAGGCGTGGATGGCGACGATTGTACAGGCAAGGATTCGGAATGTGGTGCTTCTTCCCGGCCATTGTGGGCGGTGGCCGACGCGGCGCCGTTCAGCAAACCTGATTGCGTTGACGCATTGGAAGGTATAGGTGTTTTCTGTGTTGCACGGCGCGGAGGATTCACCAATGGCTTTTTGGGAACGGCGGTTGCAGCCAATTCCTTTTTCTTTTCTTCGGAAAGCTGTTGATACTCTTCCCACTGACGGGCTTTTTCCACTTTCAGTTTCTGTACACGCTTGTAATTCTCGCGTGCCAGTCTGCGTTGTTCCGGTGAAAGCTCAACCCAATCGCGCATGCGTTCCTGCATGCGTGCCTGATCGCTTGGTGTCATGGTACTGAACCGATTCGCCAGTTCGATCCATTTTTCGCGCCGGAAGTCATCCAGCCGGCTCCAGTCTTTTTCAAGAGGAGCAAGCGCCGTGCGTTGCGTGCTGGAAAGGTTTTTCCAGTCGTTCTTGGTGGTGGTCTTCGGTGCCTGTACGGCCGGTTTTCCCGGTGTGGCAGGCGCAGTCGAAGCCATTGCATGATTGAACGACGCCATGCCGCTCAATGCCAGAATGGCGACGCCTTTTCGTACATGCCTTGAGAATCGGTCTGACAACATGATGCGGACAGCCGCCATCTTAATCTTGTCCTTTTGCTACAAAAGCATCAAAACCGTGATCGAGATACGCAGATAAAGGCAGATCGTCTGTCAGGACTTCCGCATCAATGGCGGCCAATTCCATGATTTGTTGGTGCTGCTCGTATTGATAGATGCCGACCAGACCAAAAACCAGCGCAGCCAGCGGAATGACAACGCTCATGCGTCCCAACCAGGCAAAGCGATTGTCGCTTTGCGGCAAGCGAACGGTATGCGACACCCCCGCCAATTGCGGCGCGAATGCCGGGGCGGCGACTTCAGCTTTTTTGCGAGAAAGAGCGATCTTGCGTGCAGAAGAAAGTCGTTCGAGGGTTTTTTCTGGCAGGTGTTGACTGCTTTCATCCAAAGCATGCCGCAGCCGGTAGGCGGTATTCAGCTCTTTTGTCGTATTCATAAGTAAATTCCTTTGGCTCTCAAAGCGCTAGCCAGTGTATGGGTGGCGCGCGAGCAATGCGTTTTGACGCTACCCTCCGAGCAACCCATGATGGCCGCGGTTTCAGACACGTTCAGATCCTGCCAGTAACGCATGAGAAACGCTTCGCGTTGACGCGATGGCAGATTTTGTACTTCCGCTTCGATGATTGCCAGAATCTGGCTGCGCTCCAGCTTGTTTTGTCCGGTTTCGGCCCCGTAACTGCCTTCCTCGGCTTCGATCACTTCGAGCGCGTCAAAATTTTCCTGGTCGTCTTGTTTACCAAAACTGGAGAACAGGCTGACCCAGGAAGTGCGGACTTTTTCACGCCGGAAGTAATCGCGGATGGTGTTTTGCAGAATGCGCTGGAATAGCATCGGTAATTCTGCGGCGGGCTTATCGCCGTACTTTTCGGCGAGCTTGATCATTGCATCTTGAACAATATCGAGCGCAGATTCTTCCTTGCGCACGGCGTACACTGCCTGTTTGAATGCGCGACGTTCTATATCTTCAAGAAAATCGGAAAGTTCTTTGTCAGTTGCCATGAGATGCAGCGAGGTGGGAAAGCGCTGCCGAAAATAGTGCAAAAAAGAGAACAGGGCTGGGGAGCCGTGCTTTTTGAATTTGCACGCATCCTAGCAAAGAAGCCTGTTTTCTGCAGGCTTTTTGCGTAAAAGCCGCGGTTTCACGCGGTTTCCCGGTGATTTGTCTTGACCAGGCTGGTGCAACACAGTAACGTATCGTTCCCTTTGCCATCGCGAAGGGTTCTTTGTTTTTCGATTTGTTGCTCATCATGCAATGGTGTCGAAAAATGCGCTTCACTTGAAAGCTGTTTGCTCTAACCCGCGCCACAAGCGCGAGATTCCGCAATCACCTGTCCCAGTATCTTCGGCCGAACGAGTCGCGTTAAGCGCGGATTTGAAGCTTCTCTACAGAGATGTGACGAATTGGCGTGATCGCACAAAAAAGGGACGCCGGAAACCTGTTTCAGGGTGTGGTTTCAACAGGAGAGAGCATCCGATCAATTTCCAATGGACCTTGAAAGGACGTTAAAGCATGACCTCGGAAACAACAAGCAACAACGCCATCGGTGAAGAAATCACCGGCGCAGAAATCGTCGTACGCTGCCTCGCCGAAGAAGGTGTCGAACATGTGTTCGGTTATCCAGGCGGCGCCGTGCTTTACATCTACGACGCGATTTTCAGCCACAGCAAATTCCAGCACATTCTGGTTCGCCACGAACAAGCCGCGGTTCACGCAGCTGATGCGTACTCGCGCAGCTCGAACAAAGTTGGCGTCTGCATCGTGACTTCTGGCCCTGGTGTCACCAATGCCATCACTGGTTTGGCGACCGCCTACATGGATTCGATCCCGATGATCGTGATCTCGGGCCAGGTGCCATCGCACGCCATCGGTCTCGATGCGTTCCAAGAGTGCGATACCGTGGGCATTACACGCCCATGCGTGAAACACAATTTCCTCGTCAAGGATGTCAAGGATCTTGCCGAGACGATGAAGAAGGCTTTCTACATCGCTACCACTGGCCGTCCAGGCCCGGTGCTGATCGACATCCCCAAAGACATCACGATGCACAAGACGACCTTCGCGTATCCAAAGGAAGTCGAAATGCGTTCGTACAAACCGGTCGACAAAGGTCACGCCGGTCAGATTCGCAAAGCCGTGCAGTTGCTGCTGCAAGCCGAGCGCCCAATGATTTACACGGGTGGTGGTGTGATTCTCGCCAACGCCGCGGAAGAAGTGAATCGTCTGGTCGACAAGCTCGGTTATCCATGCACCAACACCCTGATGGGCCTCGGTGGCTACAAGGCAACCAGCGACAAGTTCGTCGGGATGCCGGGCATGCACGGTACCTACGAAGCCAACATGGCGATGCAACATTCGGACGTGATGATTGCCATCGGCGCGCGTTTCGATGACCGCGTTATCGGCAATCCGAAGCACTTTGCGCTTAATCCACGCAAGATCATTCACATCGATATCGATCCATCGTCGATTTCGAAGCGCGTCAAGGTTGATATTCCTATTGTTGGCAACGTCAAGGATGTACTGCAGGAATTGTTGGCGCAACTCGATGCCGCTGAAAGCAAGCCGAACGCCGCTGCCTTGTCCGACTGGTGGAAGCAGATCAACGAATGGCGCAAGCGCGAATGCCTGAAGTACACGCCTTCGACCGAAGTCATCAAGCCGCAATCCGTCATCGAGAAGGTATGGGAAGTCACCAAGGGTGATGCCTTCATCACCTCGGACGTCGGTCAGCATCAGATGTGGGCTGCGCAGTATTACCCGTTCGACAAGCCACGTCGCTGGATCAATTCCGGTGGCCTGGGCACGATGGGTGTCGGCCTGCCATACGCAATGGGCGTGCAGAAAGCCAATCCTGATGCGACGGTTGCCTGCATCACCGGTGAAGCGTCGATCCAGATGTGTATTCAGGAACTCGCCACCTGCAAGCAGTACCACCTGACACCAAAGATCATCCTGTTGAACAACCGTTTCCTCGGCATGGTTCGCCAATGGCAGCAGCTCGAATACGGTTCACGCTATTCCGAGTCGTACATGGATTCGTTGCCCGATTTCGACAAGCTGGTCGAATCCTTCGGCCACGTTGGCATGACGATCGACAAACCGGGTGATCTTGATGCCGCCATGCGCGAAGCATTCGGCATGAAGGATCGTCTGGTATTCATGAACATCATCACCGATCAGACCGAGAACGTCTGGCCGATGGTCAAGACTGGCAAAGGCCTGACCGAAATGCTGCTCGGCTCGGAGGAACTGTAATGCGTCATATCATTTCTGTATTGATCGAGAACGAAGCCGGTGCATTGTCGCGTGTTGTCGGTCTGTTTTCGGCCCGTGCCTATAACATCGAAACGCTGACCGTAGCACCGACCGAAGATGCCACGCTGTCACGCATGACGATTGTCACCAGTGGTTCGGACGACGTGATCGAACAGATCACCAAACATCTGAACCGTTTGATCGAAGTCGTTAAGGTCGTCGATCTGACCGAAGGTGCTTTCATCGAACGCGAGCTGATGCTCATCAAGATCCGCGCCGTGGGCAAGGAGCGTGAAGAGATGAAACGTACTGCGGATATCTTCCGTGGCCGCATCATCGATGTCACCGACAAGACATACACCATCGAGCTGACCGGCAACAAGGCAAAGCTCGATGCGTTCATCGATTCCATTGATCGCACGGCGATTCTGGAAACCGTTCGTACCGGCGGTTCCGGTATCGGTCGTGGCGAGCGCATTCTCAAGCTGTAAGCCATTTACGATTCAAACCAACAACATCAACATCATTTAGGAACATCATGAAAGTTTTCTACGATAAAGACTGTGACCTCTCGCTGATCAAAGGTAAAAACGTTGCCATCATCGGTTACGGTTCGCAAGGCCATGCCCACGCACAAAACCTGAACGATTCCGGCGTCAACGTGACCGTTGGTCTGCGCAAGGGCGGTGCATCGTGGGACAAGGTTGCCAAGGCCGGTCTGAAAGTTGCAGAAGTCAACGACGCAGTGAAAGCTGCTGACGTCATCATGATCCTGCTGCCAGATGAAAACATCGCGCAGGTCTATAGCGAAAACATCGCACCACACGCAAAGCAAGGCGCTGTGCTGGCATTTGCACACGGCTTCAACGTGCACTACGGTCAAGTTGTTCCACGTGCCGATCTGGACGTCATCATGGTTGCGCCTAAGGCACCTGGTCACACCGTGCGCGGCACCTACGCACAAGGCGGCGGCGTCCCTCACCTGATCGCTGTCTATCAAGACAAATCGGGGGTGGCACGTGACATCGCTCTGTCGTATGCCATGGCAAACGGCGGTGGCCGCGCCGGCATCATCGAAACCAACTTCCGTGAAGAAACCGAAACCGATCTGTTCGGCGAACAAGCCGTTCTGTGCGGTGGCGCAGTTGAACTGATCAAAGCTGGTTTCGAAACGCTGACCGAAGCTGGTTACGCACCTGAAATGGCTTACTTCGAATGCTTGCACGAGCTGAAACTGATTGTCGATCTGATCTATGAAGGCGGTATCGCCAACATGAACTACTCGATCTCGAACAATGCAGAGTACGGTGAATACGTCACCGGCCCACGTGTCGTGACAGAAGACACCAAAAACGCCATGCGTCAGTGCCTGAAAGACATTCAGACCGGCGAATACGCGAAGAGCTTCATCCTGGAAAACAAGGCTGGCGCACCTACGCTGATTTCCCGTCGTCGTCTGAACGCAGAACACGAGATCGAACAGGTCGGTGCAAAACTGCGTGCGATGATGCCTTGGATTGCTAAAAACAAATTGGTCGATCAATCGAAGAACTAATCTTCGCAAAAATAGCGGGCATCATCCTGTATTCGCTTTCAAGCGAATACAGCGCTCGGACGAAAAGCCACGCACTTGCGTGGCTTTTTTATCGTCCTTACGTGCCTTGGATCGCCAAGAACAAACTGGTTGATCAATCGAAGAACTAATCTTCGTAGATATAGCGGGCATCATCCTGATTCGCTTGCAAGCGAATCAGGCACTCAAGCTAAAAGCCGCACATATGTGCGGCTTTTTTACGCTTTCGCGTGCCTTGGATTGCTAAGAACAAATTGGTCGATCAATCGAAGAACGCATGTTTCTAGAAATAGCGGACATCATTCTGCAAGTGAATGCAGCGCACTGATGAAAAGCCATAAACTCGCGTGGCTTGTAATCATCCTAACGTCCACCCTTATACACTTGGGATTATCAAGACTGAATTGCACTGCTAATTCTTACCTTTATCGGTCGTAGGTACTGTCTTCTACTTACAATTGCTTGCACAAGAAGATGCTGTGCTTTCTGATTGGAAAGAACTATTCGGCGCGGCATTCGTCTGAATGAACGTTAAGCAAGGCGTTAGCACTGTTGAAGTGCAGCAGCATATTCATTTTTTGAGGAGAGCGACATGTCACGATTCAAATCCCTTTTCATCGGTCTTGTATGCGCAACGGCTGGTGTCGCAGCGATAGCGCAAACGCAGGCGCCTGTGCAGACTAGTGGCGCGTTGGTGATTGTGCCGGCGTACGGCGAGGTCAAGCATGCCAACGATCAGGCAACAGTTACACTCATGATCGAGGAGCAGGATAAGGACAAGGCAGTAGCGGCTTCGCGCGTGAATCAAAAAATGAAGCAGGGCATGGATATCGTGCGTAAGCAGGATCCTGGCGCGGTACTGAGCACGCGCGGTTATTACACCTATGCTGTGTATGCCGACGAACAACCGCAACCACGTCAGGCATCGAACAAAACGCGTCAGCCCGTGGGTTGGCGAGTTGGGCAGTACCTGGATGTGAAAACAAGCAATCTAGCCGGTTTGCCCAAGACCGTTGCAGCGGCACAAGGTGTGCTGGCACTCAACGGTTTGCAGTTCGGTTTGACTGACGAGACGACACGCAAGTTGGATGCACAGCGTATTGATGCCACGTATCGAAATCTGAACGAGCGCATCGGTGCGATTGCACGTGCGATGGGCCGCAATCCTGCGGATGCGGTTCTTGATACGGTGGACTTCGAAGGTTCGGGCAATTATGCACAGGAAGCTGCTGCACCGAAGATGATGCGTTCGGCAATGGTGGCAGATGCGGCACCGCAGGTGGAAGAACCAAGTTTCGAGCCGGGTGAAACGACCTTGAGCATGCGTGTCGTTGGCAAGGTGCGTTTCCGTTGATGACTTGGATTTTGGATTGAGCATATCCGCGGTAAACGCGGATGCTTGAGATTACCCCGGCAGAGATATCTCTGCCGGGGTAATTTTTTGGACCAACACTTTCGCCCTCTGTTTTTACCGACCTTGCAAGTCGGCTGCTCTGCTACACTACGCATCCAGATTTTGACCGTTTGACCCTTCATTCAACGCGCTATTTTTTGCCGGAATCCGCATGTCCAGCTTCAATCGCCGCAAAGCGAAAAAACCTTCCTCGTTTTCCAAATCTCGTCCCTTGGGAAAACTGGCGCGCACTAATCAGCTTGCCATTCGTGATCAGCATCCTGAATCCACGCTCCCGCCACCGCGGCTGCGGCGACGCGGTATTTATCTTTTGCCGAATGCATTTACGACTGCGGGCCTGTTTTGCGGCTTTTACGCGATCGTAATGGCAATGGGACAGCAGTTCGAGAATGCTGCTATTGCGATTTTTGCGGCGATGGTGCTCGATGCCATTGATGGACGTGTTGCGCGCTTGACGAATACGCAAAGCGAGTTTGGCGCGCAGTACGATAGCTTGGCGGATATGGTGTCTTTTGGCGCCGCGCCAGCGCTCGTCGTTTACGAATGGGCGCTGCATGATCTAGGTAAACTTGGCTGGCTGGCTGCGTTTGTCTATTGCGCAGGTGGCGCCTTGCGACTGGCGCGTTTCAACACCAATATCCAGGTGGTTGATAAAAGGTATTTCCAAGGCTTGCCGAGCCCCGCCGCCGCCGCGTTGGTGGCAGGTTTTATCTGGCTGATGCAGGATCTCGGCTATGGTGGTGCCGATTTGAGCGTGCCAGCCTGGTGCATCACGCTCTATGCCGGTCTGACGATGGTGACGAATGTGCCGTTCTATAGCTTCAAGGATATCAACTATCGCAAATCAGTCCCTTTTATCGCCGTTTTTCTCATCGTGTTGGCGTTTGTGGCGATCTCCAGTGATCCACCGAAAGTCTTGTTCGGCTTGTTCGTACTCTATGGCTTGTCGGGCTATGGTGTATACGGCTGGCGTTTGGCCAAGGGCCGTCCCGTCAGTATTGTGCAAACCAAGCCTGATGTGCCGGACGACCACTGAATCGACGACCATCAGCTGTCATCCAAAATTCAAATAAAAAGGCTCTGCAATGCAGAGCCTTTTTATTCTGGCCACGGGGTAGTAACTCAGATGGCAGCAATGACCGGCGTATGTGGGAGAATGGTGTTGTACGATAATTGCGTTGGTGCGGCGGGTCTTCCCAGCAGATAGCCTTGCAGCGTGTCGCATCCCAGCGTTTTGAGAATGCTGCGTTGCGTTTCGGTTTCCACACCTTCGGCGACAATTCGCAGGTTCAGCGAATGGCCCATGGCCACGATGGCAGAAACAATCGCCGCATCGTCGGAGTTCTTGGCTAGGTTGTGAATGAAGCCGCGGTCAATTTTCAATTCGCACGCAGGTAGTCGTTTCAGGTAAAGCAGGCTCGAATAGCCAGTGCCAAAATCGTCGATCGAGATGTCGATGCCGAGTACCGCCAGCTCTGTCAGGATCGTCATGCTACTTTCGACATCCTGCATCGCCGTCGATTCCGTGACTTCCAGCATCAGGCAGTGCGCAGGCAGGGCATATTTTTTGAGCGTTGCTGCAACCTGATCAACCAAAAGACCATTTGCAAATTGTACGGCCGAAAGATTAACGGCAACTTTCCATTCTGTATAACCGCTATCCAGCCAGATGCGCATTTGGCGGCAGGCTTCGTCCAGCACCCATTCGCCGATGCTAACGATGAGTCCTGTTTTTTCGGCTGTCGGGATAAATTCACCAGGACCGATCAATCCGCGTACCGGATGCTGCCAGCGCAATAGGGCTTCCATGCCCACGATGCGTCCATCCTGGGCATCATGCTTGGGCTGGTAATGTAGTACGAATTGACGTTCGTCCAACGCATGGCGCAGATCCTGAATCATCTGCAACTGGTTATGCGCGTTGGTGTTCATCGATGTTTCGAAAAAATGGTAACCATTTCTACCTACACCTTTGGTGTGGTACATGGCGGCATCGGCATTTACCAGCAGATCATGGGCTGTGCGGCCGTCTTCGGGATACACGGTGATACCGATGCTGGCGGAGACACCCAGATCATGCTGGTTGATATGAAACGGCGCATTGATTGCATCGCAGAGCTTGCCGGCGACGGTTGCTGCATCTTCGGGATCGGTGATTTCGATCAGGATCACAAATTCATCGCCGCCAAGGCGGGCGGCCGTATCCTGACCGCGAATATTGTGGCGAATGCGGTTGGCGACTTCGATCAGCAGCAGATCGCCTATATGATGTCCGAGTGAATCGTTGATCGCCTTGAAGCCATCCAGATCGAGGAACATCAGGGCAAAACGCGCATGCTCACGAGCTGCCTTGTGCAGCATCTGTTCGAGTCGGTCTTCGAGCAAGGTGCGGTTTGGCAGTTTGGTCAGGTTGTCTTGCAGTGCTTGAAGCGTCAATTCCTGATTGGCGACCGCAAGTGAGCGCGCCAGGATACTGGTTTGCGATTCCAGACGTGCATCGAGCACGGAGGTCAGTAGCGCGATGGCAAAGATCGATAATGTTACAACGATGACGACCAATGCCAGCCAGCCCGGCGTTACGCCGGCATACTGGGCACCGCAGATACTGCCAAGCGGAAAATTGGCCGCGAACATGCCGGTATAGTGCATGCCGATGATGGCCGCACCCATGACGACTGCTGCTGCCATGCGAGCCCATACGGTATGCGGTTTGTTCTTGCGCAGAATGAAGGCAATCCATAAGGCTGCACCCGATGCGCCAATTGCGATCAGGAGCGAGACGATGAACCATGCATGATCGTACTGTATGCCTGGCGTCATGCGCATGGCTGCCATGCCTGTGTAGTGCATGGCAGCAATCGCCAGACCCATGATGAGGGCACCGAGCAAAAGCTGGCCGAATGAAAGCTCGGACTGTGTGACGCGCCATAGCGCAAATCCGGACGCTACGATGGCGATGAGCAGCGAGAGAATGGTCAGGCCGATGTCGTAGCCGAGCTCGATCGGCAGGCTAAAGGAAAGCATGCCGATAAAATGCATCGACCAGATGCCGATCCCCATTGCCACCGAACCGCCGGTAAGCCAGAGCATGGCGCTGCGGCCGCTGCTGGAGTGAATGCGGGCCGCCATGTCCAGGGCCGTGTATGACGCTAGAACAGCTACCAGAATCGAAATCGCTACGAGGAGCGAATCATATTGCGCAGTCAGCATGGTCAACGGTTCAATGAAAATGCTGGCGTATCGAACAGGGAAATCGAAAAGCAATTGACCGCAATTGCTTCAGCCGGCTCACGAAAGGGGAAATACCGAATTTATGGGAGGAGTTGATGGATTGTACCGTGAGGGCAAGGGTTTTGCCTTTCGGCAAATGTTAACCTTCTTTAAAAGTCTTCATCCTGTTTGAATAAAGCCACGTTCCAGCGGTTGCAAGGGCAATGTGGGCTGTCGAACAGAATCTGCAAGTCGATTTGGAAATACTAAGGTTATTGTTGGCGTATTGCTAATGCGTTGACATTTCCATCTCTGCGTCGCTCCCATATGGTTGGCGGCATTGAACAATTGGCATCTGTTTTTGTGCGGATGCTGACATTGCGAAAGGACAGGAAATGAAGAACGAAGACGTGGTTTCGACATTGAACGATCTCATTGAAACATGCAAGGATGGCGAGCTGGGTTTCAAGACCTGCGCTGAAGATATCAGTGACGGTCAATACAAACAACCTTTCCTGACCTTGTCTGCTGGCTGTGCCGCTGCGGCGCAAGAGCTTCGGGGTCTGGTTATCGCGCATGGCGGCGATCCTGAAACGTCCGGTAGCTTGAGTGGCACGCTGCACCGTCGTTGGGTGGATATCAAGGGTGCCATCATGGGCAAGGACGATGAAGCAATCCTGAATGAGTGCGAACGAGGCGAGGATGTTGCGGTCCAAAGTTATCGCAAGGCATTGGAGAAGCCTTTACCGCCTGAAGTCAGGGCAGTGGTGGAGCGACAATTCCAAGGCGTGCAGCAGAATCATGACGTGGTCAAGAAACTGCGTGACCGCGCCCGTGTTGCATCACTTTGACGTATATTCTTACAATCATTCCGCTTTCGGGCGGAATGTCCGGTCACTAACGCAAGGAGCTAGATAATGAATTCTAAAGTTGACGACGTTGCCGACGATGTAAAAAATCTGAAAAAGGATGCCAAGGAACTGGCGCGCGAAGTCCAAGCCGATGCCCACGAAAAAGCAGGGGAATTGAGCCAGAAATGCGCGGAGCTGTTCAATTCGGCCATGGCCGCCGCGCGTGAAATGCCGGCTGTTGCCGCTGCGCGTACCAAAGAAGTGGCTGCGACGACCGATGACTATGTGCATCAAAACCCGTGGCGTGCCGTTGCAATCTCTGCCGGGATTGGCTTGTTGGCGGGTTTCTTGTTCTCCCGCAAGTAAGCAGGTTTGTAATGAGATAAGCGGCGGTCAGATATGACCGCCGACAAAAAAGCCGGTGTTTCTGTTATGCAGAAACACCGGCTTTTTTTATTCAGTTATTTCTGGGTCTTATTGTTCGGGCTGCGGATAGAACGATACAGGCGCTGCGATAACCTTGCCTTGTGCGTAGCCGATACCAATTTTTTGCAGTTGCGTCAGCGTGTCCTGATCTTCGACTTTTTGTGCAATCGTTTGCAGACCCATCACGCTGGCGATGCGTTCGATAGCTTCTACCTTGGCATGATCGACGGGGTCGCTCACCAGCCCTTTGATGTAGTTGCCGTCGATCTTGAGAAAATCGACGTGCAGGTGTTTGAGATAGGCAAAAGAGGACATGCCGCTGCCAAAATCATCCAGCGCGAATAGTGCGCCACGCTGCTTCAGTGCGTCGATGAAGGCCAGTGCACGCGTCAGGTTGGTGATGGCGGTGGTTTCCGCGAGTGCAAAGCAGATCGAGGAATACGGCAGGTGGAATTCCGCAAATTGCTCGTGGATAAAGTCGAGGAAATGTTCATCATCAAGCGAGTTGCCGGAAACGCGCACCATCAGGATATGTGTGCCGACGCCACCAGCCGCTTGCAGAGTCGCAGCATGCTGTGACAGGGCAGTGCGTATGATCCAGCGATCAATGGTCGGCATGAAGTGATAGCGTTCTGCTGCGGGCATGAAGGCGGAAGGTGGGATCATGCCGCCATTCCCGTCGGTCATGTAGAGACAAAGCTCATCGAACAATTGATTGTCTGCGGCGGCTTTAAGGTTGACGATGCGATGTGCCGTCAGGCGGAAGCGGTCGTTTTCGAACGCCTGCTGAATGCGCTCATTCCATTTGACCTCGCCTTCGCGCGTTGCCTGCTGATGATCTTCTGGTCGATACACATGCACCTGATTGCGGCCGGCATCCTTCGCCATGTAGCAGGCGGTATCGGCTGCTGTTAGCAGGTCGGGCAGGGAAAGTACGTTCGTGCTGAAATTCACGAGCCCGATGCTGACACCAATCGGGAAGATCTTGTCTTGCCAGACGAAATGGAAACTGCAGATGGTCTGCCGCAATTTCTCGGCAATGCGTGCAGCGGAGTCCGGCGAACAGTTTTCGAGGAAAGCACCAAACTCGTCGCCGCCGAGACGCGCGAGGGTATCGCTATCGCGCACCAGCGGTTGGAGCAGGGCGGTGATCTGGCGCAGCAATTCGTCGCCGGCGCTATGACCGCAGGTATCGTTGACGATCTTGAACTGGTCGAGATCCATGAAAAGCAGCGCATGCTGCCGTGATTGGCGCGCCAAGCCATCAATCGCAAGTTCCAGACGGCGTTCGAATTCGCGACGATTGAACAGGCCAGTGAGCGGGTCGTGGGCGGCCTGATGCGACAATTGGATGGCCAGTTTGCGCGAATCGGTCACGTCATGGAACACCAGGACGACGCCAGTCAGTTTGCCGTCGCGATCGCGAATCGGTGCGGCCGAATCTTCGACGGCGTACTCCATCCCGTTGCGGCTGATCAGCACGGTGTCTTTGCTCAGTTCGACATTTTCATGCAGTTCCAATACCGCTTCGACGGGATTGGCTACCGGCTCACGCGTGAAACCGTTGAAGATACGGAACACCATCGAAGACGGCAAACCTTCGGCTTCGGCCTTGGTCCAGCCGGTCAATTCTTCGGCAACCGGATTCATGTATTCAATATGCCCGCGCTTGTCTGTGGTGATGACAGCATCGGCAATCGATTCCAGCGTTACCTGGGCGCGTTCCTTTTCCATGAACAAAATGGCAGCAGATTGCGCGCGTTCTGACTCGTTCTGTTGCAGCGAAATGACCATCGTATCGAAGGCGCGCGCCAATTGGCTAATCTCTTCCCTGCCATGCTCGATGCCGGTACGTGCATTCAGATTGCCGGCCGCGATCTGGTTGGCCGTGCGCACCAGTGCCTTGACGCGACGCAGAATGATGACATCGCCGACAAACCAGGCCGCTGCCAATGCCAGCAATGCAATGATGGCCAGTGTGCTCAGTTCCATCATTTGCAGGCGATTGGCTGGTGCAACGATTTCATCGAGCGGGATGCCGATGCTGACCTTGAAGCCGGATACATCTGTAGTCCCGACCGGTGCAAAGGCGTAGAGGCGCGTGATGCCGTCGGGGTCCTTTAATTCGGATGTGCCGAAGCCCACCTTGATCATGACGTCGAATAGGGAAGGAGCGGTACGCGTGCCTATCCATTTTTCCGGTTCGGGACGGCGTGCAATTATAGTGCCGCGACTATCGGCCGTGATCAGGACTGCGCCACTGGGTAGGATGATGTCGCTGACGAATCGATCCAGGTAGCTGAGGTCGAGCGCCGCGAACAGTACGGCAGTCACTTGCCCTTTTGTATTGATTACCGGATATGTCAGATTGATGGCATGTTTGCCGCTGTTGTTACCAAATACATAGTCCCCGGCGACGAACTTGGCTTGCTCCACCGTCTTGCGGAAATAGTCGCGATTGCCCAAGTTCAGCTTGCCAGCCAGCGGTTGGGCACTGCACGTTACATCGCCATTGAGCTGGATCAGACCGAAGTTGACATAGCCTTCATTACGTTGCTGCACTTCGGCGAGAAAGCGCGCGCAGGTACGTGGATTGCCGCGCAATTCTGGCACCGTGGACAACACGCTCATGAGCTGGCGCGCCCCGTCGATCAGGCGCGCCTCGCTTGTCGCGGCCAATTGCGTCATCTGCTGCAGATTCTCTTCCGCCATGGCAATCGCCTGCTGTCTTTCTTTCCAGGCTCCGTACACGGTGAGGATCACGGGAGGGACAATGGCGAGCAGAACCAGTACCAGCAAGCGAACGCGCAAACTGTCGAAATGCAGACGCGAAGTAAAAGAGGTTTTCAAAACAATGTTCAGCCTGTGAATGCGCCGCGCTCACGGGCGCTACGCTGGAGATACGGTAATTGAATGCTTGGCAAGAGCCAAGTCCGATGGCGCTTTAAGCAATTAAAAAAATTCTTCAGATGTTGTTTTCGTGTCTTGCTGTAATGCACGTAGAGTTTGCAATGCAACGTTTCGCCAGAATGGCTCAGTCAGATGGTGTTCATCACGCTGCTTTACCCATTCTGACTCTGTTTGCAAACAAAGAGTTTCCATAAGAAAACCCAAATGTATTACGTGTTTTCCTCATAGGGGTAGCACGTTAAACGGCACGCCGCATGCTGCGGGCTTTCACGGCGGACGCTTTTTCTTCTGCCTGTGCAATCTTGATGACGATGAGCGAACAATTGTCCGCATTGCGGTTTTTCCCGCGTTCTCTGGCCTTATGGACAAGCATTTCGCATGCCTGTCGCGGTGCGTGTGTCGCAATGGCTGCGCCGAGTTCCGCGTCACTGAAATATTGCCACAGGCCATCGGTGCAAAGAAGAAAGGCATCGCCCACAGCGAGATTGGGCTGATGCGCCACCTCCAATTGCACATTTTTTTGTCGACCGCCGAGAAAATGGACCAGAAGATGTGCCTTCGCAGGATCGATTTGTTTAGCCGCTTCGGGATCGCGAGCAGCAAGAGATTCCTGATACGTATGATCACGCGTCTTGAAAAGGCAGTTTGGCCCGGAAAAACGATAGAGGCGAGAATCGCCAGCGTGGCCGCAGATGGCTTCGCCTTTGGGCGTGATCATCAATAGTACGACTGTGCTGTGCGGTTTTTCATCGTTCGTGAGGGCGGAAAGACGAATCACGATGTCGGCTTCGCGCGCGATCTCGTGCAGGATGGCAGCGGGCTCGTCTGTTAATGGCGAAAAGCGTTCGAAGACTTGTTGCGCGGTGTGCACGACCTGCTCCGCAGCCAGGGTACCGCCCGAGCTGCCGCCCATGCCGTCAGCCATGACCGCCAGCATGTACCCCGGAGCCTTGGGCGCAGTCAGCAAGGCCATGCGATCCTGTTGTTCGGCACGATCGCCGATGTGCTGACCGGTGCCGGCCTCGATCTTGTATTGGCTCATTATCGCGGGTGCAGTAAACTATGGCTCACTCAATCGGGCGATTATGCATGGGCAATATGCACAGGCGTCTGGTAAATTGTAAGAATGTTTTACATGAGCAGCAGATTTTTTGCCAGCCGAATTTAACAATTTCGGTGAAATTGCAGCAGTAATGCAGTTCAGGCCATTTTTCCGCGTTACAGGCAGTCATCCTTTTTCCCTTCGAATGCACCCAAACTATGAGTTCATCCCAGGATATTCAGCGGCGCATTGTCGAACTGGAAGTTGAGCATCGCGATCTGGATCTTGTGATCGATATGCTCACCCAGAGCGGGCGTCATGATGAATTGCAATTACGTCGTTTGAAAAAGCGCAAGTTGCAACTGAAAGACAACATCATGTTGCTGAAGATGCAACTGATCCCCGATATTCCTGCCTGAGTTTCCTTTTGCTGTCCAATCAGACGATGGCACGTCGCCATTTCGTTTTCTGATTTCATCGCACGACCTTTAGCAACGAGCTGTTTTGATTCCTGCACCGATAGATCCTCCCGCCGCGCCCGTCTCGCATGATGACGACATCGATCGTCTGTTCGGGACGCAGAGTCCGCTCGGGCATGCCGTAGGCAGCTTTCGTCCACGACTCGCGCAAACCGAAATGGCGAAGGCCATCGCGCGCGCCATTGCCAATCAGCAAACGCTGATTGCTGAGGCAGGTACGGGAACTGGCAAGACGTTTGCCTATCTGGTGCCGGCACTGCTGTGGGGCGGCAAGGTCATCGTATCGACCGGGACCAAGAATTTGCAGGACCAGCTTTATCTTCGTGATATTCCCTCGGTCCGCAAGGCCTTGAGTGCGCCGGTGTCAGTCGCTCTGCTCAAGGGACGTGCCAACTATGTTTGTCATTTTCATCTGGAGCGCACGCTGCAGAACGGCCGCATGACTTCGCGAGAAGATGTCGGTTATCTGCGCGAGATTTCACGCTTCATGAAAACCACGGGCTCTGGCGACAAGGCCGAACTGTCGCGTGTGCCCGAAACGGCATCGGTGTGGAACCTCGTGACGTCGACACGTGATACCTGCATGGGTGCGGAGTGCCAGTACTACCAGGATTGCTTCGTCATGAAAGCGCGCAAGGAGGCGCAGCAGGCTGACGTGGTCGTCGTCAATCATCATTTGTTCTTTGCCGATGTGGCGCTCAAGGACACCGGCATGGCGGAACTTCTGCCGGCGGCGAATACGGTGATCTTCGATGAAGCCCATCAATTGCCGGAAACTGCCACGTTATTCTTTGGCGAAACCATTTCGACTTCACAGATTCTCGAACTCTGCCGCGACGTCCTGGCGGAAGGATTGGCCCATGCGCGCGACGGTGCTGACTGGCCTGCTACGGTCACTGTGGTGGAAAAGGCTGCGCGTGATCTGCGTCTGACGTTTCCACAGGATGTGGTGCGGCTGGCCGTCAATCAGATTGCCGCCTCCAGTCCGTTCTTCCCGGCACTCGACACGCTGATGGACAAGATGGACGACATGATCGCGGTGCTGGGAAAACAGGCCGAACGTGCCGAAACGATCGAGCAATGTCGCACACGTGCCATCGAGCTGATGGCACGGTTGGAAAACTGGAACAAGCCGCAAGAAGGCGACGTCATTATTGGCCAGGAAAGTGTGTTGTGGGTGGAGGCATTTTCGTCGTCGTTGCAACTGCACCGCACACCGTTGTCGATTGCGCCCATTTTCAACAAGCAGCGGGAAGGTGTGCCGCGGTCTTGGATTTTCACGTCGGCGACGCTGGCGGTCAAAAACGATTTCAACCACTACAGTGCGCAGATGGGATTGTGGGACGAACCGGCGCAAACATGGCCGAGTCCGTTTGATTACCCGAATCAGGGTATTTTGTACGTTCCAGAAAATTTGCCGCAGCCGAATTCGCTCGACTATACGGATGCCGTGATCGATGCCGCCTTGCCGGTCATTCAAGCGGCTGGCGGACGTACCTTCCTGCTTTGCACGACTATTCGTGCCGTCAATCGTGCTGCCGAGCGTCTGCGCGAAGAATTCGAGAAACGCAATCTGCCGTTTCCATTGATGGTGCAAGGTGAAGCCGGGCGTACCGAGCTGCTCGACCGTTTCCGCGCAGCCGGCAATGCCGTGTTGATCGGCAGCCAGAGTTTCTGGGAGGGCGTGGACGTGCGCGGCGATGCGCTGTCACTGGTCATTATCGACAAGTTGCCGTTCTCGCCACCCGACGATCCGGTGCTGGCGGCACGTATCGAAGCGCTGGAAAAGAAAGGCCTCAACGGCTTCATGCATCACCAGCTTCCGGCTGCCATCATCAACCTCAAGCAAGGGGCAGGGCGTCTGATTCGCGATGAAAAGGACAAGGGCGTGCTGATGATTTGCGACCCGCGGCTCATCACCAAGCCCTATGGCCGACGCATCTGGCAAAGTCTGCCGCCTTTCAAGCGAACGCGTGAACTGACGGTAGTCTGCGATTTCTTCGCCACGCTGGCGCGCGAGCAATTGATGGCGTCGGAAAAGTTGCCCTGATGCGCATGTGCGCTTGCCTTGCAGCAGCATGCTTCAGGTAAAATCTGCGCATGAAAATTCTCATCAGCAATGACGACGGTTACCTTGCCCCCGGCCTTGTGGCATTGGCCGATGCGTTGGCACCGATAGCCGATATCACGGTCGTTGCTCCGGATAGTAATCGCTCCGGCAGTTCCAATTCCCTGACGCTGGATCGGCCGCTTTCGGTATTTCAAGCGTCCAACGGTTTCTACTTCATCAATGGCACGCCTTCGGATTGTGTGCACATTGCCTTGACCGGCATCCTGAGCGAGCCGCCAGATCTGATCGTCTCAGGTATCAACCAGGGCCAGAACATGGGCGACGATACGCTCTATTCCGGGACGGTTGCGGCCGCTACCGAAGGGCATCTTTTCGGATTGCCGGCAATCGCCTTTTCCCAGGTAGAAAAAGGCTGGGCGGAAGTGGCATCGGCAGCACGCGTGGCGCGCGATATCGTCGAGCGTCGATTCGAGCTCTTTCCGGAGCATTTCCTGCTCAACGTCAATATTCCAAATCTGCCATATGCGGAGCTGAAGCGACCGGTGGCGACACGTCTGGGCAAACGCCATCCATCGGAGGCCGTCATTCGTGCTCAAGACCCGCAAGGGCGTGAAATATACTGGATTGGTCCGTGCGGTGGTGAAAAAGATGCGGGTGAGGGCACGGATTTTTATGCGACTGCGCAAGGACATGTGTCGATTACGCCGCTGCAGATCGATCTGACTCACACGAAGCAATTGGCCGAGCTGAAGAGGATGCTGCCGTGACCGACAAGCCCAAGCGATTTCCGCTGTCGCTTTCATCGATCGCGCAAAAGCCTTCTCGTGCCGGACAACGTGCAGAACCGGTACGATCTGCCGGCACACGGGTTGCCACGCCGCAGACGGCTACGCTGAATGCATCACGGCATGTCCCGGCCAAAATCCCTGTAACGGATGCAGCACGGTCGGCGCCTCCTGTACGGCAAGCGAACGCTGCCGCCGTATCGGAACAACGTCCGAGCCCGATGGTGTCCGAGGCGGTGCGCAAGGCGATGGTGACGCGTGTCGCAAAGCAGGGCGTGAAAGACCAGAAAGTATTGGCTGCATTGGAGGCCGTGCCGCGTCATCTGTTCATGGAGCCGGCATTGCGCAGCCAGGCCTATATCGATGCGTCATTGCCGATCGGTTACCACCAGACGATTTCGCAACCCTACATTGTTGCCCGCATGATCGAAATCTTGCGGAACAATAACAATGGTGGCGCACTCAATCGGGTGCTGGAAATCGGTACGGGTTGCGGTTATCAGGCAGCGGTGCTGTCGCTGGTAGCGAAAGAGGTCTACTCCATCGAGCGTATCAAGGGTTTGCATGAATTGGCCAAAACCAATTTGCGGCCCATGCGAGTGGCAAACATCCGGCTCCATTATGGAGATGGTATGCTTGGTCTGCCGCAGGTTGCGCCGTTCGACGGCATCATTCTGGCTGCTGCCGGAATGGAGGTGCCGCAGGCCCTGCTCGATCAGATGGCCATTGGCGGTCGTTTGATCGCTCCCGTTGGCGATCGCCGACAAGTATTGCAATTGATAGAGCGTGTCAGCAAGTTCGACTGGAACAGCACGACGCTCGAAGACTGCCATTTTGTGCCGCTGCGACCGGGAACGCTTTCCTGATCCGGCAGTCCGTGCACTGGCATGTATCCACAGGAAGATTGAAGTAATGAGAATGAACAAATTAAGACTGACTTGCGTGGCCCTGACGTTGACCTCCCTCGCGGCATGTACGACTGCGCCGCGTTCGCCAGCGCCCGTCAGCGATCGCACGACTGGCAGCAGCACATCAGCCAGTGCGCCGAAGAAGGCCGATGAAAGTGGTTATTACACAGTCAAGCGTGGCGACACTCTCTACCGCATTGCCCTGGATTTCGGTCAGAGCTACAGCGAACTGGTGACATGGAACAATCTCTCCAATCCGAATGACATCAAGGTCGGACAAGTGTTGCGTGTCACCTCGCCCGATGCGGGTGGCCGTACTTCCGGTGGCGCGCAGGTCGGTGCGGTAGCGACCAGTTCGGGCGTGGAAACGCGTTCGCTGTCGACGCCGCCAAGCACGCCGGCCAACAAGACGACGCCGAATGGCGAGAAACGTCCTTATTCGGAAACCGCCGCGAATGATGCGCAGAAATCCGATACGGCAGGCGACGAAGACGCTGTGTCCTGGATGTGGCCGGCGGAAGGTCGTGTGATCAGCAGTTTCGATGACAACAAGAAGGGTGTCGATATTGCTGGCAAATCCGGTCAGCCGGTGCTGGCAGCCGGTGCCGGCAAAGTCATGTACGCCGGCAGCGGTATTCGTGGTTATGGCAATCTGGTCATCGTCAAGCATACGAACACCTTGTTGTCTGCCTATGCGCACAACAAGTCGATCGCCGTAAAGGAAGGCCAGAGCGTGACCAAGGGACAAAAGATTGCCGAAATGGGCGATTCGGACGCCGATTCGGTTAAACTGCATTTCGAGATCCGGCAGCAAGGCAAGCCGGTCGATCCATCCAAATTTCTGCCCGCACGCTGATGACACGTAATCGCGCCGGACGTCCTGACGAAGAAGACAGCCCTGACGCTCTTGAGCGTGATCTGTCGTTTCAGCCTGACGAAGAGCGCGAAGACGAGGGTGAGGAAGAGGAGCTGGCAGATGCCGATTTGCAGTCGTCGGCGGTTGAAGTCGTCGGCATCGACGAAATCAAGAAAGTCCTCTCCACTGAGCTATCCACCGATACGACCCAGCATTACCTGAACCAGATCGGTTCGCGTCCATTGCTGACGGTCGAGCAAGAGGTGCATTACGCCACGCTCGCCAAGCAAGGGGATTTCGCCGGCCGGCAAAAGATGATCGAACACAATCTGCGTCTGGTCGTGTCGATTGCCAAGCACTACATCAATCGTGGCGTGGTCCTTCTTGATCTGATCGAGGAGGGCAATCTGGGGCTGATGCGTGCCATCGATAAATTTGAGCCCGAGCGCGGTTTCCGATTTTCCACTTATGCCACCTGGTGGATACGCCAGAGTATCGAACGCGCGATCATGAATCAGGCGCGTACGGTACGTTTGCCGGTGCATGTGGTGCGCGAACTTAACCAGACTTTGCGTGCCAAGTTCCATCTTGAAGCGCAACATCACGACGGCAAGGAAGCCACGGCTGAGGACATTGCGCATCTGGTCGATCGCAGTGTGGAGGATGTGCAGGATATTCTGGCGCTGTCGGAGCATGCGACATCGCTCGATGCGCCGCTGGATGGCGATCCGCAGTCCAGTCTGATCGATCTGCTGCAGGACGATCATTCGTCCGACCCCGATGCGGTTGCCGAGCACCATGAAATCGCCGTACTCGTACGTGACTGGTTGGCGCAACTGTCGGACAAACAGCGGATTGTGGTCACACGTCGATTCGGTCTCGATAATGACGATCCGGCCACGCTCGAAGAACTGGCCGTGGAAATGGGCGTCACACGCGAGCGCATTCGGCAGATCCAGCAGGAATCGCTGGCCAAACTCAAGCGATCTTTGTCGCGCACCGGGGTCGGCAAGGATTCCTTGCTCTAGACCTTCTTCGATTTTTCCCTTCGCAGTTTTTCTGCAGCCCACCCGCACGGGTTTGTTATCATCCTGTCTCTCTGAATTTTTCACCCCTTTCATTACGCCTTGTCGGGCGCGAAAGCAGCATCGCTATGCAGCAAAACGTTCTTGTAATCGAATCCCTGGATGCTGAAGCACGTGGCATCGGCCACATGCAAAATGAAGACGGCACGCCCGGCAAGGTCGTGTTCGTTGAAGGTGCCTTGCCGCGGGAGCGGGTGAGTTATTCCTCGTTCCGCAAGAAGCCGAATTGGGAAGCGGCACGCATGACCGCCTTGCATCGCGAGTCCTCACAGCGCGTGATGCCGCGTTGCGAGCATTTCGGTGTGTGTGGTGGTTGCTCGATGCAACATTTGGAGGCGAATGCGCAAGTGGCCATGAAGCAGCGCATTCTCGAAGACAATCTCAAGCACATCGGCAAGGTATCGGCTGAACGCATGATGCGGCCGATTCATGGGCCGACCTGGGGTTACCGTTACCGTGCGCGCATCTCTGTACGCAACGTGCCCAAGAAGGGCGGGGTGCTGGTTGGTTTCCATGAGCGCAAATCGATCTACGTGGCAGACATGCGGTCTTGCCAGATTCTGCCCGCGCATGTGTCGGCGATGCTGCTTCCATTGCGTAGCCTGATTGCTTCGTTGTCGCTTTTTGATCGCATTCCGCAGATCGAATTGGCCGTCGGTGAAAATGAACAGGGGCAAACCACTGCTCTCGTTTTGCGCAACATGGCGCCATTAACCGCTGAAGATGAGCAGAAGCTTGTCGCATTTGCCGCAGACTATGGCGTGCAATGGTGGCTGCAGCCGGCCGGGCCCGACTCGGTACATCCGTTACGCAGCGACGATGGCGAACTGTATTATCGTCTGCCGGAATTCGGCGTGCGCATGCCTTTCAAGCCAACTGATTTCACGCAGGTTAATCACCAGATCAATCGTGTACTGGTGGCGCGTGCCTTGCGTTTGCTCGATGCTCAAGCTAATGAACGCATTGCCGATTTGTTCTGCGGATTGGGCAACTTTACCTTGCCGATCGCCACGCAAGTGCGCGAAGTTGTCGGTATTGAAGGCAGCACCACGCTGACTGAACGCGCGCTGGAAAATGCGCGTGCCAATGGTGTAGCCGACAAGACCACTTTTTACTGCCGCAACCTCTTTGAGGCCAAGGCGGAAGATTTCGTGGCGCTTGGCCGCTTTGATCGTATGCTGATCGATCCGCCACGCGATGGTGCACAGGCTGTGTGCGAGGCATTGGTGGAGCTTGGGCAAATGCATCCGGACTTGCTGCCCAAACGCCTAGTATATGTTTCCTGTAGTCCTTCTACGCTTGCGCGCGATGCGGCAATTCTGGTCAATCAGGGCCGTTATGTGTTGAAGAATGCGGGTGTGGTCAACATGTTTCCGCATACCTCGCACGTCGAATCCATGGGTGTATTCGAATTGCGCGATGCCTGATGGCGTAGTTCGTGGAAATGCCAAGAAAAAAGCCGACCAACAGGTCGGCTTTTTTGCGATTGGAGAGCGTTAGTCGCGCTCGCCACCAAAGATGCCGAGCAACGACAGCAGATTGGCGAAGATGTTGTAGACACTCAGGTACAGGCTCAGCGTAGCAGTGATGTAATTGGTTTCACCGCCATTGACGATGCGTTGCACGTCATACAGGATGAAGGCCGAGAAAATGCCGATTGCCAAAACCGAGATTGTCAGTTGCAGCGCCGGCAGTTGCAGCCAGATATTGGCAACGGCAGCCAGCAGGATCACCAGCACGCCCATGAACAGCCATTTGCCCATGCCCGAGAAATCACGCTTGGTCACGGTGGCAACCGAGGCCATGACGAACAGAATGGTTGCCGTACCGCCAAAAGCCATCATGATCAGCGAGGTGCCGTTGGCAAAACCGAGAATGTGCCCGATCAGGCGCGACAGCATCAGTCCCATGAAGAAGGTGAAGCCCAGCAACAGCGCTACACCCAGGCCTGAATTCTTGGTTTTTTCAATGGCATAAAAGAAGCCGAATGCAATCCCCAGGAAAACCATCAGTCCGATAAACGGGCTGCCTGAAAAGAAGGTGAAGTTGAACTGCACGCCCATCCAGGCGCCCAGCACGGTCGGAATCATGGAAATGGCCAGCAGCCAGTAGGTATTGCGCAGCACGCGGTTGCGCGTTACTGCTACCGACGTTGCCGAGCCGAAAGTGTGGTCGAGGTTGTTCATGGCTTCTCCAGGTTGGAACTCAAATGTTTTGCTGTCTCGCAGCTTTTACATGGGCTTTAGTATAACGCTTCTTAACGAAATCCTCACAAAGCATCTATTCGTAGTATATGGGCTTTCGTGATAGAATCAAAGGTTAGTTGAAATATCAATTTCTTCTTTTAACCCTTTCTTTTTATTGGAGTTTTTCAGATGGCGATCGAACGCACCCTGTCGATTATCAAACCAGATGCCGTGGCTAAGAACGTAATCGGCCAGATTTACACCCGTTTCGAGAATGCCGGCCTGAAAATCGTCGCAGCTCGCATGGCTCAATTGTCGCGTGCAGAAGCTGAAGGTTTCTACGCTGTGCACGCTGCCCGTCCTTTCTTCAAGGATCTGGTGGACTTCATGATTTCCGGTCCTGTCATGATCCAGGTTCTGGAAGGCGAAGGCGCTATCATCAAGAATCGCGACCTGATGGGCGCAACCGATCCGAAGAAGGCTGACAAAGGCACGATCCGCGCCGATTTCGCCGATTCGATCGATGCTAATGCTGTTCACGGTTCCGATGCAGAAGAAACCGCGAAGAATGAAATCGCATATTTCTTCCCTGCATTGAACGTTTACTCGCGTTGATTGTTTGCCGGCCTGTGTGCCGGCATTGCAAATGGCGAGCACAACGCTTGTGTTCGCCTTTGATGTTTCAAGGAAGATGGTTCGATGACGACGCTCACCAATCTGCTGGATTTTGATCCCGCACAGCTTGCCGCCTATTGTGGCGAGCTGGGTGAGAAGCCGTTTCGCGCCAAGCAATTGCAGCGCTGGATTCATCAGTTCGGCGCGAGCGATTTCGATGCGATGACAGATCTGGCCAAGTCGCTGCGCGAAAAGCTCAAGACGCGCGCTGTCATTCAGGCGCCAGCCATTATTTCTGATCACACGTCCGCCGATGGCACACGCAAGTGGCTGGTCGATGTCGGGCAGGGCAATGCAGTCGAGACTGTTTATATTCCCGAAGAAAATCGCGGCACGCTGTGCATTTCCACGCAGGCGGGCTGCGCTGTCAATTGCCGTTTCTGTTCTACCGGCAAGCAGGGTTTCAACCGCAATCTGACGGTGGCCGAAATCATTGGTCAACTGTGGATGGCCGAATTTGAATTGCGTCGCACCAAGGGTATCGAGCCGGGGCCGAAAGGCGAGCGGCAGATTACCAACGTCGTCATGATGGGCATGGGCGAGCCCTTGCTCAATTACGAACCGACTGTCACTGCGTTGCGATTGATGCTCGACGATAACGCCTACGGCCTGTCGCGTCGTCGCGTTACCTTGTCGACCAGTGGCGTGGTACCGATGATTGATAAGCTGTCGCAGGATTGTGCCGTGGCGCTGGCGGTATCGCTGCATGCCTCGAACGATCCCTTGCGTGACGGTCTGGTGCCGTTGAACAAGAAATATCCGTTGGTGGAATTGATGGCGGCGTGCAAGCGCTACCTCGAATTTGCACCACGTGATTTCATTACCTTTGAATATTGCATGCTGGATGGTGTCAACGATACTGATCAGCACGCGCGTGAGCTGATTGCACTGGTTCGTGAGGCTGATGTGCCGTGCAAATTCAATCTGATTCCTTTCAATCCGTTCCCCGAATCCGGTTTATTGCGCTCGCAAAATCCGCGCATCAAGGCGTTTGCCCAAGTCCTGATGGATGCTGGCATCGTCACTACGGTGCGCAAGACGCGCGGTGATGATATCGATGCCGCGTGCGGACAACTGGCCGGGGAGGTCAAAGACCGCACGCGCGTGCAGGAGCGGATGAAGAAAATGGCCGACTATCAGGAAAAATTCGGCAAGAATTTCGGACGTCTCGTGGAGATTTCATCCTGATGAAACATGGTCGCGCTTCGCTTTTTCTTTCGGTCGGTATGGTATGTGTAGCGCTGCTTGCCGGTTGTGCCGGCGGTGGTGCTTCTGTGGCAGGTAGTGATTATCCCGGGCGGCCCGATGCGACCGATGCGCAACGTCGTGCGCATATTCGTTTGCAATTGGCTGCCGAGTATTATCAGCAGCGTCAATATCAGATCGCACTGGATGAAGTCAGGCAGGCGCTGCAGGCAGCGCCCAATTTTGTTGATGCCTACAGCATGGCTGCCTTGATCTATATGGATATGGGCGATACGCGTCTGGCCGAAGAACATTTCGCGCGTGCCTTGCGCCTGGCGCCGGAAGACCCCGACCTCAGCAATAACTATGGCTGGTTCTTGTGTCAGAACGGACGAGCCGAGCAGGCGATTCCCTATTTTGATGCAGCCTTGCGCAATCGCGCTTTTCAGTCTCCTGCACGGGCGATGACGAATGCGGGAGTGTGCAGCATGAAGTTGAACAACCTGGCTGCAGCAGAAAAATACCTGAACGATTCTTTCCGGCTCGATCCTTCTAGTGTGACGACCGCGATCAATCTGGCGAAGCTCTACTATGCGCGCGGCGATTATCGCAACGCACGTTTTTATGCCGGCCGTGCGGCAACATCGGATCAGGTAACGGCGGAAGCCTTGTGGACAGCGATCAAGATCGAGCGTCGCCTGGGCGATCGCGCTGCCGAAGTCAGTCTGGTCACGCAGCTTGGCCGACGTTTTCCGAACTCTGCCGAATTTGCCGCTTATCAGCGCGGAGCTTTCAATGAATGATCAAGTAGTAAATCACGAAGTGAACGACCAACCTGCAGAGCAGGCGACAACAGCAGTTGCTTCCGAGCAGCAGCGTACTTCCGCCGGGACGCAACTGACCATGTTGCGCCAGGCGCGCGGCTGGACTATCGAGCAGGTAGCGAGCCAGCTCAATCTGGCACCACGCCAGGTGGAAGCGCTGGAAACCGATCATTACGAAGCCTTGCCAGGGCTGGTCATCGTGCGCGGTTTTATTCGCGCCTATGCCAAATTGTTGCGTGTCGATCCTGCGCCGATGCTGGCGGCGGTCGAGCCCCAGGCTGCAAGCGCGAATATCTTGCCGGAGCGTGCGCCGTTGTCGGCATCCTTTTCTGAAACAAGTGTGCCGTTTGGCAAACGTAGAGGTCCTTCGCTGCCGATCGTCATTGGGGGTATTGCCGTGCTATGCGGAGTGCTGTTTTTCGCTGCGCAACGATCTGGCTGGATTCCCTCTTTCGATAGAAGCGTTTCAACCGCGCAGGACGGCAGCGTGACCAAGGAGCTGCCAGTCGAAGTGACAACGCCCGTCGAGCCGACAACTCCACAGCAGACCTTCTCTGAAGATGCGCCTCCTTCGGCTGCCGCTTCGCCATCTGAGCCTGCAGTTGTGACGCCGCCTACAGCAGCTTCCGCACCCGCTGCAACAACGAGTGACGTGGCACCTGCGGCCAGCGTGGCTGCACCTAGGCCAGCACCTGCCGCAACCGTCACGAATCCGACTAATACGCAAGCGCCGGCAGTAAATGCAGCCAGCAATCCTGTGGTCGCAGCAGAAGGGCAGAAGCTCTTGGGCTTGCAAGCGAAAGAGGATAGCTGGGTAGAGGTCAAGCGTCCTGATAACAGCATCGTCGTCTCGCGCATTTTCAAGGCGGGATCAAGCGAGTCGTTTGCCATTTCCGGCCCGGTTTCCATCGTGGTGGGCAACGCCAGCGCCGTGACGGTGAGCGTGGCCGGGCAGCCGCTGGAGATCAAGCCCAGCAGCAATAATGTCGCCCGCCTGAATATAAATTAAGTCCATGTCCAGTTCCCCGATTCCTGCCGGCCCTTTGTCGCGCCGCGCCAGCCGTACGGCAATCATTCGTTGCGCGGATCGCGAAGTGCGTATCGGTGGCGATGCGCCGGTTGTCGTGCAGTCCATGACGAATACCGATACGGCAGATGTCATCGCAACAGCCATCCAGATCAAGGAGCTCGCACGTGCAGGTTCCGAGATGGTGCGCATCACCGTCAATTCGGCAGAGGCGGCAGCCGCCGTCCCACATATTTGCGAACAGCTGGCGCGTATGGATGTATCGGTGCCGCTGGTCGGTGATTTTCATTACAACGGCCACAAGCTGCTGACCGAGTATCCCGAATGCGCGAGCATGCTGGCCAAGTACCGTATCAATCCGGGCAATGTCGGCAAGGGTGCCAAGCGCGATACGCAGTTTGCGCAGATGATCGAGGTCGCCTGCCGTCATGACAAACCGGTACGTATCGGTGTGAACTGGGGCAGTCTGGATCAGGAACTGCTGGCCCGCATCATGGACGAAAACGCGGCACGCGCGAATCCGTGGAGTGCGCAAGCCGTCATGTATGAAGCGCTGGTGACATCGGCAATCGAGAATGCGCAGCGTGCCGAAGAAGTCGGCCTTGCCGGCGATCGCATCATCCTGTCGTGCAAGGTGTCGGGTGTGCAGGATTTGATCGCCGTCTATCGCGAACTGGCACGTCGTTGCGATTATCCTTTGCATCTTGGTCTGACTGAGGCGGGCATGGGCAGCAAAGGCATCGTGGCTTCGACGGCTGCCTTGTCGGTTCTGCTGCAGGAAGGCATAGGCGATACCATTCGCATTTCGCTGACGCCGGAGCCAGGCGGCGATCGTACGCGCGAAGTGATCGTTGGGCAGGAAATCTTGCAGACCATGGGTTTGCGCAAATTCACGCCGATGGTCATCGCCTGTCCGGGCTGTGGTCGTACCACGTCAACGGTGTTTCAGGAACTGGCCGATCGCATCCAGACCTATCTGCGCGATCAGATGCCTGTGTGGAAGAAGCAGTATCCGGGCGTGGAGGCGATGAATGTGGCCGTAATGGGCTGCATCGTCAATGGGCCCGGTGAGTCCAAACACGCCAATATCGGTATCAGTTTGCCGGGTACGGGTGAGTCGCCTGCCGCACCGGTATTCGTCGATGGCGAAAAAACCATTACGCTACGCGGCGAGAATATCGCAGAAGAATTCCAGGCGATTGTGCTGGAATATGTAAAGAGCCATTACGGCAAGGAAAACAGCATTGCCTGAGTGATGCGGCAGTGCTGAATCATCCTGTTCGGGAAAACAGAAAATTCATGTCAGAGAACAAGAAAATCGAAAAAATCGTTGGCGTCAAAGGGATGAACGATATCCTGCCGGCTGATGCACCTTTGTGGGAATTGTTTGAAAACACCGTGCACACGGTGCTCAAGAGTTACGGCTTTCAACAGATTCGCACGCCGATTGTCGAGCCGACGGCGCTGTTTGCGCGCGGTCTGGGCGAAGTAACGGATATCGTCGAGAAGGAAATGTATTCCTTTACCGATTCCATGAATGGCGATCAGTTGACCTTGCGCCCTGAGTGCACGGCTGGCGTGGTACGCGCCGCACTCGAACACAATCTGACCTACGACGGTCCTAAACGTCTCTGGTATGCAGGTCCGATGTTTCGTCATGAGCGTCCGCAGCGTGGCCGCTATCGCCAGTTCCATCAGATCGGTGCCGAAGCGATCGGTTTTTCCGGTCCGGATATCGATGCCGAGCTGATCATGATGTGCCAGCGTCTGTGGGATGATCTCGGCTTGCAAGGTGTGCGACTGGAATTGAATTCGATCGGCAATGCCGAAGAACGCAACCGTCATCGCGCCGATCTGATCGCTTATTTTGAGAAACATATCGATGTGCTGGATGCCGAAGCGAAAAAGCGCCTGCACAGCAATCCACTCCGCATTCTGGATACCAAGAATCCGACCATGCAGGATCTGGTCAATGCAGCGCCGAAGCTGCTCGACTATCTGGGTGACGATTCGCGTGCGCATTTCGAAGGCGTACAGAAAATCCTCCGGCATAATGCGATTCCGTTCACGATCAATCCGCGTCTCGTGCGCGGCATGGATTATTACAACCGCACCGTGTTCGAGTGGGTGACCGATCAACTCGGTTCGCAAGGCACGGTATGCGGCGGCGGTCGTTACGATCCGCTGGTCGAAATGTTCGGCGGCAAACCGACGCCGGCATGCGGCTTTGCGATGGGCGTCGAGCGTTTGCTGGAGTTGATGAAAGCTAACGGCGAACAGCTTGCGTCCAACCAGTGCGATGTTTATCTCGTGCATCAGGGTGAAGAGGCGCAATTGCAATCGTCGGTTGTGGCCGAACGCTTGCGTGACGCCGGCCTCGATGTCGTGCTGCATTGCGCTTCGTCAGCCGGTATCGGTAGTTTCAAATCGCAGATGAAGCGTGCGGACGCAAGCGGAGCCGCTTATGCCGTCATCATCGCGGAAGACGAGATCGCCAAGGGTAAGGCAATCGTCAAGGAATTGCGTAACGCCGATGCCAATGGCAATCAGGCCGAAGTACCGTTCGATACCATCGCCGATTATCTGGTGGATCAGATCGTCGGCCACGATCATTCGCACGACGAACACGTTCATTATCATCATTAAAACTGGATCAACATGGCATACGATCACGCAGAACAGGAACAACTCGCCGGGCTGAAATCCTGGTGGGAGCGCTACGGTAATCTGGCGACATGGTTATTGATCATCGCGCTGGCCGCTTTCGCAGCATGGAAGGGCTGGACGTACTACCAGACCAGACAGGCTGCACAGGCAGCACAGCTCTATGAAGAGCTGCAAGGTGCGATCACCGCCAAGGACAAGGAAAAAATCGCGCGTGTAAGCAGCGACATGCAGTCACGTTTTTCCGGGACTGCCTATGCCCAGATGACGGGCTTGGCTGCGGCCAAATCGGCATTCGATGCGGGTGATTTCCAGACAGCCAAGACGCAACTGCAATGGGTGGCCGACAAGGGGCGTAATGAGGAATACAAGGCCATCGCGCGTATTCGCCTGTCCGGTATTCTGCTCGACGAAAAAGCCTATGACGAAGCATTGAAAGTGTTGTCTGGCAAATTCCCTGCTGAATTTGCCGGTTTGGTCGAGGATCGCAAGGGCGATATTTTCGTGGCACAGAACAAGCTTGACGAGGCGCGTGTTGCCTATCAGGCTGCGATGGAAAAAACCGATGCCCGCAGCGCCGGTCGTCAACTTATTCAGATCAAGCTGGATGCGATCGGTGGCGCGCCTGCCGCCAAGGCAGCCTGATAGCTAACAAGAGGAAGCAAGATGCGCGTTACATCCCTGATGTGTTGTGCCGGTATCGTGGTTGCGTTGACCGGCTGTTCGTCCCTGAATCCGTTTGCCAAGAAGCCGAATCCCAAGACCCAGCCGGCACCGCTGGTGGAGTTACAAAACGATGCGCGCATGCGCACTGTATGGTCGGCTTCGGTTGGCAAGGCAGATAAATACGTTTTTACACCGGCACTGGTGGGCAGTAATGTGTACGCCGCTGCTGAAAACGGCAATATCACCAAGCTCGAAGCATCGACCGGTCGCTCGATCTGGCGTATCGATGCCGGTACCCGATTGACGGCTGGCGTTGGCAGCGATGGCCAGAATGTGGTTGTCGTGGGGAACAAGGGTGTGATTCTGGCATTCGATGCCGAAGGTAAGCAGCGCTGGAAGGCGCAAGCCACGAGTGAAGTCTTGTCGGCACCGGCAGTCGCTTTGGGTACGGTTCTGATTCGCAGCATGGACAACCGCGTGACGGCCTACGATGTCGATACCGGTGAACGAAAGTGGAGCATTCAACGCACGGCACCCGCGTTGACGCTGCGTACGGCACCGGGCATTGCGATTGTCGATGGCACAGCCTACGTGGGTTTCGCTGGCGGTCGCTTGCTGGCATTGACGGTTGCAACTGGTGCACCGCGTTGGGAAATGGCTGTGGGTGACCCCCGTGGCGTAACCGAGCTGGAGCGCATTGCCGATATTTCTGGCACGCCAGTCGTTTCGGGGCGCGAAGTGTGTGCCGTGGCTTATCAGGGCCGTGTTGCCTGTTTCGATGCGGCGAGCGGTGCGCCACGCTGGGCTGCGGGCTTGTCGAGCGATGGTGGCGTTGCAGTGGATGAACGCAATGTCTATGTCGCAGACGAGAAAGGCGGTTTGAATGCCTTCTCGCGCATGAGCGGTGCGAGTGCATGGCGTAATACGCAACTCACCAATCGTCGCCTATCGACACCGATCGCGTTCAATAATGTAGTTGCGACGGGCGATTTTGATGGCTACATACATTTCCTCTCCAAGGAAGATGGCAAGCTGCTGGCACGTATCAAGACCGATGGTGGCGCGATTGTGGCACGTCCGCAATTCGCGGATGGCGTCGGTATTTTCCAAACTCAATTAGGATCAGTGGTCGCTGTAGCGACCGAGTAAAGTCATTTCATGAAGCCGGTTATCGCATTAGTAGGTCGACCAAATGTCGGCAAGTCCACGCTCTTCAACCGCCTGACGCGGTCGCGTGATGCCCTGGTGGCCGATCTGCCGGGTTTGACCCGTGACCGGCACTACGGTGAAGGTCGTGTAGGCGAACGTCCGTTTTTGGTGATCGATACCGGCGGTTTCGAGCCTGTTGCCAAGGAAGGCATCATGCATGAAATGGCCAAGCAGACCAAGCAGGCGGTGGCTGAGGCGGATGTCGTCATTTTCATCGTCGATGGACGTCAGGGTCTGACGCCGCACGACAAGACGATTACCGACTTCCTGCGCAAGTCTGGTCGTCACGTCATGCTGGTGGTCAACAAGGCCGAGGGCATGAAGTACACGTCGGTGACTGCGGATTTCTACGAGCTGGGCATGGGCGATCCTTACGTGATTTCGGCTGCACATGGCGATGGCGTGGCTGATCTGGTGGAAGAGTCGCTAGACATCGCATTTGCCCAGCGTCCGCCAGAGGAAGAAGAGCCCGAGACGGGAGGCAAGCACATCAAGCTGGCAATCGTCGGACGTCCGAATGTCGGCAAATCGACGCTGATCAATACGCTGCTCGGCGAAGAGCGTGTGATTGCTTTCGATATGCCGGGTACGACACGCGATTCGATCGAGATTCCCTTCGAGCGTGAAGGACGTCATTACACGCTGATCGATACGGCGGGCATTCGTCGTCGCGGCAAGGTATTCGAGGCCATTGAGAAGTTTTCTGTCGTCAAGACCTTGCAATCGATTTCCGAAGCCAATGTGGTTCTGCTGTTGCTGGATGCACAACAAGATATTTCTGAGCAGGACGCCCATATCGCCGGCTTCATTCTGGAGTCGGGCAGGGCACTGGTGGTTGGTGTCAATAAATGGGATGGCCTAACCAGCGATCAGCGCGATGCCATTAAGATGGATATCGAGCGCAAGCTGAACTTCCTGTCCTTCGCCAAGTTCCATTTCGTTTCAGCGCTGCAGGCGAGCGGCATCGGTCCGATGATGAAATCGGTCAATGCTGCGTATGGAGCAGCCATGGCCAATTTGTCAACGCCAAAGCTGACGCGTGCACTGATCGAAGCCGTCGAACACCAGCAGCCGCGCCGCAAGGGTTCGATCCGCCCCAAAATGCGCTATGCGCATCAGGGCGGCATGAATCCGCCGGTCGTGGTCATTCACGGCAATGCGCTGGAAAGCATCGATGCCAACTACAAGCGCTTCCTTGAAAAACATTTCCGCGAAACTTTTTCTCTGGTGGGTACTCCACTACGTATTGAATTGCGGTCCGGTAAGAATCCATTCAGCCGGTCAGAGAAATAAGACTGTTTGGCGGAATACCGGAAAATCGATTACATTTCCGAGTAGAGACTTTTGAAAAGAAGCAACAGTCTCGTCCTCCACATCACAACAACACAATGGAGCTGTCATGACCAATAAAGGGCAATTGTTACAAGACCCATTTCTGAACGCGCTACGTAAAGAGCACGTTCCTGTTTCGATCTATCTGGTCAACGGCATCAAATTGCAGGGACATATCGAATCGTTCGATCAATATGTCGTCCTGTTGCGCAATACGGTTACCCAGATGGTTTACAAGCACGCCATTTCTACCGTCGTACCTGCCCGTGCAGTCAATCTGAATGTTGAATCCGACGTTGAGTAAACCGCGTTTCGCCAAGCCTTCGGTATCGCACTGATGCGTGCGGTACTCGTAGGCGTAGACTTCGGTAAGGGCGACTTTGCCGCAAGTCTCGAAGAACTCTCCCTCCTTTCCCGCTCTGCTGGTGCCGAACCGATCGTAACGATCACGGGGCGACGCCAGAGTCCGGATGCTGCATTGTTTGTCGGCTCCGGCAAGGCCGAAGAAATTGCCGATGCGATTTTCGATCATGAGATCGAGCTGGTCATTTTCAATCATGCCTTGTCTCCAGCGCAGCAGCGCAATCTTGAGCGCCATCTGAAAGTGCGCGTCATTGATCGCACCAGCCTGATTCTCGATATCTTTGCGCAGCGCGCCAAGAGTCATGAAGGCAAGGTTCAGGTCGAGCTGGCACAGCTTCAGCATCTGGCGACGCGTCTGATTCGCGGCTGGACCCACCTTGAGCGTCAAAAGGGCGGTATAGGTTTGCGCGGCCCCGGTGAAACGCAGCTCGAAACCGATCGTCGATTGCTCGGCGAACGCGTGAAAGCCTTGCGTGCGCGACTCGATAAATTGCACAAGCAGCATGCGACACAGCGTCGTGCGCGCGGGCGCAATCATGTATTTTCCGTTTCGCTGGTCGGCTATACCAATGCCGGCAAATCCACGCTGTTCAATGTGTTGACCAAGGCGCAGGCTTACGCGGCTGACCAGTTGTTTGCTACGCTGGATACGACTTCGCGCCGCATCTATCTGGGTGAGGCCGGCAATATCGTGCTGTCTGATACGGTTGGTTTCATCCGCGAATTGCCGCACCAACTGGTTGCTGCTTTCCGTGCCACGCTGGAAGAGACGATTCATGCCGATCTGTTGCTGCATGTGGTCGATGGCGCGAGCCCGGTTCGCATGGAGCAGATCGAACAGGTCAATATGGTTTTGCGCGAGATCGGCGCTGACCATATTCCACAGATTCTCGTCTGGAACAAGATCGACGCGGCAGGGTTGGAACCTGCTTTGGAGCGTGATGAATATGATAAAATCCGTCGTGTTTTTATCAGTGCCCAGACTGGAAGCGGATTGGATCTATTGCGAGAGGCAATAGCCGAATGTGCGAAGGAGCGCGCCGCTAGCCTTGCAGATGCATCGCAGGTTGTCACCCACGATGCCAATGTTTGACGAATTACTTGGCAATCCAACCTTAACTTTTCAGCCCGGACCGCAATGCTCGTTTCCCTACTCAAAAGAATCGGTTTGAAGTTTTCGCTCAATGATCCCGGCTGGGGTCGTGGTTCACAAGACAATAACAACAGAAATCAGGACGGTAAAAAGCCATCTAACGATGGTCCTCCGGATCTTGATCAACTCTGGCGTGATTTCAATCAGCGCCTTGGCGGCTTGTTCGGTAATCGCAAGGACCGCAACAACGGCGGCGGTAATCGCAACAATAACGATGGCAATGGCGGTGGTGGCCCAAGCTTCAAGCCGAACATGCGAGGTGCCGGTATCGGCGCGGGTGTGATTGCCGGTATCGTCGGCTTTTTGTGGCTGGTCAGTGGTTTCTTCATCGTGCAGGAAGGTCAGACCGGCGTCGTCATGACGTTCGGTAAATACAGCCACATGACGCCTTCCGGTTTCAACTGGCGTTGGCCGACACCGATCCAGAGCCACGAGATCGTGAATGTTTCGCAGGTTCGGACAGTGGAAATCGGTTATCGCGGCAACGTGCGCAACAAGCAGCAGCAGGAATCGCTGATGCTGACCGAAGATGAAAACATCATCGATATCCAGTTCGCCGTGCAGTACACGCTGAAAAACGCATCGGATTGGGTCTTCAACAACCGCGAACAGGACGAGATGGTCAAGCAGGTTGCCGAAACCGCCATTCGCGAGGTGGTCGGTCGCAGCAAGATGGATTTCGTTCTGTACGAAGGTCGCGAGAAAGTCGCTTTCGATACGAGCCAGTTGATGCAGCAGATCGTGGATCGCTATCGTTCCGGCGTGCAGATCACGAATGTGACCATGCAGGCAGTGCAGCCGCCTGAGCAGGTACAGGCTTCGTTCGATGATGCCGTCAAAGCAGGCCAGGATCGCGAACGGCAGAAAAATGAAGGTCAGGCTTATGCGAATGACGTGATTCCGCGTGCGCGTGGTGCCGCAGCACGTCTGATGCAAGAATCTGAAGCATATCGTGACAGTGTGGTTGCCAATGCTGAAGGTGAAGCCAGCCGCTTCAAACAGGTATCCACCGAGTATGCAAAGGCGCCAGCGGTTACACGTGACCGCATGTATCTGGAAACCATGCAAAAGATTTTTGCCAGCACGACCAAAGTCATGGTTGATACAAAGAGCGGTAACAATCTGATCTATCTGCCGCTGGATAAACTGATTTCGCAAACCGCCCAGCCGGCAGCAGCAGGCGCGGCGGGCAATGCCGGCGCTGCGCAGCAATCGGGTGCCGCAGCAACATCGAACGTACGCAACGACCAACATTCTTCCGTGGAGAACCAGGTGCAGCAAGAGTCTCGCGTTCGCGACGAGCGCAGTTCCCGTGATCGGGAGGTACGATAATGAATCGCGCTATTTCCTATCTGATCGCGCTCGGCATCATTCTTGCCGTTTTGTCGTCGACCTTGTTCGTGGTCGATCAGCGTCGCTTTGCCATCGTGTTTGCACTGGGTGAAGTCAAGCAGGTCATCAGCGAACCTGGGCTGCATTTCAAGTTGCCGCCGCCTTTCCAGAATGTCGTCTTTCTGGATAAGCGCATCCTGACGCTGGATACACCGGATGCCGATCGTTTCATCACGGCGGAAAAGAAAAACATTCTGGTTGATGCATTCGTCAAATGGCGCATCGTCGATCCGCGTCTGTATTTCGTCAGCTTCGGCGGCGATGAACGCAGCGCGCAAAATCGCATGGCGCAGATCGTCAAGGCTTCGCTGAACGAAGAGATTACCAAGCGCACCGTGCGTGAAGTGATTTCGGGCGAGCGTAGCAAGGTCATGGATGGCATCCAGCGCAAGGTGACCGAAGAGGCCAAGCAGATTGGCGTTGAAATCGTGGATGTGCGTCTGAAGCGTGTCGATTATGTTGACCAGATCAACAATTCGGTTTTCGAGCGCATGAAGTCGGAACGTGCGCGTGTCGCGAATGAACTGCGTTCGACCGGTGCGGCGGAATCCGAAAAGATTCGTGCGGATGCAGATCGTCAGCGTACGGTGATTTTGGCAGAGGCCTATCGCGATGCTGAGCGTATTCGCGGTGAGGGCGATGCCAAGGCAACCCAGATTTATGCGCAGGCGTTCGGACAAAATCCGGACTTCTATAAGTTTTATCGTAGCCTCGAGGCTTATCGCGCCAGCTTCAAGACACGTAACGATATGCTTGTGATCGATCCGAATTCGGAGTTCTTCAAATACTTTAAAAACCCGGCGGCTGGCGGTCGCTGAGACCACGGCCCAATCGCCCGCACTGCAAACTGAAGCGATTGCCTGATTCGGGCAATTGCTTCATTGCTTTTCTGGCCTTGCATTGCTGATTCCTTTACTTTCCTGATTCATTGCGGTCCTGTCATGCCCAACTGGCTTTTGCCCGAAAATATTGCCGATGTCTTGCCGTCCGAGGCGCGCAAGATCGAAGAATTGCGTCGCGCCATTCTCGATAACTTCCATCTGTATGGCTACGAGCTGGTCATGCCACCCATGCTGGAGTATCTGGAGTCATTGCTGGCAGGAGCCGGTCACGACATGGATCTGCGTACCTTCAAGCTGGTCGATCAGCTTTCGGGGCGTACGATGGGTGTGCGTGCCGATATGACGACGCAGGTTGCGCGTATCGATGCGCATCTGCTCAATCGCGATTCCGTTACGCGCCTTTGTTATTCGGGCAGCGTGCTGCATACGCGTCCGAACGGTTTTCATGCAACGCGCGAACCGCTGCAGATCGGTGCCGAGATTTACGGTCATGCAGGTTTGGAGGCGGATGCCGAGATTCAGGAATTGGCCTTGTCCACCTTGTCGCTAGCCGGTTTTGCCGAAGTGCGCATGGATCTTTGCCATGTTGGCGTGCTGCGTGCGCTGTTGGAAAGCGACGATCAGGCGCGACGCGACGAAGATGCCCTGTATACTGCTCTGCGTGCCAAGGATGTGCCGGCATTGGAGGGGATGGCCGCAGCCTATGCGCCGGCAACCCGTGCAGCGTTGCTGGCGTTGCCGACGTTATATGGCGGTGTCGATGTATTGTCGCGCGCGCGCGCTTCGCTGCCGGCCTTGCCAGGCATCGTGCGCGCGTTGGACGAATTGGAAGCACTGATCGCCTTGGCTGGTCAAGCCAATGTCACGGTCGATCTGGCCGATCTGGGCGGCTATCAATACGAAAGCGGCACCATGTTCGCGCTGTATGTGCCGGGATTGCCGAATGCGGTGGCACGTGGTGGTCGTTATGATCATGTCGGTGAAACTTTCGGACGTGCACGGCCGGCAACCGGTTTTTCGCTGGACCTGCGCGAACTGGCGCGTTTGCTGCCTGGTGCGGCTCGCAAATGTGCGATTCATGCGCCGTGGGGACGCGACGCCGCATTGAAGAAAAAGATTGATGGCTTGCGCAAGGCAGGCGAGATCGTGATTCAAAGCCTGCCGGGTAGCGAAAACGATCAGGACGAGTTCGAGTGCGATCGCGTGCTCGTACTTGAAGATGGCAACTGGATTATCAAAAATTTGGGTTAAGTGATGTCTACACAAAGCAATGCAAAAAACGTCGTCGTCGTTGGTACGCAGTGGGGCGATGAAGGTAAGGGCAAGATCGTCGATTGGCTGACCGATCACTCGCAAGGCGTGGTGCGTTTCCAGGGCGGTCACAACGCCGGTCACACGCTCGTCATCGGCGGACACAAGACGGCATTGCAACTGATTCCGTCGGGCATCATGCGCGAAGGCGTTGCCTGCTACATCGGCAATGGTGTGGTGCTGTCCGTGCCTGATTTGCTGCGCGAAATAGACAAGCTGCAAGCCATCGGTGTCGAAGTCCCATCGCGCCTGAAAATTTCCGAAGCATGCCCGATCATTCTGCCTTATCACGTGGCACTCGATGTTGCGCGTGAAGTCAAGCGTGGCGATGCCAAGATCGGCACCACCGGTAAGGGCATTGGTCCGGCCTACGAAGACAAGGTAGCGCGCCGCGCGATTCGCGTTGCCGACCTGCTCAATGAAAAGCGCTTTGCCGAAAAGCTGCTTGAAAATCTCGATTACCACAACTTCGTGCTGACCAATTACCTCAAGGTGCAGCCGATCGATTATCAAAAGACACTCGACGATGCGCTGGCCGATGTGCCGCGTCTGCGCCCGATGGTTGCGGATGTATCGAGCGCCTTGTATGCGACGCATGCAGCCGGTGGCAATCTCTTGTTCGAAGGTGCGCAAGGCAGCCTGCTGGACGTCGATCACGGCACGTATCCATACGTTACTTCGAGCAACTGCGTGGCTGGTAATGCATCGACCGGTGCTGGCGTTGGCCCCGATATGCTGCATTACGTCATGGGCATCACCAAGGCTTACACCACACGCGTCGGCTCTGGCCCGTTCCCTTCGGAACTGCCAACCGATGATGGCATCGGCAAGCATTTGGCCACCGTTGGTCACGAGTTCGGTACTGTGACCGGTCGTCCGCGTCGCTGCGGCTGGTTCGATGCAGCCTTGCTCAAGCGTTCGGTACAGATCAATGGCGTTACCGGCATGTGCCTGACCAAGCTTGACGTGATGGATGGTCTGGAAACGATTCGCCTGTGTACGGGTTACATGTTGAATGGCAAGAAGATCGACATCTTCCCGGTCGGCGCTGAAGACGCAGCCGGTTGCGAAGCGATCTACGAAGAAATGCCAGGCTGGAAGGAAACGACCGTTGGCGCAAAGTCGCTGGATGTATTGCCGGCCAATGCGCGTGCCTACATCAATCGCATTGAAGAGCTCGTCGGCGTGCCGATCGACATGATTTCGACCGGCCCGGATCGCGAAGAGACGATCGTTTTGCGTCATCCATTCAAGTAATCCTCGTTTCACGTCCTTGCAGAATGCATCCCATGCCGGAATCGACCGATAGCGATCTTTGGGTTACATGGGATGCCTACCACCTTGCGATCGAACGACTCGCGTTGCTGGTGCATGAATCCGGTTGGAAATTCGATCAAGTGCTGTGTCTGGCGCGTGGTGGTTTGCGGCCGGGCGATGTGTTTTCGCGCATCTTCGATGTGCCACTGGCGATTCTCTCTACCAGTTCCTATCGCGAAGCAAATGGCATGCAGCAGGGGGCGCTGGATATTGCCTCACATATCACGACTACCGAGGGCGCCTTGCAGGGCAGGGTGTTGCTGATCGATGATCTTGTAGATTCAGGCGTGACGCTTGCACGCGTGCAGGAACATCTGTCCCAGTATTTTCCTGCGGTCACGGAAGTGAAAACAGCCGTCATCTGGTACAAAGCCTGCTCGGTTTTTCGGCCTGATTTCTATCTCGAGTATCTCTCGACCAATCCATGGATTCATCAGCCTTTTGAGGAATACGATGGCATTCGTGCACATCAATTGGCTGCATGGATGAAAAAAGGCGAGGGGCTGACAGATTTGTCGTGACGTTGTCATGCGCAGCTTGCATGATGAGCAGGATGGCAAGCTTGATGATGTATTGGCGGTATGGGGGCTTTCCACATCACATCAATGCCGGCAACAAAATGGAAAAACGGTCCAGAAATGAAAAAACCCGTTGACGAATCAACGGGTTTTTAATGTTTGGTGCCCACGGAGGGACTCGAACCCCCACACCTCGCGGCACATGGACCTGAACCATGCGCGTCTACCAATTCCGCCACGTGGGCCTTACTGCTCTGAAATATGCTGCGTTTCAGAAAGATGAGAAGTATAACGGATATTCCGGCAGTGTCAACAGGGTTTTTGCAGGAATTTGTGCATTGCATGTTTGCATGCAAATATCAGCACGCTCCGTTACACTGACTTCGTTCCAACAACAATTAAATAGAAACAGCTTTTGAGCCAATACACCTACACGATTCCCAGCCGCGAAGAAATTCTCGGTCTATTGCGCATTGCGGCGACGCCGCATGATGCGCCGTCCCTCGCCACCGCACTAAACGTCAAGCCAGAAGAAATGGATGGCTTGATGCGGCGACTCAACGCCATGGAGCGCGACGGGCAAATCAAGCCCGACCGTCATGGCAATTATCAGCTTGCGAACTCTTCCAATTTCATCGAAGGCCGGGTCAGCAGCCACCGTGATGGCTATGGTTTTTTGATTCCCGACGACGCCAGTTCGGATATCTTTTTGCCCGAAAAGGAAATGCAGAAAGTATTGAACGGCGATCGCGTACAGGTACGCATCATCGGTACCGACCGTCGCGGACGTCCGGAAGGCACGATTGTGGAAGTGGTGGCGCGTGCCAATACCCACATCATCGGACGCCTGCTCAATGAAAACGGCGTCTGGATAGTTGCCCCGGAAGACAATCGGATCGGGCAGGACATCATCCTTTCCGGTTCGCCTGGCAAGGCCAAGGCCGGGCAGGTCGTCAGCGTCGAGCTGACCGAGCAGCCTTCGCGCTTCAGCCAGCCGGTCGGCAAGATTGCTGAAGTGTTGGGCGATATCGATGATCCCGGCATGGAGATTGAAATTGCGGTGCGCAAATATGGTGTGCCGCATGAATTTTCCGAAGCGGCGCGTAAAGCCGCCGCGAAGTTGCCTGGTGAAGTACGTGCAGTCGATCTGCATGATCGCGTCGATCTGCGTGACGTGCCATTGGTAACCATCGATGGTGAAGATGCGCGTGACTTCGACGACGCTGTTTACTGCGAGCCATGCAAGATTGGTCGTAGCGATGGCTTCCGTCTGATCGTGGCGATTGCCGATGTCAGTCATTACGTCAAGCCGGGCGAACCGCTTGATAGCGATGCGATTGAACGCAGTACGTCGGTGTATTTCCCGCGTCGCGTGATTCCGATGTTGCCCGAGAAATTGTCGAATGGCTTGTGCTCGCTGAATCCGGGTGTTGATCGTCTGACGCTGGTGTGCGATGCCGTCATTACGACGAAAGGTGAGATCAAGGCCTATCAGTTCTATCCTGCCGTGATTCATTCGGCAGCGCGCCTGACCTATACGGAAGTCGCAGCCATTCTTAGCAATACTAAGGGCGTGGAAGCGACGCGCAAGCCAGCACTCGTGCCACATTTACTCAATCTGTATGCCGTTTATCAGGCCTTGCTGCAGGCGCGCCAGGTACGCGGTGCAATCGATTTCGAGACGACAGAAACCTATATCGTCTGCAATGAAGTCGGCAAGATTCAGCAGATTCTGCCGCGCACGCGCAATGATGCGCACAAGCTCATCGAAGAATGCATGCTGGCGGCCAACGTCTGTGCTGCCGATCTGCTTGAGCGTCACAAGCATCCGGGCCTGTATCGCGTGCATGCCTTGCCAACCGAGGAAAAACTTAATCAGGTACGGACCTTCCTGAAACAGGTTGGGCTGAATCTGGGCGGTGGCAACAAGCCGGCTGCAGCTGACTATGCCGAGCTGATGGGCAAGATCAAGAACCGTCCGGATGCCACGCTGTTGCAAACCATGTTGCTGCGTTCCATGCAGCAGGCAGTCTACAGTCCGGACAATATCGGCCACTTCGGCTTGTCGTATGAAGCGTACGCGCATTTCACGAGTCCGATTCGTCGCTATCCCGATTTGCTGACGCATCGCGCCATCAAGGCCGTGTTGCAAGGCAAGCGTTATACGCCTAAGGGCATTGATACCAGTTCGCTTAACACCATGCTGTCGCCGGCTGCGCGCAAGAAGCAGGCGCAGGATCGTGCCGAAGGCAAGAAGAAAGCGGAAGGCGATCTCGCCATCTGGGAAGCGCTGGGCATTCACTGCTCCGCCAACGAGCGACGTGCCGATGAGGCATCGCGCGATGTAGAGGCATGGCTCAAGTGCTACTTCATTCGCGACAAGCTGGGTGAAGAATTCACCGGCGTGATTTCGGGTGTGGCCAATTTCGGTATCTTCGTCCAGCTCGATGCCTTGTATATCGAAGGCATGGTACATGTCACGGAACTCGGCGCTGATCACTTCAAGTTTGACGACGCTCGCCACGAGTTGCGCGGCGAGCGTACGGGTATTCGCTATCAGTTGACCGATCGCGTGACGGTGCAGGTCAGCCGGGTCGATCTCGATGCACGCAAGATCGATTTGCGTCTTGTAGATGAGCCGGGTATTCGTACCTTGTTGAAGAACGAGGCGCGCAAGGCCGATGCCAAGCATGATCCGGCAGCGAAAAAAGCGGCAAAGAAAGCAGGCAAGCCGGCCGTCAAGAAAACGGCAACGTCAGTCGAATCGGCGGCACAGGGCAAGCTCAAAGGCAAACGTGCTACGGCACCGCGCAAACAGGGAGCGCCATCGACACGGTCGCGCTCCAGCAAGAAGAAGCGTTAATTCATGAAAAGCAAGATGATTTTCGGCTTCCATGCCGTGACGGCGCGTTTGCGCCATGAAGCCTCGTCGGTTGAGGAAATCTATATCGATGCCGGTCGGCACGATCAGCGAATGCGCGAACTGGTCAAGGCTGCGGAAGCGGCACGTGTGCGCATCATCCCGGTGGACGATACGCGACTCAACAATATCGTCGGCACACGTCGGCATCAGGGTGTCGTGGCCAAGGCCAGCCCGCTCTCGCTAGCACGCAATCTGGACGAGTTGCTCGATGCGGTCGAAGGGCCGCCTTTGTTGCTCGTTCTCGACGGCATTACCGATCCACACAATCTCGGCGCCTGCCTGCGTGTGGCGGATGGCGCCGGTGCACATGCCGTCATCGCCCCCAAGGATCGGGCGGTCGGTTTGAATGCGACGGCAGCCAAGGTTGCCAGCGGTGCAGCAGATACCGTGCCGTACATCACGGTGACGAATCTTGCGCGTACCTTGCGCGAGTTGAAAGAGCGCGAGATTTTGCTGATCGGCACCAGTGACGATGCCGAAAAAGGTTTGTACGAAGCGGATTTTTCCGGTCCTGCAGCATTGGTGATGGGATCCGAAGGTGAGGGCATGCGCCGCCTGACCCGCGAAACCTGCGATGTGTTGGTGAATATTCCCATGTTCGGCGCGGTGGAAAGCCTCAACGTCTCAGTGGCGTCCGGCGTCTGCCTGTACGAAGCGCGTCGCCAGCGTATTGCCGTCTAAGGCCATCGGATTGCCGTCTTTCCTGCCTGCATGTGTCGGGCAGAG
>NZ_CAJYMD010000029.1 GCF_913776015.1 uncultured Oxalicibacterium sp. | reverse complement strand
CGGTCGCTTTGTAATAGCGCCATGCCGGATGGGCCGATCGAGGGCGTCCACTGGTGCACCGGCTGTTCCATGCCGGCCTTGGTCGTAATGCCGTCACCGATCTTGCCGCCACCGTATTGTTCGCCATAGGTGATGACGGGCCAGCCATAGTTTTTGCCGGGTTCGATGCGATTGACTTCATCGCCACCCTGCGGGCCGTGCTCGTGAATCCATAAGCCGCCGTTACTCCCGCGCACCGCGCCCTGGATGTTGCGATGGCCGATGCTCCAGATTTCGGGCAAGGCGCCTTGTGTTTTCACGTAGGGATTGTCGGGTGGCACGCTGCCATCCTTGCGAATGCGCACGATCTTGCCGTGATGATTGTCTAGCGTTTGCGCATCCTGCATGCGATGCGAGCGGTCACCAAGACCGAGAAATAGCGTCCCGTCCGGGTTTTCCACGATGCGGCAGCCGAAGTGCAGCGCGCTGCGGTATTTGGGTTGCTGGCTGAACAGTACCTTTACGTTATCGAGTGCCTTGCCATCGTCGGACAATCTGGCCGACGCCAGCGCGGTCGAGTTGCCGCTGCCACCGGTCTTGTCGTTGGCGGCCTCGCTGTAGCAGAAATAAACGGTGCGATTGGTCGCGAACTTGCTGTCGACGATGATATCGAGCAAGCCGCCCTGTCCACCCGCCTCGATTTTCGGCAAGCCGCTGACGGTGACCAGGGGTTTGCCCGGCTGCACCAGTTGCAGGCGGCCTGGGCGTTCGGTCACCAGCATGTTTTTGTCATCGATGAAGGCAATCGCCCAAGGATGGTTGAGGCCTTTGGCCAGCACTTCGGTACGCAGCTCGAGCGCTTCGGCAGGGAGGACCGCTGCAAACAGAGCAAGACCCATGGCATGGCTGGAAAGTGACAGGCGAGAAGCGCGTGGGAATGAGGCAATGGATGAAGACATGCGAAATCAACCTTTCTCGATAACAACGATAAAGGTGCGGTGCCGTTGAAGCGACACCGCAGGATGCAAACAAGGGTGGTTACGGCACGTTGCGAAAGCGGTGTGCCGAATCATGACGCGGAATCAGGTTGGTGCAGCGCCGTCCTGCAATTCCTTGATGCTGGTGATGGCGTAACCTTTGGCGCTGATCTGTTCGTGCGGATTGTCGATGGCAAAGACTTCGAGCTGGGTTGCATCATCATCGACGTCCACGCTGCGTGTGTCGAGTTCCCAGTCGGTATTGATCGCTTCTTCGGGGATGGTCTTGCCTTCTGGTACGGCAAGATAGGAAAAATGACCTGCATGTTCTGCTCGCTTGTAGATATCGACGCGCATGACGAGATTCCTCCTGAAGTAGTGAACGGTCCTTTGTGACCGCGTTGACAAACAAAGGTTGCGCGGAAAAAGACCTTGCATCTGGTCCATTCCTTGCTACAACGACATGTCCGACAAGAAACTGCGCAGACTTTGGGAGCCATGCGGCTTGTTCTCAGAGTAGGCGATAAAAATGAAAGATGTCGGTGCGTTACGGAATGTCACGTAACATCGGATGCACAAAGAGCGGTGTGCCAAATCCGCACGGAAAGGGAAATGGGATGTTGAAGTACGATTTTTCACTGAGAACCAGAGAAGGTCAATGCCTCAGAAGCATCATCATTGGTGGGCATGATCGACACGACGCCGAACGAAAGTTGCGGCAGGTTTACCGCAATTGCGAAGTGCTGCGCTGCGATATCAAGGGGAATCTTCAGCGCCCCGGCCACGCCAATCACCAGCAGGACGATCTGTTTTCGTTGATGCGCTAAGCGTGAATGCCATCAGAAATGGATGGGTCGGCTTAACCCGCCACGTGTCTTGCGACTCTTTCAAGATGCAAAGAAAGCAATGACATGTTTGCCATGTCGGGATACTTCCGTAAGGCGTTTCATTTGCTGTTAGGCAGGCGCATGCGCTTGCAAGAAAGGTGCGGCAGCGCGTAGGCACTGACTCGCACCGGTGGCAACCGCACATTCTTTCTGATGCTGCTGCACGCGCTACTTCAGGATACGTCGTACGTCGCGTGCCACTTCTTCCGCAGACGCTTCGGCCTTGATGATGGCATCCGCTTTTCCCGAAGGTGCAAACAGATACGAGATCGTCGAGTGGTCGATGGTGTAGGACTCTTTTGTCGGGACCTTTTTGTACACGATGCCAAATGCCTTGGCGGTGTCCTCGATTGTTTTTTCGTCCGAAGTCAGGCCGAGAAAGTCACTGCCGAACGCGGCGGTGTATTCGCGCAGAATCTGCGGTGTATCCCGCGCGGGATCGAGTGATACAAAAATGACCTGCAATCGGTCGGCATCCTTTTCCAGCAACTGTTTGACCATGGCGGCGCGTCCCAATGCCGTCGGACAGACATCGGGGCAATGCACGAAGCCGAAAAACAGCAACACGGCCTTGCCTTTGAAGTCCGAAAGTGACACCTTGTTGCCGTCTGGATCCTGCAGTGTGAAATCGGCGTCCAATGCGCCCTTCAGCTTGACGGATGAGGTCGGCGGCGCGGGACGTTCACAACCGAGAAGAAAAAGCGAAACGAGGAGCGCCAGCACATAAACATGTAGCGACGACGGGGTTTTCGATGTCATGCCGAACGAAACGGGTAGGGCCATGGATTTCCTTTAAGTCTGGTGATTGAGGGGCGGCGCGGCGACCGCCTTGGTTGACACGATGTGGGCAGGCAAGTTTCCGTCACGGCGGTATCGCTTGCCATGGCTCGGCATACATAAGGGACTTCTACGTCGAAATAATTGCCCGTGCCTGTCGCCATCATCAGAAGCGGTGATGCACGCTGAGCTCCACACGTCGCCCCATGCCGTAGAACCACTGGCTGTCGTTGTAATAGGCGGTGGTGAAGTAGGCCTTGTCAAACACGTTAAAGCCGCGCAAGGCAACGGTAGTGGCGCGATCAGCCTTCCATTGCAATGCCAGGTCGGTGGTTGCGTAACCGGGTAGTGTCTTGGTGTTGGCGCGATCCGCATAGCGTTTGCCCACGAAGCGCATGCCGCCACTGAGCAGCCAGTTTGGCTGGACATTCCAGCTCAGCCAGACATTGGCCAGTTTCTCGGCGACGTTGGGTGGTGTCTTGCCATCCAGCACGACGCCATTGAGACTGAAGTCGTCGTACCTTGCATCCAGCACGGTCGCATTGACATCGATTTTCCAGTTTTTGGCGAATGCGAGCGAGAAAGCCGCCTCGATCCCGCGAGAAGATTGTTGCCCTACCTGCACGGGCTGGTTGACCGTGTCGCGCGCAAGCAAATCGTTCTTGCGTATTTCGTACGCAGCCAGCGTCCACTCACCCTTGCGATCGGCAAATGCCTGCTTGATGCCTACTTCAAGTTGCTTGCCCCTGGAAAGATTGAATGCGCTGTTGACAGCCGTAATCATCAGCAACGTGCCGACCGGATCGGCAGCTTCCGCATATTGCCCATACAGCGAGAGATCTGGCGTGACGGCATAGACCGTACCCAGACGCCAGCCGACATTGGTGTAAGTGCGCGCAAAGGCTTGAGTGCCGTTCATCAGATTGGTGCGCGAGACGTCAGCATGGTCGTAGCGCAAGCCGCCGATGACCGACCACTTGTCGGACAATTCGATGCGGTCTTCTGCAAACACCGCGAATTGATCGGCCTTGTTGCGATAGGCAGGAACGGCAACCGAATTGCCATAATTGCCTGCGACCGGATTGAATGGATCGACGCTGGCGGGGTTGGGCGTGCCGCTGTAGCCGTTATTACGATGCTGGAAGCTGCTCGCACTGACATCGACGCCGACCGATACCTGATTCTTCAAACCAAAGACACGATTGCGAAACGTCGCGTCGGTCGTGTTGCCGATCTCGGCCTGATCGTGAAAGATCTCCGTGTCGCCACTGCGATTGATGAGGCCGGTCGCATTGTCGTAAGCGTAATTCTCGGTATTGCGCCAGTGCCGCTTGCTATCGATCAGATACAGCTTGCTGCGTACGGTGACATCGGCGTTGGGTGTCCATTCCATGGCCACTTGTGTCCAGCGATCGTTGAACACGATGCTGCTGTCCGCGACGTTGTAGTTCTGTTCACGCAAGGCGGAAAGCTGGCGACCATTGACTAAAGGCGTACCGAAGTAGCGCATCGGTTCTTGTCGCCCTTGCGCGTGACTGAGCTGGAAATACAAATCCGGTGACACGTCGAGACGCAATGCACCAGAAAAGGTGAGATTGCGTGAATCGCCCCTATTGACCCAGCCATCGGAGCGCTCGCCACTCAGATCGACACGATAAGATAGTTTGTCGTTGATGGCGCCACCGCTACCCAGGCCGAGGCGCTGCGTGTTGTCAGTGCCGACAGTGGCTTGTACTTCGTTCTGTATTACCCCTTGTGTCGGTTTTTTCGGCACGATATTGACGACACCACCAATGGCCCCTTCGCCATAGATGACGGAAGCCGGGCCGCGCAATACTTCGATGTGATCGATCGACCAGGTATCGAACGGAAACGTCACCCCGACGCCGCCATACTGGCGTGTACCGTCATACAGTCGCATGACTGACGTGCTGTCGGTAAAGCCGCGTGCGGACAGCGAACTATTGCCGTTGCCCGGATGCGCCATCGACGTGATGCCCGTGCTGCGCGTGATCGCATCGCTGATATTGCTGTCGCCGCGTTCCTCGATCTGGTCGCGCGTGATGACGTCGATACTGGCAGGTGTTTGCAACGGTGTCAGCTTGAGGCGGCTACCTGTGGTGGCAGGCTGTTGCAGTGCGCCTTGCTGACCGCCTTCGACGGAAATGGTTGGCAGTGTCGTGACCGTGTCGGCAGCAAGCGTATGGGTATGAGCAAGGCCCAGTGCGATGGAAAGCACCAGCGGATGACGGTGAAATGGGATGGTATGCATGAGAATGTTCAAAAAGGATGGGATGGATTTCAGGCGTGGTGGGTGCGCAGCTTCTTGCCGAGGCGTCGCCAACCGATGATCACGCCGGTGATGCTCAGTGCGGCACCGCCAAGACTGAGTGAAATGAGCAGTACGTCCCAGAGTGGACGACGATCCAGCAGGGGCAGCCAGTCCCAGCTATGCAGCATGGCGAACAGCCAGCGGTTGGTGCGACGATAGCTGTCTGTCTTGCCAAGGACGGCGCCGGTTTGCAGGTCGAGATGGACCCAGGTCGCGTAGGGATCGTTGAAGATCAGGCGCAGGATCGGCAGCGGCTTTTCGGTGCCGCCCATCATGGTGTGCGGGTCGCGTGCGTAGTAGTAAAGATCGTAGCGCTCGAGCTTTTCGACCTTGGCTACGGGATATGGCAGCAGCTTGCTACCTGCTGTGATCAACGCCTGCTCATCGATCATGCGTGGCGTGGCTGTCTGACTATCCAGCAATGTGGATGAGCCATTGCCTCCGTAGGCCACGACGGCATTTGCGCCCAAGGTTCGCATCCAGCGCAGCTCGCTGATCGGACTGTCCGTCGCTTTCAGCAGATCGGCAGGTGCGCGATCCAGCGCCGTTAGTGTCAACGTACCGCCCTGCATTTCTGTGGTTCGCAATGGTGCGGCAGCGCTGTCGAAAATCCGCCACGGATTCATCGACATCAGTCCGCTGAAAATCCAGGTGATGGTGATGAGCGCGAACAGCAGTCCGACGATGTGATGCCAGCGCATCATGCCTGTCTGATACGGCGAACGTGAGCCGCTCCGGTAGGGTTTGGCAAAGCGCCATCGCAGGGTGCCGACAACGGTGCCAGTCAATGCCAGTATGGTGCCGCCAATCGATAGCCAGATTACGATGTCGGTCCACCAGTTTTCGAAGACGTTGCCGCGGAATGGATAGAGCCAATGTATCCACGCACCGGCGTAGTTCCAGATGCGCTCGTTGCGCGTGGCATCGCGCACCACTTCCCCTGTCCTGCCGGATACATAGAGCAGCGTGTGATCGGGATCGGCGAGCTGGACCAGATGCAAGGGCCGATGCGCATCCAGCGCGCGCGAATGCGTGAAGGCATCTTCCATTACGGTGCCGTCGTACCGCAGTGGCACGTCTTGACCGGCATAGGCACGGGCCGATGCCATTACCAGGGTTTGATCGACATCCGTCAAGCGCTTGCCTGTCCTGGCATCGACCATGACAACGTCCATCCTTCGAGCCTGCTTCTGGCCGGCAGAAGCAGGCGCCTTCTCCGGTGTGACCAGATAGACCGGTTGGCCGCCTCGTGCATTGGCAAGACGCAGATCCTGCAACGGACCTTGCAGGCCCGCTCTATCGAGAGCTTGCGCCGGCGACAGCAATGCTTCCTGCGCTGCCAGCGCAGGGAGGTGCAGCAGACGCTCCCGTTCGGTCAGCTTCGGATAGCCGACATACATCATGACGACGCCCGAGATGAACCACATTGCAAAGAACAGGCAGGCAACGATGCCGAGCCAGCGGTGAATGAGAAACAGCCAGCGTTTCAAGCGAGTCGAGAGCGTCATGATGATGCTCAGAACGCGATACGCAAGGTGACGTCCGCTGTGCGCGGCGCACCGAGGTACACCGAGTTCGCACTCACACTCGCAGCGTAGATTTCATCCGTGGCATTCTTGATGCGGCCGATGAGCGACACCTTCGGACTGATCTGATAACTCAGTGCGAGATCGAGCAAGGTGTAATGCGGCCAGACCGTGGTGTTGGCTGCATTGCCGTACACCTTGCCGACGCGCCGAATGCCGGCGCTGCCTTTCAGTGCGGATGTGAAGGCATAGGTCGTCCACAGATTGGCCACTGTGGCTGGTGTGCCGCTCGGTGTATTGCCTGCTCTTGAAGCGGTGTCAAAAAATGCGTTGTAGTAGGCATCTACATACGAAAAACTACCTTGCATTGACCAGTTGCGGGTCAGTTCCAGACCGAGCGACAGATCAATACCGTTGGATGTCTGCTTGCCGACCAGCAGTGTGTTGGCACTGTTGGTCGGATCGGTGACGCCAAAATTTTCGCGGGTAATGCTGTAGGCCGCAATAGCCGCATTGCCGCGACCTTGCCAGAAATCGAGCTTGCTGCCGATTTCAATCTGCTTGCCGGTCGTCAGCTCGGTATTCGTGATGGCATTGGCAAAGCTGGCGGTCGAGAGTGAACCCGCTGGTGGATCGGCTGCGGTGGCGTATTGAACATAGGCCATTGCGTTTGGTGTGATATCCCAGACGAGTCCGATACGGCCGGTGACAGGGGTGTAGCTGCGTTGGTAGCTGGCCGGTGCGCTCGCTGATACGGCACGGCGATTGATGAGATCCAGATCGATACGCTCGACGCGTAATGCGGTCACAAGATTCAATGTTGGCACCAGCGCCGTTCGGTTTTCCAGATAGGCGGCAACCGTGGTGATCTTGTTGGTGCGATCCGGGTTGTAGCCAGGCGTCAGTCCGGTTTCATCAAAAAAATTTCCAGTCGTGAAGGCATAGGGATTGACTGTGCTCACAGTGCCAGTAAGGCTATTGGGAAAGCGTGTTTGTTTGTTCAGACTGACATCCAGCCCGAACGACCAGTCACTGCGTTTACCGCCTAGCTCGCTCTTGTAGGTACCATCAATGCGATTGCCAACCAGCCGTTGATCGTGACGCTGCAACAAGGCGCCGGATCGAAGGACCGCAGTGTTCGCGGTATTGAATGTGTAGGTTTCCACATTGCGATAGTCGCGTTGCGCATCATATGCGTAGAAGGTGTTCGTGAAATGCAGCGCATCATTGACTTGCAGATCGGTGATTGAGCGCAACCACTGAACCCGTTGCGCATATTCGCCGTCGGCGCTGTTGTAGTTCTTGAAGCGTGTACCTTCATCAATGCGCAAGGTTCCGACGGTCGGCTTCAGTAAAGGCGTGCCCCAGTAGGGACGATCGACTTGTTCATTCTGATATTCATACGCCAGCGTATGCGTCAGCCCGCGGCCGAGATCCGACAGCAGCGAGGTTGCCAACTGCGTGGACGTTGTCTTGGTGCCGTCGATCCAGCTGCCGGCATCGCGATGATTGAGGTCGATGCGTGCATAGTGCGCCGGGCTGCCCTCTTCACCACCGGCGATGTGGCGGTTCAATCCGATTGAGGCTTCCTTCAGGTTATCGGTGCCGAGTCGGATACGGCCTTCCGAAATATCCTGACGCTGCGCGAGCTTGGTGATGTAGTTGATCGAGCCGCCGATCGCACCTGCACCGTTCAGGAAACTTGATGCGCCCCCGATTGCTTCCACGCGATCGTAAATCCAGCTATCGACCGCACGACTGGCGATCGTATATTTGACATCGATGCCGTTGTAGAGTTGGCTCAATGAGCCGCTGTTGAAGCCGCGATAACTGACACCGATGCTGCCCGGCGCGTTGTGTGCCGTCACGCCGGGAATCGCTTTCAGGATTTCCTGCGTATCGTCGGCACCCCGCGCGTCGATGGTGGCGCGATCGACGATGGTGACTGTGGCCGGTGTTTCTCGCGGTGTCAGCCCGAGGCGGCTACCGGTGGTGGAGGGGGTGTCCAGATTCAGCTTGCTGTTTTCTTGCGCGCCGCGGACTTCCACTACCGGCAGTGTCTGTTTCGTCTCGTTTGTGTCGTCTGCAAATGCTGGCGTGCCGGAAAAGGCGAACGCCAGAAGCACGGCAATGCGTGTTGGCTTGCCTGGATGGGATGGCGTCGTTGTGTGGCGACGAATAAAAGGATGGCCGAGAGCGGTCATGAAAATGCTTTCCTGATGAAATGAATCATTGCCTTGCCGCTGAGCGTGCAAGTGCGAGTGCGAGTGATATCGGCGGCACCATGCCGGCCGATTGCAAAGCGTCAGGAAAACGTGGGTGGCGCGCGCGATCGGGCAGATGCCCAGGCAAACAAGGGGCGATGTGCGCGATAAAACAGGGGTGGATAGTGTGCGGTTGCCGTAACAAGCGGGAAAAACTGCCAGCTTGTTGGCAATAGCGAGACCGTGTGACTGCTCACCCGACAGAAAGGGCAGTCTTCCATGTGCAGAAGATGATCGGTCCCACTGGAATCGCCATGTTCCTCATCGGCCTTCTGTTTGCTGACGTCGATCATGCGCATGCCATCGCTGGCGCAGATTTCCAGCATGACACCCAATACCTTGTCGTTGGCGAGCGCATGGGAAACCGTCGGCGCGAGCGTGCCCAGCAGGATGGCAAACAAAGCCATCCAGACGGTCAGCAGGGAAACACGTCGATGTGTCATCAATCAAAGCGCCGTAATTAACCTAGTGGGACGAATGTCCCTCTTTCATCTTCATCCCCATGTCGGCAGGCACTTGCGCATTTAATGCGCGCACTGGGGCCTGCACCTTGACAGTTTCGCGGGCCTTTTGCGCATTCTCGAACGTCAGCGTGAGCGGGACCGTATCGCCTTCCTTGAGCTGATGCCTGACGTTGAAGAACATCAGGTGATAGCTACCCGGTTTCAATTCGACTGTCTTGCCGGCGGGCAGATCAAGGCCCGTGATCTGCTTCATGCGCATCACATCTCCTTGCATCGACATTTCGTGAATCTCGACGCGCATGTCCGGTGCGCTGACATCGACCAGACGCGTGGCAGTCGGGCTGCTCAACTGCATAAAGGCCCCCGTGGATTTTTGCGAAGCGACGGTGCCGCGCACCCACGGATCGGTTACCTTGACTTGCGCAAGGGACGCGCCGGCAACGGCCAGCAGAAGGGTAGCGAGGGCGAGGCGTTTCATCTATTTCTCCTTGAGATAAAAGTTCAGTGCGAGGTGACGACCGATTTGCGTATGTCGGTACCGCACGGGGAGTGTGCGCATGTCACCGCCGAGGTATCTTGTTTCTGTAATGCCGGAAGCAAAATCAAGCGTTCTTTTGGTGAGGATTGTTCGGACGCCAGCAGGCGAGTTGCAGTCAGGTCCGTAAAAAAGATGACGAGCGCGAGCACATTGAGTGCAATGACAAATTTGCGTTTGGCAGACATGCAGCCTCCTGAAGCGACTTGAACAGGCCACACATGCGCGCCATCAGGCGACGCGTGCGGACGTGTAGTGCGAGATCAGGCGTGTGCGGGAGGCGCGCGCGAAGCGGCGACATTCCAGACGAACTGGCCGCCTGGTGCGTGGTAATAGAGAAGTGGAAGGGTATGAACAGGCTCGATTGTCGCAAGGACGTTGGGCACGACTGGCGGCAATGTCGCGCTGAAGGCGCTGGTCTTGCAGAACGGGCAATGTTCGACATGACCCAGATGCTGGGAGTCCGAGGGCGACACAGGATCGGCATGATCCGTCACCTGAATCATCTTGCTGCCCTGTTCGGTACAGATTTCTACCCATGCCTTGTGCGCGGCATGCGATGCCATCGCATGTGAAATCGCCGGCGCCAATGCGGCCATCAGGATCGCCAGACAGGCGATCCATGCGGCACAGCGATGCATGGTGGCGGTTATTTTCACGATGGGCAAGGCAAGAAGGTTTTTGCGCATGATACGTGCGGATCGGAACGGCAGGCAAGTGGACAAGTTGCCCAAGTAGCATTTCGCTTCGCTGCATGTTGCAACAGGCAAACAATGCAGGCACACGTTAAGCTTTGTCTTTTGTCAGGAGCTGGCATGAACGCGACTTCAATCACGCAGTATCGTCACCCCGTCGAACCCGAAAAAGCCTATCGCCTGCTCAACCACGGCCCGACAGTGCTGGTCAGTGCAGCACATGATGGCAAGCGCAACATCATGGCGGCAGCCTGGGCCATGCCCCTGGATTTCAAACCGGGCAAGGTCGCCATAGTGATCGACAAGAGCACCTACACGCGCGGCTTACTCGAAGCTTCCGGCGAATTCGCCTTGCAAGTGCCGACGGTTGCCTTGGCGGACTTGACGGAAACGCTAGGCAGCAGTTCGGGGAGCGCACTGGCACAGGAAGGAAGCGACAAGTTTGCAGCCTACGGCCTGACGACTTTTGAGGGGAAGGTGACAAAGGCACCATTGATCGAGAGCTGTGTGGCGTGGCTGGAATGTCGTCTGTATCCCGAGCCGCATATCCAGCAAACCTACGATCTGTTTCTCGGCGAAATCCTGCATGCGCAAGCCGATACGCGTGTTTTCAGCAATGGTCGCTGGCATTTCGACGGACACGACGATCTGCGGACGATTCATCATGTCGCCGGCGGACATTTCATCACGGCCGGTGCGGCGATCGATGCGAAGGCGCTGCCGCGGGTGCGTTGAAAAGAGGCAATTTGCTTGTCGCCTCGGCTAATTTCTCATCTCAACCGATTTATCGCTTTTTACTATCTTCCGCATAGTCGAGCGAGATGCTCAACACGCTTTTTATCAGTCCGTGGTGGACACGTTCTTCCAGTTTGACGATTTCAGGCGTAGCGTACGCATCGGTTGAAAAACTGTGAGCCAACTCAATACATTAAGGGAAGACTCATTTTCTGAGCCACGAAAAGAGGTATGGTGATGTTGTCGAAATCACTATTTTTTCATCATGACGGCTCCCATTTCACCTCGCATCCTTTTGATAGTCGCTGCGCTTCTTGCTCTGACACTGATCGTATCTTTTGGCATCACGCACGACCGCCTGACCTGGCTGATGGAAGTCATGCCTGTGCTGATCGTCGTACCCGTGCTGGCATGGACATACAAGCGCTTTCCGCTGACCGGCCTGCTCTACTTCCTGATTTTCCTGCATGCCCTGATCCTGATTGTAGGCGGCACGTACACCTACGCGCATGTACCGATCGGTTTCGTGGTGCAGGACTGGTTCGATCTGGCGCGCAATCCCTACGACAAGCTCGGTCACTTCTGGCAAGGCTTGGTGCCGGCACTGGTGGCGAAAGAGATCCTCGTGCGGAATGGACATGTAACAGGGCGCAAGATGGTGGTGTTTCTTTCTCTTTGTGTGGCGATGGCGATTAGTGCCTGGTATGAGCTGATTGAATGGTGGGCGGCCCTCATCATGGGCCAAGGTGCGGACGAGTTTCTTGGCTTGCAGGGCGATGAATGGGATACGCAATCCGACATGTGGTTTGCCTGCATGGGTGCGCTGTTTGCGCTGCTGATTCTGCGACGCTGGCATGATAGGCAGATTGCCCGTCTGGCATCTCGGAACTGATGTCCTGCATTGCTGTCGCAGAAAAAGAGCGGCGACTCAACGAGGTCGCTGCCGCAACCCGATACAGGAGGAGAACATGACAGCCCGCAACACGCGTTCTACCATCATCCCCGGCATGCGCTATCGCGATGCTGCTGCTGCCATCGATTGGCTCTGCAAGGCATTCGGCTTCGAAGTGGATGATGTTTACAAGAATCCCGACGGCACCATCATCCACGCGCAACTGACCTTCGGTAACGGCATGATCATGATCGGATCGGTGCGCAACGAAACCGATTTCGATGCCTTCATCAAGCAGCCGGATGAAATCGGCGGTTTCGAGACGCAAAGTGCCTATCTGGTGGTGGAAGATGCACAGGCGATGTATGAACGTGCCAAGGCAGCCGGTGCGCAGATCGTGGTCGAACTGAAATTCGAGGATTACGGAGGTCAGGGCTTCAGTTGCCGTGATCCCGAAGGACGCTTGTGGAACTTTGGCACCTACGATCCTTGGGTTTGATAGGCGGCCGCGAGCGATTCATGTGAAAATGCCGGCTTCGTGCCGGTTTTTCACGATCGGTCCCCGATTTCCATTTTGAGTACATGTACGATCATGAGTGACGATTTCAAACCGAAAAGCATTTCCCGCCAGACTTCCAAGGAACCCGATCCGAACCAGAAATTCTGGGATGCGGCGGACGACTTCATCCGTCTGGCCAACGAAGCCTGCAAGACGGCCGACCGCGGTCAGGTCTGTGCAGCCATCATGTATGCCGCTGCGCGTTTCAATGCCTTTGCCGCATCGGTCGATGCCCCGAATCTGGACGTCTTCAAGAAGGAAACCGATCCAGCCATCAAGTATTTCCGTGGTGAATTCGAAAAGATGCTGCGCGAAAACCTGCGTGATTACACGGAAAATTTCCACAAATATCATCCTGAAAAGAATCAGTGATCGCCGTATCATGCGACCAATAAAAAAGCCCCGACACTCTCATGCAGTTCGGGGCTTTTTTGTGAGCGGGATCGCTGGCAGCAATTTTTTCTTCAACGTGCCAGTGCGCGACGGCGCACGGACGGTTGGAAGATCGCGGGGCAGTATCGGTAAGAAAAAATCAGGCCGATTTGGCCACGATGTTGAAGTGCTCGACTGCTGGCGGTGCAGCGAAGAACGGGCCGACGATGCCGCGCCATTCCTGAAAAGCAGGCGATTCGCGGAAATCGACGGTGTGGTTTTCCAGCGTTTCCCAGTAAATCTGGACGACGTAGCGCTCTGGAGATTCGATGCCCTTGTTGATGGCGTGGCCCTTGTAACCCTTGGCCTTGCCGATGACGGTGGTCAGGCCGCGCTGCACGGCTTCGTCGAATTCGGCCTGTTTGCCGGGTTGGATGCGGATGTCTACGAGTTCGAGAATCATGTGGGTTCCTGTCGAAAAATGCGGGATGCGCGATTATGACATTGTTGGCCGATGCCACGCTGCGTAACCTTTGTTGCTCTCGTGCGTTGAACCTGCATGTGTCACCACCAACGGGCAGCAATGCATCGATGTGACATGCCTCTGGAGAAGAAGAATGAAAGCAAACAGATTCGCCACCGCCATGCTGCTGGCAGCCACGCTGGTGGCGGGCAGTGTACATGCCGAGCAGATCGGCGAAGTAAGCACGGTATTCCGTTTTCTTGGCAAGAACGATCGCATCGTGATCGAAGCCTATGACGATCCCAAGGTACACGGCATTACCTGCTTTGTCTCGCGTGCACGCACGGGTGGCATTAGCGGCACTGTCGGTCTGGCAGAAGATAAATCCGATGCATCGATTGCCTGCCGTCAGGTGGGTGACACGCTGCAATTCAAGGGCAAGTTGCCGCAGCAGGAAAACGTGTTTTCCGAGCGCACGTCCATTCTCTTCAAGCGGCTGCACATCGTTCGCGTGGTGGACCCGGCACGAAATACACTGGTTTACCTGACCTATTCCGACAAGCTCATCGATGGCAGTCCTCAGAATGCCGTGACGGCGGTGCCGGTACCACGCAGCAATCCGATTCCATTTGCCAAATAAGAGGCGACGATGCCTGACGGTTCATCCCAATCACGTCCGGACGCCATCGTATTGGCCTCGTATGTGCTGGCAGCGCTGGCACTGTTCGTGGTGCTGCATCAGGGCTTGCTGGCCGCCCTGTTCTCCGGCCTGCTGGTGTATTCGCTGGTGCAATTGTTGGCGCCGCGCCTGGGCCGTAAGCTGGTCGGCCGGCGTGCGCGCATGTTTGTCGTCGCCTTGCTCAGTGCCTTGATCGTTACGGTGTTGACTGCGCTGATCTGGGCGGGCGTGACCTATTTGCGTAGCGATGTCGGCAGCGTGCAGGTGCTGTTCAAGAAATTGGCCGATGTCATCGATGCCACGCGCGGGCAGATTCCGGACTGGCTGGCCGCTTATGTGCCAGTCGATGCCGAAGCATTGCGCACGATGGTGGTGGACTGGCTGCATGCGCATACGCTGGAAGCGCGCACCATCGGCGCCACCGCTGGTCGCATCCTCGCACACATCCTGATTGGCATGATCATCGGTGCGATGGCCGCGCTGTACGATACGACGACGCAGCCGGTGTTTCGTCCGTTGGCCGCCGCCCTGCACGCGCGCGTGGTGACCTTGCATGTCGCATTTCGCAACGTGGTATTTGCGCAGGTACGCATTGCCGCCATCAACGCCGTGTTGACCGGCATCTATCTGCTGGTGATCCTGCCCTTGTGCGATGTCCATCTGCCGCTACGCAAAACCATGGTCGCGGTGACCTTTCTGGTCGGCTTGCTGCCGGTAATCGGCAATCTGGTATCGAATACGATTCTGGTGGTGATTGGTCTCTCGCATTCGCTGCACATCGCGTTGATTTCGCTGTTGTTCCTGATTGGTATTCACAAGCTGGAATACTTTCTCAACGCGCGCATCATCGGTCATCACATCGATGCCAAGACCTGGGAATTACTGGCGGCGATGCTGGTTATGGAATCGATGTTCGGTATTCCGGGACTGATTGCGGCACCGGTTTTTTATGCTTACATCAAACGCGAACTGGCTGTGCGCGGCCTCGTGTAAGTGTTCAGCGTGCTGAGCGATGCTTGAGCCACGCGGTGACGCCGTCGCCCGCACGGCGGCCACTGGCGAAGCAGGCAGTGAGCAAATAGCCGCCGGTCGGGGCTTCCCAGTCCAGCATTTCGCCTGCGCAGAAAACGCCAGGCATGGCGTGCGCCATCAAGTTTTCGTCCAGCGATTCGAACAACACGCCACCGGCGCTGCTGATGACTTCGTCAATCGGCCGCGTTGCAACGAGCGTCAGTGGCAGTGCCTTGATGGCAGCAGCCAATTGATGAGGATCGGCAAAGGCTTCCTTGCTCAAGACTTCGCGCAACAAACCGCTCTTGACGCCCGTGATGCCGACCTTGCTTTGCAGATGGCTGGATAAGGAGCGTGCGCCACGCGGTTGACTGACTTCATCCAGCACGCGTTCGGCCGATTTGCCCGGCGCCAGATCCAGCGTTAGTGTGGCGTGGCCGTCAAGGTCAATCCGATCACGCAGGAAAGCAGACAGTGCATAGATCAGGCCGCCTTCGATGCCGCTTTCGCTGATGACACATTCACCTTGCCGCGTGTGCAGTTGTTCCCTGGTATCCGTGCAACGGGCGATCACGGATTTCAATGGTTGCCCGGCAAAGCGGCTACGGAAATGTTCGCTCCAAGCGATATCGAAACCGCAGTTGGCCGGTTTGAGCGGTGTGCTCGCGATACCTGCATCCAGCAGCAATGGCAGCCATGCGCCATCCGATCCCAATCGCGCCCAACTACCGCCGCCAAGTGCCAATACAACGGCATTGGCTTGCACATGGCGTTCACCGTCAGGCGTGGCAAAACGCAATGCCTGGTGCTCGTCCCAGCCCATCCAGCGATGCCGCATGTGGAATTGCACGCCACTTTCACGCAGACGTTTGAGCCAGGCGCGCAGCAAGGGCGCAGCTTTCATATCGGTCGGGAAGACGCGCTGCGAGCTGCCGACGAAGGTATCGATGCCCAGTCCCTTTGTCCAGTCGCGTACCGCATCTGCACCGAAGGCATGCAGCATGGGTGTAAGCGTGGCGCTGCGTTGACCATAGCGCGCGTGAAATTGCGCGCTCGGTTCCGCATGCGTGAGGTTCATGCCGCCTTTGCCAGCGAGTAGAAACTTGCGCCCTACCGAAGGCATTGCATCGTATAGATGCACTGCATGGCCGCTGGCAGAAATGGTTTCCGCCGCCATCAAGCCTGCCGGGCCGCCACCGATGATGGCAACGTCGCAATGTTCTGTCGTGTACGTCATTGCCTGCATGGTTTAACCGGCATCGTTGAGCCGATACGGGATGTGACCAAGGATGACGTGGAAAGATAGACGCAGCGCATGAAAAAAGAGAAAGCTTTGGAAAGCGCCATTTTATCAAGCGCCCTCAATGCAGGCTCGGCGATAATGACGACTTGTTGAATTGAGCGAATCGGAAATCGTCATGAGTGTCGCGCGTTGCACCTGGGTGAATCTGGCCAATCCCTTGTATGTCCGCTACCACGATGAAGAATGGGGCGTACCGTGTCATGACGAGCTCAAGTTGTTCGAACTCTTGAATCTGGAAGGCGCACAGGCTGGTCTGAGCTGGATCACCATCCTCAACAAGCGCGAAAATTATCGTGCGGCTTTTGATGAATGGGATGCAGAAAGAATCGCCCGTTACGACGATGCCAAGGTAGCTGAATTACTCGCCAATCCCGGCATCGTGCGCAATCGCCTGAAGGTGGCGGCAACCATCACCAATGCGCAAGCGTATCTGCGTTTACGCGATGACCTCGGTGGACTCGATCCCTTTTTGTGGGCCTATGTGGATGGCAAGCCGATCCTGAATACGCGTGAACACACGTCTGAAACGCCGGCCCGTACCGAATTGTCGGATCGCTTGTCCAAGGATCTGGGCAAGCGTGGCTTCAAATTCGTCGGCTCGACCATCGTCTACGCTTACATGCAGGCGATCGGCATGGTCAACGATCATGCGCGCGATTGCTACTTGCACAAGAAGAAATGAGGAAAGTCAGCGCTTGATTGCCGGACGGCAGGATGGTCATTCGCTTTGGAACGGCTACTGGTAGAGCAGGAAAAGGGAAAAAAGGGCAAAAAAAAGCCCGCTAAAGAGAGCGGGCTGAATCTATATCAAAGGAGGAGACATAGAGGAGACAACTGAAGTATAGGGATCGGCATGTTTACAAGCCAATTTCCATTTCTGATATCCGATATTCACAATTCAAATAACTTGATCGGTTACAGATTGGTGATTCAGTTGCCTACAAAATGCTTCCTGAAGGCTGTCGGCGGACAAGCAAAAAAAAGCCCGCTCGGTGGAGCGGGCTAAATCTATATCAAAGGAGGAGACATAGAGGAGACAACTGAAGTATAGGGATGGCAAGGTTTACAAGCCAATTTCCTTTTGCCATATCAGTTATCGAAATAGTGAATAACGTAATGCAATATTGGCATGCTCAAGTTGTCGCTTTTTTGTCTCTTTGAAAGTTCTCTTCTAGAGTGAATGGCATCTTGATGGGAAAAATATTCTTTTCGGCAAGATATTTGTTGCTTTACGGGTAATTGCCGGTCTTCTGAGTGTTGATGCTGCAGATCTTAATCAGGGAAGATTTGGAGCAAATGCGACCGCGAGAGTATTGTGAAGTCGACATGAGTGGCTTGCATGAAGCGGAAAATTAGCGGGCAATAAAAAAGCCGGGCAGTATTGCCCGGCTTTTTTGTCTCTTTTTTAATCAACGGTTTTTCTTCGGTGCCAGCATCGTGTGGCGGCAAGTCGGCGCACCACAGCGACATTCGTAGTTTTTTTTGACCTTTTTGGTATAGCGTTCGTCCAGCACCAGACCATAGTCGTAATTCAATTCCTCGCCCTTTTTGATGTCACGCAGCGAATAGATGTAGACGCGCCCTTTTTCTTCGCGCGCTTCGCAGTTCGGTTCGCAGGCATGGTTGATCCAGCGCGCATCGCTGCCGTTGTCGCCGCCATCGATAAGCTTGCCGCTTTCCAGACTGAAGAAAAAAGTGTGAAAAGGATTTTCCGGATCAGCGCCCATGCGGCGGCTGGCTTCCTTCTCGCTGATGCGTTCGCCTTCGTATTCGATGAGCAAGGTATCAGCCGGTATCTTGCGCGCGGCAAAGACGCCACGACCGTGGATCGGCGAATTGCGAACGATGATGTAGGGTTTGTCTGCAGGTGTCGGGGCGGATTTGGGCTTGCTGGATGCGCTCATGAGTGTCGGCATTGGCTGGGCTGAAGGATGGCGCGAGGTTTCGTGCCGAGCGCCATTGTCCAACAAACGCCGGGCAAGAACAATCGGCTTCATCATGGCGGCAAACTGCGCTGGGTTTGCTGGTTGGGGTGTTGAGAGAATGCGTATCCGCTAAGGCATACAAGGCGCGGGCATCGCATACTAGATAGATGCAGCCGTTTACGAACATTTTTCTACGATGTTGCATCCAGTGGGCGATGACAGTTGCGCGCGGACGTTCATCTTTCGTGCGTACCGAGCATCCCAAGTTTGCTGTAGCAATCCAGTTCGGCGCGCAGGTGGGAAGGCTTTGACGGCTCGGGCGCTGGAGTAAAATAGCGGGTTGCCGACCGATTCAACCCTGGTGGCAAGGCATTCTTTTCGGGTTGGCTGGAAATCAAGCATGCTGCGACTGACCGACGTTCAACTTCCCCTCGACCACGCCGATGACGACCTGATTGCGGCCATCATCGCGCATCTCGGCATTGCGCGTGGCGATCTGCTGTCGCATACGGTGTTTCGGCGCGGTTACGATGCGCGCAAGCGCAGCGCGATAGCGCTGGTCTATACGCTCGATGTGGAAGTAAAGAATGAAGCGGCAGTACTGAAGCGAAAAAAAGGCAATCGCCATGTTTCGTTGACGCCCGATACCAGCTACAAGCATGTAGCGCAGGCGCCAACCGAATTGAAGACACGACCTGTCGTAATCGGTTTCGGACCGTGCGGTCTTTTCGCCGCGCTGATTCTGGCCGAAATGGGCTTCAAACCGATCATTCTGGAGCGCGGCAAGGTTGTGCGCGAGCGGACCAAGGATACCTGGGGCTTGTGGCGCAAGCGCGAGCTGCAGCCGGAATCGAACGTGCAGTTCGGCGAAGGCGGTGCGGGGACTTTCTCTGACGGCAAGTTGTGGACGCAGGTCAAGGACCCCAAGCATTATGGCCGCAAGGTGCTGACAGAGTTCGTCGCTGCCGATGCGCCACCGGAAATCATGTATGTCAGCAAGCCGCACATCGGTACCTTCCGTCTGGTGAAGATGATCGAACTCATGCGCGCGAAGATCGTGCAGCTCGGCGGCGAATTCCGTTTCGAGGCCCGCGTTGACGACGTGCTGATCGAAGACGGTCGGATGCGCAGCCTGATCCTGTCGGACGGTACACAGATCGACAGTGATCATGTCGTGCTGGCGATCGGTCACAGTGCGCGCGATACCTTCGAGATGCTGCACAAGCGTGGTGTTTATATGGAAGCCAAACCGTTCTCGATGGGGTTCCGCATCGAGCATCCGCAATCGCTGATCGATGCCTGCCGTTTTGGTCCCAGCGCCGGTCATCCGATTCTCGGTGCGGCAGACTACAAGCTCGTGCATCACGCCAGCAACGGACGTGGCGTCTACAGTTTTTGTATGTGCCCGGGCGGTACCGTGGTGGCAGCGACGTCCGAGCCGGGCCGTGTCGTCACCAATGGCATGAGTCAGTATTCGCGCAACGAACGCAACGCCAATGCCGGTATCGTGGTTGGCATTACGCCCGACGATTATCCGGGCGGACCTCTGGCTGGCATGGAAATGCAGCGCTTCTGGGAATCGCGTGCGTTTGAACTTGGTGGCAGCAATTACGATGCGCCGGGCCAACTGGTCGGTGACTTCATCGCGAACAAGCCTTCGACGGCATTCGGCAAGGTGCAACCGTCGTATAAGCCGGGCGTCAAACTGGGTGACCTGAATCCGTCCCTGCCCTATTACGCCATCGACGCCATCCGCGAAGCGCTGACGGCCTTTGACAAGCAGATCAAGGGTTTTTCGATGCATGATGCGGTGCTGACCGGCATCGAAACACGGACCTCTTCACCGGTACGTATCAAGCGCAACGATCAGAATCTGCAAAGCCTGAACACGCGCGGTCTGTACCCGGCTGGCGAAGGTGCGGGTTATGCCGGCGGTATCATGTCTGCTGCCATCGATGGCATTCGCGTCGCGGAAGCGGTTGCGCTCGACATCGTGCAGGGCAAGCAGTAGAACCTCTTCCCGAGGCTAGAGCCAGCCCGACTTGCGGAAGCGGTAATACAGATAACCGCACACCACGACCACCATGCCGATCGCCATCGGATAGCCAAAGCGCCAGTCCAGTTCGGGCATGTACTTGAAGTTCATGCCCCATAGGCCAAAGAATGCAGTGGCGACGGCGAAAATGGCAGCCCAGGCGGCCAATCTTTTGTTCACTTCGGTTTCCTCGATCGCCACCATCGACAGATGCACCTGGATCGCCGTGGCAATCGTGTCGCGGATGGCATCGGTCAGCGCATTGATGCGGTACAGGTGATCGCCCACATCGCGGAAGTAATCGCGCGTGCTTTCACAAAGCGGCGGCACACGCCCGCCATACAGGCGCCCTACTGCTTCCATCAGTGGTGCGACGATGTGCTTGAGCATGACGACATCGCGTTTGAGGTCGTAAAGCTGTTCGATGTTGTCGCGTTGCTGCTGTGTCTGGAAGATGCTGCCTTCGATGCGATCGAGATGCGCTTCCAGTGCTTCCACCACCGGGAAGTAGCGATCCACCACCGCATCCATCAGCGCATAGAGCACGAAGGCTGAGCCTTTGCGCATCTGTTCGGGTTCTTGTTCGCAACGCGCGCGTACGCCAAGGAAACCATGCTGGCTGTGACTGCGTACCGAGAGCACATAGTTGGGACCTGCAAAGATATCGAGCTCGCCGCGCTGCAATTTACCGTCGACCATTTCCACCGTCGGTACCACGGCAAACAGCGAGTCACCGTATTCTTCGATCTTGGCGCGCTGATGGCCATGGTGTGCATCTTCGACTGCCAATTCATGCAGGTTGAATTCCTGCTGCATCTGCGTCAGTTCGTCATGGCTGGCATCCTTGAGCGCCACCCAGACAAAGCAATTGGGCTTTTGCAGATAATCGCTGATCTGTTCGACCGGAATGTCGGCCAGCTTGTTGCCGTCCTGATAGGCAACGCAGTTGATGAGCATGAATGGTCTCCGATGAAGAGGGAATGATGCGCCAGATGCGCACAGTATAGGGATGCGTTGACGGATTCGTACAGTCGCGTCAGTCGACACAAGCGCTACGCGGCTTGCCACTATCGCGGCAGCTGCGGTATGCCTTGACGTGCTCGTCGAATGCCGTTCTGGCTTGTGCATCGGATAATGCCACCAGCTTCTTCGCGAGCTTGCGACTCACCTGAAAATGCTGATAGTCGATTGGCGCATCCCAGTCGCCACCCCAGATGGTGAAGCCATGTAGTGCAAACAGTTCGACGACGTCTTCGGCCATGCCCTTGCGAGCGGCTTTGCCGGGACGGTTGGTTTGGCGATTCAGATACTGACGACCGGCGGCCGGGCTGATCTGCGCGCTGCCATCCTTGCCGACTTCGATAAACGGATTCTGGACAGGGTTGATATCGATGGCGAGGCCGTAGGCGTGTAGCGATGGTGCGCTGCCGCTGACGATGGCACGATCATTGAATGCGGAAGTATTGTTGGCGCGCATGGATGCAGCATCGTCCCCTCGGAAGTGTTCCATGCCGCGCGCACCTGCCAAGTTGAATCCACGTTCGCGCAGCGCCGAGAACAACGCACTCACGTGGTCGGCGGTAGCCGCCAGCACGGTGATTTCGCCATCGTCGCGCAGTTTGCCGTTGAAATCGACATACGAAAAACGCACGACACGCAATTGCTCACAACGCACAGGCGCGGTGGCATGCAAGACGCCGGTTTGTTGCAGTTGCTGGCAAAACGTGGGATCCGGCTGTGCACTGCGGGCGCTGGTGTTGCCAGAGGCAAGTAACATCATGCCAAACAGGATGGCAGATAGAGCGTTTGGGATGGATTGGATAGGCTGTGTCGACATGGTCATGCGGGAAAAGAAAGCTTGCGTTGCGTGGCGTCAAACCTTAACCCAATTATCGTGAGGGTGCGATATGGCGCGTAAAATGGCGGCTCGCTGTCCATTTTCCACGTCATGACTATCCTGCTCTCCACGCTCAATGCTCGTTACACGCACGCCTCTCTCGGCTTGCGCTATCTGCTGGCAAACATGGGCGAGTTGCAGGCGCAAACGCGGATACAGGAATTTGTCATCGGCGCACGTGCCAACGACATCGTCGAGCGCTTGCTGGCGCATCAGCCGCGCATCGTCGGCTTTGGCGTCTATATCTGGAATGTCGAAGAAACCACCAAGGTCGTCGCCTTGCTCAAGCGCGTGGCACCGCATGTCACGGTGGTCCTCGGCGGGCCGGAAGTGTCGTACGAGCCAGAGCAGCAAGAGATCGTGAAGCTGGCCGATTATCTGGTGACGGGTTGGGGTGACGTGACATTTCCTGCCCTGTGCAAACAGATTCTGCACGGCCCCAAGCCGTTGATGAAAATCCATGCCGGTGTGCAGCCCCCGCTGACCGATCTGGTCATGCCCTACGAGCTGTATTCCGATGACGATATTCGCAATCGCACACTCTATGTCGAAGCCTCGCGCGGCTGCCCGTTCAAGTGCGAGTTCTGTCTGTCTTCGCTCGACAAGACCGCATGGCCGTTCGATATCGATGCCTTTCTGGCGCAGATGGAAACCTTGCATGCGCGTGGTGCACGGCTGTTCAAGTTTGTCGATCGCACCTTCAATCTGAACGTAAAGGTCAGTCTGAAGATCATGCAGTTCTTCCTCGACAAGCTGGCAGCCCATCCCGATGATCCGGTCTACGCACACTTTGAAGTCGTACCCGATCATCTGCCCGAAGCGCTACGCGAAAGCATCCTGAAATTCCCGCCGGGGACGCTGCAATTCGAAATTGGCATCCAGAGTTTCAATCCTGATGTGCAAACATTGGTCAGCCGCAAACAGAACAATGAAAAAGCTGCCGACAACATTCGCTGGTTGTGCGAACACACGCATGCGCATTTGCACGTCGATCTGATTGCCGGCTTGCCCGGTGAGGACGTGGCGAGTTTTGCGCGCGGCTTCGACAAGCTGGTGGCGCTTGGCCCGCATGAAATCCAGTTCGGCATTCTCAAGCGTTTGCGCGGTACGCCGATCATTCGCCACACGGAAGAATACAAACTCGTCTTCGATCCGTATCCGCCCTATTCCATTCTGGCGACCGATCGCATCTCCTTCGATGAAATGCAGGAACTCGTGCGTTTTGCGCGCTACTGGGATTTGATTGCCAATTCAGGTCGTTTCGGTAATACGCTGCCGCAGTTGCTGGGCGACGCACCGTTCGACAACTTCATGCGCTTGTCGCGCTGGTTGTATGAAAATACTGATGCGACCCATCGCATTGCGCTGGAAAAGCTGGCGACGCTCGTCACGCAATGGCTGACGTTGCAAGGCATGGATGCGGTGGCGGCCCAATCGCTGGTGCGTAGCGATTACGCCGGCCAGGGCGGCGCCCGCAAGAGTGAAGGCAAGGTCGAGCAAAAGACGGCATCGGCCATATCGCAGGAAGCATTATCAAGCCTCACCCGGCGGCAGAGCAGACATCTGGCAGCGTGAGATGCTTGCGCTGCATTGATGTCAACGTGGTTCAGCGTGAAACACCGTTACGCCAATCCTCGATCAAGTGGCGTGTTTCTTCCTTCAATTCATTGAGCGGCAGGCTGGATCGATGATGAAAGATCATCAAGGCATAAATCTTCGCCAGTGTATTGACTTCGGCAGAGAGCGCGTGCTCTTCGCCAGTCGAAGGGCGTTGCTGGCGCCAATGATTGATAGCCTGTTCGAGTTCTGTAAGAGTGAGTTCCATGCACATATTCTACGCGCCGCGTACGGGTCGGGTTTGCGCCGGATCAAATCGCCGATGATGTTAGGCAAGAGCCTGCGGCGGCGCGTTTGACAACATACAATAGGCAAATTGCATGTACGCAATCTTCCTTGCGCTGGCCCGATTTCCATGAGTCCATTCGATATCACGCGTTTCTTTCCTTTTTTGCGCTGGCCGCGGCCGACCCTGTCGTCGCTCAAGAGTGATGCATGGGCGGGATTCAGCGTTGGGCTGGTGTTGATTCCACAGGCGGTGGCCTACGCTACCTTGGCTGGCATGCCGGCAGCCACGGGTTTGTATGCTTCCCTGATTCCGGCCTTGGTGGGCGTGCTGTGGGGATCGTCGGCGCTGCTGGCGGTTGGTCCGGCGGCACTGAGTAGCCTGCTGGTGTTCGGTTCGTTGACGCCGTTGGCGGTACCGGCTTCGGCGCAATGGGTCACGCTGGCAATCTGGCTGGCGATCTATTCGGGCCTGTTTCAATTTTTGCTCGGCGCATTCCGACTCGGCCGCCTGTCGAATCTGGTGTCGCAACCAGTCATCATCGGTTTCATCAATGCTGCAGCGCTGATCATCATGGCATCGCAGATACCGACGCTGATTGGCATTCCCGATCTGTTCACGCGCGCGCCATCCGTCGTGCTGGAGCGCGTGACGGATGATCCTTCGCATGTGTTGATGACATCCGCCTTCGGTTTTGGCGCATTGCTGATGCTGTGGGCGACAAAGAAATTCCTGCCGCGTTTTCCCGGCATTCTGCTGGTAACGGTGCTGGCGACCTTTCTCAGTTGGCTGCTGGACTATGCGCCGGCTGGCGGCGAAGTGGTTGGCGAGATTACCAAGGGCTTGCCGCCACTCGTGTTACCGGGCGCGATTTCATTCGAGCAGCATCGTGAATTGTGGACGGCGGGATTGGTACTGGCCCTGATCAGCTTTACCGAAGCCATGTCGAGCTGCCGCGTACTGGCGCGCAAGCGACGCGAGCGCTGGGATGAAAATCAGGAATTGATCGGGCAGGGTCTGGCGAAGGTGGCGAGCGGTTTCAGCGGGGCGTTTCCGGTCAGCGGCTCCTTCTCGCGTTCGGCACTGAACCTCTATGCCGGCGCCACCAGTGCATGGGCCACGTTGTTTACCGTGCTGTGCGTGGTGTTGTGCCTGCTGTTTTTCACGGATCTGCTGTATTACGTGCCGCGCTCGGTACTGGCCGCGATGATCATCATGCCGGTGTTCGGCCTGTTCGATTTCGGCGCGTTCAAGCGTCTGTTCTCGATCGCGAAGGATGATGCCGCCATCGCGATCGTCACTTTTGTCGTCACGATCGTTGCCATGCCGCGTTTGCACTGGGGTGTGATGGCCGGCATCGCCCTGACCATGGTTTGCTATCTGTATCGCCATATGCAGCCGCGCATCATCGAAGTCAGTGAACACAAGGACGGCACCTTGCGCGACAGCAAGCGTTTCGATCTGCCGCGGCTGGCCGACGATCTGATCGCCGTGCGCATTGATGCGGCGCTGAATTTCCTGACGGGTGCCGCGCTCGAACGCTTCGTCACCGAACATTGCAGTCAGGAACCACAGTTGCGGCGCGTGCTGCTGTGCGTTGGCTCGGTCAACGATATCGATGCGACGGGTGTGGATACGCTCGAATCGCTGCAGACGGCACTCAAAGGTATGGGCATCGATCTGTATGTGACGGCGATCAAGAAGCAGATTTGGGATGTGCTGGATGATGCTGGCTGGATCAAGGTGCTCGGCAATGACCATATTTTCATGACCGATCGCGAGGCGATTGCCGCGCTGGCCGATCCGGCGCATGCGCAAGTGCAGTGAATTCTGCGCGGGTTTGCTGGTCCGACTCTTGATTGCCCGCAATTTGGCACCGATTCACCCATGCAAGACCTTCATTGCCTTGGAGAACCGCTTCATGCGTCGCACCCGCTTTTTCAAGCACATGCCGACTTCGCAGAGTTTTCATGACAATCGCTACCTGCGGCCGTTGGCGCGCTACCTGCACCATCATTATTTGTGGCAATTCAATCGTCGCGGTGTGGCGGGTGGGTTGGCTGTCGGCTTATTCGCCGGCATTCTGAGTCCGGTGGCGCAGATTCTGTTCGCTGCCATTCTTGCCATGATTGCGCGCGTCAACCTGCCGGTGGCGGCGTTTGCGACCTTGGTGACCAATCCATTTACAGTGCCGCCGATCTATTACGCTGCCTATCGTGTTGGCAAGGCCATCATCGGGGGCGAGCCGGGTACGGCTGACGATCTCGATCCGGAAACCATGCAACGTATCGTCGGTGCGGGCAGCCTTGAAGGCGGGATCGGCAACTGGTTTGCCAATATGCTCGACTGGCTGCAGGCCGCCGGTCCGCAACTCATGCTGGGGCTGGCGATCTTTGCCGTGGTATCGGCCGTGCTGGGTTATGTGCTGGTGCACGTGATCTGGCAAGTGAATGCACGCTTGCGCTGGCAGCGTCGCGTGCAACGCATTCGTGATGACTTGAACAGGTAAAGGGCGCAAGACATGCATGTATTTACTTACGGATCGCTGATGTTCCCTGCCGTGTGGGAACGCGTGGTACGCGGTCGTTATCGCAGCGCGCCGGCCATGTTGCCGGGTTATGCCCGCCATGCGGTGGAAGGCGAGACCTATCCGGGCATGGTGCAGCAGAGCGATTCGGCTGTGAATGGCGTGTTGTACTTCGATGTCGACGAGGCCGATCTGCTGGCGCTTGATGTCTTCGAAGGAGGCGAGTATCGGCGTGAGCAAGTGCGCGTTTCGATTGCGGCCGATGAAAACCAGATGGCTGCTACCTATGTTTTCATGGCTGCTGACCGATTGACGCGTCAGCCTTGGCAACCCGAGGCATTTCGCATGCAGCACTTCATGGATGCCTACTGTCCCGATCCTGCCACGCCAAAATAGACCCGCTTCTTCAGCGTGGTGCCGCGAGTTTTTCCAGCAGGCCGGCTTTCACTGCCGGCCATTCGGGTTCGATGATGCTGAAACGCACCGAATTACGAATCCGGCCATCCGGCATGATGCGTTCATGCCGCACGATGCCTTCCTGTACCGCGCCCAATCGTAGAATCGCCGCCCGCGATGCGGTATTCAGTTCATCCGTCGTGAATTGCACACGCGTGGCGTGCAGCGTCTCGAACGCATGGCGCAACAGCAGCAGCTTGGCTTCGGTATTGATGCGGGTGCGTTGCGCCGAGCGTGCCAGCCAGGTATGACCGATTTCCATCTTGCGGTTGGCGCGATCAATTTTCCAGAAGCGTGTACTGCCGACGATGGTGCCCATGTCGCGGCGTACGATAACGAATGGCAGCACGGTGCCTGCCGCACGTCCCGCCAGGGCCTTGGCGATATAGTCATCGACCGTTTGCGGGCCGGGAATGACCGTCACTTTCGATTCCCACAAGCTGCCATCGGATGCAGCATCGAGCAAGGCTTCGGCATGCTTTGCTTGTAATGGCTGGAGAGTGACCGATTCGCCGGTGAGTACAGGGAACGAGGCGGAAGGCGTGGACATGGCAGTACAAAAAAATGGTCAGCCTGCATCGTCGCACAGGCTGACCGTTCATGCCGCGGACCACTCGCACTGCGGTGCAAACTGGAATGCGACCGGATCAGGGCGCTTTGTCCGCCTCTTTGCTCGCGTAGGGCGCATGCAGATGCACGGGTTTAACAGTTTTCTTGCGTGCGCGAATGTTGATCAGTTCGACCACCAGCGCAAAGCCCATCGCCGTGTAGATATAGCCTTTCGGAATGTGCTGATCGAAGCCTTCGGCAATCAGGATCACGCCAATCGCCACCAGGAATGCCAGTGCCAGAATCTTGATCGAAGGATGCGCCGACACGAAGCGGCCGATCGGCCCGGCGAACACCATCATCAAGCCGACCGAGGCGATGACCGCAGCAACCATGACGGCCAGTTCATCCACCATACCGACCGCCGTGATGATGGAATCCAGCGAAAACACCAGATCGACCACCATGATTTGCATGATGACGGAAGCAAAGGTCGCCTTGACGGCGCTCGAGGTATGGCCTTCTTCACCTTCCAATGACTGATGGATTTCACCCGTGCTTTTCCAGATCAGGAACAGGCCACCGGCAATCAGAATGATGTCGCGCCCGGAAATCTCCTGCTGCATGATCGTGAACAACGGAGCGGTTAATCCGACAATCCACGCTAGTACCATCAGCAGACCGATGCGCATGAACATCGCAATGAACAGGCCGAGCTTGCGTGCGAATTCCTGCCGTTCCTTGGGAAGTTTATCGACGAGGATGGAAATGAAAATGATGTTGTCGATACCGAGCACGAGTTCGAGGGCGGTCAGTGTGACGAACGCCATCCACGCGTGCGGATCGGTGAGTAGTTCAAGCATGGCCTGTCTCCTTGTTCTTGTCTTGTAGTAGAAGGGTGAAACGAGGGATTGCTTGCAGCGGTGAGGCAAGCCGAGTGTACGCAAGCGCTCGTGAGAATTCCGTTAAGAAACAAAAGCACTGCTTGTTTGCGCCAGATCGGGCGTGTGCGGCGGTTGCTGTAACTTTTTGATATCAAATCTGTACGAAAGCCGTCACCGGCAGCCGGTATAATGCCGGCACGTTTCAATCAACCTGCAGCGCCCTGCCGCGGCGCGCCTTCATTCATGCTCGCAGCACAAAAAGAACGCCTTATCACTATTTTCCGCGCAGCCGTCGCCCCGCTGATCGCCGGTACCGAACTCAATCCCAACATCGTGCTGGAACGCCCGCGCGATCCATCGCATGGCGATATCGCCTGCAATCTGGCGATGCAGATCGCCAAGCCGCTCAAGAAAAATCCGCGCGAAGTGGCGCAAGCCCTGGTCAGCGCCTTGCTCGACAATGCCGACAATCGCGACTTGATCGAAACGGCAGAAATCGCTGGCCCCGGCTTTATCAATCTGCGCCTGACTGCAGCCTCGCGTCAGGAAGTGGTGCGTACCATCCTGCAGCAGCGTGGCGATTACGGTCGCGGCTTTGGAGGCAGCGGCAAGAAGATTGTCGTCGAATTCGTCTCGGCCAACCCGACCGGCCCGCTGCACGTCGGTCACGGTCGTCAGGGTGCGCTCGGCGATGCGCTGTCGTCGCTGTTCCAGGCGCAAGGCTATGATGTCACCCGCGAGTTCTATTACAACGATGCCGGCGTGCAGATCGCCACGCTCGCCACGTCGGTGCAGGCTCGCGCCAAGGGACTCAAGCCCGGTGTCGAAGGCTGGCCGGAGTCGGCCTACAACGGCGATTACATCCAGGACATCGCCAACGATTTCCTTGCAAAGAAAACCGTCTCCGCCAGCGATAGCGAGCCGGTAACTGCCAGTGGCAATGCGGACGATATCGAATCCATCCGCAAGTTTGCCGTCGCTTATCTGCGCCGCGAACAGGATCTGGATTTGCAAGCCTTTGGCGTCAAGTTCGACAACTACTTCCTCGAATCCTCGCTCTACAGCGATGGCAAGGTCATCGATACCGTCGATGCGCTGATCCGCGCCGGCAAGACCTACGAGCAGGATGGCGCATTGTGGTTGCGCACGACCGACTATCGCGACGACAAGGATCGCGTGATGAAGAAGTCGGACGGCACCTTCACCTATTTCGTGCCGGACGTCGCCTATCACACGGTCAAGTGGCAGCGCGGTTTCACGCAGGCCATCAATGTGCAGGGCAGCGACCACCACGGCACCATCGCACGCGTGCGTGCCGGTTTGCAGGCGCTGGATGTCGGCATTCCGCAAGGCTATCCCGACTATGTGCTGCACAAGATGGTCACCGTCATGCGCAATGGCGAAGAGGTCAAGATTTCCAAGCGTGCCGGCTCCTACGTCACGTTGCGCGATCTGATCGAATGGTCGGCAGGCGAAACGCCGGAAGGCGACAATGGGGTAAATGCGGTGCGCGATCTGACACGCGGCCGCGATGCGGTGCGTTTCTTCCTCATCTCGCGCAAGGCCGATACCGAATTCGTGTTCGACGTCGATCTGGCACTCGCGCAGTCGGATGAAAATCCCGTCTACTACGTGCAGTACGCACACGCCCGTATCTGCACGGTGCTGGGCAAGTGGGGCGGTAACGAAGACGAGCTCAAGAACGTCACCGACCTGTCGCCACTGACAGCGCCACGTGAAGCCGCCTTGCTGGCCAAGCTGGCCGAATATCCGGAGATGCTGCAAAAGGCGCTCGAAGAACTGGGCCCGCATCAGGTTGCCTTCTATCTGCGCGATCTGGCAGGTGAACTGCATAGCTACTACAATGCAGAACGCGTGCTGGTGGACGATGCCGTTGTCAAGATGGCGCGTCTTGCCCTGCTAGTTGCTACCCGTCAGGTGTTACGCAACGGCCTAGCCCTGATCGGTGTTTCCGCACCGACCCGGATGTAAGAATCGCCACCGCACATGCCTCGCGCTCGTACAGGAAGCACATGAAAAAAAATCGCAACAAGCAGGCCGGCGGCACCTTGCTCGGCCTGATCCTCGGTCTCATCATTGGTCTCGGCATTGCTGTCGGCGTGGCCTTGATGATTTCCAAGACACCTCTGCCGTTCACCAACAAGGTGGCGCCGGTCGATCGCATCAATTCGCAAAGCGGCGAACCTGCCGATCCGAACAAGTCGATGTACGGCAAGAAGCCGCAGACCTTGCCGCAAGCACCGGCCGCTGATGCACCAGCCGATCCGGCACCGTCAGCCGTGGTGGTCGAGGAAAAAAGCATCAAGGCGCAGCCGGTCGAACGCGTGAATCCGGCAGCACAAAAAGCCGAAGCCAAGGCGGAAGCCAAAGCCAAGGCGGAAGATGCCGATGAAAAGTGGATTTACTACCTGCAGGCAGGCGCCTTCCGTGAGCGGACCGATGCCGAAGGCATGCGCGCCAAACTGGCCTTGCTCGGTTTCGAAGCGACGGTGTCGGAACGGCAGGCGGAAACCGGTACGTTGTACCGCGTGCGCGTCGGTCCGTTCGGCCAGCTCGACACAATGAACCGCGTTCGCAACAAACTGTCTGATAACGGCATCGATGTTGCCGTGGTGCGCATGGGCAAATAAACGGCAGATGCGGCAGAATACGTCGGTACTTTATGAGCAACACTCCTGAAAGGAATTTCATGCGTTTCATCAAACATCTGCTGGCGGTCGCTACCCTGGGTCTGGTCGCCGCCACTGCGGGCGCTTCGCCTGCCGCGCCAGTGAACGGTACCGATTACCGCACGCTGGACAAGCCGCAGCAGACGGATAGTGGCAAAAAAGTCGAAGTCACCGAATTCTTCTGGTATTCGTGCCCGCACTGCAACCTGCTGGAACCATCGCTCGAAGCATGGGTGAAAAAGCAGGGCGACAAGATCAGCTTCAAGCGTGTGCCAATCGCTTTCCGCGATTCCTTCGTGCCACAGCAAAAGCTGTATTACACGATCGAAGCCATGGGCAAAGTGAATGAATTGCACGCCAAAGTATTCCGCGCCATCCACGTTGAAAAGCAGGCGCTCGATACCGATGCGCAGATCGCTGCATGGATCGCCAAGCAAGGTGTCGATGCCAAGCAGTTCGCCAATGTCTACAACTCGTTCGGTGTTCAGACCAAGGTGCAGCGCGCGATTCAGTTGCAGAGCGATTACCGTGTCGACGGTGTTCCGATGATTGCGATCGATGGTCGCTACATCACCTCGCCATCACTGATTGGCAAGAGCCTTGGCCGTAATGTGTCGGAAGATGTACTGCATGCGTCGACCTTGCAAGTAATGGATTGGCTGGTCGCCAAGTCCGCCAAGTAAGCGCTTCGATTGATTGTCGCGCTGCCAGCGTACAGGCAGCGATCACATGGTTTAAAAGTCCGCACCTCGCAAGAGGGCGGGCTTTTTGTTTGGAAAGTCCGGTATGCAGAATGCTCCGCTCCGCGTTTTCATCACAGGTGCGTCCAGCGGCTTGGGTAGCGCCTTGGCGCATCACTATGCAAAACAGGGCGCGATGCTCGGCTTGGCGGCGCGCCGTGGCGAATCGTTGCTGGCGCTGGTCGATGTCTTGCCGAACCGCGAGCGGCATTGCGTCTATTCGCTCGATGTGACGGATCGTGCCGCCTTGCACAATGCCGCGCACGACTTTATTCAGCATGCCGGCGGTATCGACATCGTGATCGCCAATGCCGGCATCTCGCGCGGCACGCTGACGGAATACACGGAAGACCTCGACGTGTTCGAGCGCATCTTCGCCACTAACGTTATTGCCACGGTGGCCACGTTTTCCCCTTTCATCGATACCATGCGTGAACAGGCTGCAGCCGTGCAATCGCAATGTCGGCTGGTCGGCATTGCCAGCGTGGCTGGCATTCGCGGCTTGCCCGGCGCCGGCGCCTACAGCGCGTCGAAAGCGGCCGTCATCAGCTACTGCGAATCGCTGCGTGTGGAATTGAAGAAAGATGGCATCAAGGTCGTGACCATTGCGCCCGGCTACATCGATACGCCGATGACGCAAGCCAACGATTACGCCATGCCTTTCCTGATGCCGGCAGACGATTTTGCCCGTCATGCGGCAGCGGCTATTGCACGCGGCGACAGCTATCGCGTGATTCCCTGGCAGATGGGCGTGGTGGCAAAAATCCTGCGATTGTTGCCAAATTGTCTGTATGACTTCCTGTTCAGGAATGCGCCGCGCAAGAAGCGCGCGCAGCCGAACGAATAGCGTTTTCTGCGCCAGCAGATACGCTTGGCAAACAGGATTTTTTGCCGATAAGGGCTAATTGGTTTACAGTGAGAACAGTTCTCATATGAAGAACGCTTCCAGAAACGATTGCTCGAATCCGTAATCCAAGCCGTGATGAACACCCTCCAGTATCTTGAAAACGTCCGCCGTGCCGCGATGAAGTCGCACCGCGAAACCTACAAGGGTTGGCCCTTGCAGGTGACGACACGTTTATGCAGTGAGAAGCGGGATTGTCCAGATTGCAATTATTGTCCGATGATCGTGGTGACCGAACAGCAGTCCATCGGTTTTCGCGAGCTGGAAGTGCCGTGCGATGGCGGCTTTCATTCGGTCGACGAATGTATCAAGGTCGGTGTGAAGCTGGCGCGCCAATTCATCGACCAGCGTGTCTGAACCTCACTTTTCCTGACCGTAGCGCCCGGACAGGCGCGCCAACTGTTCGTACGCCCCCTTGATGTTCAATGGCAGCCATTGCTCGTAGCTGGCGAAGTGCCGGTATTTGTCGAGTCGGATTTCACGCTGCATCTGCTCGAGCGACTTTCCCTCGTTCATGCCCTGCAATACCGCATCCCGCAAATCTTCCAGATACGCCAGGCTTTCCCGCACATCCTCCTTGTTGCCGACTACGCTGTGACCTGGTGCCACCATATCGAAATCCAGTTGTAGTACCGCCTTCAACGAGGCGATCGTGCCTTCAAGGTCGTAGTAATACATTTCGCGGAAGGGCAGACGCTTGAGCACGATCCAGTCAACCACGAATAGCAATCTTGCGTCGGGTACGTAGAGGCTGATGTTGCCGGCACCATTGTTGGGGCCGTAGTACTGCAGCTCAATCGCGCGCCCCTCGAAGTCGAGCCGCAGGCGATCCGAAAACGTGATGTCAGGCGTGGCGGTCGGCATCTGGTTGCGGCGAATGTCCTGTGCAGCAAGTTCATGCGCGACGATGTGCGTATCACGATCGCGGAACACGTCGCCGCCGCCGATATGGTCGAGATGATTGTGCGAATAGATCACATATTTGACGGGCAGATTGCCCCAGCGCTGGCGAATCTCCTTGCGCAGCCACGTGGCGGCTTCGGTATTGATGGGGTCGGTCAGCAACACGCTTTCCTTGCCGACAATGAAGATGGAATAGTGCAGATTGTCCTGAAAGCGATAGATGCTTTTACCGAGATCGGTAATCGATCGCTTGTTTTCCTGCGCAATGGCGACCGAGGCGGGCAGGAAGAGTTGTACTGCGAAGAGTGCGAACAGAATCTGCTTGAACATGCTGCCTCCCATCAAGTGGCCGGACGATGTCGTTCTGACCGCAGTAGTCTGAATTAGTGCGAGACGGTGCGCGGAAAACATCGGAGATGAGAACACTAGTGATGATCAGATCGTTCTTCCCGCTCCGGGATTTCATACGCGCGCATGCGTTGTCGTGCGCAGTCCGTCTATGGCGATCTACGTTGATCAGTATGTCTGAAAGCGAACCACGCCTTCCGTATCGATCTGGCGTTGCAGCAGGCCGTCCACCCAAAGCTTGTGCAAGTGCGCGAGCGCTTCGCCGAGCGCAAAGCTCAGTTGGTGCGAATCGAGTTTGCGGGTGAACATGATCGGCACGATATCGGCTGCCGATTGTGGCGTGGCGCAGGCGGTCAGCACTTCGGCCAATCGTGCGGCGTGGTGATCGCACAATTGCTGGATGCGCGTGTGCATCCCGAGAAACGGTTTGCCGTGTGACGGCAGTACGAGCGTATCGGCGGGTAAGGGCAGGAATTTCTGCAGCGAATCGAGAAATTGCTGGACCGGGTTGGAGTGCGGCTCGATGGCGAACACCGATGTATTGGTCGAAATGCGCGGCAAGACCATGTCGCCGGAAATCAGTACGCCAAGATCGGCGCAGTAGAGGGCCGCATGTTCAGGCGAATGACCGAAGCCCGTGATCACGCGCCAGACATGGTCGCCGATGCGGAAACTTTGCCCGTCATGCATGCGCGCGTAGTGATGCGGGACATCGGGTACATAGGTCGGATAGTAGGTCTTGCGGCCCTTGAGTTCTTCGAGCATCTGCGGATCGGCAAGGCCGTGCTGCTGGAAGAACGGGAACATCGACGTGCCATCCGCACCGGGCAAGCCGGCAGACATCATGCGGGCAAACGCATACTCGCCGGTCGTCATCCACAGTGGTACCTGCCAGCGCTGGCATAGCCAGTCGGCAAGCCCCACATGATCGGGATGGCAGTGCGTCACGATCACGCGCACGATTGGCAGGCCATCCAGATGGTCGGCAAAAATGCGCTCCCACGCCTCGCGTGTGGCGTCGTTGCCGATGCCGCAATCAACCATCGTCCAGCCCCGCACGCGGCCCTGCGGGCCATCGAACACGTCTTCCAGCAACCACAAGTTGATGTGGCTGAGTGCAAACGGCAACGCCATGCGCAGCCACTTGATGCCGGGCGCGACATCGAGCACGCTGCCGGGGGCCGGCAAGGCATCGTCGAAAGGGTAGGCGAGTTGGGCTTCCTGAGGATTCATGATTTGATCTGGCACCGTTTCCGGCCAAGCTGGCGCGCTACAATAGCGGCCTTGAACGAAGATGCCATTTTACCGGCAGGGCCCGCTGCCTGTCGGTATCCGGTGTGCATCTTTCTTTTGATCATCGTTCCAACCACATCGTGACGCATGCTGCCGCTTTATGCGCCATGCCAGCAAAAACCATGAAGAAACCGGCGATTACGACCTGCCCTTGCGGCGGTGCCGATTATGCAAAGTGCTGCAAGCCGTTCCACGACGGTACGCCGGCCCCCGGTGCCGAACAACTCATGCGCTCGCGCTACAGTGCTTATGTCCTCGGTCTGATGCCTTATATCCATGTCACCTGGCACGCTTCGACGCGACCTGCCCTGTCGGAACTGACGCACGATACGGCATTGCGCTGGCTTGGTCTGGAGGTAAAGCAGACTGGCGGTAACGAACAAGAGGCGCAAGTCGAATTCGTGGCGCGCTCGAAGATTGATGGCCGGGCACATCGCCTGCATGAAGTCAGCCGCTTCGTGCGTGAGGATGGCCGCTGGTTTTATGTCGATGGCGTGTTCCCGGCGGAACAGAAAAAGGACAAACAGGCATGATCGATTCGCGACAGCAAAACAGTCTGGTCACGCGCAGTCTGCGCAGCGTCTGGCATCCATGCACGCAGATGCAGCATCACGAAACCGTGCCCTTGATTCCCGTCACGCATGGCAAGGGTGCGTGGCTGTTTGATACCGATGGCAAACGCTATCTCGATGGCATCAGTTCGTGGTGGGTGAATCTGTTCGGCCATGCGAATCCGCGCATCAATGCGGCCCTCAAGGAACAGCTCGACAAGCTCGAACACGCAATGCTGGCCGGCTTCACGCACGAACCGGTCGTGCAGTTGTCGGAACAGCTCGCCGAACGCACCGGCCATGTACTCGGCCATTGCTTCTATGCCTCCGATGGTGCATCCGCAGTCGAGATTGCATTGAAGATGAGTTTCCACGCGTGGCGCAACAGCGGGCGTAGCGAAAAGCAGGAATTCGTCTGCCTCAAGGGCAGTTATCACGGCGAAACCATCGGTGCGCTGGCCGTCACCGATGTGGCGATTTTCCGCGATGCGTACGGGCCGCTGCTGCAACGCGCGCATGTCATCGACAGCCCCGATGCGCGGCAGTCGCAACCGGGCGAAACCGCAGTCGATGTCGCACGTCGCGCCGCCAAGGCGTTCGAGACCTTGCTGGAACAACAGAGCGACACGATTGCCGCCATCATCGTCGAGCCTCTGGTGCAATGCGCCACCGGCATGGCGATGCACGATCCTGTTTATCTGCAGGAAATACGCGCCTTGTGCGACCGTTACCAGGTGCATCTGATCGCGGACGAGATCGCGGTCGGTTGCGGCCGTACCGGAACGTTCTTCGCCTGTGAACAGGCCGCCATCTGGCCCGACTTCCTGTGTCTATCCAAGGGGATCAGCGGCGGTTACCTGCCCTTGTCGCTGGTGATGACGCGCGATGAAATTTATCGCGCCTTTTATGATGCCGATGTCACGCGTGGCTTCCTGCATTCGCATTCCTACACCGGCAATCCGCTGGCGTGTCGCGCCGCACTTGCCACGCTGGCGATTTTTGAAAACGATGATGTGCTGGAAGCCAATCGCGTCAAGGCGACCAAGCTGACGGCAGCACTGGCACCGCTGATCGATCATCCGCAAGCCAGCCATTTTCGCCAGCGCGGCATGATCTGGGCTTTCGATGCCGTGATCGACGATGCCGACATGGCGTCCAGTTTTTCGCGCCGCTTCTTTTCCGCCGCACTCGAACAGGAATTGCTGTTGCGCCCGATCGGTAATACGGTCTATTTGATGCCGCCCTACATTCTGGACGACGAAGAAATCGCCCTGCTGGCAGCACGCACGCAAAGCGTGTTCGAACAGGTGATGGCGCAGGAAAGCAGCGTATGAGCAGCAAGCTGATTGCCGATCTTGAACAGCGTATTGCCGATCTCGATGCGCAAAGCCTCCGTCGTCGCCTGCGCGTGGCGGAATCGCCCTGTGCGCCGCATATGCAGGTCGATGGCAAACCGCTCTTGGCATTTTGCAGCAACGATTATCTGGGCCTCGCCACACATCCGCGCATCGTCTCTGCCTTGCAGGAAGGCGCGGCGCTGTACGGTGTCGGTAGTGGTGCCTCGCATCTGATCAACGGGCATTCACGTGCACATGCTTTGCTGGAAGAACGCCTGGCCGCTTTCCTGTCACCCTATGTGCCACAGGCGCGCGCGTTGACGTTTTCCACCGGCTACATGGCGAATCTGGCGATCCTCAGCGCCTTTGGCGGCAGCGACGTCGCGCTGTTTTCGGAAGAACTCAATCACGCTTCGCTGATCGATGGCGCGCGCCTGTCGCGTGCGCAAGTGCAGATTTATGCGCATGGCGATACCGCGCAACTGGCGGTTTTGCTGGCAGCAAGCACGGCGGCACGCAAGCTGGTGGTCACCGACAGCGTCTTCAGCATGGATGGCGATCTGGCGCCATTGAAAGACTTGCTGGCGCTGTGCGAGCAGCACGATGCCTGGCTGGTGGTGGACGATGCACACGGCTTTGGTGTGCTGGGCGAGCACGGGCGTGGCGTACTCGAACATCTTGATTTGTGCTCGCCGCAACTGATCTACATGGGCACGCTGGGCAAGGCTGCTGGCGTCGGTGGCGCCTTCGTCGCTGCACACGCCACCGCGATTGAATGGATGGTGCAGCGAGCACGTCCCTACATTTACACCACTGCCTCACCGCCTGCGATTGCGCATGCCGTACAGGCCAGCCTCGACATCATCGAAGGTCGCGAAGGTGCAGCACGGCGCGTACATTTATGCGGCTTGATTGCGGCATGGCAAGACAAGATGCAGTTGCAACGCTGGCAGCGCATGGCATCGCAAACGGCTATTCAGCCCGTGCTGATCGGCGACAATGCCGAAGCCATGCGCGCAGCCACTGCCTTGTACAAACGCGGCTTCTGGGTGCCGGCGATTCGCCCGCCCACGGTGCCAGCCGGTACCGCGCGTTTGCGCGTGACCTTGTCGGCTGCGCATGACATGGCCGATTTGGGGCAATTGGTCGCCGTGTTGCAACAGCTTGAAGGAGAGCACGCATGAATGCATCCGGCAGCCGTCATCACGGTTACTTCGTGACGGGTACCGATACTGAAATCGGCAAAACCTTCATCTCCTGTGCCATGTTGCACGCGCTCGGTCGCCAGGGACGCCGTGTTGCGGCAATGAAACCGATTGCAGCCGGTGCGGTGGTCATTCAGGAAGCCGATGGCGAGGTCTGGCACAATGAGGACGCCGATCAACTCGCCGCCGCCGCCAATGTCGCCTTGCCGCAGCAACTGGCCGTGCCCTATCTCTTGCAACAACCTGCTGCACCGCATATTTCGGCGAAATTGATGCGTGTAGACATGCAGATCGCGCACATTCTCGATTGTTATGCAAAGGTGACAACGCTTGCCGACAGCGTGATCGTGGAAGGCGTGGGCGGCTTTCGCGTGCCGATTTCGGATCGCGAAGATACGGCCGATCTGGCCCGCCAACTGGGTTTGCCGGTCATAATGGTGGTCGGTTTGCGGCTGGGGTGCATCAGCCATGCCCTGCTGACGGCCGAAGCAATTGTCGGGCAGGGATTGACGCTGGCGGGCTGGGTCGCCAACACAGTTGACCCTGGCATGGCCTTTGCGAGCGATAATGTCGAGGCTTTGCAGGCCCGCCTGCCCGCGCCGTTGCTGGGTTGCGTGCCGCGTCTGGCGGCGCCGCTTCCCTCGGCTGCGGCCGATTAT
>NZ_CAJYMD010000028.1 GCF_913776015.1 uncultured Oxalicibacterium sp. | reverse complement strand
ATTCGTATCCTGGGGCAGGCGGCTGGTGGCAAGGTCGCGTCTTCGGATGTGGTGGCACTGCTGAGTTTTTCCGCACTTAATTATTTGCCGATCATCTTGAATCTGACGGGATTCGTTTCCGTACTGCTGGTCGTCACGCGCGCCTATCAGGATTCGGAAATGGTGGTGTGGTTCGCCTCCGGCCTCAGTCTGTCGCGCTGGATCAAACCGGTCCTGATGTTTGCCTTGCCGATCGTAGCGATGACGACTCTGCTCAGCGTTTTCCTGACGCCGTGGTCCAACCAGCAAAGTGCCATCTATAAGGAACGTTATGCCAACCGCGAAGATATTGCGCGTGTGTCGCCCGGTAAATTCCAGGAGTCGTCATCCGCCGATCGCGTGTTTTTCGTTGAAGGCGTCTCTGGCGATACCACGCGTGTAAAGAATGTGTTCGTGAGCGGCATGCGTAACGGCACGAACAGTGTGGTGGTGGCAAAGGAAGGCACGGTCGAAATCGACAAGAATGGCGACAAATTTCTTGTCATGCATCAGGGTCGTCGTTATGACGGTGTACCGACGCAGTCCGATTTTCAGCTGATGGAGTTCGATCGTTACGGTGTGCTGGTGGCGCGCAAATCGGAAGCCGTGGCGGGCGATACATCGGCGCGTGCCTTGGCCACCTGGGATCTTTTGAAAAACCGTAACAATTTCAATGATGGCGAGCTGGTCTGGCGTGTTTCGCTGCCGATCATGGGCGTGCTGCTCATGGTGTTGGCGATTCCGCTGGGCTTCGTCAATCCGCGCGGCGGTCGTTCGGCGAATCTGCTGATTGCCCTGTTCCTGTTCGTCTTTTACAGCAATATGCTGAGCTTTGCGCAAGCCACCGTGGTGCAGCAGCGCAGTAGTTTCATGCTGGCATGGTGGCCTGTGCATCTGGTGGCGATCATCGTCATCACGGTATTTTTCCTGTGGCGGCTCAAGGTCAATAGCGCCTGCCATCCATTGGTGGTGTGGGCGCGTTTCAAACGCAATCTGTTCGGTAGCAAGGCGGCAGCATGAAAGTCCTCCAAAAATATTTCGCGCGTGAGATCGGCCGCTCGGTTCTTTTCGTACTGATTGCTTTCCTCGCCTTGTTCGCCTTTTTCGACATGGTTGGCGAGCTGAAGGCAATCGGGCATGGTGGCTACACGCTGCAGCAGGCGCTCATCTATGTCACGTTGGGTTTGCCCGGCTATATCTATGAGCTGATGCCGATTGCAGCACTGATCGGTACGATCTGGGCACTCTCGCAATTCGCCGCACGTTCCGAATTCACGATCATGCGGGCATCGAGCATGTCGACCGCCATGGCAGGCGGCATGCTGTTCAAGATTGGTTTCATGTTTGCGATTGTCACGTTTCTGGTCGGCGAATTTGTCGTGCCTTACAGTTCGGCGATGGCCGAGCGCACCAAGTTGCTGAGCCAGGGGCAATCGTTGTCGCAGGAATTCCGCTCGGGGTTGTGGACCAAGGATGTGATTCGTGCCGATGGCGTCACGGGGGAAACAGTTGGTTCGCGTTTTCTCAATGTGCGGACAGTACAACCGAATGGCGAATTGCTCGGTCTGAAAATCTACGAATTCGATACCAACTTCCATCTGGTATCGCTGATTACGGCAACGCGCGCCGATTATCAGGGCGGCAATCAATGGACGTTGTATGACGGTTCGGAAGCCAAGTTCAAGGAAGGCAATCTATTTGGTGCCAAGCAGGCCAGCGATATCACCGCTGCGATTTCGACCACGCGTTTTGCGACCCGTCCGCTGATTTCAGAGGTTACGCCGGAAATCCTGTCAGTCGGTTTTTCCAATCCGGAAGACATGTCGGCTCTTGATCTGATCAGCTACACCAACTATCTTTCCGAAAACAACCGCGAGACTGCGCGATACGAAATCGCCTTCTGGAAAAAAGTGACGTATCCGTTCGCCGTATTCGTCATGATGGCCTTGGCGCTGCCATTCGCCTATCTGCATTTCCGTTCCGGCGGCGTGAGCCTGAAGATTTTCACCGGCATAATGATTGGCGTGAGCTTCCAGTTGATCAATAGCTTGTTTTCTCATCTCGGTCTGCTCAATACCTGGCCGCCATTAGCCACTGCCATCTTGCCGAGTGCCATGTTCATGATGGCGGCGGTTGGTGCACTCATGTGGGCGGAGCGACACTAATGGAAAAGCGCGCACTGATCCTGTTTGCCCACGGCGCACGCGATCCGCGTTGGGCCGAGCCGTTCCAGCGTTTGCAGACGCTGATTCGTACCGCTTCGCCCGCGGTACGGGTCGAGCTGGCTTTTCTGGAATTGATGTCGCCGCGTTTGCCCGAGATTGCGCAAATGCTGGCGCTGGATGGAATCGAACAAGTCACCATCGTCCCGGTTTTTCTGGGGCAGGGCGGTCATGTGCGACGTGATTTGCCTGAGATTATCGATGGCTTGAGAGCGGAACATCCGCACATGCAATTTCAGGTGGCGAAGGCGGTGGGGGAGGAAGACAGCGTGCTCGCTGCAATGGCCAGCTACTGCCTGCAAACACTCACCTGATTTCCGGCTTCGGCAAAAGCAGCGACCCGCCATGTTCCATGGCTTGCCGAATCGCTCGGTCACTGCGTTGAGTTTTTGTGTCGAGACTTAGTTGGCTTGCCGATCGCCCTGTTGGTTCGCGCGTGCGGCCATCGCTTCACCGATCATGACCAATACCGGCCCTTGCCGTTCTCCCAGACCTTGCGCCAGATCGCGTAAACGCATGCGCGTGACAATCTGATTCGGCAGGCTGCAATTTTCGATGACGACGACCGGCAGATCCAGCGAACGGCCTTGCGCAATCAGTTTCTCGGCCGTGGCAATCGCTTCGCGACCGCCCATGTACTGAATCAGCGTATCGCTGTCGGGCATGGCCAGTTCGTCGGCATGCTGTGGCGCGGTGGCAGAGGTGAAGAAGGCAATACTACGCGCGATGCCGCGTTTGGTCAGTGGCTGACGTGTTTCAGCGGCGGCGGCAAAGGCCGTGGTAACACCGGGCACGATCTCGACATCGATACCGAGCGTTTCGAGCGCCTGCAATTCTTCATCAGCGCGACCGAACAGCATCGGGTCGCCGCCCTTGAGGCGCACCACGGTGCGGTATTTTTCCGCACAGTCGATCAACAATGCGTTGATGGCAAGCTGCGCAGTAGAGCGCTGGCCGCTGCGTTTGCCGACGGCGATCTTGTCGGCCTGCGGTGCCAGTGCCAGCATGTCGGCAGTCACGAGAGCATCGTGCAGCACCACATCGGCTTGCGAGAGAAGGCGCGCGCCGCGAACGGTAATGAGATCGGTGGCACCAGGACCGGCACCGACCAGATAGACCTTGCCATAGCGTGAAGATGACTGCGACATGGTTCTACCTGATGCGGGCGGGTAAGAGTAATACAGGGAGTTACAGACGGATCATGCCTGCAGCAACGGTCTGGTGCGTGACTTCATCGATGAGGATGAATGCACCGGTGGCACGGCTGGCATCGTAGGCATCCGCTGCCAGCGGTTGCTGCACGTTGATGCTGACTGTTGCAATGCCGTTGAGCTTGACTTCACTGGCGGCATGACGCTCCTGCGTATTGATGTCGAGCAGCGAGTCGATGCTGGTGACGCGTGCGGCAACCTGGCGTGTCGTATGTTTGAGCCAGTATTTGCGGCGCAGATCGAGTGGCTCTTCCGACAGCCAGCAGATGTCGGCATTGACGGTTTTCAGCAGCGTGGCCGGGCGTGCTGCTTCAGCCAGCATGTCGCCGCGCGACACATCGACGTATTCATCCAGCAGCAGCGTGACGGACTGACCAGCCACTGCCTCATTCCGCGAACCGTCGAAGGTCTGGATATCCTTGATCGTCGCGGATTGGCCGCTCGGTTGCACCACAATCTTGTCGCCCTTGGCAATCTTGCCGGCTTCAACACGCCCCATGTAGCCGCGGAAATCGTTGGCTTCATGACCGTTGTGACGGGCTACCAGTTGCACCGGGAAACGGAACGGTTCGGCATGCGATTCGTCATAGACGCTCAACGATTCCAGCAGCTCGATCAAGGTCGGGCCTTGATGCCAGCTCAGCTTGTCGCCGCGTTCGACGACATTGTCGCCAGCCAGTGCCGACAAGGGAATCGTATGCACATCCTTGAGGCCGAGACTCTTGGCAAATTCGTGATAGGCCGCCACGATGCGGTCGTAGACGGTCTTGTCGTAATTGACCAGATCCATTTTGTTGACAGCGACGATCACGTGTTCGATCTGCAGCAGATGCGCGATGGTCGAGTGACGTTTGGTCTGGATCAGCAATTCGACGCTGCCGTCTTCGCCGAGTTTTACCTTGGAGACGTCGATCAGAATGATGACGGCGTCGGCCGTCGATGCACCCGTGACCATATTGCGCGTGTACTGCTCATGGCCAGGTGTATCGGCGATGATGAACTTGCGTTTGGGCGTAGCGAAGTAGCGATAGGCAACGTCAATCGTGATGCCCTGTTCGCGTTCGGCTTCAAGGCCGTCCGTCAGCAGCGAAAGATCAATCGTGTCGCCAACCGTACGCTTGTGCTTGGCGCGCGACACGGCAGCCAGCTGGTCGGCGAAGATGCCTTTGCTGTCGAACAGCAGGCGGCCGATCAACGTGCTCTTGCCGTCATCGACGGAACCGGCGGTAATGAAGCGCAGCAGGCCGCGTTCTGCGGATTGCTGGTCGGCCACGGCATTCAATTGGGCACTCATCAGAAATATCCTTCTTTTTTGCGTTTTTCCATCGAGGCTTCGGACGTTTGATCGTCCATGCGGGTTGCGCCGCGCTCGGTAATTTGTGTGACGGCGGTTTCGGCAATGATCGCTTCGACGCTATCTGCATCCGACGACACCGGGCAGGTGCACGAAATATCGCCGACCGTGCGGAAGCGGACGGTTTGCGTTTCCACCTGCTCGCCTTCGCGTGCCGGCGTCAGATCGGTCAGCGGTACCAGCAGGCCGTTGCGCGGGATCACCTGACGCTGATGTGCAAAGTAGATCGATGGCAGTTCGAGGTTTTCACGGGCGATGTATTGCCAGACGTCGAGTTCGGTCCAGTTCGAGATCGGGAACACACGCATGTTTTCACCCTTGTGGACGCGCGTGTTGTAGAGATCCCAGAGTTCAGGGCGCTGTCCCTTCGGATTCCACTGGCCGAATTCGTCGCGGAACGAAAAGATGCGTTCCTTGGCACGGGCCTTTTCCTCATCGCGACGTGCGCCTCCGATGCAGGCGTCGAACTGGTGTTCGGCGATGGTTTCCAGCAGCGTCACGGCTTGTGCAGCATTGCGCGAATCGGTTTGCGGATTGCGCAGGCGTACGGTCCCACGCTTGATCGAATCCTCGACGGAGCCGACGATCAGACGCTCGCCGAGTTCGGCCACGCGCTTGTCGCGGAACTGGATCACTTCGTCGAAATTGTGGCCGGTATCGATGTGCACCAGCGGGAACGGGAATTTGCCCGGACGGAAAGCCTTTTCGGCAATGCGCAGCAGGACGACCGAATCCTTGCCGCCGGAAAACAGCAGGGCAGGGTTGGTGCATTCTGCGGCGACCTCACGCATGATGTGGATGGCTTCGGATTCGAGCCAGTCCAGATGCCGGTTGCTGGCGGCGTCCAGAAAATGTTGATCGACTGCAGTGTTCATGGCGTTCTCGATGGATGAATAAGCGTGGTCGTCGGCTCAGGCCGAAGCAGCGACCGATTTGATGCGAACCAGTCTGCCGTCCACGACGTGCAAACCGCATTCCTTGGATTCTGGGTTTTCCCACCACCAGCGACCGGCGCGCACGTCTTCGCCGGGCTGGATGGCACGTGTGCACGGTTCGCAGCCGATCGACGGGTAGCCGCGATCGTGCAGCGGGTTATAGGGCACGTTGTTGCTGCGGATGTAATGCCAGACGTCTTCTTCTGACCAGTCCGCCAGCGGATTGAATTTCTCCATGTCGTGCGCCTCATCGCGCTCTTGTACGTGAAGTTCGGCGCGCGTGGCCGATTGTGCGCGGCGCTGGCCGGTCACCCATGCACGCTTGCCCTGCAACGCGCGGTTGAGCGGTTCCACCTTGCGGATGCGGCAGCATTCCTTGCGCAGATCGACGCTCTCATAAAACGCGTTCAGGCCATGCTGCTGCACGTAGCTTTCCACGGCTTCGGCTTGTGGCTTGTAGAGTGCGACATCGTAGCCGTAGACGAGTTTGATCTGATCGAGCACACCGAGCGTTTCGGCGTGCAGACGGCCGGTTTCCAGCGTGAAGATGCCGATGTCGAGCTTGTCGCGCAAGATCAAGTCGGTCAGCACCATGTCCTCGGCGGCGAGGCTGGACGCAAACACGGCAGGTTGAAATTGCGCGGCGACGCGTTGCAGCGTCTCGCGCGTTTTTTCAACCAGCATGGCGAATTCCTGTTCGTTCATTTTGCTGCGGCCGCCTGACGATCAACACGACGGAACAGTGGCGATTTCTTGTCCCACGACTGTTGATAGCTTTCCGAGAAATCGCTGAGGCCCTTGATGGCGTCGTTGACGTCGCGATCTGCGCGTACGGCGAACGAGTTGAAACCAACACGCTGCATGTAGAAAAGCTGATCGCGCAGCACGTCGCCAAAGGCACGCAGTTCGCCTTCGTAGCCATGACGCGCACGCAGGTTAAACGCGATCGAATAACCGCGACCATCGGCGAATTTCGGAAATTCGACGGCGATCATCTTCAGTTTAGCGACGTCGTCCTTCAATGCTTCCGGACGTTCATCGCTGGCGAGCCAGACGCCGATATCATCGCGTTGCGACAGCGTTGCATTTTGTGCCTGCCAGACGGTCAGCGGCACGATGACTTTGCCAGCTGGAACAGTGACCGATTCAGGCTTGTCGCCAGCTTGTGCTTCCACGCCTTCAGCCGCTTCGACTTCCGGTTTCAGACGCAGCAGTGTCCAGTCATCTTCGCCGATGACGGCGCGGTCTTTGATGAGGTTATGCATATGCGTTTTCTCCTGCTTCTTCAACCTTGATCGGTGTGGCGTACACGTGTTCCTTGAACGGTGCGACGCCGACACGACGAACCGTGTCGATGAATTTTTCATCTTCGATACGATCACGAACGTAGACTTGCAAGACACGTTCGATCACGGTTGGCATTTGCACTGCCGAGAACGATGGGCCGATGATCTTGCCGATCGAGGATTCGTTACCTTGTGCGCCGCCGAGCGAGACCTGATACCACTCGCTGCCGTCTTTGTCGACACCGAGAATGCCGATGTTGCCAACGTGGTGGTGACCACAGGCGTTGATGCAACCCGAGATGTTGAGTTCGATATCGCCGATGTCATGCTGGAAGTCGAGATCTTCAAAACGCTGTGCAATCGCGCCCGCGATCGGGATCGACTTGGCGTTGGCCAGTGCGCAGAAATCGCCGCCAGGGCAGCAGATCATATCGGTCAGCAGGCCGATGTTCGGTGTTGCCAGACCTTGTTCTTTTGCCTGTTGCCAGACTTCATACAGATCGGACACCTTGACGTCGGACAGCACGACGTTCTGCTCGTGCGTCACGCGCAGTTCACCGAAGCTGTATTTATCTGCCAAATCGGCCATGAAATCGAGCTGCACATCGGTTGCATCGCCCGGCGGTACGCCCGGCTTCTTGACCGACAAGACCACGGCGGCGTAGCCCGGAATCTTGTGCGATTTGACGTTGCGCTTGAGCCAGTTGCCGAAGGCCTTGTCTTCGGCTTTCTTCAATTCGAAGGCGGCATCCGTGACCGGCAGTTTTTCATAGGCCGGCAGCGTGAAGTAGGCAGCAACGCGGTTCAATTCTTCCTGCGTGATGGTGCCCGGACCATCTTTCAGATGCGCCCATTCTTCTTCGACCTGGCGACGATATTCGTCGATACCGATGGCTTTCACCAGAATCTTGATGCGCGCCTTGTAGATGTTGTCGCGGCGACCGTACTGGTTGTACACACGGAGAATGGCCTCGATGTAGGTCATGATGTGCTGCCAGGGCAGGAACTCGCAGATCACGCTACCGATGATGGGCGTACGGCCCATGCCGCCGCCAACCATGACGCGGAAACCGACTTCACCTTGCTCATTCTTGATCACGTGCAGGCCGATATCGTGGATCGCGGTTGCTGCACGATCTTCAACCGCGCCATTGATGGCGATCTTGAATTTACGCGGCAAATAGGCGAATTCCGGATGGAAGGTGCTCCATTCGCGGATGATTTCGGCGTACGGGCGTGGATCGACGATCTCGTCGGCAGCGATGCCGGCGTATTCGTCGGACGTCGTATTACGCACGCAGTTACCCGACGTCTGGATGGCGTGCATTTCGACCTTGGCCAGCTCTTCCAGAATTTCCGGGGAATCTTCGAGCTTGATCCAGTTGAACTGGATGTTCTGGCGCGTCGTGAAATGGCCGTAGCCACGGTCGTACTTGCGCGCGATGTGCGCAAACGTGCGCATCTGTGCCGACGACAGCAGGCCGTATGGCACGGCGATACGCAGCATGTAGGCGTGGCGCTGCAGATAGAGACCGTTCTGCAAACGCAAAATACGGAATTCGTCTTCCAGCAATTCACCGGACAGACGGCGGCGTACCTGATCGCGATACTGCGCAATGCGCTCTTTCACGATCTGATGGTCATATTGGTCGTAACGATACATCTTCGTTTCCTCAATGAACTAACTTGACAGCAACGGTTGTCAGCACGACGGCCAGCAACGCGCGCAGCACTTTTTCCGGTATCGCACGCGAAAGCAGCGAACCAATCGTGATGCCCGGCACGGAGCCCAGCAGCAGGGTTGCCAGCAATTCCCAGTTGATCGATCCAAGCCACCAGTGGCCGAGCGCGGCAATGGCGGTCAGCGGCACGGCATAGGCGATGTCGGTGCCGGCAATCTCGGCCGGCGACAGGCGGGGATACAGCAATACCAGAATGGTGGCGCCAATTGCTCCGGCGCCAATAGACGAGATTGTAACCAAAGTCCCTAGAATTACCCCGGAAATAATCGTCGCGGCAGCCAGTTTCCTGCCGTGCAACTGACGTTCGGGATGCGCGTTCACCCAGTTCTGGATGTGTTTACGGAAGATCAGCGCGATCACGGTCAGCATGACAGAGCCAGCGATCGAATAGCGGATGATATGGCCGATTTCGTCGCTCAGGCCGCCCACGTACTTGAGCACCAGCGTGGTCACGACGGCGGCAGGCAAGGCACCGATGCACAGCAGGCGCACGATATCCCAGTGCACATTGCCCTTGTAGCGATGTGCAAATGTCCCCGCAACCTTGGTGACAGAGGCGAAAGCGAGATCGGTACCGACGGCAACCGTGGGGTGAATGCCGAATAGCAAGGTAAGCAAAGGCGTCATGAGTGAGCCGCCGCCGACACCGGTCAAACCGACCAGCAAACCGACAGCAAAACCCGACACCATATAAGTAACAGACATAAGACCCCACGCAAAGGAGGGTGAATAGTAATAAACTTGCGCCTTATGCCAAACTACTTCCTGATTATTTGCTTATATTCTTTTTTGATATAAGTAAAAACGAAAAATGATGAATAGCATGCCCATCGCCGCCTTGCGGCTTGCCAGGGAGGAAACGTGAATCTCCATCAACTTCGCTTCGTGCGCGAGGCTGTCCGGCAAAATTTCAACCTCACCGAGGCGGCGAAAGCCCTTTTTACTTCGCAGCCCGGCGTTTCCAAGGCCATTATCGAGCTGGAGGAAGAGCTGGGCGTGGATATCTTTTCGCGCCACGGCAAGCGGATCCGCGGCCTGACCGAGCCGGGGCGCGCCGTGCTGAAGTCGGTCGAAGTCATCATGCAGGAAATCGATGGGTTGAAACGCATCGGCAACGAGTTTGCCGCGCACGACAGTGGCAGTTTTACCATTGCCACAACGCATACGCAGGCGCGCTATGCCTTGCCGAAGGTCGTGCAGGCGTTCACGCAAAAATTCCCGAAGGTAAGGTTGTCTTTGTTGCAAGGCAATCCGAAGCAGGTTGCCGATATGGTCTTGATGGATCAGGCCGATCTGGCAATTGCGACCGAATCCATCGCCAATATCGATGGCCTGATTTCCATGCCTTGTTATCAGTGGGAACACCAGATTGTGGCGCCGGTCGATCATCCGTTGCTGAAATCGCGTTCGGTCACACTCGAAGAGTTGGCCGAATTCCCGCTGATTACCTATGACAGTGCCTTTACCGGCCGTGGCAAGATCGATCATGCCTTCAACCTGCGCAACATCAAGCCCGATGTGTTGCTGGAGGCGATCGATGCGGATGTGATCAAGACATACGTCGAACTTGGCCTGGGTGTTGGCATCATCGCCGGCATGGCTTTCGATCCCGAACGCGACCGCAATCTGCGTGCGATTCCGGCAGGACACCTGTTCGGCACCAATGTCTCGCGTCTGGCGCTGAAGCAGGGCGCCTATCTGCGTGGCTATGTCTACACCTTCATCGAACTGCTAACGCCCACACTGAACCGCAAGCTGGTTGAGCAGTTGCTGAGTGGCGAAAAGGATATGTACGAACTGTGATGCCTGCAGCACGGCAATCACTGCCGACCGGCAAGGGCGGCTTGAATGGAACAGAGAATGAGTAATGTATTAACGGATATGGCTGCCTATTATGTGCAGCGCGGCAATTACGACGAGGAAGACATCGAGAATCCGGATGGCATGGATGCGCTCGATGAAATCATGGAAATGCTGCATACGCAGTTGAGCGGGCAGCGCGTGCTGGAGCTCGCTTGCGGCGACGGTTACTGGACCGATGAGCTGGCCGACGTGGCGGATTATGTGCTGGCGACCGATATCAATCCGGCCTTGCTGGATGTAGCGAAGACGCGCGAATTGCCGGAAGACGTTGTGGAATTTGCTGTTGCCGATGCCAACGATCCGCAGGTATCCGGCGATTTCTCCGCGTGCTTTGCAGGCTTCTGGTGGTCGCACGTACGTCGCCAGGATCAGGTCGAGGTGATTGGCCGTTGGCGCAATATCGTCGGCAAGGATGGCTTGCTGGTGCTGGTCGACAATTCCTTTTTGGAAGGACAGACCGTGATTGCGCGCACTGATGCCGAAGGCAATACCTACCAGATCCACGCCGTGCCATCGGGCGAACGTTACGAGATCATCAAGAACTATCTTACTTACAGTACGCTGCGCAAACGGTTTTCGCCCTTGCTGAAGGACATGCGCATTCATCGCTATGATCATTACTGGATGCTGACCGGACGTTTCCGTTAATGGCAGCATTGGAAGGAGACTGAGCATGCGATCGACCAAGGCAGCCGCTGCCATCGAGCGACTCAAGGAAAGAACCGGCAACGAAGATTACGCCCTCGTGCGCAATGCTGATGAAACGTTTCAATTGCTGGACCGATCAAGCGGACAGCCGGTCGCGGTAGGCGAACGCCTGCCGCTCGACGAATTCGTGGCGTTCGTCAAAACGCTGGGGCCGCAGGTGGTGCGCCGGCAAACCAAATCCGATATTGCGTTTGAAAAGCAGTTGGTCAAAAAGAAGTAGGCACCGATGTTTTTCACATTGCCCAGCTTTCTGACCCACGCCAGTCACTCTCCAAATGCATCAGCCATTCGACAGCATCAGCCTTGATGCGACCAGCGATGCCTGCATTCTGACGCTGCTGATCTGCGAAGAGTGGAATGACACGCAGCTGTTCGCCACGCAGGAAAGAATCAATGCCTGCCTGCAGTGGATTGAAAGTGGCGAGCTTTATTTGGCGCATCCCGGTGCGCGCGGACGGGAATGCGTGATCGATCTGCGTTCGATCTATCAGCCGGACCAGGCAACCTTTCGTTTTTTGGAGCAGGCACAGACTGTTCTGGAAGACGCGGGTTATGGCTTGCGTCATGGGCCACTTGGCTCTGCCTATGTCGAGGTCGATACTCGCTGATTCACGGCAGGGCATCACGCCGAGGTGCTTGTTCTTCACATGGTCGTATTGCGATGTAATGAAACATGTCGGAATGCCGGCATCTCGGGTATCCTTGCTGCCGGGGCAACGGGATTGATTGCTGCATGGCGTCCTGATGGATGCCGATCCGTTGCGGTTCATTTGTATAAAGAGGAGTCAAAATGAGACAGTTATCGCGAGGCGGTAAATTCCTGCTGGGCATGTTTGCCGCAGCTACCCTGTCGGCCAGTGCATTCGCACAATCGTGGCCCAATTCCACCGTGACGATCGTCGTCCCGTGGCCACCGGGCGGCCCATCGGATATCGCGGCACGTCCGATCGCCAAGCGCCTGACGGAAGATCTCAAGCAACCGTTCGTCATCGATAACCGCGGCGGCGGCGGCGGCAACATCGGTAGCGCGGCCGTGGCGCGTGCGCCAGCTGATGGCAATACGCTGCTGATTACGTCGAGCGCACCGATCGTGATCAACCCAAGCCTGTACAAGAAAATGCCGTTCGATCCATCCAAGGATCTGGTACCAATCACCAACCTGCTGCGCGTGCCGCTGGTGCTGGTCGCACATCCTTCGGTGCCTGCCAACAACCTGAAAGAGCTGATGGCTTACATCAAGGCGCAGAAAGGCCAGTTCTCCTACGCTTCGGCTGGTTCGGGTACGCCACAGCACATGACGGGTGAACTGTTCCGCAGCGTGACTAAGCTGGAAATGACGCACGTACCTTACAAGGGTTCGGCACCGGCCATTTCCGATCTGCTTGGCGGCCATGTCCCTGTCATGTTCGACAGCATGATTGCCATCATGCCGCACATCAAGAGTGGCAAGGTGAAGGTCATTGCCGTATCGAGCGACAAGCGTTCGCCGCTGCTGCCTGATGTACCGACCTTTGCAGAGTCGGGTCTGCCTGCTGTCGTGTCGTACGCCTGGTATGGTTTCTTCGCGCCACACGGTACGCCAAAAGCAATCGTTGAAAAAATCAACGTCGAAACCCAGAAAATCATGAAGCAGCCTGAATTCCAGAAGATTCTGGCCGATACGGGTTCGGATTACGTTGGCGACACGCCTGAGAACTTTGCCAAGTTCGTCAAGGAAGAGTCCGTCAAGTGGTCGAAGGTCGTGAAGGAAAGTGGCGCGACGGTCGATTGATTTTCACTGCTGCCATTCCATGAAAAACGCCCGTGTTGATCACGGGCGTTTTTGTTTGTTGTTAGGTTGCATGTTCTTCAAGTCAGCGTGGCGATCACCGGCGCATGATCGGACGGCTGCTCCCACTTGCGCGGCACCTTGTCGATCACGCACTCGTTGCAGCGTTCGGCCAATGGCTGCGTCAGCAGAATATGATCGATGCGCAGTCCCGCATTGCGGCGGAAGCCCATCTGGCGATAATCCCACCAACTGAATAATTTCTCCGGCTGTTCAAACATGCGGAAAGCATCCTTCATGTCCAGTGCCAGCAGATCGTGGAAAGCATTGCGCTCCGGCTCGGAAACGTGCGTCATGCCGACCCATGCAGCAGGGTCGTGCACATCGCGGTCTTCGGGCGCAATGTTGTAGTCGCCCAGAATCGCCAGTTGCGGGTAGCGCGCTATTTCCGATCGCACCCACGCGTGCAGCGATTTCAGCCAGTTCATCTTGTAGACGAACTTGTCCGAATCCAGCGACTGCCCGTTCGGAATGTAGACGCAGATGATGCGCATGCCTTCGATGGTGGCTGCAATGATGCGTTGATGCTCATCCGGAAACAGCGGGTTGTTCTTGACGATGTCGGTCATCGGATGGCGCGACAGGATGGCTACCCCGTTATACGTCTTTTGGCCGGAAAACACCGCGTGATAACCGGCCGCCTCGATCTCGGCGAGCGGAAATTTTTCGTCTATCGTTTTGAGTTCCTGCAAACAGAGGATATCGACCGGGTTCTCCTCCAGCCATTTAAGGACATGGGGCAGGCGGACTTTCAGCGAATTGACGTTCCAGGTGGCGAGTTTCATCGTAAGACTGCAGTAGGGAAAGGGGGCTATTGTATGCGCGCTGAGCATATTCGGTGCAGCTTGCCCAAACTTCGGCCATCACGTAGAATCTTTGCACCATTTCCGTCTCGCGTGACTGGCGAATTCGGCTCATCTTCGCGCTTCTTGTGTCGATTGGGTCCCAAGGTGGGTTTATCCACCGTGAAGCGCGAGATTCTTTGCCGTGCGCCTGGGTAGCCCCGAATGGAAACAGGGATCGAGGCTGCCTGCGCATTTTATACGGCACCTTTTTCCCACTCGTTTTTTGATGTTGTTGTGCCGGCATCGACCGCGTTGCCGATGGGCTGAGAAGCGCCCATGTCCATACCTTTTTGAACGATTGGAGTGATGCATGTTTTCGAAAGACCAGACTCTCGCCAAAACCGATCCTGATCTGTGGTCGGCCATCCAGAAGGAAAACACCCGCCAGCAAGACCATATCGAACTGATCGCTTCGGAGAATTACACTTCGCCGGCCGTCATGGAGGCGCAGGGTTCGCAGTTGACGAACAAGTACGCCGAAGGCTATCCGGGCAAGCGTTATTACGGCGGTTGCGAGTATGTGGATATCGTCGAGCAACTGGCGATCGATCGCCTGAAGAAACTGTATGGCGCCGATGCTGCCAACGTGCAGCCGAATTCGGGTTCGCAAGCGAATCAGGGTGTCTTTCTGGCTGTGCTGAAACCGGGCGACACCATCATGGGCATGTCGCTGGCGGAAGGCGGTCATCTGACGCATGGCATGGCCTTGAACATGTCGGGCAAGTGGTTCAACGTAGTTTCCTATGGTCTTAACGACAAGGAAGAGCTCGATTACGAACAGATGGAGCGTCTGGCACGCGAGCACAAGCCGAAGCTGATTATCGCTGGCGCATCGGCCTACGCGCTGCGCATCGACTTCGAACGCTTTGCCAAGGTCGCCAAGGAAATCGGTGCCTATTTCATGGTCGATATGGCGCATTACGCCGGCCTGATCGCTGCAGGTGAATATCCGAATCCGGTACCGCATGCCGATTTCGTTACCTCGACCACCCACAAATCGCTGCGTGGTCCGCGTGGTGGCTTCATCCTGATGAAGGCAGAGCATGAAAAGATCATCAACTCGGCGATCTTCCCAGGCTTGCAAGGTGGCCCGTTGATGCACGTGATCGCTGGCAAGGCGACGGCATTCAACGAGGCATTGCAGCCTGAGTTCAAGACCTATCAGCAGCAAGTGGTGAAGAATGCGGATGCACTGGCCAAGGCGTTGATCGCACGCGGTTTGCGCATCGTCTCGAACCGTACCGAATCGCATGTGATGCTGGTCGATCTGCGTGCCAAGAAGATTACCGGCAAGGATGCGGAAGCGATCCTCGGTTCGGCGCACATCACCTGCAACAAGAATGCGATTCCGAATGATCCTGAGAAGCCATTTGTGACGTCGGGCATTCGTCTGGGCAGTCCGGCGATGACGACGCGCGGTTTCAAGGAAGCCGAGGCGGCCAAGGTTGGCGATTTGATTGCCGATGTACTCGATAATCCGCACGACGCGGCGACCATCGAGCGCGTAAAGGCAGAGGTCAAGAAATTGACCGATGCATTCCCGGTCTACGGCTGAATCGCTGATTCGGAAGCAGTCGTTTGATGAAGCAGAATGGCCTTGCCCGATAAACGGGTAAGGCCATTCGAATAAATAGATGTCATGCCCGTGGCTTTTGGGCATGTATTCAACAACTTGCGAATGCAACGCAGATGAGATGCCCTTTTTGCCAGTCTGACGATACCCAGGTCCTCGATACGCGCATTTCGGAGGAGGGCGACAGCATTCGCCGCCGCCGCCGCTGCGTGGCGTGTGACAAGCGTTTTACCACCTATGAACGTGTCGAACTGACGATGCCGACCATCGTCAAGAAGAATGGCAGCCGCACCGAATACGATCAAAAAAAATTGCAGGGCAGCCTGCAACTCGCCTTGCGCAAACGCCCGGTTTCGGCAGAAGCACTCGATGCAGCGATCCGGCGCATTGAGCAGAAGCTGCTGTCGAGCGGACAACGCGAAGTCGTCTCGGGGCAGATTGGCGAACTTGTGATGCATGAATTGCAAAAGCTCGACAAGATTGCCTACATCCGCTTTGCTTCGGTTTACAAGAGTTTCGAGGATGTGGCCGAATTCCAGGATGCGATTGCAGAAATCGGCCGCGAGCGCAAAGGTGGCAAATCACGTTCCTGATGTTTTTCCGGAAACGTCATTCTTTTTACGGCATGCCAGCAGGCATGCCGTTTTCATTTGTCGCCTGTATTTTGCCGTTGCACTCGGTGTGCAGAGGGAAGGCGAAGGCAGGCCATACCTGTATCCACCAGCAAGAAAATTACTTCCATTGCCTGTATTCGAATAGATGGCAGGAGAATGTAATTTTGTCAATATTTGTGCATTTTTGATGTGTCTTTCACGCTTCCTTGGCGGCTTCTTCACAGCCTTTTGGGCGTCATGACACTTTTCTTGATTACCCCTGTACAAACAAATAAAGCCTGCTATATTGCTGCCTATGCAGTAATTCATTATGAAAATATTGATGAGCCAGGAAAATGAGTGATTTGCAAAAAATGTTTCCTTCCGGCACGTGGTGTCTTGAAGAGAGTGTCGGCTATCTGCTGGCGCGCTGCCGTACCAAATTGGCCAAGGCGATCGATGCGGAACTGACTGTCAGGCACGACATTACGCAGGCGCAGGGCAGTGTACTGATGATGCTGTCGACCGGACGTTATGCCACGGCGGCCGACCTGGTACGCGACCTGTTCATTGATTCGGCTTCCATGACGCGCATGCTGGATCGACTTGAAAAGCGTGCATTGATCGTGCGCATGCCCAGCGCAACCGATCGTCGTGTTTTCAATCTGCAATTGAGCGAGGCTGGTGCAGCTTTGGCTGAGCAATTGCGGCCACTCTATAACGAAGTGCTGGTGAAATATTTTGCGTCCTTCTCCAAGGACGAGGTCGATACGCTCAAGCATTTGCTGCGCAAGCTGCTCGACACAGACGTATTGCCCGCAGACCAGACCGGCGCGGCATCGGAAAGCGAGATGTGATCATGAACTGGACGATGAAAATGGCACGTGCCGTTGTGACGGCAAGTTGCGCAACCGTACTACTGGCTTCGTGCGCAAGCTACAAGGGCATCGCGCCCACGGCGACCATGCGTTCGACCGAGAGCATGCAGGCCAGCCAGTCCTTGCCGGATCAGCACGGTCAGTGGCCGGATGCGGCATGGGCGAAACAGATTGGCGGCGAACCTTTGCAGGCGCTGGTGGACGAGGCGCTGGCCGGCAATCCCAATCTGCAAGTCGCTGCTGCGCGTGTGGCAGCAGCCAAGGCGGCGGCACAAGTGGCGCGTGCCAATGGCGAAATCAAGGGTAGTGCCGGTTTGCAGGGCACGTACCAGCGCTACACCGAGAATGGTTTGGTGCCAGCACCGTTGGCCGGTACCTGGCAATCGGATAACAGCCTGACGCTGAATTTTTCCTATGATCTGGATTTCTGGGGGCGTCATGCTGCTGAATTCCGCAGTGCCATTTCGCAGGACAAGGCTGCCCAGGCCGAGGAATACAATGCGCGGCTGATTCTATCCACTGCGGTGGCACGTGCCTGGGTGCAATTGGGCCATCAATATGCACAGCGCGATCTGAATCAGCAGCAGGTGGAAGTGGCGCAGCAGATTCAGAAATTGTCGGCACTGCGGGTGCGCGCCGGCCTTGAGGATGAATCGCGCGGCCAACAAGTCGAACAGGCGCTGGCTTTCCTGCGCGCGCAGCAATCCTCGCTGGACGAGGGCATTGCCCTGACGCGTCATCAGCTCGCTGCGCTGTTGGGGCAGGGACCGGATCGTGGACTGCAGATCGCCAGACCGGAATTGCCGGCGGCGACGGTAGTCGCCTTGCCGGATGCGTTGCCGCTGGCGCTACTGGGACGTCGCCCCGATCTGGTGGCAGCTCGCTGGCGCGTGGAAGCGGCCGAGGGCACGATTGACGCCAGCAAGGCAGCGTTTTATCCGAACATCAACCTTGCGGCATTCGCCGGTTTTTCGAGTCTGGGACTCGGCAATCTGCTGGAAAGCGGTAGCCGCGTGGCTGGCATCGGCCCGGCAATCACCTTGCCCATCCTTTCGAGCAATGCGCTGCGTGGCAATCTGAAGCAGCAGACGGCTTCGTACGACGCCATGGTGGCGACGTATAACCAGGCGCTGGTCGATGCGTTGCACGATGTGGCCGATCAGGTGCAGTCGCTGCGTGCTGCGGAGCAGCAGAATCTTCAGCAGCAACTGGGTACGCAGGCAGCACAAGCCGGTTTAAAACTGGCCGAAGAGCGCGAACGCGTTGGTACCAGCAACATGCTGCCCGTGCTGATCGCCAAGCTGGGTTTGCTGCAGCAACAGCGTAGCGATCTGGATTCGCTGGCGCGTCGTAGCGATTTGCACATCACGCTGATCAAGGCCTTGGGTGGTGGCTTCGATGCACAAGCCGCCAATCTAACTACCGAGCCGCTGAACGGCGCGTCGACTAGCGCGACCACGCCATCTATACCTGCATCAACCGACACTTCGACAAGCTCCACTTCTGCGAGAAACGCATCATGAACACGAATGCAAACGAAACTTCCCAATCTTCGCCTGACGCCGATCAGACTAATGCCCAGGTCGACACTGCGGAAAATGGCGCGGCGGCCAATGGCAAACGCAAGCGTCGTCTGATTGTCGCAAGCGCACTGATTCTGCTATTGCTGATCGGTTATGGCATCTGGTGGGCGATCTACGCGCGTCATTTCGAAGACACCGACGACGCCTATGTCGCCGGCAATGTCGTGCAGGTGACGCCACAGGTTGGCGGCACCGTGATCGCGATCCATGCCGACGATACCGAACTGATACAGGCCGGAAAGCCGCTGATCGAACTCGATCGCAGCGATGCCAAGGTGGCACTCGAACAGGCCGAGGCGCAACTGGCGCAAACCGTGCGTGAAGTGCGCACGCTGTTCGTCAATAACGGTGCGCTCAATGCAACCGTGACGGCACGTACCGCTGATCTGGAACGCGCACGTGCCGATCTGGCCCGTCGTCAGGAACTGGACGGCACCGGTGCGGTTTCCAAGGAAGAACTCGCACATGCACGCACGGCATTGCAGAGTGCCGAATCCGCATTGCAGGCGGCACGTGAGCAACTGGCTTCCAACCAGGTGCTGACCGAGCAGACTTCGGTCGCCAAGCATCCGAACGTGCAACGCGCAGCGGCGCAGGTGCAGGCGGCATATCTGAACTATGCGCGTACCACCTTGCCTGCACCTGTGACGGGCTATGTCGCCAAGCGTTCTGTGCAGATAGGTCAGCGCGTGGCACCTGGCGCGCCTTTGCTGTCCATCGTGCCGCTGCATGCCTTGTGGGTGGATGCCAATTTCAAGGAGGTGCAGGTTGCGAGAATGCGCGTTGGTCAGCCTGTGACGCTGGAATCCGATGTCTACGGCAGCAAGGTCGAATATCACGGCAAGGTCGTTGGTTTGTCGGCCGGCACCGGCGCTGCGTTTGCGCTGTTGCCGACGCAGAACGCGAGCGGCAACTGGATCAAGGTCGTGCAGCGTATTCCGGTGCGGATCTCGCTCGATCCCAAGGATCTTGAGGCGCATCCATTGCGTGTTGGTCTGTCGATGCAGGTGAAGGTCGATATCGCCAATGACGAAGGGACATCGCTGACGGCGGCTGCGCCGGCGCGTGACAATCCGGCATATGCCACCGATGTATTCGACACGGCGGGGAATGAGGCCGAAGCACGCGTGGCACAGATCATTGCTGCCAACACGGGGGCGCAGGCAGGGAAATCGGCGCACTGATCATGAGTAATCCATCGCGTCCCGCATTGGCACCGCTGAGCGGCATGCCGCTCGTGTTCGGCACGCTGGCCCTGTCGCTGGCGGTGTTCATGAACGTGCTCGATTCGTCGATTGCCAATGTCTCGATTCCCGCGATCTCCGGCGATCTCGGCGTTTCGCCGCAGCAGGGTACGTGGGTCATTACCTCGTTCGCGGTATCGAATGCCATTTCGGTACCGCTTACGGGCTGGCTCACGCAACGCTTTGGTCAGGTGCGGTTGTTCATCACGTCCATTATCCTGTTCGTGCTTGCATCGGCGCTGTGCGGTCTTGCGCCCAGCATTGAAATCCTCATCGCTGCGCGTATCTTGCAAGGTGCGGTCGCCGGGCCGATGATTCCGCTGTCGCAAGCCTTGCTGCTGTCGAGCTATCCGCCCGAAAAAAGTGGTATGGCGCTGGCGTTCTGGGGCATGACCACGCTGGTGGCGCCCATCATGGGGCCGTTGCTAGGCGGCTGGATTTCCGACAATTACACCTGGCCGTGGATTTTCTACATCAATATTCCGATCGGTCTGTTTGCGGCCTGGGCGACGCTCTCCATCTATCGCTCGCGCGAATCCGCAACACGCAAGCTGCCAATCGACAAGGTCGGTCTGGCGCTGCTGGTGGTGTGGGTCGGTTCGCTGCAGTTGATGCTGGACAAGGGCAAGGAGCTCGACTGGTTCCATTCGGGCGAGATCGTGCTGCTGACGGCAGTTGCCGTGATCGCTTTCGTCTTCTTCCTGATCTGGGAAATCGGCGAAAAACATCCGGTTGTTGATCTGTCGCTGTTCAAGGGGCGCAACTTCAGCGCAGGCGTAATCGCTATTTCGGTGGCCTACGGCCTGTTCTTCGGCAGCCTGGTAATTTTGCCCTTGTGGTTGCAGACACAGCTTGGCTACACGGCGACCGAAGCTGGCAAAGTGATGGCGCCGGTCGGGATCTTCGCAATCCTGCTGTCGCCGGTGGTCGGCAAGCTGTTGCCCAAGATCGATGCGCGCTGGGTCGCAACGACAGCCTTCCTGACGTTTGCGTTGGTCTTTCACATGCGTGCGCAATTCACGCAGGATGTGGACATGATGACGCTGATGATTCCAACCATCATTCAGGGCGCATCGATGGCGATGTTCTTCATTCCACTGACGTCGATCATCCTGTCGGGGTTGTCGCCGGACAAGATTCCGGCCGCGGCAGGCTTGTCCAATTTCGTGCGCATCATGTTCGGTGGCATCGGCACTTCGGTCATGTCGACCATGTGGGACAACCGTTCCATCCTGCATAATGCGCAACTGGCCGAGCACATGGCGCCGCACAATCCGGCATTCACGCAAGCCGTGAATGGCCTGATGGCGCAGGGCATGTCAGAACAGGCGGCATGGGCGGTGATCGATCGGTCGATGACGGTACAGGCCAGTACGCTCGGTGCAACCGATCTGTTCTGGTTATCTTCGATCATGTTCCTCGTGCTGATCGGCTTTATCTGGCTGACCAAACGCAGCAAAGCTGCTGCCCCTGTGGATGCCGGTGGCGCGCACTAGAGCGTCATACGCATGCTGGCGTGCAGTGAATGCAGGCAGTGTGATCTATCATGCGGGTTTCGCTTGATGGATCACCGCAAGCTGCGCGTATACGAATTGTGCGTTTCCGAATCCTGACTTTATGGCATTGTCCTACTCTTCTCCGATAACGCTGGCCTTGTTTTGCAAAGTCGTCGATAACTATGGTGACATCGGCATTTGCTGGCGTCTGGCGCGCCAGTTGCAGCATGAACACGGCGTAGCGGTCACGCTTTGGGTTGATGATCTGCGCAGTTTCCAGCGCATCTGTCCTGAAGTGCAATGCGAAGCGGATGTGCAATGCATCGCTGGCGTCACGGTACGTCACTGGCGTGATCAGGCCGGCACATTCGCACCTGCGGAGATTGCCGACATCGTCATCGAATTCTTTGCCTGCGATATTCCCCCCGGCTATATCGAGGCAATGGCAACGCGTCCGATCAAGCCTGTCTGGTTGAATCTGGAAGGGTTGACGGCGGAAGAGTGGGTCGAAGGCTGTCATCGTCTGCCATCCATGCATCCGCGTCTGCCATTGACCAAGCATTTTTTCTTTCCCGGTTTTACCGCGAAAACCGGTGGCTTGTTGTGCGAAGCAGGCTTGCATGCGCAACGACAAGCATTTCAGGCGGATCGGGCAACACAGCAGGCGTTTCTGCAGAGGCTGGGCTTGACGCCGGAGCAAAGTGCCGCATTCAAGATATCGCTGTTCTGTTATCCGCATGCGCCTGTACGTTCACTGTTTGCGCTTTGGCAGGCAGCGACACAGGCTGTGACGTGCCTTGTTCCGGAAGGCGTGGCCGTCGAAGCCGTGCAGGCTTTTCTGCAGCAGCCACCGATTGCGGGTGCCAGTGCCACGCACGGTGCGCTAACGGTCAAGGTGCTGCCGTTTGTGCCGCAACCCGATTACGATCGATTGTTATGGGCCTGCGATCTGAATTTTGTACGTGGCGAGGATTCGTTCGTGCGGGCGCAGTGGGCGGCGCGGCCTTTCGTCTGGCACATCTATCCGCAGGATGAAAATCTGCACCACGTCAAGTTGCGCGCCTTCCTGCAACGTTATGCGTCTGCCTTTCCGTCACTTGCGCAATTTTCGCTGTACTGGAATGGCGCGCTCGAAGCAGACCCTGTCGCATGCTGGACTGCCTTGCAAAACCAATTGCCGGAAATTGCCGACCAGGCGGATCGTTGGCAGGAAAGCATGCTGGCAAATGGGGACTTATCGTGCAACCTGTTGCGTTTTGCTGCCGATTTGCGCGCGGAGCAGGGTAAAAAGCCGGTATAATGCGCGGTTAGTCTGCAACCGCTTTCGCTCGAACATGAAGGGCGCTGTTGACCGCGGGCCGGCAGATAACCTTCATGCAACCCTCTTAAATTAGCTGAATCCCTATGAAATTCGCAAAAGAAGTTCGTGTTGGCAACATCATCATGGTGGACGCCAAACCATTCATCGTCCTGCGTTCCGACGTCAACGGTTCGAGCCGCACAGGCTTCACCTACAAGTGGAAGATGAAAAACCTGCTGACCAACAGCCCGCTGGAAAACGTTTTCCGTGGTGACGACAAGTTCGACGTGGTGGTGCTCGACAAGAAGCCAGTCACTTATTCGTACTTTGCCGATCCGCTGTTCGTCTTCATGGATGAAGAGTACAACCAGTTCGAAATCGAAGCCGAAAACCTCGGCGATGCCATCAACTACCTGAAAGACGGTATGGAGTGCGAAGCCGTGTTCTACGACGGCAAAGCCATTTCGGTCGAACTGCCAACCACGATCGCACGCCAGGTCGTCTACTCGGAACCAGCCGTCAAGGGCAATACCTCGGGTAACGTTCTGAAAGAAGCCAAGATCGAAAACGCCATCGAAGCCAACCAGCACACCGTGCAGGTGCCTTTGTTCGTTGATCAGGGCGACATCATCGAGATCGATACGCGTACCAACGAATACAAGAAAATCGTGCGTAACTGATTCACGGTTGCCACAAACGAAAAACGCTGCCTTCGGGCAGCGTTTTTTTTTCGCCCATATGATTTGGGAGTCGACGTTTTATTGCGCTTTCAGAATGCGAGCAATGCGTTCCGACGTTGAAGGATGTGAAGCGAAATACGATGTTTCCTTGTCGTCACCGAGCTGCTGTTGCAGTTTTTCGAAACCGGCAGCCATCTGCGAAAGCGGTATGCCATTGGCTTTCAGCATGGCGATCGCATAATCATCTGCTTCGCGCTCGGCTTCGCGCGAATAATGCATGTCCATCAGCAAGGTGGGGATGTTGGCAACGACGGCAGAGGCATCGCCGAACAGCATGGTGACGACGGCACCGACGGCCGAACTTTGAATCAGTCGTCGCATCAGGTGACGCTCATGCAGATGACCAAGTTCATGTGCCAGAACACTGAGCACCTGCTGATCGTTATCCAGCAATTGCACTAGTTCATCCGTCATCACGATTTCGCCGGAAGGCAGGGCGAAGGCATTGGGGCCGATGCGACTCGCCCGAAATACCAGCGTGTATTGCGGTGCGCCGTCGCGCGGTGGCGTCATGGCGGCGAAGCGTTCGCGCAGTGCCGATTGCCGTGCGTCAGGCAGCCGGCTGGGCGCGAGGATGCGCTGGTCCAGAAGACCCAGCATGCCTTGGCCGATTGAGCGTTCGATGCGTTCCGGCAAGGCGCGCGAGACGATGTCTGCCGCCAGTGGTAAGCCGTATAGATAACCGGTTACCAAGACAAAGGCAGTCAGGGCGAGAGCCATCAACGTGCCACGCCAGCTTTGCTGGGCGCGCACGACAACGGAATCGGCAAAGCCGGTTTGCGCCAGCAAGGCTTCGAACGCCTGCGCATCCTCGATTTCGACATACGCCTCATCGGGAAAGGTCACCTTGCGCGGTGCATGGCGCGTGCGTTCAGATACGCGCAGGTCATTCAACGGACATTGGCGCATCACGTCGCCGTGGAGGGAAAGCGTATCGTCGATCACTTCCAGCGTGACGCGATGCGCACGCGACGTCTTGCCATCGTAATAAATGCCCTGCATTGCCATCTCAAAGAGAAAGATCGAAGTCGAGCAAATCAGCCATGCCTTCACCAGTCGCTGACGCTTGTGCTTGGGCATCGGCGACGAAGGCATCGAGATTGCCGTCCGGTAGCAGCGTCATGGATTCCACGCGATATCGCAGCATGCGAATCTTCGCAAATGGAATGAACAGCCCCAGCGTGCAGATGATGCCGAGGATATTGGTCGCGGTAATGAATACCATGCGTGGCCATTTCATGTCGCAGGTGAAGCGATGTTCACCAAGACGCGTGTTATTCCAGATCAGGTTTTGCACGAGCGTGACAAAGATCGGAAACAGCAGAAACATCCATGCGTAGAGCGCCAGCAGGAATGAAAAGAAGGCCGTCAAGGTTGCGGCATTGGGTTCGCCACCTTCACGCAAGCCCATGAAAAAGGCGATGAGACCCCCTCCGAGAAATACCGAGATGGCAATAATGCCCGCCAGCCAGATGGCGAACACCAGCAGATAGGCACGATAAAACTGCCCAACGGTTGCGTGAAAAGAGAAATGCGTGGCGCCGAAGCGGCTTTCGTCGTGCTGGAACTGCTTCATGCGCTGGTGCGCAAAAGGTGCGGCCAGAAAGAGCGTGAAAAACGTCAGCAGTGGCCACAGCAGATACACGCGATAGGCGGCACCCATGGATCCGCGCAGGCCGAAACGAATGCCGCGATAGCTGGAGTTGTAGAGCTTGAACTGCAGGCTTTTCCAGATCAGCCACGGCGCGACTGCCATGACGGCGGCAATCATCAGCAGGCCCATGAGACCCGATGTTTCCATCGAGATGTTGTAAATCACGATGAGCACGAATGCCACGATGCGACCTTTCAGGATCGCCACCGGGTTGCCGTGATATTCGAACGATGCACCTGCAACGCGTGTGCTGCCGTAGAAGTATTTGGTCCGACGAACTTTGGCCCAGGCTGAATAGATGCCCAGCGTGACGATGGACAGCAGCAGATTCACGATCCAGATGCGGAAATATTCGCTGCCCGTTCCATGGAAGGAAAAGCGCTGCGGCGCATCGTCGGCATCATGAATGACAGCCCGTGTGGATTGCAGCTCGTGCATTGGTTACCCCCTGAAGTTTTTGTTATGTGGGCAGCAGCATCGCGCGCTGTCATGGTGCCTGTCAAGTTGCAGCGCAGGAAAATCAGCCAGAGAAGAGTACGGAAATTTGATGTGTGGAAATGAAAAACGGAATGTGTTTGCCGGTGCTTGGGGCAATGTCGTTTCGCTCTGGAAAGCAATCAAAAAACTGTCATAAAAAATGTAACAACGCCGAACTTTTATGTGCGGTAACGCACAAAGACGCAAGGCTTTGTTTGATGTAAAAAATGCAATATTTCAACATTTCTGTTGAGCATTGAATATCTGCATTGCCGAGTGAAAACAGTAGGCCCGCAACGTCGTTACAACGCGATGCACAGTTTCATGCTGTGAGCGTACCGAAACCGTACCAAACGTCATTGCGACAATTATTCCCAGGAGATTCCATGCTTCGTTCCGACACGCTTTTTGGCAAACGTGACAACAACACCCCCAATCCTCCGCTGAGCACCACCAATTCCTCGGTACTTTCCAATACAGCCAATACCAATAACGCATTCAACAAGGGCGCCATGAACAATTCCCTCAACAGCGGTAATCAGCAACAGGCTCCGAGCACGAACGAAGTCGGCAGCAAACTGATCGTCGGTCCGAACATCAAGCTCAAGGGTGTAGAGATCACCGATTGCGATACGCTGGTGGTCGAAGGCTTCGTCGAGGCAACCATGGATTCGCGCGTGATCCAGATTGCCAAGGACGGCTCGTTCAAGGGCTCGGCCGGTATCGACATTGCCGAGATTCATGGCGAATTCGATGGCGACTTGACTGTGCGTCAGAAGCTCGTGATCTACGCCACCGGCAAGGTGTCGGGCAAGATCCGCTACGGCAATGTAGTCATCGAAGAGGGCGGCCAACTGGCCGGTGACGTGCAGGTCGGTACCGGTGCCGCTTCGTCGCCACCGAAAATGGCGGCTGTCGCGAAGAGCGTTTGAAGTAGAGCGGTTTTAGCCGTTCTGCCCACTTCGGGTAGCGTCCGAGTACGCTACCCGTCTTTGTCGTTTCCGCTTGCCATGTAAGCAAGCTGTAGGGATCGCTGTGCGAGAATGCCTTGTCTCGCCCGGTTGGCGGGCGACCTCCTCAAGGTCCATCATGCAACCGCAATACATCCTCAATCTCTCCTGCCTCGACCAGCGCGGCATTGTGCAGCGCGTATCCGGTTATCTGGCCGATCACGGCTGCAACATTCTCGATTCTGCGCAATTCGGCGATCCTTCGTCACAGCGCTTTTTCATGCGCGTGCATTTTTCGGGCGACGGCTCAATCGATGGTGACGGATTGCGGCATGGATTTGCCGAACTGGCTGATGCGTTGCAAATGACGTGGCAGTTGTTCGATGCACATCGCAAGCCGCGCCTGTTATTGATGGTGTCGAAGATCGGGCATTGCCTGAACGATTTGCTATTCCGTTATCGCAGCGGCTTGCTGCCGGTCGAGATTCCGGCGATTGTCTCCAACCATACTGATTTCTATCAGCTCGCCGCCAGCTACAACATTCCTTTCCATCATCTGCCGCTCGCAACCGGGGCGTCGGATGCCGTCAAGCGCACGCAGGAAGAGCGTGTGCTGGAAATCATTGAAAGTGCCGACATCGATCTCGTCGTGTTGGCGCGCTACATGCAGATTCTCTCGCCCGAAATGTGCAAGGCGCTCGAAGGCCGGGCGATCAATATCCATCACTCCTTCCTGCCCAGCTTCAAGGGTGCCAAGCCTTACTATCAGGCGCATGATCGCGGCGTCAAACTGATCGGTGCAACGGCTCACTTCGTCACTGGCGATCTGGATGAAGGGCCGATCATCGAACAGGACGTGGCGCGCGTTGATCATGCAATGGATCCGGCAACCTTTACCGCGATCGGGCGCGATGTCGAATGTGTGGTGCTGGCAAGGGCGGTTAAATATTTCGTCGAGCATCGCATTCTGTTGAATGGAAACAGGACGGTGGTATTTAAGTGAAGTTGTTTTTGTGTGCGTAAAAATGCCGCTTGGATGAGCGGCATTTTTTTGCTTGCTTCGTTTGTTTGAGGCTGATGATGTCGGTTCTTCGGACAGGCTTGCCGGGGGTAGCCCGGCGGCTACCTACTTTCTTTGCTTCGCCAAAGAAAGTAGGCAAAAGAAAGGCGATCGCGGTTACACAGCCCTTCGGATTCCCGCCGCTGTTCCATCCAAATCGGGAAACGGACGACACTCGCACTGCGTGCTCAAACACACCCGTTTCTGATCCGATTTGAATCGACCATCATTGGCTGCGTACAAGCGGGATTTGAAGGTCTTGGCAGAGGCAAGAAGTGAAGAGTGATGGTTTTGTATTGTTAGATACGTGCGCCAATGTATTGGATAGACATCCGCCTTGGCGCTGCCAGTGATGCGATGTGAGAAATGGATTAGAAATGACCGATGTTTGAGCGAAGCGAGTTTCGGGTATTTCCCATTTCTTGCGTTGCAGCACTGGGAATCCGGAAGGCAGCGATGTTACGGTCGCCTTCTTTTGCTTACTTTTCTTGGCGAGACAAGAAAAGCGAGTGGCCGCCGGGCCGGGGCACCCCTGGTAAACACATGGAACTCCATTCTTGAAGTTGGCCATTTTCTCAAGAATCAAAAAACAAAAAAAGCACGCAGAAAGCGTGCTTTTTGATCCAAGTCTTCCGAAGAAATTACTTCAGTACTTTCTTCAAGAAATTCGAGATATCAATGATCTCTTCCATGCACACCGAATGCGGCATGTTGTACTCGTGCCATTCCACGTCGTAGCCTGCTTTCTGCAACACAGCCAGCGATTGCTTGGCGCGCGTGATCGGGATCACCTGATCGCCGATGCCGTGTGCATAGTAGATCGGCGTGTTTTCGTTGGCATCGCTACGTTCGGTTTCGAACGAGGATTCTAATGGCAGATAACCGGACAGGCACAGCAGGCCGGCCAGTTTTTGCGGATGGCGCAGGGCGGTTTGCAAAGTCATGGCACAGCCTTGCGAGAAACCGGCGATGAGGATTTTGTCAGTCGCAATACCGCGTTCGTTCTCGCGCGCGATCAACGCATCGATTTCCTTTTGCGAATCGCGAATGGTTTGTTCGTCGTCGTCACGGCCGAATTCCGTTGCCCAGATGTCGTACCAGGCTGGCATCATGCGGCCGCCGTTAATCGTTACCGGCAGCATGGGCGCGTGCGGGAAAACAAAGCGAATGCCGGGCAAGCCGGCCAGATCCAGTTCCTTGACGATCGGTACGAAGTCATTGCCATCGGCGCCGAGGCCATGCATCCAGATGATGGAAACGGTCGGATTGGGAGAGGTTTGCAGTTCGACGGCAGGCAGGGTCATGATCGTTGAGTACGTGAGTAAATCGGAAGAAAACAGTTATTTGGGCGTGCGGATTGCGTGCTTGGGCCGCCAGCCTTTGCAGACGGCTTCATTGGTTTCGATGTACGGCCCGCCGATCAGATCGATGCAATACGGCACCGCCGCAAAGATGCCGCCGACCAGTTGCTTGCCTTCGGCGTCTTTCAAGCCTTCCAGCGTTTCCTTGATCGACTTGGGCTGGCCCGGCAGATTCATGATCAGTGCCGCGTGATCGGCGGTTTCGCGGATCACGGCAACCTGGCGCGACAGGATCGCAGTCGGCACGAATTGCAGGCTGATCTGGCGCATCTGTTCGCCGAAGCCCGGCATTTCCTTGGTGGCGACTGCTAGTGTCGCTTCGGGCGTTACATCGCGGCGCGATGGGCCGGTGCCGCCGGTGGTGATGACGAGGTCGCAACGTGCGTAATCCACCAGTTCGATCAGCGCCTGCTCGATCGCCGGACGTTCATCAGGAATCAGGCGAGTTTCGATTTCCCACGCGCTCGTCAGTGCGGCAGTGAACCACGCTTGCAGAGCAGGCAAGCCTTCGTCCTGATAGATGCCGGCCGAAGCGCGGTCCGAGATCGATACGAGGCCGATCTTGAGCGCGCGATCAGGATTGTTCGTCGTCATCGTCTTGCTGTTCTTCGTCGCTGTTCTTCGCCGCTGCTGCACTGGCATGCAATTGCTTCAGGATCTGGAAAATCTCGCGATAGGCTTTGGGCGGCTTGTTCTCGGCCTGTTCCTTGCGCGCATTGCGGATCAGCGTGCGCAATTGCTGCGCATCGAGTTCGGGATGATCGGCCAGCAGTTGCGTCAATACCTTGTCGTCGGCCAGCAGCTTGTCGCGGCGACGTTCAATGGCGTGCAGGTTCGCTGTTTCTGCCTTGGAAGCGCCTTTCCAGCTATCGATGACGCGCTGGATTTCTGCAATCTCGTGTTCTTCCAGCGAGCGCATTTTCTTGCCGACGTACTGCATCTGGCGGCGGCGACCTTCGTGATCCTTGATCTGCTGGCATTCGAGGATAGCTTCACGCACATCTTCCGGCATGGGCACGCGCTTGACGCGGTCGCGTGGTTGTTCGACCAGCTCTTCGCCCAGCTTTTGCAGGGCGCTCATCTGGCGCTTGAGTTCGGATTTGGAAGGGCGTTCGTATTCCTGCTCGAATTCATTGGAGCTGAAACCGACGGAACCGCGATTGGCATTTGGCATGATGGATTGCTGTGGCACTCGGGCCATTCTTGAAACGACTGCTATGATAACTGTTTTACAGGCTTACCCGAAGAAAACCACCTCATGAGCGACTCCGTTTTTACCCACAGTCAGGACCAGTTGAAGCAGCTTGCAAGCGATGTCTTGCGTTATGCGAAGGAAAAAGGTGCATCCGATGCCGCCGTGGAAATCAGCGAAGGTAGCGGGCTGTCGGTATCCGTGCGCAAGGGGAGCGTGGAAACGATCGAGCAGAACAAGGACAAGGGCATTGGCGTGACCGTGTATCTGGGTGAGGGACGCCAGATTCGTCGCGGCAACGCCAGTACCTCCGATTTTTCGCAGCAGGCACTCAAGGATACCGTCGAGGCCGCATATGACATCGCCCGTTTTACCTCTGAAGATGATTGCGCCGGTCTGCCGGATGACGATTTGCTCGAACGCAATCCTCAAGATTTGAAGCTTTACTATCCCTGGCTGATTTCGGCCGAAGAAGCCGTCGAACTCGCACGCCGTGGCGAAGCCGCTGCATTCGCCGTGGACAAGCGCATCACGAACAGCGACGGCGTCGGCGTGTATGCACAGCAATCGCACTTCGTTGCCGCCAATTCGCGCGGTTTCATGGGTGGCTATCCATATTCGCGTCACACGATTTCGGTGGTGCCGATTGCTGGCAAGGGCAGCAACATGCAGCGCGACGATTGGTATTCATCGATGCGTGATCCGAAAAAACTGGCCAAACCTGAAGCCATCGGTGAATACGCCGCGCATCGCGCACTGGCGCGCCTGAATGCGCGCAAGCTCGACACGCGCAAATGCCCTGTACTGTTCGAAGCGCCACTAGCGGCAGGCTTGCTCGGCGCGTTCGTACAGGCGGTGTCCGGCGGTGCGTTGTACCGTAAATCGACCTTCCTGCTCGACTCACTCGGCCAGTCTGTCTTCGCTCCCCACATCCAGATTCTGGAAGACCCGCATGTGATCGGTGGCGTTGGTTCTTCGCCGTTCGATGAAGAAGGCGTCAAGACTACGCGTCGCGATGTGGTGAAAGACGGTGTCGTGCAAGGCTATTTCCTCTCGACATACTCGGCGCGCAAGCTTGGCATGCAGACCACCGGCAACGCGGGCGGCTCGCACAATCTGTCACTGACTTCGACGCTGACGAAGAAGTCGGATAATTTCGAAGCCATGCTGCGCAAGCTCGGTACCGGCTTGCTGGTGACGGAACTGATGGGGCAGGGCGTCAATTATGTGACTGGCGATTACTCGCGTGGCGCTTCGGGTTTCTGGGTTGAGAATGGCGTGATCCAGTATCCGGTCGAGGAGATCACGATTGCCGGCAATATGAAGGAAATGTTCCAGCAGATCGTGGCCATCGGTGCCGATACGCTTGTTCGCGGTACCAAGCAGACCGGTTCCATCTTGATCGAAAACATGACGATCGCCGGTAGCTGATGCAGCTTGTGTGAATGTAAAAAGGAGATGCCGTGGCATCTCCTTTTTTGTTGTCGGCAACAGGCGCTGCCTTCGTGCAAATGGTTGACTACCTGTTTGGCGATAGTCGGTTTGCCACTTTACGTATCGCTTATGCCAGCAACGCACGCACGCGGGCAATCGCTGCCCGCACTTGCTGCGGTGCCGTGCCGCCGATGTGATTGCGCGCCGCCACCGAACCTTCGAGTGTCAGAACGTCAAAGATGTCGGCTTCGATCAGCGTCGAGAACACGCGCATTTCTTCCAGCGTCAGATCCGACAAGTCGCAGTTGCGGTCGACGCAAACACGTACGGCGTGTGCCACGGCTTCGTGTGCATCGCGGAAAGGCAGGCCTTTCTTGACCAGATAGTCGGCCAGATCGGTTGCTGTCGCATAGCCCTGCAAGGCCGCCGAACGCATGGCTTCGGGTTTGACGGTAATGCCGCGCGCCATGTCGGCGAAAATACGCAGCGTATCGACTACCGTATCCACGGTATCGAACAGCGGTTCCTTGTCTTCCTGATTGTCCTTGTTGTAGGCCAAAGGTTGACCCTTCATCAGGGTCAGCAGGGCGATCAGATGACCGTTGACGCGGCCGGTCTTGCCGCGGGCGAGTTCCGGGACGTCCGGGTTTTTCTTTTGCGGCATGATCGACGAGCCGGTGCAGAAGCGGTCGGCGATGTCGATGAAGCCGACGCGCGGGCTCATCCAGATGACGAGTTCTTCCGACATGCGCGAAACGTGCGTCATCACCAGTGCTGCAGCCGCGCAGAATTCGATGGCGAAGTCGCGATCCGAAACCGCATCCAGCGAGTTGTGGCAAACGTCTTCGAAGCCGAGCGTCTTGGCAACGCGTTCGCGATCGATGGGGAAAGTCGTGCCGGCCAGCGCCGCAGCGCCCAGCGGTAGGCGATTGACGCGCTTGCGGGCGTCCTGCATGCGCTCGGCATCGCGACCGAACATTTCGACGTAAGCGAGGATGTGATGGCCAAAAGTGATCGGTTGTGCCACCTGCAAATGGGTAAAGCCGGGCAGGATCGTATCGGCATGCTGTTCGGCCAGATCGAGCAGGGCCAGGCGCAGATCGCGCAGCAGACCGATGATGTTATCGATCTCGCCGCGCATGTAGAGGCGAATATCGGTTGCCACCTGATCGTTGCGCGAACGACCCGTGTGCAGGCGCTTGCCCGCATCGCCGACGAGTTCGGTCAGGCGTTTCTCGATGTTCAGATGCACATCTTCCAGATCGAGCAGCCACTCGAATTTACCGGCGGCGATTTCCTGCTGGATTTGCGTCATGCCGCGACGGATTTCGGCGTGGTCTTCCTGGCTGATGATATTCTGATGCGCCAGCATCTCCGCGTGGGCGAGCGAACCCTGGATATCGACTTCGGCCAGACGCTTGTCGAAAAACACCGATGCGGTATAGCGCTTGACCAGATCCGAGACCGGTTCGCTGAAACGGGCCGACCAGGCCTCGCTTTTTTTGGAGAGTTGTGCTGTCATGGTTCTTTCCTGATGAATACGCGATTATAAAACAAGGCTGTCGCCAGACCCACCCGCCGTCATCGATGCACCTCAACTTCGTCCATTTTTGTCATGCAGCGCCTGTTTGAGCCGATTCCCGCCTCGCCGATCGAAAACGTCATTCCCGATTGTTGCAATATCGGCACCATGGTGCGCGCGCTGTTGTTCGTAAACGGCGTGGTGCTGGCAGTCATGCTGTTAACCGCGACGGGGCTGCAGGCAGGGCTGTCGGCCTTTGTCGAAGCCTCGCTATTGATCGAGCTGGCTTGCCTGACTTCGCTGTTTGCCTTGTGTGGCATGCGTCGTCTGATTCGCACCATGCCTTTGTGGTGTCAGCGCCTGGCCTGCGCTGCGGTGCCGGCAGCCATTACCGGAGCGATCATTCACTATTTTCTGGCCAATGCGTCGGGCATGATCAGCCTGACGCGCGTTTCGGTTGCAGAGGGCATGGCCGGTGCGGCACTGTTCGGTATTGTGCTGCAGCATTACTTTGAGCTGCGTACACGCGCCTTTTCACCCGCGCTGGCCGAGGCGCGTTTGCAGGCATTGCAGGCGCGCATCCGACCGCATTTTTTGTTCAACAGTCTGAATGCTGTGCTGTCCCTGATTCGCAGCGAACCACGCCGCGCCGAAAATACGCTGGAAGATCTGGCCGATCTGTTTCGCGTCTTGATGCGCGACACGCGTGACATCACCACGCTGGCCGACGAAGTGAGCATCGGCAAGCAGTATCTCGCCATCGAAAAGATTCGGCTGGGCGAACGCTTGCAGGTCGCGTGGGATATCCAGACCGACGATGCCCTAATGCAGCAAACCGCCATGCCTGCCTTGCTGCTGCAACCGCTGCTGGAAAATGCCGTGCATTACGGTGTCGAGCCTTCGCCAGACGCAGCTTGCATTCGCATCACCATCGCCCGTATTCGCGACCGCATTGAAATCGTCATGACCAATCCCTATCACGCCGATGCCGTCTCGGTTGGCAACCACATGGCGCTGGACAATATTCGTGAACGGCTGACCTTGCTGTACGACGTCGAAGCGCAACTGACGACCGTGATGCAAGACGGCGTGTTCGAGTTGCGGCTGGTGTTTCCCTTTCAGAAAGGCGAGGCATGAAGCCGCGTATATTCATCGTCGATGACGAAGCACCAGCGCGGGCGCGACTGACGATGCTGCTGTCTGACGTCGCAGAGGAATGCCCGCATGCAATCGTCGGCGAAGCGGAGCAGGCGCAGCAGGCACTGGCTCAGATTACGGAATTGCAGCCGGACATCGTGCTGCTCGATGTGCAAATGCCGGGCATGACCGGTATCGATCTGGCCGCGCAGCTCAAGCAGACAATGCCAGATGCGCCAGCCATCATCTTCGTCACGGCATTCGACGAATATGCACTCAAGGCGTTCGATGTGCATGCATTCGATTATCTGCTCAAGCCTGTACGTGCCACGCGCCTGGCCGAAGCCATTCGTCGCGTGAGCACCTTGCATCTCGCCGGACGACAACACAAGCAGGAGATCGGGAATGCCAGCACAAGCATGCCAAGTCCGCGTCGACACTTTTCCGTGCAGGAGCGGGGACGTGTTCTTCTGGTTCCGATAGGGGATGTGATTTATCTCAAGGCAGAAGCGAAGTACATCACCCTGCGCACGCGCGAGCATGAATATTTGATCGAAGGTTCGCTTTCTTCCCTAGAGCAGGAACTTGCCAGCAGCTTCATTCGTGTGCATCGCAATGCGCTCGTCGCCAAGGATGCGATTGCAGGCGTCGAACGCGCGCAGCAAGCGAGTGACGACGATGATGCCGAACGCGGGCAGGATGCGTGGCAGGTCATTCTGCGCGGTATTCAGGAGCGATTGCCGATTTCCAGAAGGCAGTGGAGTGTCGTCAAAAGTCTGGTGCGCTAGGGTAGTTGCCTCTCTGCATGAAGCTTTGCAGATGCCTATTAACCTTGTTGTACGACATGTTGGAAGCGTAGTGCCGGTGCAGCGAGGGCTGCTTGTAAAAAAGCAGGATGTAGCACTACGTTGTGCAGATCGTCCCTGGAAAACCAGCGGAACTCCAGTTTCTTCTCTCCCTCTACGCCGCGATGTGTTCTCGATATATCGAGACATGCGGATCCTGGCGCAAAGCGCGTCAGAAAATACAACCCGATTTCATGATTGGGTTTGTTGTCATAGTGCAAGAAATTCTCAACGAGATAAAGCAGTTCGCTGCATACGATCGATTCGTTCAATTCTTCCTTCATTTCACGCACAACCGTATGGCAGGCTTCTTCGCCGGGTTCCACGCGTCCACCGGGCAGCGCCCAGAAGGCATCGCCTTCGATACGATGCAGCAGAACATGATTGTCGTGCACGAACACGGCAGCAGCGCGTAGTTGAAAACGATGGTTTGCTATATCGACGGAAATCATTTTGAGCATGAAGAAGGGAAAACAAAAAGGGAGCTTGCGCTCCCTTTTTTGGATGGTGTGAATGGCTGGATCAACCCGTATTGCGCAATCCTGCCGCTAACCCGTTGATCGACAACTGAATCCCGCGTCGTACACGATCATCGATCTTGCCGTCTTTCATCAGCGCGCGGTGGCGTTTGATGAGTTCGACCTGCAAGTGATTGAGCGGGTCGAGGTAGGCAAAACGGTTCTTGATCGAGCGTTGCAGCAGCGGGTTGCTGGCAAGGCGTTCGCGATGGCCGGTGATTTGCGTCAGGTAGCTGGAAGCGCGTTCGTGTTCGGACACGATGCGTTTGAAGATCGCATTGCGCAGCTTGCGATCGGCCACCATTTCCGAATAGCGCGAAGCGACGGCCAGATCGGTCTTTGATAGCACCATGTCCATGTTCGACAGCAAGGTGGCAAAGAATGGCCATTCCTTGTACATGCACTTGAGCGTGGCCAGGCGTTTGGTCTTTTGGTTACCGTCGTTGAGCCATTGTTCGATGGCGCTGCCAAAACCGTACCAGCCCGGCAGCAGCAGGCGGCACTGACCCCACGAAAAGCCCCATGGAATCGCTCGCAGATCTTCGATGCGCTGGGATGCCTTGCGCGAAGCAGGGCGCGAACCGATGTTGAGTTCGGCGATTTCCTTGATTGGCGTCGACGAGAAGAAATAGTCGGTAAAGCCCGGGGTTTCATAGACCAGGTTGCGGTAGGCCTTGTATGCCAGTTCCGACAGTTCGGCCATCACGGTTTCGAAGGTGGCGAGCTTGCGCACATCGCCGCGGGTGGATGGCAGCGGGGTCAGGCTGGCTTCCAGCGTGGCAGCAACCAGCAGTTCGAGATTGCGACGACCGATTTCCGGGTTGGAAAATTTGGAGGCGATGATTTCGCCCTGTTCGGTCAGACGGATCTGGCCGTTCACGGTGCCCGGTGGTTGTGCGAGAATCGCATCGTAGCTCGGGCCGCCGCCGCGACCGACGGTGCCGCCACGGCCGTGGAACAGGCGCAGCTTGACGCCGGCATTGTTGAATACTTCCACCAGACGGGTTTCGGCCTTGTACAGCTCCCAGTTGGAAGTCAGGAAGCCACCATCCTTGTTGGAGTCCGAATAGCCGAGCATGACTTCCTGCAGATCGCCCTGTTTGGCGATCAGCTTGCGTACCTGCGGAATCGCGATCAGCTGTTCCATGATGGTCGGTGCCAGGCGCAGATCGGGAATGGTCTCGAACAGCGGGATGACCATCAGTTCGACATCGCCAACCGAGGCTTTTTCATCGTCGGCACGCAGCAGGCCGGTTTCGCGTTGCAGCAGCAAAACTTCCAGCAGATCGGAGACGGTTTCCGTGTGCGAGATGATGTAGTTGCGAATCGCACGCGAACCGAAGCGCTGGCGAATCTCGCCGGCGGCACGCATGATCGCGAGTTCGGAAACCGTATCCTCGGTGTAATCGATGTAGGGCGAGTAGAGCAGGCGCGGCTTGTCGAGTTCGGCCAGCAGCAGGGCGATCTTTTCTTCTTCCGACAATGCACTGTAATCGGCTTCGACTTGTGCACGCGCGAACAGCTCGGTGAGCGTGCGTTCGTGCACGTCCGAGCTTTGACGCATGTCCAGCGTCGCCAGATGGAAACCGAAAATTTCACCGGCACGGCGCAGCTTCGCCAAGCGTGGTTTGACGAGCGCGGCACCGTGATGCGATTTCAGCGAATCGACCAGTACATCGAGATCGGCAACGAACTCATTGGCCGATACATAAGCCGGTGCCGGACCGACTTCGGGACGCATCAGATGCGTGGCACCGAGCGAGCGAGCGGTGGCTGCCAGACGTGCGTAGATGTAGATGAGTGCACGGCGATATTGTTCGTCCGAGCGATGGTCGGAGGTGTCTGGCGAAGCATCTGCCAACTGACCCAGATCGGGGCTGACGCCGGCGAGGAAGGTCGAGATCGCCAGTTCGGCACCGAGCGTGTGAATTTGCTCGAGGTAGAACGAGAGAATGGTCGTCGACTGGCGCGACAGCGCGTAGCGCATGGTGTCGGCATTGACGTTGGGATTGCCATCGCGGTCACCACCGATCCAGCTACCCATTTGCACGTAGTTCGGCAATTCGCGGTTTGCGGCGGCGGCACCGCGTTGCGGGAACTGCGCGGCGATATCGTCTTCGATATCTTCGTACAGCGCCGGCAGTTCATTGAGGAAGGTCAGGCGATAGTAGGACAGCGCGTTGTTGACTTCATCGGCCACCGACAGTTTGGTGTAGCGCAGCAGGCGGGTCTGCCACAGCATGGTGATGCGCGAATGCAGCAGTTGCGTGTTGCGCGCGCGTTCCTTGCTGGTCAGCGGCAGATCGCGTTCGGCGATCAGGCGGGCGATTTCGTTTTCGGCATCCAGAATGCTCTTGCGTTGCACTTCGGTTGGATGCGCGGTCAGCACCGGCGAAATCAGGGCTTCGCGGAAGAACTTGCGTACCGTCGCACCATTGACGCCGGCGTTGTCGAGTTTTTCAAGCGCAGCGGCAACGCTGCCTTCTTCGGGCTTGTCGCTGGCCAGCAGGCTGTCGCGGCGGCAGCGATGCTGATGCTGATCTTCAGCGATGTTGGCCAGATGCGAGAAGTAGGAGAACGCGCGCACGACGGTGACGGTTTCCTCGCGGTCGAGCTTCTTGAGCAGCTTGTTCAGCGCCGCGCCGGCTTCGACATCGGCTTCGCGACGGAAGCGCACGGCAGTCTGGCGAATGGTTTCGACCGTTTCGAACATGGCGTCGCCTTCCTGATCGCGCAGCACGTCGCCGAGCAGACGGCCGAGCAGACGAATGTCTTCCTTCAGCGGTGCATCTTTTTTCGGAGTAGGCGAGGTCGAACGAACGGATGCGCGCGCGGGCGTCTTGGAAGCTTGTTTGGCCATAGGGAAGTGTGCAGTCTTCTTGTTGATGATGAATCAGGCGATACAGGTTTTGCGCAACGCGTGCGTGATAAGATTTTGCGGTTGGACGAGAGTATCGCTTGATCCTGCGCAAACGGCACGGTCGCGAACGACATTATGCTGAAGCCAGAATGATGCCAAGTCCATCGACACCTCCGAACAAGAACGAAAGCCGCCGATTTGAAATTCCCGCCACCGAAAAAACTGATCATCGCCTCGCGCGAAAGCCGGCTCGCCATGTGGCAGGCCGAACATGTCCGCGAAAAATTGGCCCTATTATATCCGCAGTGTTCGATTGAAATCCTTGGCATGACCACACGCGGCGATCGTATTCTGGATCGCGCCTTGTCCAAGGTGGGCGGCAAGGGCTTGTTCGTCAAGGAGCTCGAAGTTGCCATCGCCGAGCAGCGTGCCGATTTGGCCGTGCATTCGCTCAAGGATGTGCCGATGTTTCTGCCGGAAGGTTTTCGCCTTGCTGGCGTGCTGGAACGGGAAGATCCGCGCGATGCCTTCGTTTCCAACCACTATGCTTCGCTGGATGCATTGCCGGCCGGTGCCGTCGTGGGTACCAGCAGCTTGCGTCGGCAATCGCTGATCGCGGCACGTTATCCGCATCTTGAGATTCGCCCCTTGCGCGGCAATCTCGATACCCGACTCGGCAAGCTCGATAACGGCGATTATGCGGCCATTATTCTGGCGGCAGCCGGTCTCAAGCGCCTGCGCATGGAATCGCGCATCCGCGCTTTTCTGCCGCCCGAGCTGAGCCTGCCTGCACCGGGCCAGGGCGCAATGGCGATCGAAATTGCCGGCAATCGCGAGGAACTGGTTGAATGGCTGGCGCCGCTTAACGACGATCTCAGCGCACGTACCGTGCAGGCCGAGCGCACGGTTTCGCGCAACTTCGGTGGCAGTTGCCAGATTCCCCTGGCCGCCTACGCAACCATCGACGGTGGCACGATGCGTCTGCGCGCCATGATCGCCACGCCGGATGGCAAACAGATTGCACAAGTCGATCGACAAGGTGCCGCTGATGCGCCCGAAGCATTGGGCGAGCAGGTTGCCGTTGCCTTGCGCGAGCAGGGCGCCGAAGCCATTCTTGCCGCCTGCAAGGCGGATGCCGGCGAGGATGACTGAGCCTCTGGTCGTCGTCACGCGTCCCTTGGCGCAGGCCCATGAGCTTGCGGCACGTGTGACGGCGTTGGGCCGCCAGGCCGTTCTGTTTCCCTTGCTGGATATTCAGCCCTTGCCCGACACGACGATCTTGCACAAGGCACTGGCCGAACTGGAGCGCTATGCACTGGTTGCCTTTGTCAGTCCGAATGCGATCGATGCGGCGCTGGCAGTGCGGCCCGACTGGCCGTTCGATGTGCCGCTGGCCGTGGTAGGCGAGGGCAGTCGGGCCGCACTGGCGCGGCATGGGCTGACTGCAGAGCGTTGCACCATCTATTCGCCGCGCAATCTCGAACGTACCGATTCCGAAACCTTGCTCGAAGAACTGGATCTCGCTGCCTTGCGTGGACGCGAAGTGCTGATCGTTCGCGGTGAAACCGGGCGTGAGTTGCTGGGCGACACCTTGCGTGCTGCGGGCGTGCGCGTGACGCCGGTGGCAGCCTATCGTCGCACCGCGCCGGAATGGACGGCAGAACGTCGGCAAGAACTTCGATGCTTGCTCGACAGTCAGAACGACTGGATCGTGACCAGCTCGGAAGCATTACGGTTTCTGGAGCAGATGGTTGCGCGACTCGACGATGCGCAGGGAGTGGCAAAAATGCAACAGCAACGATTGATCGTTCCGCACATACGCATCGCGGATACGGCGCGTTCTCTCGGTTTCTCCCACGTACATCAGAGCAGATCGGGCGACGATGGCCTGATTGCCGCGTTACAATCCCTTTCATGAACGACATGCAGAATTCCCCGGAAAACACTCATCCGCAGCCGACCAACGAAGCCGGCAATGTCAGCCAGCCTGCTGCTGCACCAGCTTCCAGCACACCGCCACGTCGTTCGGGCGGAGGCGGTCAGGCTGTGCTGTTCGGTTGTGTCATCGTGCTGGCAGGCTTGCTCGGCGCGCAATGGTGGTACTCGCACCAGGAATTGACTTCATTACGTACCGAAGTCGCCAAGCGCATGCAGAGCGGCGATGAAGTCAGCAACGAAACCAAGATCATCGCCAAGTCGGTGCAGGAAGCCGTGACCGAAGTGCAGGGCAAGGTCAGCGTGATCGAAAGCAAGCAGATGGAGGCGCAGAGCCAGCAACTCGCGCTCGAGCAACTGTATCAAGACTTGTTCAAGCGACGCGACGACTGGGCACTGGCCGAGATTGAGCAGGTACTTTCCACTGCGAGCCAGCAATTGCAACTTGCCGGCAATGTTTCCGGTGCCTTGATCGCGTTGCAAAATGCGGACGCCCGCCTGGCGCGTGCCGATACGCCGCAATTCGTCAAGATTCGTCGCGCCATCGCAAACGACATCGAGCGTCTGAAAGCCTTGCCGAATCTGGATCTGACGGGCATCGCACTGCGCATCGACAGCGTGATTGGTCAGATCGACCGCATGCCCTTGCTGGCTGATGAGCACCCGGCTCAGGCAGCCGCCGAACCGAAGAATCGTCCGGTAGTGAAGCGTGCGGCCAAACCAGGCGCTGCGGCAACGGATGAACCTGCTGCAGAAGAATGGACGGCGGTGTGGAAAGCGCGCTGGGATAGCTGGTCGAGCGAAATGTGGAGCGACATACGGCAGCTCGTGCGCATTCGCACTGTGGATAACGACGATGCGTTGCTGATCGCGCCGAGCCAGGCTTACTACGCACGCGAAAATCTGAAGCTGCGATTGCTCAATGCACGCCTGGCGCTGCTGTCGCGTAACGAAAGCGCCTTCCGTAGCGACATGGTGGCGGCACAGGACAGCATCGCCCGTTATTTCGATACGCGCGCCAAGCAGACGCAGACGGCGCAAGCCATCCTCAAGCAGGTGCAATCGAGCAATCTGGCAATCGAAATGCCGACGCTGTCGGAAAGCCTGAATGCCGTGCGCAACTTCAAGGCACGCTGATGCCTCGCGCCAATCTGCCATCGCCAACCTGATTCTCGCCCATGCGTCTTTTTCTCTGGATTCTCGCCCTGTTTGCTTCCGCCATCGGCATCGCCGTGGCGGCGCACTACAACGTGGGCAATGTGGTTTTCTTTTACCCACCGTATCGCATCGATCTGTCGCTGAATTTCTTCATTCTGCTGGCGATCCTGCTGTTCTTCGTCATCTATGCCGTGTTGAAGACGATCCGTGTGGCACAACGTCTGCCCGGTCGTGTTGCTGCCTATCGTCGCGACAAGCTCGAACGCAAGGGCAATCAGTCGCTGCGTGAAGCGCTCAAGTATTACTTCGAAGGGCGTTTCGGTCATGCGGAGAAAGCCGCCATGCGTGCCAGCGAATCGCCGGACAATGCCGGACTGGCAGCCCTGATTGCCGCCCGCGCTGCCCATCGCATGCAGCAGACCGAACGCCGCGATACCTGGCTTGCCACGGTTGAAAACGACGAGTCGCTCAAAAGCGCACGCTTGATGACGGCCATCGAATTGCTGGTCGATGAGCGTCAGCCGGAACTGGCGCTCAAGGTCGTCGATGAACTCAACGCCAACGGCACGCGCCATATCCATGCCTTGCGCATGGCGCTCAAGGCCAACCAGCGTGCCAACAACTGGCATGAAGTGCTGCGCCTGGTCAAAACGCTGGACAAGAACAACGCCCTGCATCCGGCCTTGTCAATGCGTCTGCGTGAAATGGCTTATGAAGACCTGTTGCGCAATCCGGCTAACGATGCGGAATCGATTCGTAATGTGTGGTTTGCCATTCCGGCCGAAGATCGCATCAAGCCGTATGTCGCATTGCGTGCTGCACATGCCTTCAATCTGCGCGGTTTGCATGATGGTGCACGCACCATTGTCGAAAAGGCGATGGCCGCAGAATGGGATGACCGCTTGTTGCGGCCGTATCGGGCTGCAGCTGCCGAAAAAGGCACGCCGGCACTGGTCGCGCAGATAGAGCGTTGCGAAGAATGGTGCCGCCAGCATCCGGCCGATTCAGAACTGGAAGTCACGCTCGGCACCCTCTGCCTGCAGCAACAGTTGTGGGGCAAGGCACAGCGCCATCTGGAACAGGCGCTGTCCGATACGTCGAATCCACGCCTGCTGCAGGAAATTCATCTGAAGCTGGCACAACTGCACGAAGGGCTGAGCCAGCCCGAGCGCGCTGCCGAACACTATCGCTTGTGCGCGTTGGCAACAGTCGGCTGAGAGGGGATCGGGGCTGGCTGCCCGATCGAAGGCCGCCGTTGCCGCTATAATCACGCGTTCGCATTACCATCCATCTATTGAGAAATCACCATGAGTCTGAACAACGTACCTGCCGGCAAGGATCTGCCAAACGATTTCAACGTCATCATCGAAATCCCGATGAATGGCGAACCCGTCAAATACGAAGTAGACAAGGAATCCGGCGCGATCTTCGTCGATCGCTTCATGAGCACGGCCATGCACTATCCATGCAACTACGGCTATATCCCGAACACGCTGTCGGATGACGGCGATCCGGTCGATGTATTGGTCGTCACGCCTTTCCCGCTGCAACCGGGCGTGGTCGTTCGCTGCCGTACCATTGGCGTCCTGAACATGACGGATGAAGCCGGTACCGATGCCAAATTGCTGGCTGTGCCTGTCGACAAGCTGATCCCGATCTACAAGGAATGGCAAAAGCCGGAAGATGCCGGCACTTTCCTGGTGAACCAGATTCAACACTTCTTCGAGCATTACAAGGATCTGGAAAAAGGCAAATGGGTCAAGGTTGACGGCTGGGGTTCGGCCGATGATGCCAAGGCAGAAATCCTGGCAGGCGCTGCAGCCTACGAAAAAACCAAGGCCTGATCTGTTCATACCTGCAGTAAAAAAGCGCACTTCGGTGCGCTTTTTTCATGGGCAACGCGTTTGGCTGAAGCGCATTTTTTCAATCACAGTTGACCCGTTACCTGCCCAGCATGGGCCATCTGGCATAGACGATCATGGCGGCTGCGCAGGCCAGGCCGATCAAGGGCCACAGCAGTGCCGGGCGACGTGTTTCGACAATGGCGGATGTTTCTTCATCCGTTGGCAGGCGACGTTGTTCGCGCCGAGCCAGCGTCAGGTGGCGCTTGATATCCAATGCCATTTCGGCTGCGCGCTGATAGCGCTTTTCGGGATCCCGATGCATGGCCTTGCTGACGATGCGCGACAGTGCCAATGGGACATCCGACGCCAGCTTGTGCGGCGCCAGCATGCGTCGGCTGGTGATCTGTTGCAGCAGTTTTTCGGTGTCGGATGCTTCAAAGGGTTTGTGCCCGGTCAGCATTTCAAACATGACTGCACCGAGCGAATAGATGTCGGTACGCGGATCCACGGCTTGCCCATTGGCCTGTTCGGGCGACATGTAGTGGGGTGTGCCGAGCAGGTTGTCGTGAAATAGCGTCGGTGTGGCTTCGCCTTTTGCCGGTGTTTCGCTCAGGCGATTGGGAATGCGGGCAATGCCGAAATCCATGATCTTGGGCTGATGATCGTCCACCAGAAAGATATTGGCCGGCTTGACATCGCGATGCACGACGCCGTGCTGGTGTGCATGGTCGAGCGCATCGGCAATTTTCCAGCCGATCGATGCCACATCGTCTGGCGTGAAGCGTTCGCCATCCTCGAGCATCTTGCTGATCTCGCGACCATGCAGATATTCCATCGCCATGAATGGTGTCGAACCTTCGCTGCCAATATCGTGGATCACCACAATGTTTGCGTGCGATAACTGCCCGGCGGCACGTGCTTCGTTGATGAATTGCTCTTCGTAGAGCTGACGTTCCGTGTGGCCCAGGCGAGGGCGCAAGGTCTTGATGGCAACTAGCCTGTCGATGACGGGATCATGCGCCAGATAGACAATGCCGAGCGAACCGCGACCGAGTTCTTCACGGATGATGAAGCGACCGAGGCGGACGGGAAGATCGTTGCTGGAAGTGATGCGATGTGGCGAAGCGGACATGGTGGCGTCAGCATGCCTAAGTAATTTCCTTATGGCAATATTTAAAGGTTAAATCGTTGCCCGTGACAACTGTGTCGCGGATTTAACGCTTGAAGGGATTGTGCTCGTTGAGTTCGTCGATGTAGGCAAGGATGCCGCCTGTTTCTCGCGTGAGGAAATCTTCGATGGCGTGCGCGAATCCCGGATGGGCGAGCCAGTGCGCCGACCACGTCTGTTGCGGCAGGAAGCCGCGTGCCATCTTGTGTTCGCCCTGAGCGCCGCCTTCGAAACAGCGCAGGCCGTTGGCGATGCAGAATTCGAGTGGCTGGTAATAGGCCGTCTCGAAGTGCAGGCAATCGATATGTGTGAGTGCACCCCAGTAGCGGCCATATAGTGTCTTGCCATCGTGGATCACCAACGAAGAAGCGATGGCTTGCCCTTCGCGTTCGGCCACGATCAGCAGGATGTTCTGCGGCATGGTGGCACCGATGCGCAGGAAAAAATCCAGATTCAGATATGGCGTCGAGCGATGTGCGGCGTAGGTATTGTCGTAGCAGCGCTTGAAGAACTGCCAGTCGGCTTCGGTCGCTTGATGTCCGCTGATGTGACGAAAGCGGACATCGGCATCGTGCACTTTGCGGCGTTCGGCACGAATGTTCTTGCGCTTCTTGCGTTCCAGCGTATCGAGAAAATCGTCGAAGCGGCGGTAACCGGGATTGAGCCAGTGGAACTGCACGCCGCTGCGCAACAGAAAACCGGCGTCATGCAATTGCTGCGCCTGTGCCTGCGGCGGATAGAGAATGTGCGTCGAGGAAAAATCGTTGGCCGATTGCAGTGCCTGCAAGGTGCGAATCAATGCCTCACGGCTGGTTTCGTCTCGCGCCAGCAGGCGACCGCCGGTGACGGGTGTGAACGGGATGGCGGACAGCAGCTTGGGGTAATAGCGCAGGCCGTTGCGTTCGTAGGCATCGGCCCATGCCCAGTCGAATACATATTCGCCATAGGAATGGCCTTTCGCATAGAGCGGCATGGCAGCCATGAGTTGTTTGTCGCGCCATAAGGTGACGAATTGCGGTTGCCATCCGGACTGTGCGGCTGCACTGCCGCTTTCGTGCAAGGCATCCAGAAAGGCGAAAGAAAGAAACGGGTTGGCATCCGCCTGCAAACCGACGAGTTCATCCCAGACAGCTTGGCCGATTTCCGATAGAGAGGAGACGATGCGCGTGCGATAATGCTCTGCAATTTCATGTCCGGCCGATTCATGCCGGGCAGTGTCGTTTCCTTGCCCATGTGGCTGCCGTTGCTCGGTATGTGATCCGTCATTGTCCGCCTGGTTTGCGCTGGATTCGTCCCGACTCATTCGATTCATTCTGTAAGTATCGCAACGCAGATGGTTGTTCAAGATTGCTCACCACGCGCTGCCGATGCGGATTCATGCCATGACCGTTAAAGTTGCCATTGCCCAAATCAACAGCACCGTCGGCGATCTCGCCGGCAACAGCAAGAAAATCGCCGACTTTGCACGTCGTGCGGCAGAGCAGGGTGCCGATATCGTTCTGACGCCGGAGTTGTCTCTTGTCGGATATCCGCCCGAGGATTTGCTGTTGCGCGAATCATTCTACGCAAAATCTGCCGACGCGTTGTCCGCCTTGGCGGCGGAGCTCGGTGCGCTGAAGGATGTGCACGTGATCGTCGGTCATCCGTTTGCGCAGGGCGTGCAGCATTTCAATGCGTCGTCCGTGCTGCTCAATGGCGTGATCGCCGGTACCTACTGCAAGCGGGAGCTGCCCAATGCCACGGTGTTCGACGAGAAGCGCTATTTCGATACGGATGACCAGCCGTTGGCGTTCGACGTCAAGGGCGTGCGCTTCGGCATCAATATTTGTGAAGACACCTGGTTCAATCGTGCGCCTGCGGCTGCCGCGGCTGCCGGTGTGCAAGTGCTGCTGGTGCCAAACGGTTCGCCTTTTCATCTGAACAAGCAGCATTTGCGTGTGCATACGATGCGTGAAAACGTTTGTGCACAAGGCATGAGCGTGGTGTATGCCAATCTGGTTGGTGGGCAGGATGAGCTGATTTTCGATGGCAATTCCTTTGTGCTCGACCAAAGTGGTGCGGTGTGTGCGCATTTGCAGCATTGCGTGGAAGACTTGCGCATCGTCGAATTCCAGGGCGCGCAACCGGTCGATGCGGCCATCGTCGAGGAATTGTCGATCGAGGCGCAGGTCTATCAGGCGCTGGTGCTGGGCGTAAGGGATTACATTGGCAAGAACGGATTCCCGGGCGCGTTGCTGGGGCTGTCGGGCGGCGTCGATTCGGCGCTGGTACTGGCAATTGCCGTCGATGCCCTGGGCGCGGACAAGGTGCGCGCCATCATGATGCCTTCTCCTTACACCGCCGATATTTCGATGATCGATTCGCGTGACATGGTCAAGCGTGTCGGTGTGCGTTACGACGAAATCTCGATTGGTGATTGCTTTGATGCCTTCAACCGCACGCTGGCCGAGGAATTCAAAGGCTTGCCCATCGATACCACGGAAGAAAATATTCAGGCACGCATACGCGGCACGATCATGATGGCGCTATCCAATAAGTATGGTTCGATTGTCCTGACAACCGGCAATAAGAGTGAAATGGCGGTTGGCTATTGCACCTTGTACGGCGACATGGCGGGTGGTTTCGCGGTCATCAAGGACATTGCGAAGACGCTGGTTTATCGCTTGTGCGCCTATCGCAATTCGGTGTCCGACATCATTCCTGATCGCATCCTCACGCGCGCGCCTTCGGCCGAACTGCGGCCGGATCAGACGGATCAGGATTCGTTGCCCGAGTACGACATTCTCGACGGCATCATGCAGCTCTACATGGAAGAGAATCACAGTCGCGCCGAGATCATTGCTGCAGGGTATGCCGAGACGGATGTGAACCGTGTCACGCATCTGATCAAGATCAACGAATACAAGCGTCGGCAGTCGCCGGTTGGCATTCGCATCACGCATCGTGCGTTTGGACGCGATTGGCGTTATCCGATTACTTCCAAATTCCGCGATTGATGGCACAATGGATACGGATTGCTGCATGCAGCGGTCGTACGGGCAGTAAAAAGATCGTGCGCAAGATGCAGCCATAACGATTTCAGCAAAACACCCATACCAGACGCATTTATCGAAGGAGTATTGATGAAACAAATTACTGCCATTATCAAGCCATTCAAATTGGATGAAGTGCGTGAGTCGCTGGCCGAAGTTGGCGTGACCGGCCTGACAGTGACTGAAGTAAAGGGCTTCGGCCGCCAGAAAGGGCATACCGAGCTGTATCGCGGAGCAGAATACGTGGTCGATTTTCTGCCGAAGATCAAGGTAGAAGCTGTGGTGGACGATAGTGTGCTGGAACAGGCGGTCGATGCCATCATCAAGGCAGCACGTACCGGCAAGATCGGCGATGGCAAGATTTTCGTGCGCGAAGTTGAGCAGGTAATTCGTATCCGTACCGGCGAAACCGGCGCCGACGCCGTTTAAGGTGTTTCTCCATGAAAAAGAGCGTTGACTGCAAAGTCAACGCTCTTTTTGTTTGTACCTGCCGAATCTAGCTGGCGCGCAGCAATACCACCAATGCGCCGGCGCCGCCATCGTTTGCGCGAGCCTGACAAAAGGCGATGACTTCATCTTTCTGTGCCAGCCAGTTGCGCACCTTTTTCTTCAGAACAGGTTCGCGATTGATCGAGCCCAGTCCTTTGCCATGAATCACCCGGACACAGCGCTGGCCGCGCTTGACGGCCTGACGCAGGAATCCACCCAGCGCTTCGCGCGCTTCATCCGTGCGCATGCCATGCAGGTCGAGCTCGCTCTGAATCACCCAATGCCCACGGCGCAGTTTGCGTAATACGTCGGGACCGATACCGTTGCGCGCATAACTGAGCGATTCGTCGGTATCGAGTAGCGATTCAACAGTGAATTCGTCAGAGAGGGATTCGCGCAATGCGGCTTGTTCATCGGCCAGATGCTGGCGCGCGATGGGCGACGGCGGCGTTGCCGTATGCAGGATTTTTTCGCTCGGTTTGAGCGGCGTGATGTTGCCGATGCTGGCGCGAAACAGATCCGCTTCCACGCGCGCTGCTTGTTCGGCGCGAGCACGTTCGGCTTCGGCAAGCAGACGCGCTTCTTCCTGCTTTTTCAAATCCTTGTGCAGCGATTTGAGGGCGCTGAAATCCTTGATCGGGCCTGGCGGCATGACGCAACTCCGCAAAAAGATCCGGGAAAGTGTGTGCAGTGTATGTGCACCATAAGGCCGGCGCGAAGCCGGCCTGCATGCGTTTATTCCAGGCTTTCCAGATAACGCTGTGCATCCAGCGCTGCCATGCAGCCCGTACCGGCGCTGGTAATGGCTTGACGATAGACGTGATCCTGTACGTCGCCTGCGGCAAACACACCCGGAATATTGGTCGAGGTTGCCATGCCTTCGAGACCGGTCTTGGTCTTGATGTAGCCGTTATGCATGTCGAGCTGACCAGCGAAGATGTCGGTATTCGGCTTGTGGCCGATTGCGACGAACAGGCCGTGCACCGTCAGTTCGCTCACGCTGTCATCCACGGTTGATTTGATCTTCAGGCCGGTCACGCCGCTGTCGTTGCCGACGACTTCATCCAGCGTGTGGTTCCATTTCACCTCGATCTTGCCTTCCTCGACCTTCGCCATCAGGCGGTCGATCAGGATGGCTTCGGCGCGGAACTTGTCCCGGCGGTGGATCACGGTAACCTTCTTGGCGATATTCGCCAGATACAGTGCTTCCTCGACCGCCGTGTTGCCGCCACCGATCACGGCGACTTCCTGCTCACGATAGAAAAAGCCATCGCACGTGGCGCAAGCCGACACGCCTTTGCCCATGAAGGCTTGCTCGGAAGGCAGACCCAGATACTGGGCCGAAGCGCCAGTGGCGATGATCAGCGAGTCGCAGGTGTATTCACCCATGTCGCCTACCAGGCGGATCGGTTTTTCGTTCAGATGCGTGGTATGCACGTGATCGAAGATGATTTCGGTGTTAAAACGTTCTGCGTGTTGCAGCAGGCGCTGCATCAGTTCAGGACCTTGCACGCCCAGCGGGTCGCCTGGCCAGTTCTCGACATCGGTAGTCGTCATCAACTGGCCGCCCTGCTCCACACCGGTGATCATCACCGGATGAAGGTTGGCGCGTGCCGCATAAATGGCAGCGCTATAGCCGGCTGGGCCGGAACCGAGAATCAGGACTTTGGCGTGTTTGACGGTGGACATGGAATGATTTCTGGAATTGGATGGGTAAGACGGGAAACCGGTTATTGCCTGATCGGATATGCCGGCAGGGCGGCAAAATTTCAACGGGCGCCGGAATTATTCGTGTAACAGATGAAAACTGGTTAAGATTATAGACGAACCGCTCGGGCCGCGATGAATGCCGCTCCAGCAGTGCTTCCTGACGCCGTGCCGGCAGACTCGGCGTCGACGGCGCGTCCCGCCGACTTTGTTTTACCCTCTGCCGCTGAACCAGGCAGACATCGTTCTTCCTTTGCTCAAGGGGCGATGCCGGGTTCCCTATTGACGCAACGCGTCCTGATTTATGACGAAAACAAGCCAAGCCTATACCCGCAAGACCAATAATACGAAAGCACCGCCGCCTCCGGGCCGCATTGCCAAGCTGCTGTCCGAAGCGCGTTGGCTGATCCTTTCGGTGGTCACGCTCTATCTGATCCTGATTTTCTTGACGTATTCGCCTGTCGATCCCGGCTGGTCGCACGCCAACATGGTGACCAAGCTGCACAACCTCGGTGGCAAGACTGGTGCCTGGCTGGCTGATCTGCTGCTGTTCATTTTTGGTTTGTCAGCCTGGTGGCTGTGCATTTTTTGCCTGCGCCTGGTGTGGAACGGTTACCGTCGCTTGTCGCAACGTTTTCTGCTCAAGGATGAGCCGGAAGAGCCGGTGCCGCATGAAAATCTGATTCGCGGTATCGGTTTCTTCGTAATGATGATCGGCAGCGTCGGCATCGAATATCTGCGGATGCATTCGATGCATGCCGAACTGCCACGCGCGCCCGGTGGCGTGCTCGGCGAGTTGATCGGCAGTGCAGCGCAGAATGCCTTTGGTTTCATGGGGGCAACGCTCTTGCTGCTCTTGCTGTTCGGCCTGGGTTTCAGCCTGTTTTTTCATGTGTCTTGGCTGAACGTGGCCGAGCGCATCGGCGAAATGCTGGAGCGCAGCGTGCGCCTGATCGGCAATTTCTATGGGGCGCGCAAGGATAGGCAGATGGGCCAGGTTGCCACTGCGAAGCGTGAGGAAGTCGTGGTGCAGGAACGTGCCAAGATCGTCGAGGCACCGCCAGTGCGTATCGAGCCACAGATCGTCGCGGTGCAGAAGTCGGAGCGGGTGGATAAGGAGCGGCAATCGTCGCTGTTCAACGACATGCCAGACACCAACCTGCCGCCGTTGTCCCTGCTGGATGACGCACCCGAAGCGCAGGAAACCGTCAGCGTTGAAACGCTGGAATTCACCAGCCGTTTGATCGAGAAAAAACTGTCCGATTTCGGTATTTCGGTGAAGGTCGTTGCAGCTTATCCAGGACCGGTTGTCACACGCTATGAAATCGAGCCGGCGACGGGCGTCAAGGGCAGCCAGATCGTCAACCTCGCGCGTGATTTGGCGCGCTCGCTATCGCTGACGTCGCTGCGCGTGGTCGAAACCATACCGGGCAAAAACTACATGGCGCTGGAATTGCCGAATCCGAAACGGCAGATCGTACGCCTGACAGAAATCCTGAGTTCCAAGGTCTACAACGACAGCTCTTCGAGTTTGACCGTGGCGCTGGGCAAGGACATTGCCGGCAACCCGGTCACGGCCGATCTCGCCAAGATGCCGCACCTGTTGGTGGCGGGCACGACGGGTTCAGGTAAATCGGTGGGCATCAACGCGACGATCCTGTCGCTGCTCTACAAGTCCGATCCCAAGCAGGTGCGCATGATCCTGATCGATCCGAAGATGCTGGAATTGTCGATCTACGAAGGCATCCCGCATCTGTTGGCACCCGTTGTTACCGACATGCGTCAGGCCGGTCATGCGCTGAACTGGGGCGTCAACGAGATGGAGCGCCGCTACAAGCTCATGAGCAAGCTGGGTGTGCGTAATCTGGCCGGTTACAACGCCAAGATTGCTGAAGCCGAAAAGAACGAACAGAAGATTCCGAATCCATTCAGCCTGACGCCGGATGCACCTGAACCATTAGAAAAACTGCCGACCATAGTCATCATCATCGACGAGCTGGCTGATCTCATGATGGTCGTCGGCAAGAAGGTCGAGGAATTGATCGCGCGTATTGCGCAAAAGGCACGTGCTGCCGGCATCCACTTGATTCTGGCGACGCAGCGCCCATCTGTAGACGTGATCACCGGTCTCATCAAGGCCAACATCCCGACGCGTGTTGCATTCCAGGTCAGCAGCAAGATCGACTCGCGCACGATTCTGGATCAGATGGGTGCAGAAGCGCTGCTCGGCATGGGCGACATGCTCTACATGCCGCCGGGCACGGGCCTGCCGATTCGTGTGCATGGCGCATTCGTGTCGGACGATGAGGTACATCGCGTGGTGAACCACCTCAAGGAGCAAGGCGAACCAAATTACGTCGAAGGCATCCTAGAAGGGGGCACCACCGAGGATGGTGATCTGTCTCTGGGAGCAGAAGGTGCGGGCGGCGGTGAAGGCGATGCGCTGTACGATCAGGCCGTAGCGATCGTGCTCAAGAATCGTCGTGCATCGATCTCGCTGGTGCAGCGCCATCTGCGTATTGGATACAACCGCGCGGCACGTCTGCTGGAGCAGATGGAGCAAAGCGGGCTCGTATCTACAATGCAATCCAACGGCAATCGCGAGATTCTCGTGCCGGCGGGGAATGCAAACGAATAGAAAGTGAATATGGAGCGTTCTTCGATTTCTTCTGCTGCTTCTGCGCGTCGCAGTGAACATGGCAAGGCCGTCGCACGTCGTTTTGACTGGCGGCTGCCTGTGCTGAGCGTCCTGCTGGTTGCTGCGGCGATTACAGTTCCCTCCTTGGCAAAAGCGGCAGCGCTGGAGCAATTCAAGTCCTTCGTTTCGTCTACGCAATCGGCCAAGGGCAGCTTTACGCAGCAACTGGTCAAGGTCGATAGCGGTACGGCCAAGGTCTCAAACCAATCGACGGGTACGTTTGTTTTTTCGCGCCCTGGCAAGTTTATCTGGACCTACCAGAAGCCGTACGAGCAATTGCTGCAAGCCGATGGCGAAAAGCTCTATATCTACGACAAGGACCTGAATCAGGTCACGATCAAGAAGCTCGGTGATGCGCTTGGTTCATCACCGGCAGCCATCCTGTTCGGCAGCAACAATCTCGAACAGAATTTCAGCCTGAAGGAAGCTGGCGCGAAGAATGGCATGGAATGGCTGGAAGCCACGCCGAAAACCAAGGATACGACCTTCGAGCGCATCGGCATCGGCATGAAGGATGGTGTGCCAGCAGCAATGGAATTGCGTGATTCGTTCGGTCAGGTGTCGCTGCTGACGTTCGGCCATTTCGAGCGGAATCCATCGATGCCTGCGAGCCAGTTCAAATTTGCGATCCCCAAAGGCGCGGACGTGTTCCAGTAACGCGCATTACAATACGTGCACGTGCTGTCTGCGCGACGCCAGTCTGAATCGTTCGGCTGGCGTCGTTTGCTTTATGGCGATGTCATCGCCAATGATTGATCCCGTTTCTGAATTTCCCTTCTATTGAAATCCACCATGGCCATACCGCTTGCCGAACGACTCCGACCGCATACGCTCGATGATGTCATCGGCCAGCAGCATATCCTCGGGCCGGGCAAGCCGCTGCGGGTTGCATTTGAATCGGGTGAACCGCATTCGATGATTCTGTGGGGGCCGCCGGGCGTGGGCAAGACGACGCTGGCGAGGTTGATGGCCGACAGTTTCCAGGCAGATTTCATTGCCCTGTCTGCGGTCTTGTCGGGCGTCAAAGATATTCGCGAGGCAGTCGAACGGGCGGAGCTCTCGCGCAATGCGATGGGCCGTCGTACGATTCTGTTCGTCGATGAAGTGCATCGATTCAACAAGAGTCAGCAGGATGCCTTTCTCCCGCATGTGGAAAGTGGCTTGTTCACCTTTATTGGTGCGACGACTGAAAATCCCTCTTTCGAAGTCAATGGCGCATTGCTGTCGCGTGCTGCCGTGTACGTGCTCAAATCGCTCACGGAAGACGATCTTGCAGCCATGCTGGATCGTGCCGCTATCGAAGAACTCGATGGCATGCAATACGCGCCCGAGGCGAAAGCCATACTGGTAGCGAGTGCCGACGGCGATGGCCGCAAACTGTTGAACAACCTCGAAATCGTCGCGCGCGCAGCGCAGGCGAAGAAGCAGGACGAGATAGATGTGCCGCTATTGCAGGCAACCTTGGGCGATGCGTTACGGCGCTTCGACAAGGGCGGCGACAATTTCTATGACCAGATTTCGGCGCTGCACAAATCCGTACGCGGCTCACATCCCGATGCTGCGCTCTACTGGCTGACGCGCATGCTGGATGGTGGTGCCGATCCACGCTATCTGTCACGGCGCATCGTACGTATGGCATGGGAAGACATCGGGTTGGCCGATCCGCGTGCGATGACGATTGCCAATGAAGCGGCAGCGACCTATGAACGTCTTGGGTCGCCTGAGGGCGAACTGGCGCTCGGGCAGGCTGTCATTTATCTGGCAATTGCTGCCAAGAGTAATGCGGGTTACAACGCCTACAATCAGGCACGTGCATTCGTGTCGAAAGACAAGACGCGTCCCGTGCCAGAGCATTTGCGTAATGCGCCGACCAAGCTCATGAAGGAACTCGGTTACGGCAAGCTGTATCGCTACGCGCACAATGAGCCGAACGCCTATGCAGCTGGCGAAACCTATCTGCCTGATGGCATGCAGGAACCGCGCTGGTATCAGCCGGTACCACGCGGTCTGGAAATCAAGATCGGTGACAAGCTTGCGCAGTTGAAACAGTGGGACGACGAAGCGAAAGAGTAGGTTTCGTCTCAGGTGCGATGGCGTTTTTTTGCGAAGCGTTGCAGTTCGCCAGATTCCACGATGCGCATGCCTTGCTCATTCGGCAGCAATGTCGTGAGTGCGTTTGCCACGCAGTCTGCTTCGATGGGGCGATAGTTTGCGGGTAACAGCGGTGCCAAAACTTTTCCCAGCAAGATGCCGATACGTTCAGCATACCGAGCCGGTTGTTGCAGAACATGGCGATCGCCTGTTAGCACTGAAGGACGAGCCACCACGAGCGTTTGCGGATTCAGTGCACGCAACGCCTCTTCCATCTCTCCCTTGACGCGGTTGTAAAAGATTCGCGAATGCGCATTGGCCTGCATCGCGCTCACGACGCCGATACGGCTTGCGCCAGCCTGCATGGCTGCAGTCGCGACGGCGAGTGTGGCAGTGAAATCCACTGCGCGAAATGCCGCCTGACTGCCGGCCTGCCGGATGGTTGTGCCGAGTGCCAGATACACTTCATCAGTTTGCGGCATCGGTGGAAGTGCGTTGAAATCCACTACATGCACGGTCAGTTTGGGATGGGTGAACTCAGCCGGACGACGAAACAAGGCATGTACTTCCGCAACACTTTCTTCTTCCAGCAAACGCTGCAAGATGCGCGAACCGACCAGCCCGGATGCCCCGGCCACCAGTACACGACGTTTGAAAAAAGGCGAGGCCGTATGTATGGCGTGCTCCGTTGGGGTTAGTGCTTTGGCAGTTGGCCACTGGCGATCAGTTGCGCAAACATCTCATGCATGGATTCCCGCAAGGGACGATATCGCAGACCCAGTGCGCGTTGGCTCTTGCTGTTATCGACAATCCACGGCAGGCCGACATTGTTGCGCACGAAACGACGCGTGATGCTGCGATCGGTAAGAGGAGCTGCCAACCACACTAGCCATGTTGGCAAAGTACGGCGCGGGATTGGATATGCCGCATAGCGAGGCAGCAGGGTTTGCGCCAGCGCCGGCAGTGAGGTGTTGTAGCCAGAAATAATGTGGCGCCCGCTAGCCTCTGGCAAAAACGCGGCGCGTAGGTGAGCTTCGGCCACATCGCGCACATCGACCACGCCCAGTCCGAGATCCGGTGCGCCGAAGCGCATGCGGCCGTCACCGAACTGGCGAATGACATTGAAGCTTTCGGATGTGGCGTGCGGGTTCAGTCCGGGGCCGATGACGAGGCTGGGATTGAGCACTACGAGCTTCCAGCGTGACTGGCGTTCTGCAGCTTTCCAAGCAGCACGTTCGGCCAGCGTTTTGGAATAGAAATAAGGCTGATGCTGCAGTGATGACGTGGTATTCCAGTCGTCTTCGGTGAAGACGCCATTGGCGGTCTGCTTCAGATCGCGATTATCGCCGTAGATGGCGGCGCAGCTGCTGGTCAGGACGAGACGTTCAACGGTGACGCTGCGTTCGACGCTATCGAGGATATTTTGTGTGCCACGCAGAGCGGGATCGATCAACTGGGTTTGTGGATCGCGTACGTCGAGCGTGAATGGCGAAGCCGTATGGAACACGATGCGGCAGCCCGCCATGGCTTCATCGTAGGAGCCCTCAGAAAGCAGGTCGGCCTTGAAGTAGCGAATCGTGCCGCTGCTGCTTGCCGCCAACTTGTCAAGATGTGCGAGGCGTGTGTTATCAGATGGGTTGCGCACGGCCGCGTGTACAGTCAGGCCGGATTCCAGCAGACGCGCGATGATCCAACCAGCGACATAGCCGGTGGCACCGGTTACTAGCACCGGGTGGCTAGTATCGATAGCGAGCATCGTGCCTCCTTTTCCCTTTGATGGTTTGTGACGACGCCTCGGCCGGAATTATTTCCCTGCGCGCCCCTTGTTCATGTAATGCAGGTGAATCTGTTTGCCGAAGGCATAGGCGGCACCGAGACTGATGCCACCGATAATCCCGTACGCAGGGCTGTCACCGTGCAGAAAGAAGCGGCTGCCCGTCCACAGTGCCAGTGCAGCCATGAAGAAAAAACCGACGAGGAGAACGGTCAGCGGAAGCGGGCGTGGATTGTCTTGGTCTGCCATCGTTATGTCTGTAGAAGAATTTCCGCAATGGTACCGTACAACCACGCTAGGGCTAAACCGGTGCGCCTTGTAAGGGGCCGCGCATGGCCGCAACGGCTGGCGCTTGGTACAATCCCGGTTTGATTTTTTCTTTCGTCCTTTTCCATGATCGACATCCAACTTCTTCGCAAAGACATCGATGGCGTGGCGACACGTCTGGCCGGTCGCAAATTTCAGCTCGATGTCGCGACATTTAATGCTCTCGAAGCAGAGCGCAAGCAGATCCAGTCGAGCACTGAAGAGCTGCAGAACAAGCGCAACACGCTGTCCAAGCAGATCGGCATGCTCAAGGGCAAGGGCGAGGATACGTCGGTCGTGATGGCGCAGGTCGCCGGGCTGGGCGATGAGCTCAAGGCATCGGCAGCACGTCTGGACGAACTGCAGGGCAAGATCAGCGAATTCATGCAGGCGATTCCCAATTTGCCGCACGAATCGGTGCCGGTTGGTACGGACGAAAGCGGAAACATCGAGTTGCGCAAGGTCGGCACGCCGCGCCAGTTCGATTTCGAGATCAAGGATCACGTCGATGTCGGCGCTACTATCGGGCTGGATTTTGACGTCGCCACCAAGCTCACGGGTTCGCGCTTTGCGGTCATGAAGGGCGGGATCGCACGCCTGCATCGCGCACTGGCCCAGTTCATGCTCGACACCCATACGGGCGAACATGGTTACACCGAGTGCTATACGCCTTACATCGTCAATTCCGATTCCCTGTTCGGCACGGGGCAGTTGCCCAAGTTCGAAGCCGATCTGTTTGCGGTGAAGAAGGGGGGGCAGGAAGGCGAGGGCGAGTCGCTGTACCTGATTCCGACAGCAGAAGTATCGCTGACCAATATCGTGCGCGACGAGATTCTCGCCGGTGAGGAACTGCCACTGAAGATGACGGCGCATTCGCCTTGTTTCCGCTCGGAAGCCGGCAGCTATGGCCGTGACACGCGCGGCATGATCCGTCAGCATCAATTCGACAAGGTCGAGATGGTCCAAGTGGTGCAGCCAGAAAAGTCGTACGAAGCCCTCGAAGAAATGTGCGGTCATGCCGAAGCGATTTTGAAGAAACTCGGTTTGCCGTATCGCGTGATTACGCTGTGCACGGGCGACATGGGCTTTGGCTCCAGCAAGACCTACGATCTCGAAGTGTGGCTGCCGGCGCAGAATACCTATCGCGAAATTTCGTCGGTTTCCAACTGCGAAGCATTCCAGGCGCGCCGCATGCAGGCGCGTTTCCGCAATGCGCAAGGCAAACCGGAACTGGTGCACACCCTCAATGGTTCCGGTCTGGCTGTCGGCCGTACTCTGGTTGCCGTACTGGAAAACTATCAGGAAGCCGATGGCAGTGTGACGATTCCCGAAGTGCTGCGTCCGTACATGAATGGGCTGACGCGTCTTGCGCCGCATGCTTGATTAATCGGCAGAATACGTTGTGAAAAAATCCCGGGTTGTTACCCGGGATTTTTTTCGTCCAGTGTTTCGTTGCCCGCCGATTCGTTTGATGCTTGCTGTATCGCATCGTCATCGTCGCATTGCGGCATGCGTGTTTCGTGTCTATAGTCATTCGATGGAAAGCTAGGAAGCGCTTTGCGGTTTCCCCTGCTGGCCATGTCGTGATTCATCAATAGCGATAACTATCGAGGAGACACCATGACGGACCTGAATAGACGTGGCATGTTGCAAGCAGCGGGTGTATTAACCGTGGGGGCGTTGAGTGGCTGTGCCGCTTCGCGCGGTAATGCCAATGAGCAGGCATTGTTTTCGGTGCCGCAGACGACGATTCCCATCGCTGGTCGCGCAGACCGGTTCCAGGTGCGGCGTATCTACTGCATTGGCCGCAATTATGCGGCGCACGCACGGGAGATGGGTTCGGACCCGACACGCGAGCCGCCCTTCTTTTTTCAGAAACCGACGGATGCGATCCAGAACGTGCCGATTGGACAGACTGTCGATCATCCCTACCCGACACTGACAAAGAATTATCACTATGAAATCGAGCTTGTCGCGGCCTTGCACAAAGGTGGCAAAGACATTCCGGTGCAGACGGCGCTCGATCACGTGTTCGGTTACGCAGTCGGTCTGGACATGACGCGGCGCGATCTGCAGGCGGCCATGAAGAAGGAAGAAAAGCCGTGGGAGATTGGCAAGAGTTTCGACAAGTCAGCGCCCATCGGCCCTTTGCATCCGGTCAGCAGTATCGGTCATTTCAGTGAAGGTGCGATCTGGCTGAAGGTGAATGGACAAGTCAAGCAGAGTTCGGATTTGAAAAACATGATCTGGTCGGTAGCGGAGCAGATCAGCAATCTTTCAAGGGCTTTCGAGCTGATGCCGGGCGACATCATTTATTCAGGAACACCCGAGAATGTCGGGCCGGTGGTGCGTGGCGATGTGATGGAAGGGTATATCGCACGCTTGCCGAGCATTTCGCTCAAGGTCGTGTAAACGATTGCAGCTTGTAGCACTTGCTGTTCGTTTGGGTGAGCTACGCATGTGGCTGTGAGATGCTTGCGCAGGCCGTCGTATAACGCCGTTACGTTTGATTGCGTAGCGGCGTTTTTCTTTCATTCAGCGGGAGGTGCATGGATTTTTTCCATCTTCATGCGCCGCCGTCGCATTCATTCATGGTCTGGCAGGTAATCCTGTATCGGCAGGGAAGGGCCGAGACGGCGATCAATGAAGAGACTGTTGCCGGGGATTTTCTTGGCCTGCTTTTTTGCATCGGCAGCCGCAGTCGCAATCTGGTGATGCGAGCCATAGTTGCCCGGTATGACCTTTAATAATCCCAGTGACATGGTCGCGAGTGCATGGAATACGCGTCGCCCGCACCGGTCTTCGCTGATGTAGCCGCCTTGGAACAAATGATCTTCCGTGTAGAAAGGCAAGATGGCCGTGGCGAAGGCGTCAAGGATGACATGGCAGCGCTGTTCCCAATCTTCGCTTTGAAACAGCACAATGAAATCGTCGCCGCCAATGTGGCCGACGAAGTCACGCTCGGGATCGATATGTGCCGACAGCAGCTGACCCGTCAGCCGGATCATGTCGTCACCCTTGCGGTAGCCGTAGACATCGTTGTATGGCTTGAAGTGATCAAGATCGACGTAGCAAACGCAGAACGGGGTGCGGCTTTCCAGCAGGCGATCGATATGTTCGTCGATGGGCACATTGCCTGGCAACATTGTTAGCGGATTGGCATAGCGCGCTGCGTTGATCTGCATCTGTGTGATCTCGCGCATCAGGTCATGCGCATTGCCCATGCCTGCATATTGGCCGTTATCCGTGATGATGAAACCATTGAACAGATGATGACGATCCGCATCCACAATCAATTGACTCAGGGCGTGCAGCGGCGTGCTCTTTTCCGCGATGAGTGGATTGGTATCCATGAACAGCGTGCAGGATTTTCGGCCATGCAGCTCGCGCAGATAAGGGCGCGCAAAGCGATCAATCAGATTGGCACGTGTAATCAGGCCGATCGGCACCCCGCTGGCAACCACGGGGATGATTTCCAGAGAAGGATCGTTCTTGAACATGTCGTAAATGCAGTTGTTCTGTATTTCCGGCGTAACGGCTTCAACACGGCGCAACAATTTTGCGGCTGTCAGCACTTCATGTGTTCGCCGTGTCTCCTGCGGATAGATGGCCACACAGTTACGGCGCAATTGCGTATACAGATCGCTGGCAATGCGTGTGTCCGGGTTGGCATGCGGTCGTGCAATCCGGTAACCCTGGCCTAAAGGCACGCCGAGATCGCGGATCATCAGCAGCTCGGCATCGGTTTCTATGCCTTCGGCGATGACCACGGTACCGGATTTTTCCGCGATTTCCTGAATCGAGCGCACGAACTGCAACTTGATCGGATCGTGATTGATACCCTGCACGAAGTGCATGTCGATCTTCACGTATTCCGGGCGAATCTCCGACCACAGGCGCAGGCTGGAAAACCCTTCGCCCAGATCATCGATGGCGATCACGAAACCCAGCGCGCGATAATGCCGTACGGCTTCGCGCAGCAAGTCGTAATCGTAGGTAGGGTGGCTTTCCGTCAGTTCGATAATGACGCGATCCGGATGAATGCCGACTTCGTCGATGAAGCCCAGTGTTTCACCGCGTCGTTGGCCAGATTGCACGAGACACTCAGGACTGACGTTGAGAAACAGCTTTCCAGATAGCTGTAACTCCGCGAATTTTTCGAGTGTGATGCGTCGGCACAAATGTTCGACTTCGACGCTCAGGCCACAGCTTCGCGCTACCTTGAAGAGATTGAGTGGCGAATGCAGCGGGCTATCCGACGGACCGCGAATCAAGCCTTCGTAACCGATGATATCGCCGCTTTGCATATCGATGATCGGTTGATACAAGGGCGTCAGTTCTCGGTGCAGCAAGATTTCATGCAGACGATGCACGAGGTGGCTGTCTTGGTCATTGGCCGGCGTCGCCGGTTGCCTCGACTGAAGGTCGTGGATAGCAAACGGCAAGGTCGGCTCCTTGAGCTTGAAGCGATAAGGTGGCGTGTTATTGGCAGCAGGCGCAATGCCTTCCTCGTGCCGGATGGCGAATGCGGGAAGAAGCTGGGCTGGAGGGAGGGAAGACATGACGCACGCCACAAACGGATTGATCTCGGCCGAATGCTAAGCACCATTTATGACAGGATGATGATGAAAGCTACCGTGCTTGGTTTTTCGCAAGGCCTCATTCGCTATCGTAGAAATAATTTCCCAATGCAAAAAAGCTCTGCTATAATCTTTGGCTTCGTGAGCAGTAAAAGCGAATCAGACCGCATCCGGAGAGGTGGCAGAGTGGTCGAATGTACCTGACTCGAAATCAGGCGTACGTGCAAGCGTACCGTGGGTTCGAATCCCACCCTCTCCGCCAGACATACTAAGCCCTTGATTATTCAAGGGCTTTTTAATTTTCAATTCGCGGCAGGCGAACTTCCCTTCGGCCACACTTCATTGAAAGAACTCGCGAATCCCTTGCTGGCTTTAACAGTTCAGCAAAGGCTTTATTACTGAGACCAATACTGGCTTTTTTCCTGCAGCAAATGGCGGGAACTGCGCCAGCCGCACAATTTCAGAAAACCAAGGCGCAAACGTTCTTTGGTGGAATTGCCGCCGAAATTAAATCTTCTGACTGCGTTGAAATGCGCTGCCTGTGATTGGCTAGCTGGATGGCTGCACTCGTTCGCGAGCGCATGATTTATTCCGTGGACTTGATGTTTGCTGGGATAGTCCGAAGATCGTGTCGAAAGCCCATGTGAAGCAATAGGTGTATGCCAGGAAAAACAGCAAGATGAAAAATTCCATCACCATTGCCTGTAATGCGCTGACTTCGTACCACCACATGTAAAGTGGGATGGTGAACAGGCAGAGTCCAACCTCAAATCCTGTTGCATGAGCTACACGCGTCGCGATGCTGCGAGATGTTGCGCCTCGCCGTTTTTCCCATGTTTCAAAGAGCAGGTTGAAGATGTAATTCCAGATCACGGCCAACAGTGAAATCGTGATGGCGATAGGTGTGGAATTGTGTGCATCGTCATTACTCATGAACGTTAGTAGTGCCGTAGACAGGACTATGGCAACGAGCTCATAAGAGATGACGTAAATGACACGACGTGTAACCGGCCGCAAGGCAATCATGACTGGCTCCATGCGAGAAAAATTCTCGATGCTTAAGAGCCGGCCCGTCCCGGATAAATGGATGAGAATGAGCGATGAAGGATGGTGCTCAATATAGGCTACGTTTCTGCCCACCTGCGCAATATATCTCGGGCCCGAAATCAAGTCAATTCGCCATCGTTAGCGGCGTGTAGCAGCGTGTTTTAAAACCATTTATAACCAAATTGTCGCGGGCAAGTTCCTCTTTGGGACGCTGTGAGATGGGCGTGGGAACATGTGGTCGGCAACAAGCCCGAAACATATCAGTGCTGGACATCATTGGAAGTGATCTTGTTGGCTTGTGGATGCAATAAAACAGGGGTTAGGTTTGTCACTAAAATTGATTTATTGCTTATTCGTATCGTTCAACACCAACCAAAAGCGGTGAGAGGGATGAGGCCGTATCCATTTCAGCCCTATCCATTTCAACTGTTGGCGTGACGTGTGGATTTTTATCGCAGGAAAGCATGTTCAGGATATTTTCCACGATGCGTTTGTCATGCTACGAACCTGCCATGCTGATGCGCTGGCAAGCAGAAATCATATGGGCAGCAAGAACATTCGATAAATTTAAAGATAAATGCCATGCGAAAAAAACTCATCACATTCGGTGCCATGATGCTGGTGATGTCCAGTCTTTGTCAGGCAGAAGAGAATCGGACCTGGCATTTGACTGGTTCAGAGTTGATTGCAGCGCTGGAAGGCAAGAGGCTGTCCGAATTAAGCGATGCAGACATGCGCCGACTGTTTTCCAACGCTTACGGAGGCGCGTATGTTCTCGGCGTTGCCGACCAGACGCAGGGTTCAATATGGTGTCCTCCATCTCTTGGCATCTTGCCGCATGAATTGAACGATCGCGTTTATACCTATCTCTCCGACTTGCCGGCGAAACGTCAGAAAGAAAATGCTGCGCCGCTGGTTGCTGAAGCATTGCGGCATGCTTTCCCGTGCAAGCGTGGGAGCGCTCGAAACTGAGCATGCGGGCAGCATGCGTGACGATCACCAATCTGCTTTATCTTCCCGATACCATTTTCCTTTAATTTGAGTGGGAGGGATGTCATATGCCAATTTTGTTCGACGGTAGTCTGCTTGCCGACTACCATCAGTTTTACCTGGCCGATGCGGCAGGGAATGTCGATCTGCCGACCAATTGGAATGATGACGCGCTGAATACACGTCTTCTAAGCGGACCGGGCGTTCTTATCGTGGCCACAGAGAGAAACATGACGGTACCGGTGCGTGTGATCCTGCATGAACGACGGCCGCAAATCGATATAGATGCCGCGGATCACGTGGTCGAGGGGCATCTTCACACATCAGGTGAAATAGTGATTGCCGGCTTGAACGACTACTTGCCGCAAGCGCCGCGCAGGCGTGTGCCCGCGGGAGAGCTGGGGGTGATGATCATCTTCACCGGATTGGACACGCTAAGCGAGGATGGTCTCGATGGCGAGGATCGTTATGACGTGCACTTGTGGCCGGGTTCAGTCGAAGGCATTACCGTGCTCCGCCAATGGCAGGGAGCGTAAAAACTGATGCATGACCGGATTGCCGGTTGGTGTGTTGGTTGCATCAAAGATAGCTGACCCACCATTTTTTATGCGTTTGCTTGTAGCGGGCAAACCAGCGGCAGGCAAACCAGCATGGAATGGCGATGATGATGGCCAGCAGCCAGACGCTGGGCACATTCGGTACACTGATCAGGCCTGAGTCATTTGTCAGCGTGGCGCCAATCATGCGATTGAGTGCGTGCAAAAAATAGAGATGCAGGATGTAGAAAAATAACGGCGCTGCGCCAAAAGCCAGCAACCATTGGCTTGCTGTACCTGGCAACCTTTCCAGCGCGGCGAGAAGCAGTGCGCCGACGCCGAGCGTCAATAAAAGAAAATCTGCCGAGGGCGGATACTTGGTCAGGTTGAAAAAACTCATGAGGCTGAGCATGAACGTATCGCCAGCCTGCCACGGTTGCGTTTCTCCATAGCCGTTCGCGCCACGCAGCACCAGAAACAGGCCGATGCATATCGCGCCACTTGTCACGAGCCGGTAAAACCGTTGCTGTGCCGGTCTGTTACGAGCAAACCACGGGCCGATGCCATAGCCGATCATGATGACGCCGATCCACGGTAGCAGCGGATAGGAAGTCCGTGCCTGTGCGTCCCAAGGCAGCCAGGGCAGGGACAGATAGCCCCGATCATGCAGGATGCTCCAGACGGTATAGCCCCATTCGCTTTTCTCGAACGAGATGGCATCGAGCAGGTTGTGGCCCAGCATGATCAGGATGGCGAGTGCGATCAGCCAGCGGCGCGGCAGGTGCAGCAAGAGCGATAGCGCGATCATTGACAAGCCGATTGCCCAGATCACTTGCAGGTAAAACAGTTTGGGCGTGAGGTCGAAGGTCCAGGCGAAGTTGATTACCGTCCATTCCAAAATAATCAGAAACAGTCCTCGCTTGAACAGGAAGGCGGACGCTTCACGCGTGCTGCCTTTTCGGTCGGCATATATGTATGCCGCCAGACCGGTTAGGGCGACGAAGATCGGTGCGCATAGATGCGAAGTCAGCCGTGTGAAGAATAGTGCGGGTTCGGTCGTCGAAAGATCCATCGGATCGCCGACTTGCGCGCGCAGAAAGAAAAACTCGCGCGTATGGTCGACCAGCATGAGCAGGATCACCAGGCCGCGCAGAGCATCGATCGAAGCGATGCGTGTGGATGGGGACGGTGCGGAGCGAGCGACAGACGAAGTAGGCATGGCGGCATTATAAGGAACACTGCGAGTTCGTTCGCCTTGTCACCAATATGGCTATTCCCTGGTAGAGGGCGTGCATTGCGGAGTGAATTGTCGCAACAAGGTCTGTTCAGCTTCATTCGCAATATGTCGCTAAACGACGCATCCCTGTGGATCGATGCGCGAAAAGTCGTTTGCGTGCGGTTTGTCGCACATCGCTGTTCAAAATTCGCGTCCTCGGGCACTTCTGCGACTTTATCGTGTCCACCGATTTGCAACCGTTCCAGGGGCACTCGCTCCTTTGTTTGCTTTGGCTAATCTTGTAGCAGGAGGTTGGTCGCACGGCAAGCAATCATTAGCCAATACACCAGCCAAGAGGATGCAAACAATGGATGAGTTTCGCGAGATCAGGATCAGTCGCCGTGGTGTGCTTAAGGTCGGCGCACTGTCGGCAACCACGCTGGCCGTACCGACGGTCGTCGGTGCCCAAAATCTTTCCCCATCAGTCAATACTTCTTCAGCGCCACTTTCGATGTCGCAGGTATCTTTCCGCGTCAATGGTCAGCCCCAGACATTGGTGATCGACAATCGCACCACCTTGCTTGACGCACTGCGCGAGCATCTTCAACTGACGGGAACCAAGAAGGGGTGTGATCACGGTCAGTGCGGTGCGTGTACGGTCATTGTCGATGGGCAACGCATCAATGCCTGTCTGGCGCTGGCGATCATGCATGAAGGGGCCGACATCACCACCATCGAAGGTCTGGGTAGCAAGGATAATCTGCATCCCATGCAGGCAGCTTTCATCAAGCATGATGGCTATCAATGCGGTTATTGCACGCCGGGCCAGATATGTTCTGCCGTTGCGGTGGTCAATGAAGTCCGACTTGGCATTCCCAGCCATGTGACGCCTGATCTGTTGGCGGCGCCCGTGCTGAGCGAGAGCGAAATCCGCGAGCGCATGAGTGGCAACATCTGTCGTTGCGGTGCCTATTCCAATATCGTCGAAGCAATTACCGAGGTGGGAGGAGGCCGCAAATGAAATCCTTTACCTATCAGAAAGCGCAGTCGGCGGCCGAAGCCGTGGCAGCCGCTTCGCGTCACCCGGGTGCCAAATTCATCGCGGGTGGGACCAATCTGCTTGATCTCATGAAGCTGGAAATCGAAACGCCGGTTCATCTCGTTGATGTGAATGGATTGGGTTTCGACCGGATCGAGAGTTTGCCGGATGGCGGCCTGCGTATCGGTGCACTGGTCAGCAATACCCATCTCGCCGCCGATCAGCGTGTGCGCCGCGATTATGGCGTCTTGTCACGTGCCTTGCTAGCCGGCGCATCGACCCAGTTGCGCAACAAGGCAACGACTGCTGGCAACCTGTTACAGCGTACGCGCTGTCCCTATTTTTACGATACCAATCAGCCGTGCAACAAGCGCGTGCCGGGCAGCGGTTGCTCGGCAATTGGTGGATTCAGTCGGCAGCATGCAGTCATCGGTGCAAGCGAAGCGTGCATTGCCACGCATCCCAGCGACATGGCGGTAGCGATGCGTGTGCTCGATGCGGAAGTGGAAACCATGCGTCCCGATGGTTCGGCACGTGTGATTCCCATTGCGGATTTTCATCGCTTGCCCGGCAATGCTCCACATATCGATACGACGCTGGAATTCGGCGAATTGATTACGGCGGTACGCTTGCCCAAGCCGGTTGGCGGCCGTCAGATTTATCAGAAGGTGCGTGATCGCGCATCGTATGCATTTGCGCTGGTATCGGTGGCGGCGATCGTGCAGGTCGACGGTCGCGGCAGGGTGGCTGTCGGTGGTGTGGCGCACAAGCCGTGGCGTGTGGAAGCGGCTGAGCAATCTCTGCCTTCCGGTGCGAAAGCGGTGTGCGACCAGTTGTTTTCGACCGCACGGCCGACGCATGAAAACGCATTCAAGATTGCGCTGACCCAGCGAACCCTTGCCGCAGTGCTGGCAGACGGACGAAAAGGATAAGCCATGAAATTCACCACACCTGCCACCACCAATCCGATCGATCAGTTGCGCGTGGTCGGTCAGCCGCTGGACCGTATTGATGGACCGCTAAAGACCACCGGCACCGCGCCTTACGCCTACGAGCGCCACGACGTGGTGGAAAACGTTGCGTATGGTTGTATTGTCGGTTCCGCGATTGCCAAGGGACGTATTGTCTTGATCAATCTTGACGAGGCGCGACGTGCGCCTGGCGTGCTGACAATCATCACTGCCGAGAATGCCGGCAAGCTTGGCAAGGGCAAGATGAATGTCGCCACGCTTTTGGGCGGGCCGGAGATTGCGCATTATCATCAGGCGATTGCGCTCGTCGTGGCCGACACGTTCGAGCAGGCGACGGCCGCAGCCCAACTGGTACGCGTGCAATATCTGCCGACCGCCGGCAAATTCGATCTGGCGCGTGAAAAAGACAATGCCGTCGTACCGAAAAGTGAGAATCCGGATACCAGTGCCGGCAACTTCACACGCGCATTCGATCTGGCACCAGTCCGTCTGGATGCGACCTACACCACGCCCGATCAGTCGCACGCGATGATGGAGCCGCATGCATCCACTGCACGCTGGGAGGGCAACCGTCTCACGGTCTGGACATCCAACCAGATGATCGACTGGGGTGTGGGTGATCTTGCGAAGACGCTCAACCTTCCCAAGGAAAATGTGCGTCTGATTTCGCCGTATATCGGTGGCGGTTTCGGCGGCAAACTCTTCCTGCGTGCTGAAGCCTTGCTGGCGGCATTGGGCGCACGCGCAGCGCGGCGTCCGGTAAAGGTGGCGCTGACGCGTCCCATGATCTTCAACAACACCACGCATCGTCCTGCCACCATCCAGCGTATTCGTATCGGTGCCACGCGCGATGGCAAGATCACGGCAATCGGTCATGAAAGCTGGTCAGGTAATCTCGAGGGCGGCGAACCTGAAAATGCGGTGCAGCAAACGCGATTGCTGTATGCAGGGCCCAATCGCATTACTGCCACGCGTCTGGCCTTGCTTGATCTGCCAGAAGGCAATGCCATGCGCGCACCGGGCGAGGCGCCGGGCATGATGGCGCTCGAAGTCGCGATGGATGAAATGGCCGAGAAGTTGCAGATGGACCCGCTCCAATTCCGGATTCTCAACGACACCAAGGTCGATCCAGAGAAAACGGATCGGCGCTTTTCGCAACGCCGCCTGGTGGAATGTTTCCGTGTCGGTGCCGAGCGTTTCGGCTGGAATCAGCGTCAAGCGCAACCCGGGCGTGTTCGCGATGGTCGCTGGCTGATTGGCATGGGTGTGGCGGCCGGCTTCCGCAACAATCTGGTCATGCCTTCCGGTGCACGCGTGCGTCTGGATGGCAACGGCATTATCACTGTGGAAACCGATATGACCGATATCGGTACTGGCAGCTACACCATCATTGCGCAAACTGCCGCCGAGATGATGGGTACGCAGGTTGACAAGGTGGTTGTGCGGTTGGGCGATTCGGCCTTTCCGGCATCTGCCGGCTCGGGTGGACAGTGGGGCGCCAACAGCGCGACGGCTGGCGTCTATGCGGCATGCGTCAAGTTGCGCGAAATCATTGCCCAAAAGCTGACGGTCGCACCTGACGAGGTTGCGTTCCGCGATGGCATGCTGCATGCACGTGGCCAGTCGTTCCCGCTCGGCTATGTGGCTGCACATGGCGAAATCGTGGCTGAAGATCGCATCGAATTCGGAGATCTCGACAAGCGCTACCAGCAATCCACCTTTGCCGCGCATTTTGTTGAAGTCGGTGTCGATGCCGCAACAGGCGAAACCCGCGTGCGCCGCATGCTCGCAGTCTGTGCTGCGGGACGCATCATCAATCCGAAATCGGCACGTAGTCAAGTCATCGGTGCAATGACGATGGGGGTAGGGGCCGCATTGATGGAAGAACTGTTCGTCGACAAGCGGGGCGGCTTCTTCGTCAACCACGATCTGGCCGGCTATGAGGTACCCGTGCATGCCGATATTCCGCATCAGGATGTCGTGTTTCTTGATGAAACCGATCCAATGTCCTCGCCGATGAAAGCCAAAGGCGTGGGTGAGCTGGGTCTGTGCGGCGTCAGCGCGGCGATTGCGAATGCCATCTATAACGCCAGCGGTATTCGCGTGCGTGAGTACCCGATCACGCTGGACAAGCTGATTACCAAACTGCCGGAGTGGGTGTGAGCACGATGCCACTGCCTGTGGTCGTGGTGCTTGCCGCAGGCAAGGGGCGTCGTTTTCTGGCTTCGGGGGGCGCAGGCCACAAGCTGTCGGCACCGCTGGCTGGTATGTCTGTATTGGACCATGTCTTGCTGGCGGTTGCCGAAGCCGGTTTGTCGGTTCATGTCGTCCGTCAGGCCGACGGCGAGGGCATGGGAGATTCGATTGCAGCCGGAGTACGTGCGACTGCCGATGCCGCTGGCTGGTTGATTCTGCCGGGTGATTTGCCCTTGGTGCGTGCGGCGAGTTTGCGTGCGGTAGCGGCAGGATTGCAGCAGGGTACGGTAGTCGTGCCACATCATGACGGGCAGGCTGGGCACCCGGTCGGATTTTCGCGTGCATGCGCTGCGGCCTTATGTGCATTGACAGGCGATCATGGTGCGGCTTCGGTGGTACAAGCTGAACGGCTTGGTGGTCGCGTGGTGGATATCGCACTGGACGATCCGGGTTTGATCACGGATGTGGATACGCATGACGATTTGCTGCGCGTACAGACCATGCTGATGAGCGCGTCGATTCTGCAGGGAGAATGCCATGGAAAGCATTGACGTCAAGGTATTGCGCGACTTGCGCGACTGGCGGGCCGCCGGTTTTCGCGCCATGCTGGCGACAGTCGTCATGACCTGGGGTTCGTCGCCGCGGCCGATCGGCGCGATGATGGCCTTGCGTGAAGATGGCATGACGGTCGGTTCTGTATCCGGCGGCTGCATCGAGGATGACCTGATTGTGCGCTATGCCTCATCGGAAGCGGGCCAATCTGCCGCCATACCACAGGGCGCGCCGCAGCTTGTGCAATACGGCGTGGACGCGGAAGAAGCGCATCGTTTTGGTCTGCCTTGTGGCGGCACCTTGTCGCTCTTGCTGGAATTCGACCCGGAATTTGCAGCATTGGATACGCTGGTACAGCGATTGGAAGCAGGCGAACTGGTGCAGCGTGCAGTTTCATGCTCGGACGGCGCAGTAACGTTGTCCGCTGCATCCGAACCGAGTACCTTGCGCTTCGATGGTGTGCGCATGATCAACACGCTGGGCCCCGAATACCGGATGCTGTTGATCGGTGCTGGCGCTCTTGCCGAATATCTGGCGACAATGGCCTTATTCAATGGTTTTGCCGTGACGGTGTGTGATCCGCGGCCAAGCTACCTAGCGAGCTGGTCTGTGCCACGCGTCGAAACCGTGGTGGGCATGCCGGATGATGTGGTAGTCGCGTTCCGGCCGGATGCGCGCAGTTGCATTGTCGCACTCAGTCATGATCCCAAGCTGGACGATCTGGCCTTGCTGGAAGCCTTACACAGCAAGGCGTTCTATCTCGGTGCGATCGGTTCACGTCGTAACGATGCGCAGCGCAGGGCGCGCATGATGACGCATTTCGGTGAAACGGAAGCGTCGCTACGACGGCTGCGTAGCCCGGTCGGTATCTATATCGGTAGCAAGACGCCCGCAGAGATTGCGGTCAGCGTGATGGCCGAGATTATTGCCGTCAAGAACCAGGTGCCGTTGCCGGCTGAAATGTCCGTGGCGATCGCGAAGGAGCGAGAGGTAGCCTGATATGCCTAAGCTTTCCTTCATGTAAAAAAGCCCGCAACCGCGGGCTTTTTTACATAATCAATAATCATCTTTATGGCTGAATCTTGCCACTTAATGGCTTGTCGCTACTACGCGTAGGGTCCTTTTCGGTAACGTCATCCGGATTGTTGCGCAGACGGTTGTTTTGGTCGTTGTGTGATGATCCATCGCGCAAATCCTCGTCCGATGGCGGATCGAACACATTGCGTCCATGCGTCTGAGCACGAAGATTTTTTCCGCTCTTGTCGGTGTCGGGAATGCTTGGCAGACCGTTTTTTGGTTGGTCATCGACTTCACTGGTTGGCACCTGCAATTTATTGACTGACATGGCTATCTCCTTGAGCGGTTCATGCACCAGTGTAGAAGGCCGTGCTTCGCCAACCAATCGGACAACACCCGTGTCTCGTGTGGGAATCTGTGCCTAGCTATTTGCCACTTTCACTTGCCTGAATCGCAGGAAATCGCGAAACTGGCAGCACTGCCTGCAATACAACCTAGCCAGATAGCCGGTCCGTTTCCAAAGGTGGACGATGAGAAGAAAAATGCTGTTTTTGCCTGTGCTGAGCCTGTCGCTGGTGGCATGCGATGCCTTTCGGCAGGACACTACTGTTTTTCTCAGCAAGGATGGCGATGTCCGACTACAGCAGCCACCGGGCGCGCAGCGATCGATGGAGTTTCAGGGGCGTGCGCTGATGCAAAGCGGTTGGCGCATGATCTGGGATGGCAAAGCCGTCGGTGAAGGACAGGGGATCGTGCGTCTGACTTTGCCGGCGCGTGCCGCAGATGGCAGCGCCTTGTCTGAAGTATTGCAACTCGGCGCCAGCCGCGATCCCGATGTGGTGGCAAGCTGTCTCAGTCATGGTTTGCAGTCCGGGAACGGCATGCGCCTGTCGCCGGTGACCATCAACAATCATGTCTGGACAAGCTACAGCGGCAGCGATGCCGGCATGAGCCAATCGATCAAGGCAAATAATTACCGCCTGGTATTCGAGCAGACTTGCTATGCAATGGATCGCATTTCGTATGCGGTCCGGGCCGCCAAGGCTGCCGAAGACGCACTGACCGAAGCCGAAGCCGCGCGCCTGATGGATGCGGCGTTGGCTTCGGTGGAAATCCTGCCGGTAGCACGCCGCTAGCCATCAGGGTGTTTTCGCACCACGCACCAAAAACGCCGGCATCTTCAACTGCACCTTGCGCGAACGTTCGCGTAAAGGCTGTTCAAGGTAGCGATACACCAGGTGGCTGAGCAAGAGTAGCAGCGTAAGGATGACGACATAGGAAAGCAGGGCTTGCACGAACGTCAGTTGCGGCACCATGCGACCTTCGATCAGGATTTCGGATCGCTTGAAGAAAAAGCGATGGACCTGATTAAAGCCCCACAGCAGTGCCGAGTGGGACATGTAGATCGAATACGAGATCGTCCCCAACCACAGAAAAAAGCGCAGGCGCAGCACGCGTCGTATCGCACCATCGTCGGACAAGACGATGGTCAGTACCAGCATCGCCGTGAACAGATAGATCCAGAGATCGTGCTGTTTTGGTGTCTTCAGTTGCAGATACAACAGCAACATCACCACCGCCAGAGCAACGCTTTGTGACGGGAGCTTGAATTTCACGCGTTCCGACAACCATGCCGTGCAACAGCCGATGAAGAAGCCGGCCAGACAGGACAGCAGGTCGGCAAACCCATTCTTTGGATCGGCCGCAAGGATCACGCAGGCAGCGATGCCTAGCGTGGTAAATACCGCCATTTTCATGCGGCCCATGTACAGCACGATCAAGCCGAAGATCAGATAGGTATAGAACTCCACACTGATTGACCATGCCGGCGCATTGAAGGTGAGGGCATTGCCGGTCGGGCCAATGGCCTGGACCAGGAACAGTTGCTGCAGCAGCGCAGTGAAGTCGTTTTCCACAAACGGTGTGGTCTTGTGACTCTTGACCCCGTAATGCGTGTAGGCGACGTATTTGGCGACTTCCAGTCCGAGAAACACGAGCAGGAATAACAGGTGCACCGGATACAGACGGGCAAAACGCAGAAACTGGAAGCGGAACAGATTGGCCGGCGAGTGGATGTTGTTGGCATAAGCCTTGTAGATGACAAAGCCGGATAGTACGAAGAACAGTTCGACCATCAGGTAGCTGTTGCGAAACAACGGCAGGTCGAAGAGTGCGGCGTTCCAGTTGGGGATGTGGTAGATGACGACCAGCAGGGCGGCAATGCCGCGAATACTTTCCAGTTCATCGATGCGGTTTTGTTGCGGGGCCGGCTTGATGCCGGCGATCTGCTGCGTCATGACAAATCCTTCAGCACAAATTAAGTTGCTAATTTATTAATTTATGTTGCAAATAATATATTGAAATGAGGCGGAAAGGTGTAACGGCGCAGGAAAAAGATGGTTTTGCTACAACACGCAGGCAGTGGTTCTGGATCAGCAGAAATCGAGAGCAGCTAGCAACCAACATGCGGTAACCAGAAGTGTTTTAGAAAAGTGCGCACCAAAGAAAAAGACCCACCCTCTTGACGAGGGCAGGTCTCAAGCGATTCACCCAAACCTATAGTGGAGAGTGGCAAACCGAAGGGGATAGTAGATCCCTAATATGACAGGTTCATGACCGATGTCTTGTTGTATCAGAAACGTGCCTTCACGAACAAGGAAGGGCCGCGGAAGCGGACATCCATTTCGGCCGTCGCATTGGCGCGGCTGCGTTCGAGCTTGACGCGCTGTTCGCCGTAGTCCAGTACCAGGCCGATGTTTTTCCAGGGGAACCACTCGACGCCGATGTTGCCGTTATAGATGTGTCCTTGCAGATTGCCGCTATTCTTTTTCACGCCGCCGGCTTCCACATACATGCGGACATTCGGCGTGAAAGCATGGCGCCAGCCCAGTTCGATCAACGGTGCCACGGCATCGTCCGTATAGCGGTCCGACGTGCCATCGGTATAGACCGTGCTGCCGACCGTGGCTGTGCCGTTGATGGAGCCGGTCAGATCAGCGCGATAGTAGGCACCACCGAGGCCAATACCAAACACGCTATTGCCGCTGCCGATCCACCATTTGTAAGACAGGCGTGCGAGATCCAGTTTGAGGTTGGAGTTGAAGGTGGCATTACCGGTTACCGGCTGACCATTAAGCGTTGAGCTGCCGGAAACGGTTTGCGCATACGAGCGATCGTAGCGGTAATAGTCGAACGAAATGCCCTGGCTGTCGAACAGCAGAATATCGGCGCGCAGGCGCGGGATCGATACATCGCTGTTGGTGCGATCTGGCGTATTGAGATTGCCGTATGGCGTTTCCACACCGACGCTGAACGTCGGTTCGGCGCGAAAGACACCCGCGGAAATGCTGACGCGATCGAGTGCAGGAGAAGGATCGGCCATGGCAGGAATCGCAGCCGACATGCACAAGCCAAAAACCGATGCGTATTGAATAAGACGGTTTTTTTGATCGAGGGCCTTGCCCGGTGCGGCTTGTTTCAGGCTGTCGTGCATGATGTTCTCCGAAAATAAATGTACAGGTAAAGCGTTACGCCTCAGCGCAGTGCTTGCGAATCGATGCAGTGCATTGATGGATTCGAGAGTAGCCGACAGCCTTGCACCAACTATGTGCGTTAGCTTACATAGAGGAGAATTTGTGCCTTGACTGTTGCAGATGTGCTGCATGCCCCGGTATGAGCATGCAGCAGGTCGGATGTCGATTCGGTGAGAATCAGGTGCGTGTGTCGCTTGGATGTTCGGCAGATGCCGTGGCTTCCGGTTTGCCGAGCAGCATGGTGCTGACGTGTTCCATAGGTATCTTTTCTGCACGAAGTCGCTTGAGAATCTCGAACAGCAAATTGCTGCGGATGCCGTAGGTCAGTCGCGGCGATGAAGCGAAACCGGTTGCATTGAACAGCAGATAGCCTTTCTCGATACCGTCAAGCTGCACATTGGGTGCGGGGTTGTCGAGAATGTCGCCACTTTCCGTAAAGGCAGAAAGAATCAACGCGCGGACTTGCGCGGCGTCGATATCCACCGGCAACGGTAGCTTGATCTGCACGAGGCCTAACGGGCTGGCATGCGTGACGTTGCGCACCGTCTTGGTAATGAATTCGGAATTCGGCACGATGACGGTCGAACGATCGCCCATCTGGATTTCGGTCGCGCGGACGTTGATGCGACGGATATCCCCTTCGACACCGCCCAGCGATACCCAGTCACCGACCTTGACAGGGCGTTCCGCCAGCAGGATCAGGCCCGAAACGAAATTCTGCACCACCGCCTGCAAGCCGAAACCAATACCGACCGAGAGCGCACTCGCTACCCATGCAATGCGTTCGAGGCCGATGCCGGCAGCCGACATGGCCAGCGCCACGGCCACTACGCCACCGGCATAGCCGAACAGCGTCGATGCTGAAACCTGCATGCCGGTATCCAGGGTCGTGGTCGGAAGGTAACGTGTTTCCAGCCAGTGCTTGAGCAGGCGCAAGCAGACGAATCCGATCACGAGCACCAGCAATGCCTGTGTGATGGCGCTAGGACGGATCTGGACTTCGCCGATCGCTAGACCGTCGTTGATTTGCCCGACGCGATGAATCAGTTCGTTCGGCCCTTCACCAAATGGGGCCAGCAACAGCATCACGGCGAGTAACAGTACCAGCGCGCGTGCGCCACCCGACAGCAAGACGGCAGCCTGATCGCGGGCTTGGGGTGTCGCCAGTACCGGATTCTTGGCGTTGGGGTCAGGTTGTGAGACGGCGAGCAGCATGCAGAAGTCATCCACCAGCACCATCACCAGATAGGTGCTGCAAATCACCACCGCAACCCAGGCAATCTGCTTAACGATGAAACTGCCTAGCGCCACATAACCGGCAAGCAGGCTGATCATGCTGATGGCAAGCGACAGCCAGATGATGATGGTGGCAATGCGTACCCATACAGGCATCACATGCGCCTGATCCGGTTCACTGTTACGAATGTGTCGCCACATGCGTTCGGCGCGTTGCATGCCGAGACCGATGGTGGCGCCAAGCAAGAGCGCGACGATACAATTGACTGCCACTGCGGTAATAAGACCGGCATTGACAATACTGGACAGCAATTCGGTGATCCATACCAGCGCCACAATCACCGCAAAAACGAAGGGAAACTTGCGCATGCGGTGCGCCAGTCGATCATGCAGCGGCAGCAGCCGCCACGAAGGGCGGCCCGGCGACAGCAAGGCATAGCCGAGACCCGCGACAAAACCGGCAAAGCAGATGATGCCGATCAGGCTGCCGAGAAAGTTCGCGGTGCCCTCGGCCAGTCCGTCATCCCAGCGCAGACCGAGTTTCACCAGTTCGCTGATGAGATAAGGCAGGCCGACTGCCAGCAGCGTCAGCACCAGCGCATTAAGCGAACGACGCAAACGACCATGCGGCACACGCGTGGACGTGAATGCCAGCAGACGACGTCCCAGCCAGATGCGAATCAGCGTGATGACGACCATGCCAGCCAAAAGGGCAGCCCATATTTGCGGCGAAGTGCGTTGCGCCGCCTGGTTCAGATCGTCGCCGAGTGCGCGCAGGCGCTGGGCGTTTTGCGGCAGTTCGGCCGCCAGTTGCGACCAGAACTGCTTGGAAAGAATGGATGTGGTGCGCTCGCCCAGTCTGGCCTGCAACTGCGTACGGCGCACGGTGGAAACCTGCTCGGACGCCTGATCGGCTTCCACGGATAGCAGGCGTGCCAGCTTTACTTGCGAATCGAGTGCGCTGCTTTCCTTTTCCAGTTGTGCACGCTGCGCCTGTACGTCTTTTGCTTCCTTGGTATTGCCATCGGGTTTGCCGAGTTCGGCCAGGCGTGCCTGCACACTGATAAACTGCGGTTCGATATCCCGCGCGATCTTGTCGGCCTCGGCGCCGGCAGCGATGGCGTCGGCCTTCATCTTGGACAGCGTGGTGTCATCCAGACTGGCTTGCCCCTTGAGCACATCCTGCATGCTCGTGATCTGCTGGCGCAAGGTATCCAGTTGTTGATCGGCAGCGCTAGCTTGCGCCCAAGCTGAATGTGTACCTGTCAGGAAAACTGAAAGCAGCAGCGCAAGTGTGATCAACCCTTGGCGAATGAGGATGGGTAATGAGCGGGCGGAGCGCAGGGCGGGTTGCATGGAAATAAATAAATGCAAAAAGGATGTAGATATTGAATGCGGTTGCGGCGGGAAATGTCAGTCGGGACGGTGACTCAGAGCAGAATCTGCCTTCTCAACCGTGACCCAGCAAGGCTGCTGCAATCACCATCAACAGACCTGCCAGAGAAACCAGCCACACCAGTGTACGAACCACTGGAATACCGAGCGCATAAAGAGGTACATAGACGATGCGTGCCAATAGATACAGCCAGCACCCGTACAGGGAGAGTGTCCCTTCGCGGCCGGCAACGGCAACGATCAGGACCGCAGCTGCAAACAAGGGCAGCGTTTCAAAGAGATTGCTTTGCGCGCGCTGCATGCGTCCCGTGAGTTTGCCGACCGGTGGGCCTTCATCATCGCGTGCGCTGGTATTGTAGGCAGTGCCCGTTTCCCGTGTACGCAGGAATGCAGCAAACATGATTTGTGCGATGGCTAGCAGTAAAGTGCAGGCGAGAAGGGTAAGTTCGATAGACATGTCGTTTTCCGATTCTGGTTGTTCTGATTCTGGTTCTTTTTCATGGCTTTGTAAGCCCGGGCTTTGTGTTTCGACCTCGTGGGTAAGATGAATGTTCCGATTTGGTAACGCCGCGCAATGGCGGGATCGATTGATCGATATTCAAAAAGAAGAAATACCTTCAGGTATGTAAAAAATACCGTGATCCATCGTGCATCTGCGCATAATTTACAAGGTCCATTGACCTCTCTTGCAGAAAAACATTTTAATGGTCAGTATCGACTGGTTGCGTGATAAAAATCATTAGGAAACGCAAGAATATGGACAGGCTTGTTGAAAAAGCGACTAGCGCAACTGGCGCGCTGATGCCGGATGTCGAGACCGTGCTGGCCTGCATTTCCGATGGCTTCCTGTCACTGGATGCAAACTGGCATGTGACTTATTTGAATCGGCGCGCTGAACAGATCCTTGGCTATCCCGCCGACCGTGTGCTGGGGAAGCAGGTATGGGAGATCTTGCCCGGTTTGATCGGCAGCGATTTCGAAATGATCTATCACCGCGCCATGCGCGAGCGCTGTCACACGTGCATGACGGGGTTCTATCCGGACCATCAAAGCTGGTACGAAGTGCAGGTGCATCCGGCCAAAGAGGGTGGGTTATCGATCTACTTCCGCGATGTCACGCCGTATGTAAAGCAGGATCACCGCTTGCGACGCAGCGAGCAGCGCTTGCGCAAGATGGCTGATTGCATTCCGCAGATTGTCTGGATGTGCGATGCGAAGGGGCAGCCGCAATTTGCCAATCAGCATTGGACCCGATTCAGCGGTCAATTATTCGATCCCGACATGGCGTTGGAGCAGGTAGCGGCGCTGTTGCATCCGGATGATCGTGAAGCAACCTTGCTGGCGTGGGAAGAAGCAAAATCGCATGGTCGCGGTTTGAAGGTCGAACATCGTGTGCGCGATACGACTGGTGCTTATCGCTGGTTTCTCGTGCGGGCCGAACCTGACATCGATCCTCTCACCGGCGAGGTTCGCAACTGGTTCGGTACTTCGACCGATGTGCATGACCACAAGCTGGCCCAAGTGGCGTTGCAGAAAAGCGAGGCACGCTATCGTTCGTTGTTCGAATCGATCGATGAGGGACTGTGCATCATCGACATGCTGTTTGATGAAAACGGCCAGCCTGCCGATTATCGTTTCGTCGATATCAATCCTACGTTTGAAGAGCAGACCGGTCTGCACGATGTAATCGGTAAAACGGCGCTTGAACTGGTGCCGGGACTCGAATCGCACTGGTTCGAGATTTATGGCAGTGTTGCCAACACGGGAAAACCGATTCGTTTCGAAAACGAGGCGAAAGAAATGCATCGCTGGTTCGACGTCTATGCTTTCCGCATCGATCAACCGGCTGATCATCGCGTTGCCATTCTCTTCAAGGACATCACCGAGCGAAAAAATGCCGAGCAGCGGATGCTGCAAGACAATCAGCGCAAGGATGAATTTCTGGCCATGCTGGCGCACGAGCTGCGGAATCCATTGGCGCCAATCAGTGCGGCTGCCGAATTATTGCGCCTGACCCAACCCGACAATGCGCGGGTACGTAAATCGAGCGAAATCATTTCACGCCAAGTGCGGCACATGGCCAGTCTGATCAATGATCTGCTCGACGTCTCGCGCGTCAATAGTGGTCTGGTGTTGCTGGAAAATACTGTTCTCGACATCAAGGACATTCTGCTTGAGGCACAGGAGCAGGTTCGCCCTTTGATCGATTCGCGCCGACATCATTTATCGGTACGTCTGGCGGGCACGCCCATGTCTGTACGCGGTGATGCCAAGCGGCTGGTGCAGGTATTTTCCAATCTGCTCAACAACGCAGCCAAGTACACGCCCGAGGGTGGCAGCATTCTGTTGCAGGCGGAGCGGTTAGGTAACGAGATCGTGGTCCAGATTATCGATAACGGTATTGGCATGACCTCGTCCTTCCTTGGTAATGCCTTCAACTTGTTTTCGCAGGCCGAGCGTACTGCGGATCGTACACAAGGCGGGCTCGGGATCGGGTTGGCACTAGTGCGCAGTCTGGTGGAGTTGCATCGCGGCACAGTTGCCGCTTTCAGTGATGGCTTGAATAAAGGCAGCCGGTTTGTTGTGCATTTGCCGTTTGTGCAGCAAGAGTGGGGCTCCCCGACTTTGGTACAAGCACCGGCAGCACTGATGAGCAAAGGGTTGCGCGTCCTGCTGGTAGACGACAATCAGGACGCCGCACGCATGCTGGCCATGTATCTGGAAGCGGCCGGGCATGAGGTCATCGTCGAATTCGGTTCGAGCGGCGTACAGGAACGTGTGCGACGCGAGCAACCGCAGGTTTGTCTGCTCGATATCGGTTTGCCGGATATCGACGGCTATACGCTTGCACGCCGGCTCAAGGCCGATCCGACAACAGCCCAGCCCGTATTGATTGCCATCACCGGTTATGGTCAGGAGCAGGATCGGCAGAACACGGCAGAGGCGGGTTTCAGCCATCATCTCGTCAAGCCGGTCGATGCGGCCCATCTCATGAAATTGCTGGCTGCGATTGCGGCTGAGGAAAAACGCAGTGACGGGAGGGGCTTGTCTGAAGAACGGTAAAACACCGGGCAGTATTCGATGCGAAGGAGATTGTCATGTCAAGCACACTGATCGGCGCATTCAATGTGGATTGCACTGCCGTCGCGTTGCCTGATGCAACAGGGTGGGCCGCGCATCTGTCGATTTCGGGGCCATCGTCCAACCCCATGCATCGGCATATTCTGTTTCCGCAGCAGCGTGTCGCCACCGAGCGAATATTTGCCACGCGCGAAGAGGCCGAGCAGGCAGCGCTGCAGATTGCCGAAGACATGATCCGCCATTCGCATGCCGAACCACCGCATTGAACAATAGTCAGATGATTGCGTAACCGTCGATGTGACGGCCCTGAAACTGCAGTGCATATTTAGGGCTTTGAAATCCCAGCTTTGAAAGGAGAACTCCATGAGCCGCGTTCCTGAAACCACTTACGAAGGATTCGCTATCTACACGTTTGTCATGCCGGCCGATCAGGGCGGTTGGTCGGCGGTAAGCGATGTCGAACGACATGCCGCTGATGGTGTTGAGGTGTTCCAGGATTTTGGCGGGCCTTGCGATGCCGATACTGCAGAGCAGGCCAAGGCCGCCGTGCTGGCCGATACGCGCCACAAGATCGATAACCTGCTCGCGCGCCCGGTTTGAGGGCAACCCTCTCCTGAGGCGGTCGATTGCAATGGGCCGCCATCAGGATGGAACCACCCGTTTGATGCGTCACACGCATAAGCACATGCGCATTTTGCAGGGACAAGCGGAGGTCGCTGGTTTATAGTTTCCGATTCGCCATGTTTTGCTTCGGCTCTCGCCTGCTGTCTCCATGTCTGCTCCCGATCCGCACATCGTCAATTCCCTCGTTCAGCCCCTGATTCAGGTCGGCATGTCTTTGCCGGAAGTCAAATGGCCTTATCCCGTCAGTCTGATGCGCTTGAGTCTGGCGTTGGCGCTTGGTTTGCTGATCGGATTGGAACGCGAGCGGCGTGGCAAGGAAGCCGGTTTGCGTACCTTTGGTTTCATCGCCTTACTGGGCGGTATGGGAGGTGTGCTGGGCGACAATTATGCGTACCTGATTCTGGCGCTGGTCGGCTTGCTGACGATCTTCCTGAATATGCAGCGCTTGCGTACCAATGAAACGGCAGAACTGACCACCTCGGCCGCCATGCTCATCACCTGCGTAGCGGGCATCTTGTGCGGCAAGGGGCATACGGCTACACCCGCTTCCATCATGGTGATTGTTACCGCCTTGCTGGCATGGAAAGACCGGTTGACGGGCTTCAGTCTTGGTCTGACCGAGAATGAAATGCGCTCGGCATTGTTGCTGGCGATTCTGGCCATCGTGATTTATCCGGCCTTGCCGGAAGGCGCGATTGGACCGTGGAAGCTGATCGAACCGCGGGCGGCCTGGGTGACCGTAATCCTGATCGCCGGTATCGGCTTTGCCAACTATGTGCTGTGGAAAATGTACGGTACGCGCGGCATCGTTATGGCCGGTTTCCTAGGTGGTCTGGTGAACAGCAGCATTACTGTCAGCGAACTGGCGGCGCGTGCGCGTGACCAGCATCGCGACACCATCAGTGCGGCTTACCGCGGCATCTTGCTGGCAACCGGTGCCATGCTCATCCGCAATGGTGCCTTGCTGGTGATTCTGGCGCCTGCGATGGCGCTGACGGCGACCATCCCCTTCGTCGTCATGCTGATCGTGACGGCAGCCTGGTTCTTTGTCGATCGCAATGCCACACGCCAGGTGTCCAGCGATCCGACCGGTCAGGTCGAATTGCCGCTGCCGTTTTCGCTGACGGCGGCGCTCAAGTACGGTCTGGTGTTCCTGATCCTGCATATTGCCGGCGTACTGGCGCAGCAGACATTTGGCGAAGCCGGCTTCTATGCGGTGAGTCTGATCGGTGGTGTGGTTTCCAGCGCCAGTGCGGTGGCAGCGGCTGCCAGCCTGGTCGCCAGCGGATCGATTCCGGTTCATGTGGCATCGACCGGCGCCGTGCTGGCCTCGCTGGCCAGTGTCGCCATCAACCTGCCGCTGATCCTGCGCTCGCACAATCGCGGCCTGGTACTGCGCCTTGGCGTGGCAATGCTGTCGATTGCCGTGCTGGGGATTGTCGGTGCGATGACGGCAAAACCGTTGCTGAATTTCCTTTTGGCAATCATTCCTGGCTTGGATGACCTCTTGCCGGTCCCGATTCCCCAGTAATTGCGTGTTAGTAGACTGTTTTGTCGATATTCGGTGCCGAATGCGTGATCAGCGAACGATCAGACAAAACTTCTTCCTTGTAAGAGAAGTTTGTCGCGTTGTCAGTGTGTTCTCACACAAAGTTAGGTGAATCGCTGATTTTGTAATCCATGCTTTGCGACGATGATGCAACCCATGATGTTATGACATTGAGGGAGCAAACCATGGCACAAGTATCCAATATCCGCACTTCCAGCACCGGTCAGCAGGTTATCAACGCAAAAGCGATTGCTGCGCTCAAGGCAAAGGAAGCAGGCCTGACGAAACGTCCGGTTGCGCCTCGCGCTTTGGCAGGGCTGCACGGTCATAACCCCAAACACAATGGTTTGCTGGCAGCATTGCCAGCGGCCGACTATGAACGCTTGTTGCCGCACCTGGAATTCGTGGAAATGCCATTCGGCATGACCATCTGCGAAGCGGGCGAAAGCATGCAGCATGTCTACTTTCTGACTAACAGCATTGTTTCGCTGCTGTATGAAACTGCAGATGGTGCTTCTTCCGAAACCGCCGTGATCGGCTACGAAGGTGTGGTTGGACACGATGTGTTCATGGGCGGCGGCGCTTCCCTGAACCGCGCCTTTGTCAAGAGCGCCGGCTACGGTTTCCGTATCAAGGCGTCCGCGCTGCAAGCCGAATTTGCCCGCGGTGGCGCCCTGCAACAACTGCTGCTGCGTTTTACACAAGCGCTGTTCACGCAAATGGCCCATACCGTGGCTTGTAACCGCCATCACACGATCGTCCAGCAACTGTGCCGCTGGCTGCTGCTGAGCCTGGATCGCCTGCAATCGAACCAGATCAGCATGACGCAGGATCTGATTGCCAGCATGCTGGGTGTGCGCCGCGAAAGCGTGACAGAAGCCGCCCGCAAACTGCAGGATGAAGGTTTGATCCATTACAGCCGTGGTCAAATTACCGTGGTTGATCGCGAAGGCTTGGAAGACCACATCTGCGAATGCTATGCCAGCATCAAAAAGGTCTACGAAGGTTTGTTGCCTAACAAATAAACTGGTCTGATCGAATACCACTTTCCTTGGTCTTGTTTGCCGCTCTTCGGAGCGGCTTTTTTGTTTGTTCAGCGGCAGCTTCGGAGAAGGATATGACAGCCGTTCCAGTTCATACAATTAGCTGGCAATGCCTAGACCGGCTTGGCGGCGATAGCTGCCGCATCATGCATGGTGCGGCAGGTTGGCATCTGCAAGGCCATGCAGAACTTGTCGATACAGAACAAGGGGTGATCGCGCTGGATTATCAGGCGCATTGCGATCTTTATTGGAACAGTATTGCAGGTCGCATTCAGGGGAAGATCGGGAAACGTGCCGTCTTGATCGAAGTCGAGAAGCGCAGTAGCGCTTGGTACGTGAATGGGGTTTGCGTACCTGCATTAGACGGATTGCTGGATCTCGATTTCGGTTTTACACCAGCGACCAATCTACTGGCGATTCGTCGTCTCCAATTGCAGCAAGGTGATAGTCATTTCTTCCATTGCGCATGGCTGGATACGACAGCAGAGGACTGGCAGTTCCGCGTCTTAGAACAGCAAATCACTTGTTTGGCATCGGACCGTCTGCATTACTGTTCTCCTGCACATAATTATGAAGCGGATCTCCTGCTCGATGATTTTGGGTGTGTTCGTCACTATCCCGGTTTATGGCGGCAGAAATGAAAAACCCCGCCGATAGGCGGGGTTGAGCCGAGAGTAAAACGATCAGCGTTGCTGATACTGTTGCTGCGGGTATTGTTGATACTGCTGCTGTTGATGTTGTTGTTGCTGTGGTTCGGCAACATAAATTTCGACGCGGCGATTGCGGGCCTTGCCTTCGGTCGTCGCGTTGCTGGCGATGGGTTCCTTGCTGCCACGGCCATCGATGTAGATACGTTGTGGCGATACGCCACGGCCAGCCAGATAGTCACGCGTACGCGCAGCACGATCCAGCGACAGCGGGTTGTTGATGGCATCGCTACCCGTCGAATCGGTATGGCCGATGATGGTGACAGTGGCTGCCGGATTCTCGTTCAGGCCGCTGGCAAAACGGTCGAGAATCGGACGGAAGCTGGCGGTGATGTCGGAACGGCCGGTGGCGAACGAAATGTCGCTCGGAATTTCCAGTTTCAGGCGGTTGTCAGCGGTTTGCGAAACCTGTACGCCGGTACCTTGCGTTGCTTGTTCCATTTGCTGGCGCTGGCGTTCCATGCGCGTGGACCAGACGTTACCGGCAATGGCGCCGACCAGACCGCCAGCGGCGGCACCGGCTACGGCACCCTTGCTGCCACCACCCAATGCACCGATCACGGCGCCAGCGCCGGCACCGATACCAGCACCTTGTGCGGTACGGCGTTCGGTGTCATTCATATTTGCACAGCCCGACAGGACCATGACTGCAGCAACGCTGCCGATCATCAATTTACGCATGGCAGTTTTCCTTATAAAAATTATGATGCGGTTCTAATGAACGCATGTGTTTCAGACAATTGGCGTGAACGAAAGTTGAGCTTGCCGAACGATTTTGCCTTGAACGGATGTTCTCGCGCTGCTCATTTACAAATATTTACCAGAAGGCAATGCTGCATGAGCAATCCGGTATCCATTCGGGGTTGGCCGAACGGGCAAGATTTTTGCCAGACGATACCGGATTGAACGATGCACCTCCCATGCGAGCTGCCGATCAGCCCTCGGTGCTGCTTGTTGTTATTACACCGATGGCTGGCAGATTAAGGGTGGCGGGCAAGGCGGTCTGTGCGTTAATTCACAGATTGCACGAGGGTGAAAGAGCTGAGGGTGCTCAGCCGCATAGACGGCTGGGGGTACGCTGGTTGTAGGCGGCGACAAAGGCATCGAAATCGTCACTTTCCTCGGTTTCCATGCGTTGTTGCTCCTTGATGGAAGCGTTTGCCATGGCCGTGAACTCTGCCTGTTCTTCGCTGCCGAGCGGGCGACTGGCGAAGTATGCCGCGTGTTGTCGGCTTTGCTGGAGGCCGAAACCTGTGAAGGAACGATCGTTGGCTTCGATTGCCGCGAGCACGCGCGCAGATGGCGTGGTTTCCGGCTGCAGCAGCTTGTTTTTCTGGGTTGCCAGCGCATCACGATGGCGATGATCGCCATATTGCTGATCCAGCAGCGTTGCGGTCGCTGCAATACGTTCGAGCAGCGCAAGGCCCCAGGCCTGCAATTCGATACCTTGCCCATCCTGTTGCAGCATCAGGCTAGGACGGCGACCTTCCTTGACGGTGAGCGCGAAGTTGCTGCTGGCTTCGTCGCCGGCTTGTTCATCGACCAGCGGACTTTCGTCCAGCGCACAGAACAGCAGGAAGGCGTCGAGAAAGCGTGATGTTTCAAGACTGATGCCGAGTGGTTCGAATGGATCGATATCGAGACAGCGCACTTCGATGTATTGCACGCCACGCGCGCACAGTGCTTCCACCGGGCGTTCGCCGCTGTTGATGACACGCTTGGGGCGAATGGTGGCGTAGAACTCGTTTTCGATCTGCAGCAAGTTGGTATTGAGTTGTATCCATTCGCCATTGCGACGTGTACCGATGGCTTCGTAATCGGGATAAGGCTGGCGCACTGCGCGCGACAAGCTGCGCATGTAGCTGTCCAGATCGTTGTAAGGCGGCATGATGCCGGCCTGAGCACGGTTCTGGTAGCCGAGGTCGCTCATGCGAAGGCTGGTGGCATGGGGCAGGTAAAGCGTGTCTTCGGAAAACTTGTCGAGCTGATGCGGGCGGCCACGCAGGAATTCGGCCGACAATGCCGGCGAAGCGCCAAACAGATACATCAACAACCAGCTATAGCGGTGGAAGTTACGAATCAGCGCGATATAGCTTTCGGACTGGAAGTCCTTGTCGTCGAGCGGCGTGTCGGCCTCTTTCTTCAGTACGCGCCACAGATCTTCGGACAATGAATAGTTGTAATGCAGGCCGGCGATACATTGCATGGCCTTGCCGTAACGCACGGCCAGCCCGCGCCGATACACGTGCTTGATCATCCCGATGTTGGATGTGCCATACCAAGCAATCGGAATATCGGTTTCGGACGGCAGGATGCACGGCATCGATTGGCTCCACAGAAGCTGACCGCCGAGGTGGGCATTGGTGAAACGATGGATGCGATCAAGCTGCGCCAATGCATCGGAGACGTCGTGTTCGGCCGGCGTAATGAATTCGAGCAGCGATTCGGAATAGTCGGTGGTGATTTGCGGATGGGTCAGTGCGGAACCCAAGCTGACCGGATGCGCATCGAGGGCCAGACTGCCGCTAGCCGTCACGCGCAGGGTTTCGCGTTCGATGCCGCGATAGCCCTGCGTCAGAAGATGGCGATGTGCGTCGCCTGCAAGCAGGGCAAGTCGGCGCGCAAACAAGTTGTTCAAGTGATGCTCCCTAATCGGTTTCCGCCGTCGTGCAACATGCGGCGAGTGGCGGAAGAATAACCGAAAACGGAAGAGCGGGTTGGTTGCCCATCGCTCACTGGACAGCAAATCGGGATCTGATCAGGTGACGGCTAGCGGCGTCCGTTGCGACCGCCAGCTGCTTTGACTTTGACGGGTTTGCCGGCAACGGTTTGATGGCGTGTCCCTGCGATTGTCTGGCGTACCGGCGTGCGCACCACGGCGGCACCCGGCCTCGGCTTGTTCTGGCCGAATTTCTTCGCGAGTTGATTCGGGCCCGGGGTTTCGCGACGTCGTTCGGAAGCGATTGCCGCTGGCGATGGGTCGGTGCGTGGTACCAGGTGATGCGGCCCGTTGCCGATCAGATCGGCTCGCCCCATGCGTTGCAAGCCTTCACGCAAGATCGCCCAGTTTTCGGGATCGTGATAGCGCAGGAATGCCTTGTGCAGTTTGCGAATCTTGCCGATGCGCGGCGTTTCCACCGTTTCCGAATCGGCACTGACCTTGCGCAACGGGTTCTTGCGCGAGTGGTACATGGCCGTTGCCATCGCCATCGGCGTCGGCATGAAGGTCTGCACCTGATCCAGACGGAAATCGTTTTGTTTCAGCCACAGTGCCAGATTCAGCATGTCTTCATCGGTCGTGCCCGGATGGGCGGCGATGAAGTAGGGAATCAGGTACTGCTCCTTGCCGGCTTCTTTCGAATACTTCTCGAACAGTTCCTTGAACTTGTAGTAGGAACCCATGCCCGGTTTCATCATCTTGGAAAGCGGGCCTTCCTGCGAATGTTCGGGCGCGATCTTGAGCAAGCCGCCAACGTGATGCGTGACAAGTTCCTTCACGTACTCGGGCGAACGTACGGCGATGTCATACCGCAGGCCGGAACTGATCAGAATTTTCTTGATGCCCGGAATGGCGCGTGCCTTGCGGTAAAGCTGGATCAGTTTGCCGTGATCGGTGTTCAGGTTCGAGCAGATGCTCGGGAACACGCACGACAGGCGACGGCACGATTCTTCGATGCGCTTGTCGCGGCAGGCCAGGCGATACATGTTCGCCGTTGGGCCGCCCAGATCGGAAATGGTGCCGGTAAAGCCTTTTACCTTGTCGCGGATCAGTTCGATCTCGCGCAGAATGGATGGCTCGGAGCGGCTCTGTATGATGCGGCCTTCATGCTCGGTGATCGAACAGAAGGTGCAGCCGCCGAAGCAGCCGCGCATTATGTTGACCGAGAAGCGGATCATTTCCCACGCTGGAATGCGCGCCTTGCCGTAGCTTGGATGCGGCGCACGCGCGTAATTCATATCGTACACACCATCCATTTCATCCATCGCCAAGGGTAGCGGCGGCGGATTCAGCCAGACATCGCGTTCGCCATGCGATTGCACCATCGCGCGTGCATTGCCCGGGTTGGATTCGAGATGGAACACGCGCGAAGCGTGTGCATACAAAACCGGATCGTTGCTGACCTGTTCATAGGACGGCAGGCGCACCACCGTGCGACTGCGCAGATCGCGCTCTGCCTGGCGTCGCTCTTCGCGGCTGACGAGTTTGATGGGTTTGACGTTGGATTCTGGAGGCTTGGCCGCGGCATCGCCGTCGGTCTTGCAGCCCTCCGAATTTTTCATCTTCATCTCGTACGGATCAGGATGCGCATCCACCTTGCCCGGTGTATCGACGCTGGTCGAATTCGCTTCACCCCATTCTTCACTTGGCCGCCAGCCGGCTGGTGCCATGAAGGCTGTGCCGCGCAGATCGCGAATGCTTTGTATCGGTTCGCCGGCTGCCAATCGATGCGTGAGATCGACCAATGCCCGTTCGGCATTACCGAAGATCAGGATGTCGGCCTTGGAATCGGGCAGGACGGAACGGCGTACTTTGTCCGACCAGTAATCGTAATGCGCAATGCGGCGCAGGCTGGCTTCGATACTGCCGATCACCACGTTGACGCCGGGATACGCTTCGCGCACGCGTTGCGCATAGACGGTCAGCGCGCGATCCGGCCGCTTATTGGGTTCGCCGTTAGGCGTATAGGCATCTTCGGAGCGGATTTTACGATCGGCCGTGTAGCGATTGATCATCGAATCCATGTTGCCGGCCGTAACGCCAAAGTACAGATTCGGTTTGCCCAGCGCGCGGAAGGCCTCGGCCGAATGCCAGTCAGGCTGGCTGATGATGCCGACGCGGAAACCTTGTGCTTCCAGCAGGCGACCGATGAGCGCCATGCCGAAGCTTGGATGATCGATATACGCGTCGCCCGTCACCAGTATCACGTCGCAACTGTCCCAGCCCAATTTGTTCATTTCCGCGCGCGACATCGGCAGGAAAGGCGCGGGCGCGCGTTTCTGTGCAGGGGCTACGGGATAGGAAAAGAGATTCTTCGGTACGGCGCTCATGAGGATGGCTGGCATGCGACTGCTTGGTCGGCTGGCAAGGCAATGCGTGGGGAAGGCGACAGTATGACAGGTTTGCTCTTTTCGAGCGGCGGTTTTCGGCGTCACTAAACGCTTGTTTACATTGTTAATTATTCCGTTTGAAAAAAATGGAGTGTTTTATTCAACTTTTGAGGAAAAACGCCGATATCCCATATATGAGGTAGTTTTTGTTGCTATATGGAAATCAAGGGCGTATGCATTAAGTCAATTTGGGTGAGCAAGTGTTGTGTGCAGGAAACATGAAAATTGTTAATTTGTGACACGAATGATGCGGCAAGAGGGTTAGCGCTTTACGACGAATTTTTTCGACTAGCAGCCTACAAAAGGATGGGGTATAAATTGCCTCCCGGCATGTTCCGAATCGTCACTAAAAAATGTGGAGGCAAAGAACATGGTCCCGACCCATGCACCAATTAACAATGTTTGAAGATGTTTTCCGACGACGCGGTCAACCGGTGTACCGTTGTTGTGTTCAGGCAATAAGGTGGTGGGAATAAGCGGTATAGCAGGGAATGTGATGGCCAGCATTGCAAGGCAAGACTAGAAAATTGGTTGTTCGTATAAAAATGAATCAGGAGACAAGATGCGCATCGCAAACATGAAAATTGGTACACGACTCGGTATGGGATTTGGCCTGATCCTGTTGCTCGTGATTGCCATGGGGGTCGTCGGGATTCTCCGTCTGGAAAACATTAATCAGTCGAGCCGGAATTTGATCGATGAATCCTTGGTCAAGCAAAAAACGGCACAGAACTGGCTGATGGCGACGAGCGTTAATGCGACGCGTGCACTTGCGTTGGTGAAGGCGGGCGATGCCGCGACGCAAGACTTCTTCCAAAAGCAGATGAGTGCGCAAAGCAAGCAAATCGACGAGATGCAAAAAGTCCTGCAGGACAAGGCCGATAACGACAAGGAAAAAGCCTTGTTCGAAGCCGTCGGCAAGCAGCGTACGGCGTATGTCGATGCACGCAAAGCCATCATCACACTGAAGAACGCCGGTCAAATCGCGGAAGCCAATCAGCAGATCGAAGCGAAGATGATCCCTGCGCTGACCGCCTATGTGGATAGTGTGCGCGATGTCCTAGCCTATTACGACAGCGAAGTCGCGGTCTCCGATCAAACCATTACCGACAACTATCATTCAGGCCGCACGACCCTGATCGTGGGTGCGCTGATTGCCGTGTTGCTGGGTGCCTTGATCGCCTGGCGTTTGACGGTCGGGATCACGCGACCACTGCGTGAAGCGGTCAAGGTAGCCGAATCGGTGGCGGAAGGCGATCTGACAGCACGCAGCAGTCTGCCCGTCACCAGAGATGAAACCGGCATGCTGCTGTCCGCACTTGCCGCGATGCAGGAAAACCTGATGCGTATCGTCAGCCAGATTCGCATGGGTACCGATACCATTGCGACGGCTTCGAGCGAAATCGCCAGTGGCAACCTCGACCTGTCCTCGCGTACCGAAGAGCAGGCCAGTTCGCTGGAAGAAACCGCTTCGTCGATGGAAGAACTGACCTCGACCGTCAAGCAGAATGCCGATAACGCACGGCAGGCCAATCAACTGGCCGTGGCGGCTTCCAGCGTTGCTGCCAAGGGTGGCACCGTGGTATCGCAAGTGGTCGATACGATGAGCGAGATCAATTCGTCGTCGCGCAAGATCGTCGACATCATCGGCGTCATCGATGGCATCGCTTTCCAGACCAACATTCTGGCGCTGAACGCTGCCGTCGAGGCTGCGCGTGCCGGTGAGCAGGGCCGCGGCTTTGCGGTGGTAGCAACCGAAGTGCGTAACCTTGCACAACGTTCCGCCGCAGCAGCCAAGGAAATCAAGGCGCTCATCAGCGATTCGGTTGAAAAAGTGGATGCCGGCAGCAAGCAGGTTGCTGAAGCCGGTACGACGATGGACGAGATCGTCGATGGCGTCAAACGCGTGGCCGACATCATGGCTGAGATTACTGCTGCCAGCCAGGAACAGAGCGATGGCATCGAGCAGGTGAATACTGCGGTGACGCAGATGGATCAGGTCACGCAGCAAAATGCGGCATTGGTGGAAGAAGCGGCTGCTGCTGCCGAATCGCTGCAGGATCAGGCCAAGAATCTGGCGCAGGCTGTCAGCGTGTTCCGTATTGCCGGCGGCATGGTAGCGCCGACTGAAGCACCGCGCCGTACCGTGCAGTCTTCGGTCGTGGCAGCACAACGCCCGGCAGCGGCCAAGCCTTCCACGGCGGTCGCAGCCGAGCGTAAGCCTGCTACAGCGCCATCAGCCAAGACACTGGCCAGCAACGGTGCGGACGATTGGGAAGAGTTCTGATCGTATAACAGAGGCAGTCCCTGGACTGCCGCAATAAAAAAGGGATTCTGTTTGCAGAATCCCTTTTTCCTTTTTGGTGCCTGACACACCGCGATGCGGATGCCTTACTTCTTCAGCAGCTTGCTGTGGAAGGCGATGTGGTCTTCCATGAAGGTGGAGATGAAATAGTAGTTATGGTCGTAACCGGCATGGCGGCGCAGCGTTAGCGGTTGCTCGGCCGTCCAGCAGGCCATTTCGAAATGATGCGGCAGCAATTCGGTTTCGAGGAATTGATCGTCCAGCCCCTGGTCGATTAGGATGCCATCCGGGAATGGTGTCTTGCGTTCACGCATCAATGCGCTGGCATCATGCTGCGCCCATTGCGATTGGTCGCTGCCCAGATAATTCGAGAATGCCTTCTGGCCCCACGGGCAGTGTGACGGTGCCGTGATCGGCGCAAAGGCCGATACCGATTTGAAGATATCTGGATGGCGCAGTGCCAGCGTCAAGGCACCATGACCGCCCATTGAATGGCCGAACACGCCGATACGATCGGCCTGGGCCGGGAATTCACGCAGGATCAGTTCGCGTAACTCTTGTACGACGAAGGTCTCCATGCGGAAATGCGTGGCCCATGGTTGTTGCGTGGCGTCGAGGTAGAAGCCGGCACCGTGACCGAAATCCCAGCTATCCGCTGCACCCTTGATGCCGGTGCGGCGAGGGCTGGTATCGCAGGAAACCAGCATGATGCCGTGTTCGGCAGCATAACGCTGTGCGCCGCCCTTGATCATGAAGGTTTCTTCGGTACAGGTCAGACCGGCCAGATAGAACAAAACCGGAACCTTCTGGGTTTTTGCCTGCGGTGGCTGGTAGACCGAAAACGTCATCGGCAGGCCGGTGGCCGTCGATTCGATCTTGTAGAAGCCCTGGGTGCCGTTGAAGCACTTGTGCTGACTGATGATTTCCACTTCTTCCTCGTATTCCAGACTGTAGAACGTATGACTTAGTAAAGCACGACCGAACGGATCGATTCGCCGCTCTTCATCAGGTCGAAACCTTCGTTGATGCGATCGAGCGGCAGCGTGTGCGTGATCAGATCGTCGATGTTGAGTTTGCCTTCCATGTACCAGTCGACGATCTTCGGCACGTCGGTGCGGCCACGTGCACCACCGAAGGCCGAGCCTTTCCACTCGCGGCCCGTGACGAGCTGGAACGGACGTGTGCTGATTTCTGCACCGGCTTCGGCCACACCGATCACGATCGATTTGCCCCAGCCCTTGTGGCAGCACTCGAGCGCCTGACGCATGACCTTGGTGTTGCCGATACATTCGAAGCTGTAGTCGGCACCGCCATCGGTCAACTGGATGATCGCATCGACCACGTTTTCGACTTCATTCGGATTGATGAAGTGCGTCATGCCGAACTTGCGTGCCATCGCCTGACGATCCGGGTTGATATCGACGCCGATGATCTTGTCCGCACCAACCATCTTGGCCGCCTGAATCACGTTCAGGCCGATACCGCCGAGGCCGAACACGACCACATTGGCACCTGCTTCAACTTTTGCGGTGAACAGCACCGCACCGACGCCGGTCGTCACGCCGCAACCGATGTAGCAAACCTTGTCGAACGGCGCATCTTCACGGATTTTCGCCAGGGCGATTTCCGGCACGACGATGTAGTTGGAGAAGGTCGAGGTGCCCATGTAATGGAAGATCGGCTTGCCGTCGAGCGAGAAACGGCTCGTTGCGTCCGGCATCAGGCCACGACCTTGGGTCGAGCGAATCTTCTGGCACAGATTGGTTTTCTGCGAGAGGCAGAATTTGCATTCGCGACATTCCGGCGTGTAGAGCGGAATGACGTGATCGTTCTTTTTGAGGCTTTTTACACCGGGGCCGACATCGACCACCACACCCGCACCTTCGTGACCAAGAATCGCCGGGAACAGGCCTTCCGGGTCGGCGCCAGACAGCGTGTAGTAATCGGTGTGGCAGATGCCGGTGGCCTTGATTTCCACCAGCACTTCACCTTCGCGCGGGCCACCGAGTTCGACTTCTTCGATGGTCAGTGGTTGTCCTGCTTTCCAGGCGACGGCGGCTTTGGTTTTCATGCGATGTTCCTTTCAATCGTCAGTGATGACAGTTGATGTATGCGGTAGAGCGGTTAAAGCGGGATCGTGCACGCCAGAGCGCGAAGGCTCCGGCGTTGGGGCAAGCGGTTGCCGATCAGCCTTGTTTGGCTTCAGGAACAGGTTCCATATCTTCCGGCAGCACGACGTTGACGTCGAGCACTTCGAGCGTACCCTGGCTGTTGAGCGAAATCTTGATGTCTTCCGGGTTGACCTTCACGTACTTCGAGATCACGGCAATCAGTTCCTGGTGCAGCGCAGGCAGGAAGTCCGGGCCGGCGCGACCGTTACGTTCGCGCGCGATGATGATCTGCAACCGCTCCTTGGCCGCCGAAGCGGTTTTCGGTTTGGAGTTGAACAGGAAGGAGAGCAGCGACATGGTTACTTACCTCCAAACAGGCGTGCCAGCAGACCAGGCTTTTCGTAGTCGGTAAAGCGCAGCGGCAGTTCTTCGCCGAGGAAGCGCGACACCACGTCTTTATAGGCTTCCGAGACTTCGCTGCCTTCGATATGGATGGCCGGGTTACCGGCGTTCGATGCGTGCAGCACCGATTCCGATTCCGGGATGATGCCGATCAGCGGAATGCGCAGGATTTCCTGCACGTCGGTGTACGACAGCATTTCGCCGGCTTCGACACGTTTCGGTACGTAGCGTGTGATCAGCAGATGTTCCTTGACCGGTTCCTGGCCGTTCAGCGCACGGCGCGATTTGGCCTGGATGATGCCGAGAATACGGTCGGAGTCACGCACCGACGACACTTCCGGATTCGTCACGATGATGGCTTCATCGGCGAAGGTCAGTGCCATGACGGCGCCGTGTTCGATACCGGCCGGCGAATCGCAGATGATGTATTCGAAATCCATCTCCGCCAGTTCCTTGAGCACGCGCTCGACGCCTTCTTCCGACAGCGCATCCTTGTCGCGCGTCTGCGAGGCCGGCAACACGAACAGGTTGTCGCAATGCTTGTCCTTGATCAGCGCCTGATTCAGCGTGGCTTCCTGGTTGACGACATTGATCAGGTCGTACACCACACGGCGTTCGCAACCCATGATGAGGTCGAGATTGCGCAGGCCGACGTCGAAGTCGATGACAACGGTTTTGTGGCCGCGCATGGCGAGGCCCGACGAAAAGCTGGCGCTGGAGGTGGTTTTGCCGACGCCGCCTTTACCCGACGTCACGACGATGATTTTTGCCAAAGGAATCCCCTTTTATTGGATTGTTGGATAGTTACTCGATGAATGGTCACGCTGCCTTGATGGGCAGCATGTCGATGCGATCGCCAATCAGACGCACCTGCATGGTCTTGCGTGCCTGATCGGCGGGTAAGCCGTTTTCGAACGTGCGATACATGCCGGCGATGGAAACCAGTTCGGCTTCCATGCTCAGGGTAAAAATGCGTGCTTCGGTATTGCCGCTGGCGCCGGCCAGTGCACGGCCGCGCAAGGGGGCGTACACGTGGATGCTGCCATCGGCAATCACTTCGGCACCGTTGTTGACGGCTGCTGTGATCACCAGATCGGCGCCACGCGCATAGATGCGCTGGCCGGCGCGGACCGGCGTATCGACGATCATGGTGTTGGCCGCAAACTGCGCCGCTGGCGCAGCGGCATGCGCTGCCTGTACCGGAGCGGCTTCCAACACCACGGCGGGCGCTGGCGTCAGGTCGATTTCTGCCTGCTGCGGTGCGGCGGTTTCCGTTGCCGCAGCTTGTGCGGCTTCTTCGCGTGGCTTGACCGAGCCATCGAGGCTCAGACCATGCGCGGCGATATCAGCCACCATGCCGGGTGCGGCATTCCGCACGGCGACGGCATTCAGATGATGGGATTTCAGCAGGGCGGTGATGCCGGTCCAGTCGATGACTGTTTCGGGATCGAGAAAGCCGACATCGATCACGGCGAATTCATCGTCGAAGAAATCGGCATTGCCGCCTGTCATTTCCTGCATGGCCTTTTCCAGCACAGACAGGTTGGCATCGCGCAGGATGGCCGATACGGCGACAACGGTGGAAATCTTGATTTCGATCGGCTTGCTGGAAGTCTTAGACATGAACGATGCGTTGAGTAACGGTTAAAACGATGGCCAGCGTCGGCAGCTATGACCACTTGGCGGCACACAGGTTTCCGACAGGCAAACCGGCTTGCGTGTAGGCATGCTGCATGCAAGGTAAATAACGCAGCATTATAACCCTTGCAACGCCGTCTTCCATGCAGTCGCAATGCGATTGTCCGCGACTTTTCATGCTGCAACCCGCACCGCGCCGCAAGCATTTGTTCGGCTTGGGTGCGCGTGTAGAATAGCCCCCTTTTTTGCCGGAGCATCCCTCATGTGGTTCAAGAATCTTCAGATCTACCGTCTGCCTGCCCCGTGGTCCGTAACGGCGGAAAAACTCGAAGCCGATCTGGCACCGCACGCGTTCCAGCCGTGTTCCAGCCTTGACATGCAAAGCCAGGGCTGGATTTCGCCACGCGAAAACGGCCAACTGGTCTACACGATCAATAAACAGATGCTGATCGTGCTCGGTACCGAAAAGAAGCTGCTGCCGACCACCGTGATCAATCAGGTCACCAAGATCAAGGCGGCAGAGCTGGAGGAGCAGCAGGGTTTCAAGCCCGGCCGCAAGCAGATGAAGGAGTTGAAGGAACAGGTCACCGACGATCTGTTGCCGCGCGCCTTCAGCGTCTGGCGTTCGACCTGGGTCTGGATCGATCCCGTCAACGGCTGGCTGGTCGTGGATGCCGGCAGCCCGGTCAAGGCCGATGAAGTGTTGAAGCTGCTGTTCAAGTCGATCAACAAGCTGCCGCTCGAAACCCTGCACGTTGCCACGTCGCCGGTGGCGGCCATGACGGACTGGTTGCTCAGCGACGAAGCACCGGGCGGGTTCACGGTGGATCAGGATACCGAGCTACGTTCCAACACCGAAGGCAAGGCGACCGTGCGCTATGTGCGCCATACGCTCGATCCCGATGATGTCCGTCGTCACATCACCTCGGGCAAGCAGTGCACGCGTCTGGCGATGACGTGGGCTGACCGCATTTCCTTCGTGCTGACCGAAAACCTGACGATCAAACGCGTGGCGCCGCTAGATGTGATCAAGGAAAACGCCGACAGCATGGCCCAAAATGATGACGAACGTTTCGATTCGGACATCATGCTGATGACGGGTGAACTGAGCAAGTTGCTGGCCGATCTGGTGCTGGCGCTGGGTGGCGAAGTCAAGCAGCCGGGCTTGTAATCGAAGCACACACGTTTTCGTCGGCTGTGCTGATGCATAATTGACGTACGCTGTTGCGCGCATGCAGATTCAGTACTTGTACAAGATGTGATGCGCAGGATGTAATGCAGTACGCAGAACGGCCGTTGCTCAGACGGTCGTTTTGCTTTCTTCTACAAAAATCGGACACCATGGAAATCCAAGTCAGCGATATCGGTCACATCATCCAGCTCTCGGTCGCCCCCGTGTTTCTGCTGACTGGCGTGGGAACCACCATGACCGTGCTGACCAATCGGCTTGGTCGCATCACTGACCGTTCGCGCGTACTGGAAGAACGATTGCGCGCAGGCCCCGATGAAGAATCCCGCAAGGAATTGCAGGACGAATTGAATACGCTGTACCCGCGTGCGCACATGATCAATCGCGCCATCATTTTCAGTACCGCTTGTGCGTTGCTGGTGAGCATGGTGATTGCCTCGCTGTTTCTTGGCGACGCCCTGAATGTCGATCTTTCTAAGGCCATTGCGGTGTTCTTCATTACCGCCATGTTCTGCCTGGTGCTGGGACTGGTGTTCCTGCTGCGTGAAATTCTCGTCGCGACCGGCAATCTGCATCGCAGCAAGATCGTGCCGATCGAGCGTATCGAACGCTGAGCGTGATCGCCTGGCGATGCCTGTTTTCGGAGTAAAGGTTCCTGATTGATGGCTCAGAGCTGGAGCGCCGGCGGGTTGCCCACGTTGCGTCTCTGATCACATGATGCGGTTGTTGAAAATTAGGGCATCGATTTTTTCGTCGTTCAGGCAAGTGCCGACCAATCGATTTCGTCGGGTTTTGTGAAGTTCTCGAACAGTGGTCGGCCAAACGCATAACCCTGCATCAACGTAATCCCGAGTTGCGACAAACACTGCGCCTCGCCGACCGTTTCCACTCCTTCTGCGATCACCATGATGTCGAGTTCACTGGCGATAGTCACCAGTGCCTTGACGATGCTTTGTCGCGGTTTACTGGTATCTACTGCACGGATCAGACCCATGTCGAGCTTGACGATGTCAGGCTGAAAATCGGCCAGCAGATTGAGACCTGCGTAACCTGCGCCGAAATCGTCGATGGCAGTCAGGAATCCGATCTTTTGGTATTCCTTGAGAATCTCGGCCAGCCGCGGGCCATCAGCCACCATTTCGCCTTCCACCGCCTCGAAGATGATGTCGCTGAGCGGCACATTGTACTTTTCTGCGGCGAGCAGCGTGGTGCGAATGCATAGCTCGGGCCGATAGATGGCGTTAGGGAGAAAGTTGATCGATAGACGCGAGGGTAACTGTTGTTTTGCAGCCAGTCCGATCGCCTTTTCCCGACATGTCTGATCGAACAGATAGCGATTGTCTGCATTGACATGGGCAAGCACGCTCATGGCGGATTCTCCGTTTACACCCCTCACTAACGCTTCGTAAGCAAAGATCTTTCGGTCGCCAATATCGACGATTGGCTGGTACGCATAACTGAAGTCGAACGGAAGTCCGCCGGGATTCGCGCAATGTTTGCAGCCTGAGCTGGTCAGGAAAGCTGGAAAAATCGTGGTTGATTTGGCCATGAGGCATCTTTCGTGAAAGCGACAGTTCGCACGAATGCCCTGCCTTTTTGTTAACCGATTTGGTTGCTGAATCAGCACAGCCCGGTTTGAGAACGCCTGCGCGCTTGCTCAACGTCGTGACGTTGCTTGAGACTCCGGACGTGAGTATTTGTTTCCTTGAGGCATCATGATGGCTGATTTGTTACATCGCGATTGTTCGCCATCTCTCGAACCTATCGGCATTTGTCCGGTCTTTCTGAAGCACGGTTTGATTAATAGGCACTATCCGGGAGAGTGGTCATGCTCGATGCCATTTGGAGTGTAGTCGTTTTGGCCGTACAGATGGTCTTGTTCGGTGTCGCAATTTACTGGTCGTGGCAATGCATTCATGCATTTCGCCTTGCTTGCGAGTTCAGGATTCAAAATGCAGAAGCTTATCAACGTGCTTATAGAAATCTCGTTGAACAAGTAGGCGGCAATCGGCAATTAGCCGATCGCCTGATCCAGAGCGAGATATCGATTGCTGGCGAGCGCGGCTGCTCGCCTCGCGAGGCAATTCGACGCGTATTACGGCATCGCCATTTGCGGACTGCATTCCAGTAATTGCGTGATCAAATGTGAATGTGCAGTGTGCTATGCGAGTAGGCAAGCTTGAGCGAGCCTTTTGTCCACTATCATGTCTTTCTGTTACGCGCAGCCTAACTGCCAGGCCGGCAGTGCGTCCGACGTCGCTATTTGATGTCGTCTCACTAATTATGAGAAACGTGCACAGACTCGCGCATGATTTTTTTGATCGACGTTGATTAAATTGTCTGCATTAACAGCAGCATCCTCGCCTCGTTTCACCCCTTTAGTGGTAAGGCAGAATAGTGATGTTTTGGTAATGGTCAGACCGCCGATAGATGCGCAAGGTTTAATACGCCGCGCTGATGCCGCCAACCGACAGCATCACTTTGTAGTTGCGCATTGATTTAACGGCAACTCAGTGCCAGCCGAAATACTGTCGCGCACGCCAGCCCAGCCACAGTCCCGCGAACATGAAGACGGCAAACAGCCAGCCCGATGCCGCCCCGGCCATGATGCCCGACAACAATGTGCCCACGGTGCAGCCCAGTGCCACCATGGCCCCCCAGCCCATCAGCACGCCACCGATCAGCGCGCGAACGACTTCGTTCAAGCGCGGCATGCGCGGTTTGAAGTCGCCGGCTGAAAGTGCGGCAGCAAAAGCGCCCAGGACCAACGCGATGACGAAAGCACCATTTTGCGACCACAAGCTTTCCTTGATGCGTGTGGCACAGCCAGAGAACGTATCCAGTCCTTCGAGGCGCGTCGGTAGCAGGCTCAACTGATCCGCCGAAGTACGCGCCAGACTGCCGAGTTCAGCTGTCACGCCGAGCGGGCCCAGCCGGAAGTAGGCCAGTACGCCGATAAAGCCGATCAGGATGCCGCCTGTGGCAGCAGGCCAGCGCTGTTGCCATGCATTGCCCGAGTCGATATTGGAAATTTTGCGATGTGCGCGCCATAACAAGAGAGCGACGACCGCCAGTGCGAGTAATTGCAGCGCGACCGAACCGGCATAACCGAGATGATGCGGCAACCAGATCACGGGCGCTTCCTGTATCGCCGCCAGATAAAGAGTGTTCCAGCTAAGGAAGCCGAGAAAAAAGCCGACCAGTGTGCCCAGTAGCGCGAACGGCGATGCCGTCGCGCCTTCTCCAAGGCGATAAAGATGGGCGCTGATGCATGACCCCGACAGCGCCATGCCGAGCCCAAAGCTGAATGCACCAGCCGCCAGTACCCAACTGATCGGACCGATGTGTGCTTGCGGCGGCAACCGTCCCGGTGTCGGCACCGGCAGGAAGGCACCGAAGATCAGGTGATAGCCGAGAATGCCTACAGCCAGTGCCACCACGATGCCAAGCAAGCCACGGGCATTGCGCTGGTCGAGAAAGTCGCGCGTCACACAATAAAAACAAAAGCGCGAACGCTGCAAGACGATGCCGAATGCCGTACCGAACAGGGCCGCCAACGCCAGTTCGCGTCCGCTGCCGGCGATATTGCCGAGCGCGAACGCGAACCAGAGTGCGACGCCAAGGACAAGGGCAGCCGGCACCAGTCGCCGCACGGGCGGTAGTGCCGCTTCAGCCATGATTACTTACCGCCCCAGACCGTACCTGCCGGATTGTTGATCGGTACGCCGACGGTGTTGCCGTATTCTGTCCACGAACCATCGTAGTTGCGTACTTCATAGCCGAGCAGTTTCGACAGCGCAAACCAGGTGTGGCTCGAGCGTTCGCCAATGCGGCAGTAGGTGATCACGGGTTTGCTGCCGTCGATGCCGGCCGCGCCATAGATTTTCTTCAGTTCATCGACCGACTTGAACGTGCCATCGGCAGCGACAGCTTGGCCCCACGGCACATTGGCTGCGCCAGGAACGTGACCGGCGCGAATGGCCAGTTCCTGCACGCCGGCAGGCGCAAAGACCTTGCCGCTGTATTCGTCAGCCGAGCGGATATCGACCAGCTTGGCATCGCTCTTCTTTTCTGCCACTGCGACCACGTCGCTCAGTCGTGCGCGCAGCTTCTGGTTGGCTGGCGCAACTTTGATGTTGCCCGCAACCTGCTGTTTGGCGACCGGCGTCAGTGGCCGGTTTTCGGCTTCCCATTTCTTGCGGCCGCCATCGAGCAGCTTGACGTTCTTGACACCATAGATGTCGAACACCCATGCGCCCCAGGCGGCAAACCAGTTATTCGTATCGCCATAAAGAACGACCGTGCTGTCTGCATTGACGCCGGCATTGCGCAGCAGCTTTTCGAAATTCTGCTGACTCACGATATCGCGACGCACGGGATCGACCAGATCGGTATGCCAGGAGAAATTGCTGGCACCCTGAATATGGCCGCGTTCATAAAGGCCGGGATTGACGCTGACTTCGATCAGACGCAGTTTGGGATCGTTGAGATTCTTTTCCAGCCAGTCGGTGCTGACCAGAAAGTCGCTGGGCGCAGCATGCGCGCTGCCGATCAGCAGGCTGCCAGCGAGTAGCAGGGTTTTGACGAGTTTCATGGAAATCTATCCTCCGTTGTTAAGAAATCGTTAGCTAATGTACGCAAGCGATTGCTGTAGGACAACGAAGCATTTCCGATATGCATATGCAGGAAACATTTATGGCATCTTGCAGAAAAATCCCTTCAATCCCCCCGCACAAGTCATTGATGATGAAATGTTAATTATGTTAAATTGTCGTGATTTTGTTGTAAATTTGTTAATCAAAAGAAAGGAAGTAGCATGCAGCAAAGTAGTAGCAAGACTTGGGTGCGCACAGCCAGTGCCTTGGCGATGATTGTGGCGCTGGCCGGATGTGCGACGTCGAGTGACCAGTCGGCAACCAAGACGCGTCCTCCTGTCATGACGAGCCAGACCTTGCAGGACATGTCTGCCGATCAGGCAATCCAGCTTCTCAAAGAAGGCAACGAACGTTTCACCCAAGGCAAGCCGACCGCGCACGATTACCGTCAACAGGTCAAGACTACCGGCACCAATGGTCAGTATCCGTTTGCGAGCATCGTCAGCTGCATCGACTCGCGCTCGGCACCGTCCGTTGTATTCGATCTTGGTATTGGTGACATCTTCAGCGCACGCGTCGCCGGCAATGTGATCAATGAAGATGTGTTGGGCAGTCTTGAATACGCGTCGAAAGTGGTGGGCACCAAGCTGATCGTGGTGTTGGGACATACCTCATGCGGCGCAGTCAAGGGCGCGTGCGACAACGTGCAGATGGGCAATCTGAGCGGCTTGCTGGCAAAAATCCGTCCGGCAGTGGATGCCACCAAGAATGTAGGTGGTGCAGACCGCAGTTCGCATAACTATGCGTTCGTCGATGCCGTGGCGGAAAACAACGTCAAGCTCATGGTTCAATCGATCCGCGATCGCAGCCCGGTGTTGAAGGAGATGGAAGGCAAGGGCGAAATCAAGATTGTCGGCGCGATGCTCGACGTCAAGACGGGCGAGGTCAAGTTCTACTGATGACTGGCGCGACAAACAAAAAGCCGACGCATGCGTCGGCTTTTTTGCGTCTGATGCAGATGCAATCAGTAGGTCGGCGGCACATAACCTTGCGCAGCATCGGCACCGTCGCCGAAGAAGTGTTTTTCCATCTGTGCGGCCAGATATTTGCGTGCGCGCACATCGGCGAGATTCAGGCGGTTTTCATTGACCAGCATGGTCTGGTGCTTGAGCCATGCTGCCCATGCTTCCTTCGAAACGCCTTCATAAATGCGCTTGCCCAGGTCACCGGGATACGGCGGGAAATCCAGGCCTTCGGCTTCCTTGTCGAGCTTGATGCAGTGAACCATGCGAGTCATGTGTTTTTCCTTTTCTGCTGGCAGCGAGATCGATGCATTGTCATGCGCTGCCGGTTGATGTTGATTCAGCGTCGCGCGCTTGGCACGTACCGCGGATGCGTCATTATAGATTTTTCACGAAGACGAGGGATTTGCGCTGCCAGTTGTACATGCTTTGGCGATCCTTGGGCAGGCTGTCCACCGTCGCTGGCACGAAGCCACGCTTGAGGAACCAGTGCGCGGTCCGCGTCGTCAGCACGAAGAGTTTCTTCAATCCGTCGGCGCGTGCGCGGTTTTCCATATGTTTGAGCAAACGCTCGCCATCGCCCTGGGTTTGCGCATCCGGGCTGACGATCAGACATGCCATCTCTGCCATTTTGTCGCCAGGGAATGGGTAGAGTGCCGCGCAACCGAAGATCACACCATCGTGTTCAATCACGGAAAAATGGTCGATCTCGCGTTCGATCAATTCGCGCGGACGCTTGACCAAGGTGCCGTCGGCTTCATGCGGTTCGATAAGTTTCAGGATGCCGCCCACATCCTCGATGGTCGCCTGGCGCAGGCTTTCCAGATTCTCGTAGCTCACCATCGTTCCGACGCCATCGTGCGTGAAGATTTCAAGCAGGGCGGCGCCATCGATGTCATACGGCACGATGTGCGCACGTGGTACGCCGTGGCGCGTGGCGCGTACGCAGTGTTGCAGATAGAACGCCACATCGGGTGGCAGTTCGCTGCGATCGAGCAGGCGTTCGGCCTGCAGCGAGGTCAGTTCGCGAATGTCATCGCCGGCGGCGTTCGACATCAGCGGCGTTTCGCTGAGGAAGATCAGCTTGTCCGCACGGATCGCGGTTGCCGTCGTCACTGCCACGTCTTCCATCGACAGGTTGAAGACTTCGCCGGTTGGCGAAAAGCCCAGCGGCGACAGCATCACCATGCCACCGGCATTCAGAATCGGGTGGATGGCTTCATAGGCGATCTTGCGCGTCACGCCCGTCAATTCCAGATCGACACCTTCGATCACGCCCATCGGACGCGCGGTGACGAAGTTGCCGGAAATGATGCGGATGGTCGAACCGGCCATCGGTGTATTCGGCAAGCCCTGGCTGAAAGCCGCTTCGATATCGAGGCGCAGTTCACCCGCAGCTTCCTTCGCACATTCCATCGCAGCGGCATCGGTGATGCGCAAGCCATTGTGAAAGCGTGCTTCCACATTCCGCAGCGCCAGTTGTTCTTCCACCTGCGGGCGCGACCCATGCACGATCACGACCTTGATGCCGAGTGCGTGCAATAGCGAAAGATCCTGCGCCAGCACCGGCAAGGCGCCGGCCTTGACCAGTTCGCCCGGAAAAGCGATCACGAAGGTCTTGCCGCGGAAAGCGTGGATATACGGCGCGACCGAGCGCAGCCACTGGACGAATTGGTCTGGATTTTCCATCCGCGCATTATACCCACGCGATTTGCCGTGCAGTGAGCGCCAGCGCGGCATTTTGCGCTGTTTGCGATTGTTTTCGCGAGAGGCTGGCGGCGCAAGGTGCCATTGCTTCTGTCATGCGGCGCTTCGTGGCCGCTTTTCGCGTGCTCTGTATAATGCGAGCCCTCATGTCTGCACCAGAATCCACCCCAAAATCCGCTGCGCCACGGCCTCAACGTACCGAGCGCAAGGCGCGTCCCGAGCAGGAAGCGCCCCTGCGCAATCCGCTACCGGCGATCACGTTTCCCGAAGAGTTGCCGGTTTCCCGCCGCCGGGATGAGATTGCGCAGGCCATTGCCAATCATCAGGTTGTTATCGTCAGTGGCGAAACCGGCTCCGGCAAGACCACCCAGCTACCGAAAATCTGCCTCGAACTTGGTCGCGGCGAAAAGGGCCTGATCGGCCACACGCAACCGCGCCGCATCGCCGCTTCTTCCACAGCCAAGCGCATCGCGCAGGAACTGGGTTCGCCGGCTGGCGAGCACGTTGGTTTCAAGGTGCGCTTCAACGACACGCTTTCCAAAGGTGCTTGGGTCAAGCTGATGACGGATGGCATTCTGCTGGCCGAAACGCAGACCGACCCCTTGCTGCGTCAGTACGACACCATCATCATCGACGAGGCGCACGAACGCAGCCTCAACATCGATTTCCTGCTTGGCTATCTCAAGCAGTTGCTTCCCAAGCGGCCCGATCTCAAGATCATCATTACGTCGGCGACCATCGATGCCGAACGCTTCGCGCGGCATTTTGCCAAGGGTGACAAACCGGCACCCGTGATCGAAGTGTCGGGGCGCTTGTATCCGGTTGAGATTCGCTATCGACCGATCGAACCGTTCGATCGGCAGCCGCAGTCGAATCCCAATGCGACCTCGGATGCGGCCGCTGCGCGCCGTTCGGCGCAAGCGGCGAAGGAACGTGGCCAGCGCGATCTGATGGATGCCGTGGTCGATGCGGTCGATGAACTGGCACGCATCGGTTCCGGTGATGTGCTGGTGTTCCTGCCGGGCGAGCGCGAGATTCGCGATGCAGCCGAAGCCTTGCGCAAGCATCATCCACCGCACGTGGAAATTCTGCCGCTGTTTGCCCGCCTGTCGGCACAGGAGCAGGAGCGCGTCTTCAAGTCGACCAATGCACGTCGCATTGTGCTGGCAACCAACGTCGCAGAAACGTCGCTGACCGTGCCTGGCATTCGCTACGTGGTCGATACCGGCTTGGCGCGCGTCAAGCGTTACAGCTACCGCAACAAGGTCGAGCAATTGCAGATTGAGCCGGTAGCGCAGTCGGCGGCCAATCAGCGCGCCGGGCGTTGTGGTCGCGTCGCGGCGGGTGTCTGCATTCGTCTGTATGACGAACAGGATTATCTGCAACGGCCTAAATTCACCGAGCCAGAAATCCTGCGCTCGTCGCTGGCTTCCGTCATCCTGCGCATGAAGTCGCTGCGCTTGAGCGATGTCGAAGACTTTCCGTTCATCGAACCACCGCTGGGCCGCGCGATCGCCGACGGTTACCAATTGCTGCAGGAACTCGGCGCCGTCGATGACGATAATCGCCTGACCAAGCTGGGGCGTGAACTGGCGCGCTTGCCACTCGATCCGCGTGTCGGGCGCATGATTCTGGCAGCCAAGGAAAACGTTTGTTTGAATGAGGTGCTGATCATCGCCGCAGCACTGTCAGTGCAAGACCCGCGCGATCGGCCACTGGAAGCGCAGAATGCCGCCGATCAGGCGCACAAGAAATTCGCCGATGACAAATCCGAATTCCAGAGCTACCTGAAAATATGGAAATGGTTTCAGGACGCCATTGAGCACAAGAAAACCAACCGTCAGTTGCAGGATGAATGCCGCGCCAATTTCCTGTCGCAATTGCGACTGCGCGAATGGCGTGACGTGCATTCGCAACTGTTGACCATCGTGCGCGAGCAGGGCTGGCGGCTCAACGAAACGCCGGCAACCTACGAGCAACTGCATCTCGCACTGCTGACAGGTTTGCTGGGTAATATCGGTTTCAAGGCCGAGGACGAGCCGCATTATCTAGGCGCGCGCAGCATCAAGTTTCATATCTGGCCCGGCTCATCGCTGCAGAAAAAAGCAAGCAAGTGGATCATGGCGGCCGAACTGGTCGATACCTCGCGTCTGTATGCGCGCTGCATCGCGCAGATTCAGCCCGAATGGCTGGAGCGCGTGGCCGGGCATTTGCTGAAGAAATCGTATGGCGATCCGCGCTGGGAAAAGCGTACCGCGCAGGTCTCGGCCTATGAGCGTGCCACGCTGTACGGACTGGTCGTCTATAGCCAGCGTCGTATCAATTACGGCCTCATCAATCCCAAGGAAGCACGTGAGATTTTCATTCGCGATGCACTGGTCGGCGGCGATTTTGAGACGCGTGCGCCATTCTTCGCGCATAACCACAAGCTCGTGCGCGAGATCGAAAACCTCGAACACAAGTCGCGTCGTCTGGATGTGCTGGTCGATGACGAACTGATCGCCGCTTTCTACGACAAGCTGATTCCATCCGATGTGTTCAACGGCATCGGTTTCGAGAAATGGCACAAGGACGCAACGGCTGCCGAACCGAAGCTGCTGTACCTGAATCGCGACGATCTGATGCGCCACGAGGCAGCAGGCGTGACGACCGATCTGTTCCCCAAGAGCATGAGCGTGGCGGGTGCCACAACCACCTTGTCTTACCATTTCGAGCCGGGTTCGCCGCGCGATGGCGTGACGCTGACCGTACCTTTGTACGCACTGAATCAGATTTCGGTCGAGCGTACCGAATGGCTGGTGCCGGGTATGCTGAAGGACAAGGTGCATCTGTTACTCAAATCGCTGCCGCAAAAATTGCGTCGCCATTGCGTGCCATTGCCGGATTACGCAGCCGGTTTCTGTGATCGCGTGCAAGAGAAAAACATCTTCGGTCGTGGCAGTTTGCTCGATGCCGTGATCGCCGATGTACGCGAAGAAAAAACCATCGTCACGCGCCAGACTGATTACAAGCTCGAAACCCTGCCTGCGCATCACTTCATGAACTTCAAGGTGATCGACGAGCATGGCCGCCAGCTTGATATGGGGCGCAATCTCGGTGCCTTGCGTGCCGAATTCGGCGGGCAGGCGCGTGAAAGCTTTCAGCGATTAGCTGAAAAGACGGCGACACCACTAACGTCTTCTACGGTGGAAAAGGGCAGTAAAGCCCATGTTGACACTGCGCAGCCGATCGCACAGTCGTCAACGGCATCTTTGGACAAGACTGCGGCATCGCAGCAACCGCAGAATGCGCAGCATCAGCAACTCACTGCATGGACATTCGGTGAACTGCCCGAATTGCTTGAAATCCAGCAAGGCAAGCAAAAGCTGATCGGCTTTCCCGCACTCGTCGACCGCAAGACGCATTGCGATCTGGAAGTATTCGACGATCCCGATGAAGCCGCACGCGTGCATCGCCTTGGTCTGCGCCGTTTGATGGCGCTGCAATTGAAAGAGCAGGTCAAGTTCCTCGAAAAGAACATCCCCGGTTTGCAGCAGATGGGCATGCAGTTCATGGCGATTGGTTCGCAGGAAGAACTACGCGATCAGATCATCGAACAGGCGCTTGAACGCGCCTGCCTGCAAGACCCATTGCCAAAGAATGCCGAGCAATTCAATGCCCGCAAGGACGAAGGAAAATCACGCCTCGGCTTGCTCGTGAATGAAATCGCGCGTCTTGCCGGTAACGTGCTGGCCGACTATCACACCTTGCCTAAGAAACTGCAAACCGTGAAAGCGCATACGCAAGCCGTCAACGACATGCAGGCGCAGATGCAGGCACTGGTCGGCAAGCGTTTCATTGCGCAGACCGACTACGCGCACCTCACGCATTTCCCGCGGTACCTGAAGGCCATCGGTATTCGTATCGACAAGCTGCGTGCCGATCCACTACGCGATGCGCGCGCCATGAGCGAATGGCAGCAGGCCGCATCATCTTGGCAGCGCGCATTGAAAGAGCGACATGGCGATCCGAAGATGGATCAGTATCGATGGATGCTGGAAGAGTTGCGCGTATCGTTGTTTGCACAGGAATTGCGTACGCCGATGCCGGTATCGGTCAAGCGGCTACAGAAGGTTTGGGAGTCGATGCAGCGATGAGACTGTTGTGCAACGTGCTGTTGGTATTGTGCGCGTGCGCTGCCCGCAGAAGTTCAACAGTTAGTCGAACGCCCTAATGATTGCGATCACTTTCGGGACGAGGACTCTTATGATGAAGTGCGTCGTCTTTTCATCAATCAAAATTTGATAAAGCTTTGGACCGGTATGCATCCGCAGTTGCTGAACTCAAACAGAAATATGCTGTCTGGCGTCAGATCATGCAAACGCTTGATGAATATGTGTGGGGCATTGGATGCCTGATAACAAGCGACGAATTGCTCGCACATTGATACGCAAGGCTTTGCTATTTGTCTCAAGTGCCTGACTGAAAGGAGATGGTAGATGAAAAAAATTTTATCCAGAACCTTTTTGCTTTTCGTATTTTCAACAATAGGCATGGCAAATGGCGCTTATGCCGATGCGGCATTTGCTGTCACGGGAGAGCAACTCGACTACCAAATTCCGGCCGGCTGGAAGCTTGCATCAATCGCAGGCGCGCCTGATGGGGCGTTTCACGCCGAGTACGTGCCAAGCGATGAAGATATTCGTTCCTGGCGTAAAGGCTATTTACTGATCAAGCGCATGCCCTATCCTTCGGCTGACGTCATGGACGACATCCGGAAGGGAAAGACACGTTTCAACGAACTCGTTCTGGCACAGCACATGCATGCCGCAAATGCATCCTGCTCGGGCAAGAATAGCCAGATGACTGCACGTGTCAGCACCTTCAATGGCATTCCATTTGCCGTCAGTGGTGGTTTCTGTGATCGTTACGGGGCGGCCGCACCCTATGGGGAGGGAGCCTTCGTGGCTTTTGCAGAAGGGAGGGATTATTTCTTCCAGATTCAGTACGGCTGGCGACCAGGTTCCGAGCAGGACGCGAAAAACAATCTGCCTTGGCGAATCCCGCCTGCGCAAGCGGCAAGCTACCTGAATTCGCTGAAAGCGATGACGCTCTGTGGTGGGCAGCAGCAGGCTGCATGCAAGATCGATTATTTACGTTAACCCTAGGCATAATGCGGGAGTAGGGTCAATTTCGCGTAGAATTGCGCGACATTCCTTCCATCGTTTTACACACAAGATATGGCCATCAAGTCCGACAAATGGATACGCCGCATGGCGGAGCAGCACGGCATGATCGAACCCTTCGAGCCGGGGCAGGTTCGTCATTCCGACGGCAACAAGATCGTTTCCTATGGCACGTCGTCGTATGGCTACGATATTCGTTGCGCCAACGAATTCAAGATTTTCACCAACATCAACTCCACCATCGTCGATCCGAAGAATTTCGATGAAAAATCCTTTGTGGATTTCAAGGGCGATGTTTGCATCATCCCTCCCAACTCGTTCGCGCTGGCGCGGACTGTCGAGTACTTCCGTATTCCGCGCAGTGTGTTGACCATCTGTCTTGGCAAATCGACCTATGCGCGTTGCGGCATCATCGTTAACGTGACACCGTTCGAGCCGGAATGGGAAGGCTATGTGACGCTGGAGTTTTCCAACACGACGCCGCTACCGGCCAAGATTTATGCGGGCGAAGGTTGCGCGCAAGTGTTGTTCTTTGAGAGCGATGAGGTTTGTGAAACGTCTTACAAGGATCGCGGTGGTAAATACCAGGGCCAACATGGTGTAACGTTGCCGAAGACCTGAGTTTTTGATGTGTTGTGAAAAAGCCGGCATACGCCGGCTTTTTCTATTTGCAGATAGCGCGCTATCGCCCGGTGCTGTGGTCAGCCAGAAGTGCGTCGGGACGGTAGGCCAAGACTTGATTTCGCCCTTGGCGTTTGGCGTTGTAAAGCGCCAGATCGGCGCGCCGCATGACTTCGGTGAACGCGCTGTCGTCGTGCATCAGTTCGCTGAAGCCGCCACTGATGGTGCCACCTTCTCTCAAGCCCAGGTTATGCATTGCGTCGGCAATTCTGACACGCAACCGCTCTACGATCGGCAGTGCATCGTCACGGCATGTATGCGGCATCAGGACGATAAATTCATCTCCTCCCAGACGCGCAGGATGGTCGGTCGTGCGTAACTCCGTGCGGCAGACAGCGGCAATCGTTTGCAATGCCAGATCGCCTTTCAGATGACCATGCTGGTCATTGATGCTTTTGAAGGCATCGATGTCGAACATGAATACGGTCGCCGGCGTCTGGTAGCGGCGAAAAACATCGTACTGGGCGGCGAGAAGGTCGAGCAGCTTGCGTCGATTGATGAGACCGGTGAGCGGATCGATTTCACTTTGCATGCGCAATCTGGTTTCAAGTTGATTGCGGCTTGTGATGTTGCTGGCCACCCAGAGTACGGCATCTTCGCCATCGACCTGAAAATCCAGAGCCTGAATGCGACCTTCAAACCAGATCGGTTCATCGGGGCCGGCGGATTCCAGGCCGCGCACATCGCTGGCTGCGAGACCGTATTCGACGATATGAAGTTTGCGCGAGGCGAGTGCCTTGTCGATCTCGCTCGCGAACCAATTACTTTTCTCTTCATGCAGCACGTCATGCATGTATTTGCCAATCAACATGCTGCCGTCATGGTAGTAGCGAGAATCAGCGCCGCCGTAGATGGCTGCATACCGACCGCTACGCGTGAGAATGAAAGCGGGATCGGGAAGCGCGGTAAGGATGGCCAACAACTGCTGTTCGGAAAACACGGCGGAAACCTGACACAAAAATGAGTGTGTGTAGATTACCTGAAAACAACTTTTGGTTGCTGGAAAGGCTGGCAGCCAGGCCGTCTGATGCTGATATCCCCGGACGTTCAGCGCTTGGCATGTTTTGTCTGCAGCGCCTGTATCGCATCTTTTTTTGCATCCAGCCCCGCGACCGATGCGATCAGCCGCAAGGTATTGCCTTGCAGATGAAAGGCTTCCGCTGTGACAAAGTTGCCGCTGCCGGCATAGCGGGTGATGACCACGATGTCCGATTGACCATTCTTGTCGATATCGGCAAAGGACAGATCCTGAATCATCCCATTGCGCGGACGCACCAGACCAGCGACAAATCGGTCATAAGGATAAGCCGGGTCATTCCTGGCGTATAGCCGAACGCTGTAACTGCCGATACTGCGCGGTTCCAGATCGCCTTCCGCGACCACGACGGTCTGGCCGGTATGCGGCACAAAGGCATGCTTGATGACGCGGCGCGGGTCTTCTGCTCGGGCCGAGGCCAGCAAGGTCGCAGCGAGAAGAAGGGGAATCAGCAGACGAACAGAACGACGCATGGTATCGGAATAGCGGGGTAAGGTAACAGGAGGGGCGACGCCGCGCGTATCTGCACATGCGTAACAACGCTATTGTAATCGCCTGCCTGCATCTAAAAATCCCGATTTCCGGCCAGTACCAATGATTCACTGAGGCAGCGGATGCCAAGTCGTGGTTCGTCGGTGCCAGGACGTTGCCAATTTCACCTCATCAGGTGACAGCGGTGATCTGGATGGCGAGAGACTACAAGATGTTCAAACGTGCCCGTGTTTTGCTTGCTTGTTCCCGCAGGGCCGATCTGGTGGCAGCATCCATTTTTTCCAATTGGCGATACACCATGCCCAGGCGCTGATTGCTGTCGAGCAGGGCGGCGTGCCGGTCAAAGAAATCCCAGTACAGCGCGTTGAAGGGGCAGGCGTCGTCGCCCTCACGCTTGCGCCGATCGTAGTGGCATCCCTTGCAGTAATCGCTCATGCGGTGAATGTAGGCGGCGCTCGAGACGTAGGGTTTCGTCGCCAGCATGCCGTGGTCGACGAACTGGCTCATGCCGAGCGTATTCGGCAGCTCGACCCATTCGAAAGCATCAATATAGACACCCAGATACCATTCATGCACTTCTTTCGGCGCGAGACCGGCAAGAAGCGCGAAGTTACCAATGATCATCAGCCGCTGGATGTGATGCGCATGCGCGTCGTCGAGGGACTGGCCGATTGCATGTGACAGACAGCGCATTTTTGTCTTGCCATCCCAGAACCACGGTGGCAGCGGCGTATCGTGCTTGAACACATTACGCTTGTCGTAGCCTGGCATGTATGCCCAGTAGACGCCCCGTACGTACTCGCGCCAGCCGAGAATCTGCCGAATGAAGCCCTCGACCGCTGGCAGTGGCGCGTGCCCGCGACGATAGGCCTCTTCTGCCGCCTGCACGACTTCAAGCGGATTGAGCATCTTGGTATTGAGTGCGAAGGACAGCAGACTGTGAAACAGGCGAGGCGCCTGGGTATGCATCGCATCCTGAAAATCGCCGAAATGCGGCAACACCTCGTCAATGAAGTGCGTGAGTTGCGCCAATGCCTCTTGTCGGTTGAGCGGCCAGGGAATCGCGCTGGCGGACGGTCGTCCAAAGCTTTTCACGCCGGCATCGCTGATTTGCTGCCAGAGTGCGCTGTGGTCGTGCAGCGGACGTATATCTTCGGGTTCGCGTGGCGTGCCTGACCAGCTCTTGCGGTTGTCGTGATCGAAGTTCCACTTTGCGCCGACAGGCTTGCGCGGCCCGCTCATTAGCACGTTGTGCTTGATGCGCATCTGACGATAGAAGTGCTCCATCAGCCACTGCTGGCGGCCTTCGAACAGAAGAAAGGCTTCGTCGCGCGCTGTATAGAAGTGTTCGGTATCGACCATGCGCGCCGGAATGTGCAGCTTCTCGACATAGCGCGCCAGCTGCTCGTCCAGCCGCCACTCGTCAGGTGCCTGATACTCGAATCCACTGGCTTTGTACGTCGCTAGCAATTGATCGAGGTTGGCTGTGAGGGAGGGAAGATTTTCCTTGTCGTCGATCTGCAGGTAATGAACACGATGCCCGTGCGTTTCGAGATGCCGAGCAAAATCACGCATGCCGGCAAAAATGGCGATGATCTTTTGCGCGTGATGCAGGACGTAATCGGTTTCCTGCCTGACTTCCATCATCAGGTAGATGACGTCGTCGCGTGTTTCCGAAAACCAGCTGTGCTCAGGATTGAGCTGGTCGCCGAGGATCAGTCTGCACAGTGGTTTCATCCGATCCCCGGCTGGATGGCATTACTGCTTCACACAATCCACGAAGTAGCCACGCTTGCCATCAACTTCGCGCGTGACGAGTCCATGCACATCGGTCTCGAAACCCGGGAATTTCTCATTGAAATCGCGTGCGAAACGCAGGTAATCGACAATGGTGCGATTGAAGCGTTCACCTGGGATCAGCAGCGGAATGCCCGGTGGATAAGGCGTCAGCAGAATCGAGGTGACGCGGCCTTCCAGATCGTCGATGGCCACGCGTTCGATTTCGCGGTGTGCCATCTTGGCAAAGGCATCCGACGGTTTCATGGCCGGCTGCATGTCGGACAGATACATTTCCATCGTCAGGCGTGCCACGTCGTAGGCCTTGTAGAAATCGTGAATCATCTGGCACAGATCGCGCAGGCCGACGGTTTCGTAGCGCGGATTCGCGGCGGCGAATTCCGGCAGGATGCGCCAGATTGGCTGGTTCTTGTCGTAATCGTCCTTGAACTGTTGCAGCGCGGTGAGCAGCGTGTTCCAGCGGCCCTTGGTGATGCCGATGGTGAACATGATGAAGAACGAATATAGGCCGCATTTCTCGACGATGACGCCGTGTTCGGCCAGATATTTGGTGACGATCGATGCCGGAATACCCGAGTTGCCAAATTTGCCGTCCAGCGACAAGCCCGGCGTGACAATGGTGGCCTTGATCGGATCGAGCATGTTGAAGCCCGGTGCCAGATTGCCGAAACCATGCCAGTTGTCCTCGGCACGGATCATCCAGTCGTCCTGCGTGCCAATGCCTTCTTCAGCAAAGCTGTCTGGCCCCCACACCTTGAACCACCAGTCGTTATCGCCCCATTCGGCTTCGACCTTGCGCATGGCGCGGCGGAAGTCGAGTGCTTCCAGAATGCTTTCTTCCACCAGCGCGGTACCGCCCGGCGCTTCCATCATGGCGGCGGCGACGTCGCACGACGCGATGATCGAGTATTGCGGCGAGGTGGAAGTGTGCATCAGGTACGCTTCGTTGAAGGCATCCTGATCGAGCTTCACTTTTTCCGATTCGCGTACCAGAATTTGCGAAGCCTGCGACAGGCCGGCCAGCAACTTATGCGTGGATTGCGTCGAGAAAATCATCGATTCATGGGCGCGCGGGCGATCCTTGCCGATCGCGTGCATGTTCTTGTAGAAATCATGGAAGGTGGCGTGTGGCAGCCATGCTTCATCAAAATGCAGCGTATCGATTTCGCCGTCGAGCAAATCTTTCAGCACTTCCACGTTGTACACCACGCCATCGTAGGTCGATTGCGTGATGGTGAGGATGCGCGGCTTCTTGTTGACGGCTTCCCGCGCAAACGGATTGGCTTCGATCTTCTTGCGGATGTTGTCCATCGAGAATTCCGACAACGGAATCGGCCCGATGATGCCGAGGTGATTACGTGTCGGCATCAGGAACACCGGAATTGCGCCGGTCATGATGATCGAGTGCAGAATCGATTTGTGGCAATTACGATCGACCACCACGATATCGCCGGGCGCAACGGTCGAGTGCCAGACCATCTTGTTCGAGGTCGAGGTGCCGTTGGTGACGAAATAGCAGTGATCAGCATTGAAAATACGTGCGGCATTGCGTTCGGATTTGGCGACCGGGCCCGTGTGGTCGAGCAACTGGCCGAGTTCTTCCACGGCGTTGCAGACGTCGGCGCGCAGCATGTTTTCACCAAAGAACTGGTGGAACATCTGGCCGATTGGCGATTTCAGGAAGGCCACGCCGCCCGAGTGACCGGGGCAGTGCCATGAATACGAACCATCTTGTGCGTAATCGACGAGGGCGCGGAAAAACGGTGGCGCCAGGCTGTCGAGATACGACTTGGCTTCGCGAATAATGTGGCGCGCCACGAATTCCGGCGTGTCTTCAAACATGTGAATGAAGCCATGCAGTTCGCGCAGGATGTCATTCGGAATGTGGCGCGAGGTACGCGTTTCGCCGTACATGTAGATCGGAATGTCCGCATTCTTGTGGCGAATTTCCTCGACGAAGGCGCGCAGCGACTTGAGCGCGTAATCGGTTTCCTCGAACGAACCGGCACCGAATTCCTCATCGTCGATCGACAGGATGAACGCCGAAGCACGCGACTGTTGCTGCGCAAACTGCGCCAGATCACCGTAGCTCGTCAGGCCCAGCACTTCCATGCCTTCCTTCTCGATGGCTTCCGCAAGGGCGCGGATGCCGAGTCCCGAGGTGTTTTCGGAACGGAAATCTTCATCGATGATGACGATGGGGAAGCGGAATTTCATGAAGTCTCCAGCAAGACGAATGGCAAAAAGCAGTAAGAACGGCTACGGTAAAAAAGACGCAACAGGCGCAGGTTCATTTCGCGCCGATGAAAAAAAGCGAATTTTCGCAGATATGGCGTCCGGCCGGGAGAAAATGGCCGGACTTTGTTGGAAGTCCCACACTGTGCGGCGATATTGTGACGATGCGATGACGTGGACGGCGATTTCGCTCAGACAACTTCGCCGGCGACCGCAGGGCGACGTTCGTAAGTGACGTAAGCGTAATCGAAGCCGCTGGCATCCGAATGATGCGTTTCTCGCGCGGTTTCCTGCCAGATCGCGTGATCGATGGCCGGAAAGAAGGCGTCGCAGTCGAACACCTTGTCGATATGCGTGACGATCAGGCGGTCGGCTTCGGCCAGCGTGTCGGCAAAGATTTGCCCACCGCCGATGATGAAGGCAGCAGCATCGCCAACCAGCGCCTTGGCGGCGGCGATCGAGGTGACAGCTTCCACGCCCTCATGCTGCCATGCCGTATTACGCGTAATGACGATATTGCGACGATTCGGCAGCGGGCGGCCGATCGAATCAAAGGTCTTGCGGCCCATGATGATCGGATGGCCTGACGTAGTGCGCTTGAAGTGTGCAAGGTCTTCTGGCAGATGCCAGGGCAGTTGGTTGTCGATGCCGATGCCGTTCTTGGCATCGATGGCAACGACCAGAGTCAGGTGTGCGGACATGGTTTCCTGCAATCGTATCGACTGTATCAATCAGTCGTGTGAGTCAGCGATATAAATCAGTCTTGTGAAGCGACCGTACAAATAGCCACGGTAGAAGCGCTACAAATCGGCTGTATTGATCCAATCGTCTCAAACGGCCATCGGTGCCGTCAGCGGCGCATGGTGTTGGTAATCTTCGAGTGAAAAATCGATCGGCTCGATCTTTTCCAGCCATTCCGGTTCGTACTTGCCGGTAACGGCATAGTCGGGCACGCGGTCGGAAATGACCAGTTTGGGTGACGAAAACGGTTCGCGCTGCAACTGTTCCTTCAGCATGTCCAGGTGGTTTTCATAAATGTGGGCATCGCCGATGAAATAGGTAAACCAGCGTGGCGTGTAGCCCGTCAGACGTCCGACCAGATGCAGCAAGGTGGCGGCTTCAGCCAGATTGAAGGGCGCACCGAGGCCGATGTCGTTACTGCGGATATACAGGCACAGCGAAATTTCCTTGGTGACGGCATTCGGCAGGAACTGATAGAGCAGATGACAGGCGGGCAGGGCGATGGCATCGAGTTCGGCGCAATTCCAGCCGTGGAACAGGATGCGGCGGCTACCCGGATTCTTGACGATGGTATCCAAGCATTCGCGCAACTGATCGATCGCCTTGTAAAGCAAGACCTTGTCGGTTCCCTGATCGCGCACCACGCCGACTACGCGATAGCCGCGTTCCTGCGCATCCTGAATCTGCGTCTTGCGGTCCGATTCGAGCAGTTTGTAGGCCGGCCATTGACGCCACTGCACGCCATACACGGCACCGAGATCGTCTTCGCCCATGCGGTAAGGATTGGCCAGCCAGTCGGCATTCTCGTTGGCATTCTGGTCCCAGACCTTGCAGCCGAGTTCGCGAAAATCTGCCGCGCTGCGCGAGGCGCGCAGAAAGCCGACGAGTTCGCCGACGACCGAGCGAAACGCCAGACGTTTGGTAGTGACGGCCGGAAAGCCATCCTTCTGCAGATCGAAACGCATCATCGCGCCGGGAATGCTGATGGTACGGACGCCGGTGCGATTTTCCTGCCAGGTGCCGGTATCGAGAATCGTGCGTACCAGGTCAAGATACTGTTTCATGCGTGGGTCCGTGGAATCAGTGGTAAGCGGGCAGGCCGCGAAAGCCGGTATTTTACGTCAAAGCCTGACTCGTCCGGGGCGGGCTTCTTGTTGCGTTTTGCCTGCTCCGGCAGCGTGCTTTTTGGGGCAATAGCCAAAATCCGCAAGCGATCCATGCGCGGCGGATTGTTCTGGCAATCAGGTCTGCGCAAACTGCAAGGCGGCCAGTCCGGCATACAGGCCACCGGCCGCGACCAGCGACGCATGCGTGCCGCTTTCGACAACGCGGCCATGTTCCATGACGATGATGCGGTCCGCCTTCTGCACGGTAGCGAGACGATGCGCGATGACCAGCGTGGTACGCCCCGCCATCGCGGCTTCCAGTGCGCCTTGTACCAAACGCTCGGATTCGGCATCGAGCGCACTGGTTGCTTCATCGAGCAACAGTAGTGGTGGATTTTTCAGCAGGGCGCGCGCAATCGCAATGCGCTGACGCTGTCCGCCGGACAGGCGCACACCGCGTTCGCCGAGGAAGGATCGGTAGCCTTCGGGCAAGCGTTCGATGAATTCATGGGCTGCTGCCATTTTGGCAGCGGCGATGACATCGGCATCGCTGGCATCCGGGCGGCCGTACCGGATGTTTTCCATTGCATCGGCGGAAAAGATCACCGTATCTTGCGGCACGATGCCAATCGTGTCGCGCAGGACATGCAGATCGAGCTGGCGGATGTCGATGCCATCAAGCTCGATCGTGCCTTCCTGCGGATCGTAAAAGCGCAGCAGCAATTGGAATAACGAACTTTTCCCCGCACCGGAAGGGCCGACGACGGCGACGGTTTCGCCTGCATCGATGGCGACCGAGATGTGCGACAGTGCCGGTTGGTTAGGGCGGGAAGGATAGTGAAAGGTCACACCTTCCAGCGTTAGCGAGGCGCCATTGGCACGGCGCGGCGGCAAGGCCAGCGGCAAGGCTGGCGAGGCAATCGGCGATTGCACCGACAGCAGTTCGAGCAAGCGTTCGGTCGCACCTGCGGCACGTTGCGCGTCGCCCATCACCTCGGACAGGGCGCCGACCGCGCCGGCGACAATCGCCGAATACAAGATGAACTGCCCCAACTGGCCAGCGCTCATGCTGCCGTTGATGACGGCGTGCGCGCCCAGCCAGAGCACGAACACAATCGCGCCGAATATCAGCAGGATGGCGATCATGGTCAGCAGCGAGCGCGCACGTACGCGACGTACCGCAGTGTCGAAAGCCTGCTCGACGGACTGGCCGAAGCGCCGCGATTCGATGCCTTCATGCGTATAGGCTTGCACGGTGGGCATCGCATTCAGAATCTCACCCGCCAGCGCAGATGAGTCGGCCACGCGGTCCTGCGAGTCGCGCGACAGCGATCGTACCCGGCGACCGAACAGCACGATCGGCAGTACGACAGCTGCCAGCAGCACGATGATGATCGAAGACAGCTTTACGCTGGTGACGAACAGCATCACCAGTCCGCCTGCAAACAGCAGTATGTTGCGCAAGGCCATGGAAATGCTGGTGCCGATCAGCGTCTGGATCAGCGTCGTGTCGGTGGTCAGGCGTGACAGTACTTCGCCGCTTTTTGTCGTTTCGAAAAATTCGGGGCTTTGCGTGACGACATGGGCATACACCGCGCTGCGTACGTCGGCTGTCACCCGTTCGCCTAACCACGATACCGTGTAGAAGCGTGCCGCCGTGGCGATGGCGAGTACGCAGGCAACGCCAAACAGGGCAAGAAAATAGGTGTTGATATGCGTGGTGTTCTGAATGCCATTGGCACCAAAGCCCAGATCGATCATTTGGCGGAAAGCATAGGGAATGGCCAGTGTGGCGCCGGCTGCCACGACCAATGCGATCGCGGCGAGAAGGATCTGTTTTCTATACGGCAACAGAAAGCGTGCCAGTCCGCGTAGCAGCACGATGCTGCCTTTGGTTTGCTCTCGGGAAGGACGGGGAGTCATGAATGCTGCAGATTATGGTCAGTCGGGGCGTGATGGTCACCGATGATCGGTGCGCTTTCGCACATCGGCCAGTTCGGCAAAGGGCATAGAGTAGCACTCCAGACGATTTGCAGTCTGACACATCGTTTGCCAGAGGTAACGTTGGCGCGATGGCAACTTACGGGAGAGCCAGTATGCATGCTGCAACAGAATTTGCCACGCAACACCGGCGTAATACCAGCAAGCCCTTGCTGCGACAAGATTGGCAGCAGGAACGTGGCGCAAGCCAGTTCATCCAGCTTGCCGAACTGGATTCTGAACAAGATCGAGATCTGGTTCGCGCCGAATTGCTGGCCGGCCTGATGGCGGAAGCCGCCCACACCTCGCCCAAGTATCTCTACGATGCCTTAGGCTCCAAGCTGTTCGAAGCCATTTGCGAGTTGCCCGAATACTATCCGACGCGCACCGAGGCAGAAATCTTTCAACGCTATGCAGGGCATATCGCCGAGATCGCAGGTACGGGCAGCACGCTGATCGACCTCGGTGCCGGTAACTGTGCCAAGGCGGCAAAACTGATTCCCGCATTGCAACCGACGCAATATGTCCCTATTGATATCTCGGTTGCCTTCCTGCGCGATGCAGTACGACGCTTGCAGTACCAGTTTCCCCATGTGCAGATGACGGGTATCGGCATGGATTTTTCGCGTAGCCTGGTTCTGCCGGAAGCCGTGCAGCGACAGCAGCGCCTGTTTTTCTATCCGGGATCGTCGATCGGCAACTTCGCGCCGGACGAAGCACTTGCCTTTCTGCGCCGAATTCATGCCGCTTGCCTAGACAATGGCAAGGCCGATGGGAGCTTGTTGATCAGCGTCGATCTGATCAAGGATGCGGCGCTGCTCGATGCTGCCTATGACGACGCGCTCGGCGTGACGGCATCGTTCAACCTGAATTTGTTGCAGCACTTGAACCGTCTGCTGTCGGCGGATTTCGATTTGCGTGGCTGGCAGCATCGCGGCTTCTTCAATGCGGAAAAGAGCCGTATCGAAATGCATCTGGAAGCCCGCACTGCGCAGACGGTGCGTTGGCCGGGAAATGGTTTACGGCGCTTTGAAGCGGGTGAGCGCATTCACACGGAAAACAGCTACAAGTACAGCCGTCAGGGATTCGTGAATTTACTGACGCAAGCCGGGTTCCGCGATGTCACGGTCTGGACCGATCCGCGCGACTGGTTTCTGGTTTGCCATGCACGTGCGGTAACGCCGGATCGATATTTGTGATGAGGACATCACATTCGTGGCTTGCGCAAAGACACCAACGATTTTTCGGAGCATGCATGAACGCCAAGACTGACGCTTTCCGCTTGATCGATCCCGAATTGCTGCCGGTACGATACCAAGCGGTGCGCGATCACAGCGTGTCGCTGGCATCTCCGCTTTCCGATGAAGATTGCGGTGCCCAATCAATGCCCGATGCCAGTCCGATCAAGTGGCACCTTGCCCATACCACCTGGTTTTTCGAAACCTTTATCCTCGAACGTTTCGAGTCGGATTTTCGTCCGTTTCACCCGGCTTTTCGCATGCTCTTCAACTCGTATTACAACGATGTCGGCGATCGCCATGCGCGACCGCAACGCGGCCTGCTGACCCGACCCTCTCTGAATGAAGTGCGTGCCTATCGGCGTGATGTGGATGCACGCATGCGCCGTTTGCTGGCACGCGACGATGGTGCGCATTTGTTATCCGGTCGCGATAGTCGCCTGATGACACTGCTGGAATTGGGTTTGCAGCATGAGCAGCAACATCAGGAACTGATGATGACGGATGTCTTGTATCTGTTTTCCTGCAATCCGCTCAAGCCTGCTTATGACGATAGTCCGCCGCACAAGGCGATTCCGCTGCCGCTGCAATGGCAAGCCTTCGACGCCGGTGTCGTGCATATCGGCGCACAGGATGGCTTTTGTTTTGACAATGAATTGCCGCGCCACCGCCAATATGTCGAAGCTTATGGACTGGCTTCGCGCCTTGTGACGAATGCCGAGTATCTGGCTTTCATCGAGGATGGCGGTTATCGCACTGCGGCACTGTGGTTGTCGGAAGGCTGGGATTGGGTTTGTCGTGAAGGATTGCAGCATCCCCTGTACTGGCAACTGCGCCAAGATGCTGAAAGCCATCAGGCGTGGCAGGGTTTCGGTTTGAACGGCCTGCAAAGACTGGACCCGCATGCCGCCGCTACCCAGCTTTCCTACTTCGAGGCAGATGCCTATGCGCGCTGGGCCGGCGCACGCTTGCCGACCGAGGCCGAATGGGAGCATGCTGCCACGCAAGCCCTGCAGTCGGACGAATCCGTGCTCACGCAATTGTTTGGCGTCTGCTGGCAGTGGACATCGAGCAGTTATTCGCCATATCCGGGCTTTCAGGTGGCTGCCGGTGCATTGGGCGAGTACAACGGTAAGTTCATGGCGAACCAATATGTATTGCGCGGTTCATCCTGCGTTACGCCACCTGGACACAGCCGTATCAGCTACCGCAATTTCTTTCCGACTTCGGCACGTTGGCAATTCACCGGCATTCGGCTGGCGCGCGATGGTAATGCGCTGTGAAATGCAGCAAGGGCGCTAAATAAAAAAGCCGGCATCTGCCGGCTTTTTCGTTGGACAACCGTCTGTTACTTGTAGCCCACGCGATCCAGAATACGTTGCGCCGCGATCTGGTTTTTGCCGATCAAAGACACAGGTACGTTTTCGATCTTGTAGCTGCCCAGTCCTTCGAGCGCTTCATTCTTGACCTTCACGCTGGTCACGACAGGCCATTCGTTGTTGCCGTCGGCGAAATAGCGTTGTGCGTCATCGCTTGCCAGATATTCGAGGAATTTGACAGCGTTTTCACGATGCGGTGCATGTTTGGCCACGCCGCCACCGGCGATGTTGAAGTGCGTACCGCTGGTCTTCGCATTAGGCCAAATGAAGCCGACGTTCTTCATCATTGCGACATCTTCCGGTTTGGTCGAGCGCAGCAGACGTGCGTAGTAATACGAGTTGGCAATCGCCACGCCACATTCACCGGATGCCACACCCTTGATCTGGTCGGTGTCGCCCCCGCGTGGCGGACGCGCGAAATTGGCGACCATGCCCTTGGCCCATTCTTCGGTTGCCTGCTGGCCATTACGCTCGATCATGGAGCCGATCAGCGACAGATTGTAGGGATGGGAGCCGGAGCGTGTGCAGACCTTGCCCTTGTTTTTCGGATCGGCCAGCGATTCATAGGTGGCAACATCTTCCGGTTTTACGGTGCCCTTGTTGTAGACGATGACGCGCGCGCGTTTGGAAAAGCCGAACCATTCGGAACCCTTGCCATCATCCTTGCCGCGCAGATTGGCGGGGATGCGGCTGTCGAGCGTCTTCGATTTCACCGGCTGGAAAAAGCCTTCGATTTCGGCCCGCCAGATGCGTGCGGCATCGACCATCACAATCACGTCTGCCTGGCTGTTCTTGCCTTCATTTTTCAGACGTTCGAAGAGAGCGTTGTCATCGGCTTCGATGCGATTGATCTTGATGCCGGTTTTCTTGGTGAATTCGCCATATAACTGTTCATCGGTTTGGTAATGGCGGGCCGAATAGAGATTTAATACTTTTTCTTCCGCTGCATGCGCCATGTGAAGTGGCAGGGCCAGCGCCAGAGCTGTCAGAACAGGGGCAAAGCGATGTTTCATGAAGCGTCCTTGTGATGGATGTGATGAAAAGAGAGGTGTAAAAATTTCGTTAAATTATAGAGTGAAAATTTATGAACCGGAATGGTTCTCACTTCTGCCAAAAGGGTTTCTGCATGCAATGCGTCTTCGCGTTACCCTTCAGTCTTTCCCAAAAATGACATTTCCATGCGATTCACAAGATTCTCGGCTTTGCTTTCCGCGCTCCTGCTCAGTGCCTGCAGCAGCCTTTCACCCTTCAAGTCGGAAGCGCCGGTCACCGCCACGCCGCAGCCAAAGTCGGCCGCTCCCGTCAAGGTGGCACTGGTGCTCGGTGGCGGGGCTGCGCGCGGTTTTGCGCATATTGGTGTGATCAAGGCGCTCGAAGCACAAGGCATCGTGCCCGATATGGTGGTAGGTACCAGCGCAGGCAGCGTCGTTGGTGCACTCTACGCGGCGGGCAATAATGGCTTTGCCTTGCAGAAGATGGCGCTGCAGATGGATGAGGCCGCCATTTCCGATTGGGCCGTGCCGTTGTTTGCGCGTTCGAGCGGTGTGCTCAAGGGCGATGCCCTGCAAAGCTATGTCAACAAGGCCATCAACAATGTACCGATCGAAAATCTGAAGATGCCGTTCGCTGCTGTGGCGACTGATCTCAACAGTGGTGCGCCGATTCTGTTTCGTCGTGGCAATACAGGCTTGGCCGTGCGTGCATCTTCGGCTGTGCCCGGGGTCTTCCAGCCGGTGAAGATCGGTAACCGTTATTACGTCGATGGCGGTTTGGTGGCACCTGTGCCCGTCAGTTTTGCGCGCGAGATGGGGGCGGATTTCGTAATCGCCGTCAATATTTCGAGCCAGCCGGAAGGGCAGCTTGCATCGAGTTCCGTTGATGTTGTCTTGCAGACCTTCACCATCATGGGGCAAACGATCAATCAGTATGAATTGAAGAATGCCGATATCGTCATCCGTCCGGCGTTGGGCATGATGAAAGGTACGGATTTCAATGGCCGTAACCTTGCCGTGCTGGCGGGCGAGCAGGCAGCCATGGCGCAGATGGCAGAGA
>NZ_CAJYMD010000027.1 GCF_913776015.1 uncultured Oxalicibacterium sp. | reverse complement strand
CACCGCCAAACTTTGCCGATAATACCGTCGCGATCGCTGCCGTCAGCGTCGTCTTGCCATGGTCAACGTGACCAATCGTGCCCACATTCACGTGCGGCTTGGTACGCTCAAACTTACCTTTTGCCATTTTATTCTTCCTTCAAAAAGAACGATTTTTGCTATTCAAAAATTCACCCTATCGGGTGACAACTTGTTCGCAGCGCAACCCGAGAGTTGCGCTGCTGACTGATTACTTGGCTTTCGACGTTACGATTGCATCGATAACGTTTTTCGGTGCTTCAGCGTAGTGCTTGAATTCCATCGAGTAAGTTGCGCGACCTTGCGTTGCCGAACGCAGCGAGGTTGCATAACCGAACATTTCCGACAGTGGCACTTCGGCCTTGATGATCTTGCCACCACCACCGGCGATTTCATCCATGCCTTGCACCATGCCGCGACGCGACGACAGATCGCCCATCACGGTACCGGCGTAGTCTTCTGGCGTTTCAACTTCCACGGCCATCATTGGCTCGAGGATAACTGGTGAAGCCTTGCGGCAGCCTTCCTTGAATGCCATCGAACCAGCCATGCGGAATGCGTTTTCGTTCGAGTCAACATCGTGGTACGAACCGAAGGTCAGCGTGACTTTGACGTCAACAACAGGGTAACCGGCCAACACACCCGACGTAAGCGTTTCGCGCACACCTTTTTCAACCGCAGGGATGTATTCACGAGGAACAACACCGCCCTTGATCGCGTCGACGAATTCGAAGCCCTTGCCGGCTTCTTGCGGCTCGATCGTCAGAACAGCGTGACCGTACTGACCACGACCACCCGATTGCTTGACGAACTTGCCTTCAACGTCGGTAACCGTCTTGCGGATCGTTTCACGATACGCAACTTGTGGCTTGCCAACGGTTGCTTCGACGTTGAATTCGCGCTTCATGCGGTCAACGATAATGTCCAGATGCAGCTCGCCCATACCGGCGATGATGGTCTGACCCGATTCTTCATCGGTGCGCACGCGGAACGATGGATCTTCAGCAGCCAAACGGTTCAGTGCCAGCCCCATTTTTTCCTGGTCGCCCTTGGTTTTTGGTTCGACAGCCTGCGAGATCACCGGCTCAGGGAATACCATGCGCTCCAGAACCACGAAGGATTTGTCGTCGCACAGGGTGTCGCCCGTCGTCGTATCTTTCAAGCCAACAACCGCAGCGATGTCGCCTGCGAGCATTTCCTTGATTTCTTCGCGCTGATTCGCATGCATCTGAACAATACGGCCGATACGTTCCTTCTTGCCCTTGACGGAGTTCAGAACGGTGTCGCCCGAGTTCAGGACGCCCGAGTAGCAACGGATGAAGCACAACTGACCAACGAACGGATCGGTGGCGATCTTGAATGCCAGCGCCGAGAATTTCTCGGTGTCTTTGGCTTCACGCACGACCGGCTCTTCATCTTCATCCACACCAGGAACTGGCGGAATATCGACTGGCGAAGGCAGATATTCGATGACGGCATCCAACATGGCTTGTACGCCCTTGTTCTTGAACGCGGTACCGCACATCATCGGAACGAGCTCACCAGCGATCGTGCGCTGACGAATTGCCGCCTTGATGTCAGCCTCGCTCAGATCACCCTCTTCCAGGTATTTGTTCATCAGCTCTTCCGACGCTTCGGCAGCTGCTTCAACCATGTTTTCACGCCATTTTTGGGCTTCGTCAACCAGATTCGCAGGGATATCTTGGTAGTCGAATTTCATACCTTGCGATGCATCATCCCAGATGATTGCTTTCATCTTGACCAGATCGATCACGCCAGCGAAGTTTTCTTCGGCACCGATTGGCACTTGCATAGGCACAGGGTTGGCCTTCAGACGCGCACGCATCTGCTCGTAGACCTTGAAGAAGTTCGCGCCGGTACGATCCATCTTGTTGACGAATGCCAGACGTGGAACCTTGTATTTGTTCGCTTGACGCCAAACGGTTTCCGACTGCGGCTGTACACCACCGACTGCGCAGTAGACCATGCAAGCACCGTCGAGAACACGCATCGAGCGCTCAACTTCAATCGTGAAGTCAACGTGGCCCGGGGTATCGATGATGTTGATGTGGTGCGCAGGGAAATTGTTTGCCATGCCCTTCCAGAAACAGGTCGTCGCAGCAGACGTAATCGTGATGCCGCGCTCTTGTTCCTGCTCCATCCAGTCCATGGTTGCAGCGCCGTCATGCACTTCACCGATTTTGTGGTTCACGCCGGTGTAGAACAAAACGCGCTCGGTGGTCGTGGTTTTACCTGCATCAATGTGAGCCGAAATACCGATATTGCGGTAGCGCTCGATGGGGGTCTTACGGGCCATAATCAAATCCTAGTTGGTTTTAATGCACAAAACCGAGCGCCATTTTTTAACAAAAATGTGCCCGGCCTCGAACAAATTACTTATGCAACGGAAATATGCAGACCGCACATTTCCGCTTAATCCATTAGAAGCGGAAGTGCGAGAACGCCTTGTTCGCTTCAGCCATGCGGTGAACTTCATCACGCTTCTTCATCGCACCGCCACGGCCTTCAGCCGCTTCCATCAACTCACCTGCCAAACGCAACGGCATGGATTTTTCGCTGCGCTTGTTCGCAGCTTCGCGCAACCAGCGCATCGACAACGCAGCGCGACGCACAGGACGCACTTCAACCGGCACCTGATAGTTGGCGCCACCGACGCGGCGGGATTTCACCTCGACCATCGGTTTGCAGTTGTTCAACGCGGTGGTGAACACTTCGAGCGGATCCTTGCCCGATTTGGTTTGGATTTGCTCAAACGCACCGTAGATGATGTTTTCAGCAACAGACTTCTTGCCTGACAACATCAACACGTTGACGAATTTAGCGACTTCAACATTGCCGAATTTTGGATCTGGCAGGATCTCCCGTTTCGGGACTTCACGACGACGTGGCATTTCGATTCCTTTTTTTCTTCAGTTGAGCGACAGCAACAAACTTGCCCTCACTCGCGAGCGGCCATCATAACCACCCACTTACTCGGCCCATCCGGGACCGACTCTGTTTCGCAGAGACTGCGAAAATGACTGAAACTTGATTACTTCTTGGCAGCTTTCGCGCGCTTCGCACCGTATTTCGAACGAGCTTGCTTACGGTCTTTAACGCCCTGGGTATCCAGTGCACCGCGAACCATGTGATAACGCACACCCGGCAAATCCTTCACACGGCCGCCGCGGATCAGCACGACGCTGTGTTCTTGCAGGTTGTGGCCCTCACCGCCGATGTACGAAATAACTTCGAAACCGTTGGTCAGACGCACCTTGGCGACTTTACGCAGAGCCGAGTTAGGCTTCTTTGGCGTCGTGGTGTAAACGCGGGTGCAAACGCCACGTTTTTGCGGGCTGTTTTCCAGCGCCGGCGATTTGCTTTTGACACGTGCGGAAACACGTGGCTGAGCAATCAATTGATTGATAGTTGGCATCGCTCTCTATCCAGCTTAATAACTACATTGATAATACGACCTCGAAAACGGTTGCTCGAGGCCTCGGGGAAATCATGCGGAAGAATGGGAATTCAACACGCGGCTCGATCCGGGAGCCGCAAGGAAGAAGCGCGGAAGAGTGCGAATACAGACAAAACGCAGACCAAAGAGCGCTTAAGCCCAGCAGAGCTTAAAATCGAGAACTCGCGAGTATATGCCTCAAAGTGAAGAGGGTCAAGGTCCGCGCCGGGTTTTCCGATGCGGATTTGCCACGATCACGGATCGATGGGCGATCAAATCTTTTCCAGATTGCCAACTAACTCACGCCAGACGGCCGTTTCTTCCTTGTTGCGCTCACGCAAGGAGAAAAAGTTGACAATCTGATTACCTTTATTGTCGTAAAACTCGACCGACGTGATGATGCCGCTACGCGCGGGGCGACGCACCACCCAGCCATGATCGATACCGCTCTGGCGCAGATGCAAATCAAAATCCGGGTCCAGTACATTGAACCAGCCATCCTTGGCAACCGGATTCTCGATCACGCCACTGTAGATCTGCGTCATGCCAGGATTGCTGAGAAAGACCATGATGGGCTGGTGACGCTTCGACGCATCCTTCAGCAAGGCCTCGACCGACTTGCCGCTGATCTTGTAGGCAGATTCCTTGCCGATCAGTTCAAATGCCCGTTCGCGCGAGATGCCGAAGTCACTGACCAGACGCTGGAACTCATGCACGTCCGTCATTTCATGCCAGGCATTACGCAAATCGCGAATATCCATATCGCTCAGTGGCTTGGCCGGCTTGATCTTGGCCATTGCCACGCTCCAATCGGGCTTCTGATTTTGCGCCTTGAAATCGGCAGTCAATTTCTCGAATGCTGCCACGCCTTTTTCATCGTCAACGTAGACCTTGTGCACAGCGTCCCCATTCTTGTCGAAAATCTGGAAGCTGCGGCTGGTACGACCACCCGAGCGCGGCAACACCACAGCAAAAGCCGATCCCCAGTTATCGATGTTCATGCGCAAATCGATATCCGTACCAATGAAGCCCGTGCCGGGCACGGTGCGCCCCTGCTCATCACGCTTGGCCGGCACAGCTACCGCCGTTCGCTCGATCACGCCAAATTCATTACGCGTGATCGCCTTGATGCGCCCAAGCTCAGGCAAGCGCGCGAACAGCGCCTTGAAAGATTCCATGTCGCCGCGCAGCAGTGTCGTGCCATGACCAATATCTGCCGCCACCAGCTGCGCTTCGGACACCCCCAGCTTTTGCGCCATTTCGCGTCCATGCATACCCGGCTGTTCAGCGCGCAATGCTTCGCGCTTGGCGCGCAGCGTATCTTGACTTACATCAGCCAGCACACTGCCGCTCAGCATCAAACCACCGAGTAACAGGCTCATCCATTTCACATGTTGCATTGCTTCTTTCTCCTCATGGTTATGCCATCGCTTGCGCTACCGCCGCGCGGCAACGCAAGCGATAGGCAGATCAGTATTCGATTTTCAGACTGGCATTGATGCTGCGACCGGGCGATGTGTAAGCATCCAGATTGGTTGCGGTACTGGCTAGACCCAACCCACGAATATCGTTCCACACCCAGTACTTGCGATCAAACAGGTTGCGAATGCCGATGTTGGCGCTGACGTTTTTGCTGAAGCGATAGCCGCCCGAGACATCCAGAATCGTGAAGGATGGAGAGACAAAGCTCGTTGACGAAGGAACGTCCGCGGATTTCTTTGCAGCGTTGTAAAGCACGTCAGCCTGCGCATACCATTGCTGGCCGTTTTCGTAGCGCACACCCGTCACAACCGAAAGTGGGGACACAGATTCCAATCCCGCCTTCACACCATTGCGATTTGTCGTCGTACCTTCCGTGTAGGCAAAACCACCTCGCAAACTCCAGCCACTATTCATGCGCCAATCGATGCGACCTTCGACGCCATGAATATCAGCACGTGAAGCATTGATATATTGATTAATCGTAGGATTAGCAACAGTTCCCGCACCGCTAACCGCCAACAATTCGATAAAGTTTTTATACTTTCCAGAGAACGCCGCCACGCTGTATCTCAGGCGGCTATCAACCATATCAGCCTTGCCTCGCAAACCAATCTCAAATGAGTTGCTCGTTTCCGCCTTCAGATTCGGATTAGAAATTTGCGAATATCCTTGCGCCGCATTATTGAAGTACGAATTCACTTCTTGCGGCGATGGTGCACGGAAACCACGTGCATATTGCACATAAGGCGCAAATGCGGGCGCGACTTCATATACGAATGCCAATCTTGGTGAAATCGCATTGTCCTTACTCTTGGTAGCTGGCTGCCCATTCGCATTCGCCTGCGCGTCATAGCGGGCGCTGGCCTGTGGATCCAGTTCATAGGAGTCGTAACGCAAGCCAGGAATGACGCTCAACTTTCCAAGGCGCATATCGTCCTGTACATACGCGCCAAAAATGGAGTAATTGGTTTTAGGGAATAGTTCGCAATATTGTGTGCCGGTACAAGTCGTCCAGTTCGTGCCACTGGCTTGCTGGCTCAATTTGCTTCTTGACACATCAGCACCGTAAACCAGCGTATGACTCATCGCCCCCGCATCAAAGCGGCTTTCCCCCATCACCCCACCACCGATTGCCTGATCTTCGTACGTAACATTTCTGAACCTTGGCCTCGTGGCGCCCGTGCCGATTTCATAGGTGTATTGATTTGTCGTGGCATCACGATAAAAAACATTGCCGCGAATTTTTTGCATGACAGGATTCTCGGCATCATCACGCATATAACTCAACGACACGCGATTGCTTTCGACCTTGCTAGTAGTCTGATACCCCGTCACACTCGTACCACCGGCAGCAGGGCCAATCGCCGACAAGCTATTCCCCCACGTCTTGTTTTCCGTCGCTCCTAAGCTCAATTTCAAAACATCTTGTGCCGTCGCGCGGAATACGATCTTGGCAAGCGCCGATTGCGTATCGTAGGTGAGCGGATCAGGTGTCGTTCGCTGGGTGCCAATGACATCGCGCTCACCCTTGTTATCCGTTTCTTTTCCGTGACGCGCATTCAATAGCAACATGGCCTGCCAACGCTCACCGCCGATTGCCATCGTGCCGGTCGTACCAACACTGTTGTCTACCGAGTCGTAGGAAGGCCGAACCGAAAAATAGGTATTCTTGTGGAATACATTAAGATAATCCTGCGGGTCCTTGATGACAAAATTGACTGCACCAGTTAAGCCATCACTGCCATACATTGACGATGCCGGCCCCCGCAGCACTTCAATGCGCTGATACAGATCAGTGTCGAGATAACTGCCACGCCCCGCACTTAGCGTCCCCACGCTAAATGCACGCGGAACAGGAATGCCATCCTCCAGCAACAACACGCGATTACCATCAAGGCCACGAATCGCAATACCCTCGTTGCCACCGCGCCCTGCAGTTGCACCGGCGCCACTTATCCCGCTAGTGCGATTAACCGAACGTCTTACCTCGACACCCGGCTCATAGCGCAAAGCGTCCTTGATGTCTTTGGCATTTTGCTGCTCTATTGCTTCTGCGGTGATTACAGAAACCGATGCCGCCGCACGAGTGACGTCATCCGTGATGCCACGTGTTGCTGTGACAACCACTTCATCGAGCTTGCTGGTTGGTGTGGTGTCGGCCAACGCCGACAATGGAACCCAGTTTTGGGCAATAGCGACAACGGCCATCGCCAGATATTTTTTTCGCATAGGCATAGCAACCTCCCTGTAAATGTCGTAGGGTTGCTGGCGAAAAATGCTGGCTGCCTGAATGTTTGAATTGATATTGCGTCACGCTAAAGCGTCGTTGCCTGTGCGGCAAATCACGCCAAATCGAAGCAAGGCGCAATCATATACAAAATTCAAACAAGAATCATTCTCTTTTAAGGTATTGATGCTTTTGTAGAAGAAAAGCAACGTTTTCATCTGCCCAACGGCATAGACGAAAAAAAAACGGCACCAGATCGGTGCCGTTTTTGTAGGTTGCCTGCTCGCGATTACGATGCGTCGGTATCGCTGTCCGGTACGCTGGAAATGTCGGCGAAATGGGATTCGGCCTCGGCTGCACGCGCAGCTTTCTCGGCTTGCAGCAGCGCTTGACGCTCTTCTGCTTCCCACGACTCCTTCTCCTTGCGTGCGCGGTGGAATGCCAAACCGGTACCTGCAGGAATCAGGCGGCCGACAATGACGTTTTCCTTCAAGCCACGCAGACCATCTTTCTTGCCCATGATCGCCGCTTCGGTCAGGACACGCGTGGTTTCCTGGAACGATGCAGCCGAAATGAACGAGTCAGTCGACAGCGATGCCTTGGTGATACCCAGCAGCACGTTTTCGTACGTTGCAGGGATCTTGTTCTCGGCATTCACGCGATCGTTCTCATCCAGCAATTCGGAACGCTCAACCTGTTCACCCGTGATGTAGCTGGTATCGCCCGGCTCAACCACCTGAACGCGACGCAACATCTGACGCACGATGACTTCGATGTGCTTGTCGTTGATCTTCACGCCTTGCAGACGGTAGACGTCCTGCACTTCGTCGACGATGTAACGTGCCAGCGCTTCGATACCCAGCAGACGCAGGATGTCTTGCGGATCGGCTGGGCCGTCCACGATCATCTCGCCTTTGTTCACAACCTGGCCGTCATGCACCAGCACTTGCTTGTCCTTGGTAATCAGGAACTCGTGCTTGTTGCCGTCCATGTCGGTGATTTCGAGACGTTGCTTGCCCTTGGTTTCCTTACCGAAAGCAACGGTACCGGTGACTTCGGCCAGCATGCCCGCATCTTTTGGCGAACGTGCTTCGAACAGCTCTGCAACGCGTGGCAGACCGCCGGTAATGTCACGGGTCTTCTGCGATTCTGTCGGGATACGTGCCAGCACTTCACCAACGCTGACTTGCTGACCGTCTTTCACGGTGATCAGCGCGCCAACCTGGAAGCCGATGGTCACAGCGTGCTCGGTGCCAGCGATCTTGACTTCTTCGCCTTTCTCGTTGAGCAGCTTGACCTGTGGACGTACCGACTTGGTTGCCGAACCACGACGCTTCGCATCGATTACCACCAGCGTCGACAGACCGGTCACTTCGTCGATCTGACGTGCAACAGTCACGCCTTCTTCGACGTTCTCGAACTTCACGGTACCACTGTACTCGGTGATGATCGGACGGGTCAGCGGATCCCACGTTGCGAGAGGGATACCGGCTTTGATGACGGCGCCATCTTGCACCAGCAGCGTCGCGCCATAAGGCACTTTATGACGCTCGCGCTCACGACCGATATCGTCCGTGATCAGCACTTCGCCGGAACGGGAAATGACGATCTGACCGCCTTTGCCATTCGTCACGTAACGCATGGTTGCCGTGAAGCGAACCGTACCGTTCGACTTGGCTTCCACCGACGAGGCAACCGCTGCACGCGATGCCGCACCACCAATGTGGAAGGTACGCATCGTCAACTGGGTACCAGGCTCACCGATCGACTGCGCAGCCACCACACCAACGGCTTCACCAGCGTTGACCAGCGTACCGCGGCCCAGATCGCGGCCATAGCACTTGGCGCACAGGCCGTAGCGCGTGTCGCAAGTGAGTGGCGTACGAACCTTGACTTCGTCGATACCGAGTTCTTCGATTTCTTCGACCATGTCTTCGTTGAGCAGCGTGCCGGCTTCGTACAGCGTCGCCTGATTTTCAGGATTGACGATGTCGGTTGCAGCCACGCGGCCGAGGATACGATCGCGCAATGCTTCAATGACTTCACCGCCTTCGACCAGTGCCTTCATGGCAGCGCCGTTCGAGGTACCGCAATCATCTTCGATCACGACCAGATCCTGCGTCACGTCAACCAGACGACGCGTCAGGTAACCCGAGTTCGCGGTCTTCAGTGCAGTATCGGCCAGACCTTTACGTGCACCGTGGGTCGAAATGAAGTACTGCAACACGTTCAGACCTTCGCGGAAGTTCGCGGTGATCGGCGTTTCGATGATCGAGCCGTCCGGCTTCGCCATCAGACCACGCATACCGGCCAACTGACGAATCTGCGCTGCCGAACCACGTGCACCCGAGTCGGCCATCATGTAGATCGAGTTGAACGATTCCTGAGTCGACTTGGTACCGTCGCGCTTGACGACGTCTTCGACTTTCAGTTGGTCCATCATGGCCTTGCCGACGTCATCGCCAGCCTTGCCCCAGATATCCACAACCTTGTTGTAGCGTTCGCCAGCCGTAACCAGACCGGACGCGTACTGCTGCTGGATCTGTTTGACTTCGTTTTCTGCAGCCGCGATCAGGTCGACCTTTTGTGGCGGCACCAGCATGTCGTCCACGCAGATCGACATACCGGCGCGCGTCGCCAGACGGAAACCAGATTGCAGCAACTGGTCGGCGAACACAACCGTGGCGCGCAGACCGCACTTGCGGAACGACAGGTTGATCAGACGCGAGATTTCCTTCTTCTTCAGGGCGCGGTTCAGCACGCTGAATGGCAAGCCCTTCGGCAGGATTTCCGACAGAATGGCGCGGCCGACCGTGGTTTCGTAACGCGTAACGGTCTTGTCGAATTCACCGGTTTCGGCGTTTTTCGGATATTCGGTGATACGCACGGTGATGCGCGTCGCCAGTTCCACTTCCTTGTTGTCGTAGGCGCGCAGCACTTCCGACACATCCGGGAACAGCATGCCTTCGCCCTTGGCGTTGATCGCTTCACGCGTGGCGTAGTACAGACCCAGCACGATATCCTGCGACGGCACGATCGACGGTTCGCCGTTCGATGGGAACAGGATGTTGTTCGATGCCAGCATCAGCGTACGTGCTTCCATCTGCGCTTCAACCGACAGCGGCACGTGAACAGCCATCTGATCGCCGTCGAAGTCGGCGTTGAACGCGGCGCAAACCAGCGGGTGCAATTGAATTGCCTTGCCTTCGATCAGGACTGGTTCGAATGCCTGAATGCCCAGACGGTGCAGCGTTGGCGCACGGTTCAACATGACCGGATGTTCACGGATCACGTCTTCCAGGATATCCCAGACGACTGGTTCTTGAATTTCGACCAGCTTCTTCGCTGCCTTGATCGTGGTCGCGAGACCCATCAATTCCAGTTTATTGAAGATGAACGGCTTGAAGAGTTCGAGCGCCATCAGCTTAGGCAGACCGCACTGATGCAGTTTGAGCTGTGGACCCACCACGATGACCGAACGGCCCGAGTAGTCGACGCGCTTGCCCAGCAAGTTTTGACGGAAACGACCGCCCTTGCCTTTGATCATCTCGGCCAGCGATTTCAGCGGACGCTTGTTGGCACCCGTCATCGCCTTGCCGCGACGGCCGTTATCCAGCAGCGAATCGACCGCTTCCTGCAGCATGCGCTTTTCGTTACGCGTAATGATTTCCGGCGCGCGCAATTCCATCAGGCGCTTCAGGCGGTTGTTACGGTTGATGACGCGGCGATACAGATCGTTCAAATCGGAAGTCGCGAAACGGCCGCCGTCCAGCGGCACCAGCGGACGCAGTTCCGGCGGCAGCACTGGCAGCACTTCCATGATCATCCAGTCAGGCTTGATGCCCGAACGCTGGAACGCTTCAAGCACTTTCAGGCGCTTGGCGTATTTCTTGATCTTGGCTTCCGACTTGGAATCCTTGAGTTCCTGACGCAGGGTTTCTGCATCGCGGTCGATGTCGATCGAACGCAGCAGTTCACGAATACCTTCCGCGCCCATGAATGCGGTGAAGTCGTCGCCGAATTCTTCGTATTTGGCCGCATAGTCGTCTTCCGACATGATCTGGCATTTTTTCAGCGGGGTCATGCCAGGATCGGTCACGACGTAGGCTTCAAAGTACAGAACACGTTCGATATCGCGCAGCGTCATGTCGAGGACCATACCCAGACGCGATGGCAGCGATTTCAGGAACCAGATGTGTGCGGTTGGCGATGCCAGCTCGATGTGGCCCATGCGCTCACGACGCACCTTGGCCAGCGTGACTTCAACGCCGCATTTTTCGCAGATCACACCGCGATGCTTGAGGCGTTTGTACTTGCCGCACAGGCATTCGTAATCCTTGATAGGCCCGAAAATCTTGGCGCAGAACAAACCGTCGCGCTCAGGCTTGAAGGTACGATAGTTGATGGTTTCCGGCTTCTTGACTTCGCCGTAGGACCACGAACGGATTTTCTCAGGCGATGCCAGGCCGATCTTGATGGCATCGAACTGTTCGTTTTGCTGAACTTGCTTGAATAAATCGAGCAGTGCTTTCATGTATCACTCCAGTTGGCGTGAAAAACGCTGATGTAGACGAGGTGGTCGCGCCAGACTGCTTGATGACCCTGTTCGCATATGCGGGAGAGCTGAGCCGTAAGAGGCAGAGTTCCGCAGATACCGGGACAGCCGACGTTTCCGAACTGCTTGCTGCTGAATACTAAAACTTTTACTGCAAAATCTTTTAAAGCGCCACGAGGCGCTTTTCTGAAACGCTGAAAGCGAAGCGGCGTTTCCGCCGCTTCGCTTTGTCTTGCTATCAGTCGCGCTCGAGATCGATATCAATACCCAGCGAGCGGATTTCCTTCACGAGAACGTTGAAGGATTCCGGCATGCCGGCGTCGATCACGTGATCACCCTTGACGAGGTTTTCGTACACTTTGGTACGGCCATTCACGTCATCGGATTTCACGGTCAGCATCTCTTGCAGCACGTACGATGCGCCGTACGCTTCCAGTGCCCAGACTTCCATCTCACCGAAGCGTTGACCACCGAACTGCGCTTTACCGCCGAGTGGCTGCTGCGTCACCAGCGAGTATGGGCCGGTCGAACGTGCGTGCATCTTGTCATCGACCAGATGGTGCAGTTTCAGGTAATGCATGTAGCCCACCGTGGTGGTGCGCTCGAACGGTTCACCAGTGCGACCGTCATACATCGTGACCTGATTCTTCGAAGCGGTCATGCCCAATTGCTTGGCGATGTGATCCGGGTAAGCCAGATCCAGCATGCGACGCGTTTCTTCTTCGTGCGCACCATCAAACACCGGCGTTGCGAACGGCACACCGTTTTTCAGGTTCTGCGCCAGTTCGACGATTTCCTGATCCGAGAACTTGTCGAGCTCTTCCTGCTTGCCCGATTCGTTATAGATCGACGACAGGAACTTGCGCAGTTCAGCGATCTGCACGTGCGTATTCAGCATTTCGGCAATACGCAGGCCCAGACCTTTTGCGGCCCAGCCCAGATGCACTTCCAGAACCTGACCCACGTTCATGCGCGATGGCACGCCCAGCGGGTTCAGCACGATGTCGGCCGGCGTACCGTCGGCCATGTGCGGCATGTCTTCGATCGGCAGAATACGCGACACCACACCCTTGTTACCGTGACGACCTGCCATCTTGTCGCCAGGCTGCAGGCGACGTTTGACGGCGAGATAGACCTTGACCATCTTCTGCACGCCTGGCGGCAACTCGTCGCCTTGCGTCAGTTTCTTGCGCTTCTCTTCGAAGGCCAGATCAAACTGGTGACGTTTCTCGGCGATCGATTCCTTGATCGCTTCGAGGGCATTGGCCGATGCGTCATCCGATGGACGGATGTCGAACCAGTGGTACTTGTCCAGATCGTCCAGATATTCCTTGGTGATCTTGGCGCCCTTGGCAATCTTCTTCGGACCACCGTTGACGGTCTTGCCGATCAACATTTTTTCCAGACGCTGGAAGGCATCGCCTTCGACGATACGCAACTGATCGTTCAGGTCGAGGCGATAGCGTTGCAGTTCATCATCGATGATCTGTTGCGCACGCTTGTCGCGCTGGATGCCTTCACGCGTGAACACTTGCACGTCGATAACGGTACCGACCATGCCCGAAGGCACGCGCAGCGACGTATCCTTCACGTCCGATGCTTTTTCACCGAAGATCGCGCGCAGCAGTTTTTCTTCTGGCGTCAGTTGGGTTTCGCCCTTTGGCGTCACTTTACCGACCAGCGTATCGCCAGCGGTCACTTCTGCACCGATGTAGACGATACCCGACTCATCCAGACGCGCCAGTTGGTTTTCAGCCAGGTTCGAGATATCACGCGTGATTTCTTCGGCACCCAGCTTGGTGTCACGTGCCACGACCGACAGTTCCTCAATATGGATCGAGGTGTAGCGATCGTCCGCAACGACTTTTTCGGAAATCAGAATCGAATCTTCGAAGTTGTAGCCGTTCCACGGCATGAACGCCACCAGCATGTTCTGACCGAGAGCGAGTTCGCCGAGGTCGGTCGATGCGCCATCGGCCACCACGTCGCCTTTGGCAACACGATCACCAACTTTGACGATCGGACGCTGGTTGATATTGGTGTTCTGGTTGGAACGCGTGTACTTGATCAGGTTGTAGATATCGACACCGACTTCGCCTGCAGCCGCTTCTTCGTCATTCACACGAATCACGACACGGCCAGCGTCGACGTAATCGACGACACCGCCACGCAGTGCCTGCACGGTGGTGCCCGAGTCGACCGCGACGGTGCGCTCGATACCGGTACCGACCAGCGGTTTTTCCGGACGCAGGCAAGGTACGGCCTGACGTTGCATGTTGGCACCCATCAATGCGCGGTTTGCATCATCGTGTTCGAGGAACGGAATCAGCGAAGCGGCGACCGAGACGACCTGACCTGGTGCAACGTCCATGTATTGGACGCGCTCTGGCGAGACCAGAATCGTTTCACCGGCTTCACGTGCCGACACCAGTTCATCGGACAGCTTGCCCGAACCGTCGATGGTGGCATTCGCCTGCGCAATGATGTAACGGCCTTCTTCGATAGCGGACAGGTAATCGATCTGATCGGTCACCTTGCTGCCCTCAACCTTGCGGTAAGGCGTTTCGAGGAAGCCGTATTCGTTCAGACGCGCATACAGTGCCAGCGAGTTGATCAGACCAATGTTCGGACCTTCAGGCGTTTCGATCGGGCAGACACGACCATAGTGGGTCGGATGCACGTCGCGCACCTCGAAGCCGGCACGTTCGCGAGTCAGACCACCTGGGCCGAGAGCGGACACACGGCGTTTGTGCGTGATCTCGGACAACGGGTTGGTTTGATCCATAAACTGCGACAACTGCGACGAACCGAAGAATTCGCGGATCGCAGCCGAAATCGGTTTGCTGTTGATCAGATCGTGCGGCATCAGGTTATCGGCTTCAGCCTGACCCAGACGCTCTTTCACGGCACGCTCAACGCGCACGAGACCCGCACGGAATTGATTCTCGGCCAGTTCGCCGACACAACGCACGCGGCGGTTACCCAAGTGATCGATATCGTCGACTTCGCCGCGACCATTGCGCAACTCGACCAAGATCTTGATGACAGCCAGGATATCGTCATCCGACAGCGTCATGTCGCCGGTCAGCGCATCGCGACCAATGCGACGGTTGAACTTCATGCGACCAACAGCCGACAGATCGTAACGATCGGCGTTGTAGAACAGACCGTTGAAGAGTGCCTCAACCGAATCTTCGGTTGGCGGCTCGCCAGGACGCATCATGCGATAGATGGCGACTTTGGCAGCCATCTGGTCAGCGGTGTCATCGGTGCGCAACGTTTGCGAAATGTAGGCGCCTTGATCCAGATCGTTGGTGTACAGCGTCTGGATCGTATCGATACCGGCTTCGCGCAGCTTGGCCAGCAATTCATCGGTCAGTTCATCGTTGGCATTGGCAATGACCTCGCCCGTATCGCCATCGACGATATTCTTGGCCAGCACGCGACCGAGCAAATATTCTTCAGGCACGGAAATATGCTTGATGCCGGCAGCTTCGATATCGCGTACGTGCTTGCTGTTGATGCGCTTGTCTTTCGCGACCATGACCTTGCCGGCCTTATCGGCGATGTCGAAACGTGCGACTTCACCGCGCAGACGCTCGGCGACGAATGCCATTTCGGCACCCTCTTCGCGCAATTTGAAATCGTCGAAAACAAAGAAGTTTTCGAGGATTTGTTCCGGCGTCATGCCGATGGCCTTCAGCAGGATGGTGACAGGCATCTTGCGGCGACGATCGACGCGGAAGAACAGAATGTCTTTCGGATCAAATTCGAAATCCAGCCACGAACCACGGTAAGGAATGATGCGTGCCGAGAACAGCAGCTTGCCCGACGAATGGGTCTTGCCGCGGTCGTGTTCGAAGAACACGCCAGGCGAACGGTGCAACTGCGAAACGATCACACGCTCGGTACCATTGATGACGAACGAACCGGTAGTCGTCATGAGCGGCAATTCGCCCATGTAGACTTCCTGCTCTTTCATTTCCTTGACGACCGGCTTGGTCGGCGATTCCTTGTCCAGAATAACCAGACGCACCTTGGCGCGCAGTGGCGACGCGAAGGTCAGACCGCGCTGTTGACATTCCTTGACGTCGAACGGGGGCGTACCCAGAACATAAGACAGGAATTCGAGACGAGCGAAACCATTATGCGAAACAATCGGGAAAATCGAGGTGAAGGCGGATTGCAAACCTTCATTCTTGCGTTGCGATGGCAGAACATTTTCCTGCAAGAAGCTCTGGTAGGACTCGAGCTGCGTTGCCAGCAGGAACGGAACGTGGTGGACGTTAGCGCGTTTCGCGAATGATTTGCGAATGCGCTTCTTCTCAGTAAATGAGTAGTGCATGGACACTCCGTGAGTGACAGGGGAAGGATAGAGAATTCAGGATTCGGATCACGATGTCCAATTGCACGATTGCAACTAGCACAAAGAAACCTCAAGTCTCTGCCCTTTGGTCGAACCTATAAGGATACCCGAGTTTGGGAACCCTCGCTCTCGACGACGAAAAATACAAAAACGACAAGGAGCCAAAGCCGAACCATTCTTTCGAATGGTTCCGCGCTTTGGCTCACACGCTGACAAAAACCAGCGTCGGCAAGACCGATTACTTGAGGTCTGCTTTCGCGCCAGCTTCTTCCAGTTTTTTCTTGGCTGCTTCTGCGTCTGCTTTTGGCAGGCCTTCTTTAACTGGCTTCGGTGCACCGTCAACCAGATCTTTAGCTTCTTTCAAGCCCAGACCGGTGATTTCGCGAACTGCTTTAATGACGCCAACTTTGTTTGCGCCGACTTCGGTCAGAACAACGTTGAATTCGGTTTGCTCTTCAGCAGCAGCAGCGCCGCCGGCTGCGCCGCCAGCTGCTGGAGCAGCCATTGCAGCAGCGGATACGCCGAATTTTTCTTCGAATGCTTTAACCAAGTCATTCAGTTCCAGAACCGTCAGGTTGCCTACGGCTTCCAGGATGTCGTCTTTGCTAATTGCCATTTGAAACTCCTAAATTTTTTCAATAATTACATCTGATTGGTACTGACGCGAATACGTCGAAACACAGCGTGGGCGCCGCTATCGCGGCCACCCGATTACTCCGCTGCTGCTTCGGTCGATTCGGCGGCTGGTGCTGCAGCTGCAGGCGCATCGCCTTCAGATTTTTTAGCAGCAAGAGCAGCCAGACCACGCGTAAAGCTCGCAACCGGAACCAGCATCATGCCCAGGACTTGGGCCAGCAGGACTTCACGGCTAGGAATATTTGCCAACGCTGCAACAGCCGCTTTATCCAGCGACTTGCCTGCGTAGTTACCAGCTTTGATGACCAGTTTGTCGTTGGTTTTAGCAAAGTCGTTGAGGACTTTAGCTGCAGCAACAGCATCATCCGAGATCGAGTAGATCAGCGGACCGGTCAATTCAGAAGCGAGTGGAGCAAATGCGGTGCCTTCGACAGCGCGACGAGCCAGCGTATTTTTCAATACGCGCAGGTACACGCCTTCGGCACGCGCTTTAGCGCGCAGTTGAGTCAAGTGACCAACCTGGATGCCACGATATTCAGCCACGACGATGGTCTGTGCCGACGAAACTTTGGCAGAGATTTCAGCGACTACGGCCTTTTTGTCATTCAGATTGAGCAAGATTCAACCTCCAAAAATGATGTTCGGCCATTGCACAACCATGATTGATTGCCTGCCTTGCATCTGTTCGAACACGGCGTCCGAAGTTAGGAGTTCCGTACTGGAGAACCAGCGAAAGAGACTGCAAAACTTGTTCGGGTACACCATCTGCGCTGGGTATCGATCGTTGCCGATTCGACGTTTACCTTTGCACACCGACCTGCATGTGCGCCGCCCAACGGTCTTTGATTGCCTGAACCTGAATCACTGTTACCGACTCAGGCCCAGCCCAAAGATGCGCCCACTGCCGAAGCAGCAGGACTTGATTCTGTGATTAAGCCAACAGCGTCGCTTGATCGACACGCACGCCTGCGCCCATCGTCGAGGACAGCGATACCTTGCGCAGGTAAACGCCTTTGCTCGAAGCTGGCTTGGCTTTGTTCAATGCATCGATCAATGCCAACAGGTTCGACTTGAGCGCTTCGTCCGAGAACGATTTGCGGCCGATCGTGGCGTGGATGATACCTGCCTTGTCCGTACGGTATTGAACCTGACCGGCTTTGGCGTTCTTGACGGCGGTAGCGACGTCAGGAGTAACGGTACCAACTTTCGGGTTTGGCATCATGCCGCGTGGGCCAAGGATTTGGCCGAGCGTACCAACGATACGCATGGTATCTGGCGAAGCGATGACGATGTCGAAAGGCATGTTGCCAGCCTTGATCTGGTCAGCCAGATCTTCCATACCGACGATGTCAGCACCAGCAGCCTTCGCCTGCTCTGCCTTGTCACCGGAAGCGAATACAGCAACGCGAACGGTTTTGCCGGTACCAGCTGGCAGCACAACGGAACCACGCACAACCTGGTCCGACTTCTTAGGATCAACGCCCAGCTGAACCGAGATATCGATCGATTCGTCGAATTTAGCGGTTGCGCATTCCTTGATCAGCGCAACAGCGCTGTCGAATGGATATGCCTTGATGCGATCAACTTTTGCCTTGATTGCCTTAGCGCGTTTGGACAGCTTAGCCATGTTACAGACCCTCCACCGTGATACCCATCGAGCGAGCGGAACCAGCGATGGTACGCACTGCAGCTTCGAGGTCGGCCGCGGTCAGATCCGGGCCTTTCAATTTAGCGATTTCTTCAGCTTGCGCACGCGTCAGCTTGCCAACCTTGTCGGTATGTGGCTTAGCCGAACCTTTTTGCACGCCCGAATGCTTCTTGATCAGGTACGTTGCCGGTGGCGTCTTCATCACGAACGTGAAGGACTTGTCGGCGAATGCGGTGATCACGACAGGAATCGGCATGCCTGGTTCGACACCTTGGGTCTGCGCATTGAATGCCTTGCAGAATTCCATGATGTTCAGACCACGCTGACCCAGTGCTGGGCCGATTGGAGGGGATGGATTTGCCTTACCAGCTGGCACTTGCAGCTTGATAAAGCCAATGATTTTCTTTGCCATGATGGCTCCTTCATTGGTTGAGTGGTAGCGCCTTTTCGCCGTCTTTCAACGTACTACTAGGGCTCCTCTAATTGCTGCCTTTGCCGGATCAGCAATCCGGACACGCGGCAAGCAGCGCCTTAAACTTTTTCGACCTGGCCGAATTCGAGTTCCACCGGCGTCGCACGACCGAAAATCGTGACAGAGACACGCACTTTGGATTTCTCGTAATTGACTTCTTCGACATTGCCGTTGAAATCGGTGAATGGGCCATCCTTGATGCGCACCGTTTCTCCAACTTCGTACAATACTTTTGGACGCGGCTTCTCGACACCGTCCTGCATCTGCTGCAACAACTTATCGACTTCGTGCGGCGGAATCGGCGTTGGACGATTCGACTTGCCGCCGATAAAACCGGTCACCTTGCTGGTGTTTTTCACCAAGTGCCAGGTTTCATCCGTCATTTCCATTTCAACCAGAACATAGCCTGGAAAGAAACGACGTTCGGTCACCGACTTATGACCATTCTTGACTTCGATAACTTCTTCAGTCGGCACCAGAATCTGACCGAACTGATGTTCCATGCCGGCGCGCGCAATGCGCTCCGTCAACGCGCGCATCACACTTTTCTCCATGCCGGAGTAAGCATGCACGACGTACCAGCGCTTCTTGCCTGCGGACGCCACAGTAGAAGCGGCGCCCTCGGCGCCGTTTTGTGCATCATCCTGAATAGAATCGCTCATTATCTTTTCCAGCCCAAAATCAGGTCATACAACACAACTTCGAGCAACTTGTCCGTTCCCCAAAGGAAAATTGCCATGACAACCACAAAGCCGAAGACGATTGCCGTCATCTGCAACGTCTCACGACGCGTGGGCCATACAACTTTTTTGGTTTCGCGAACAGCTTCTTTAGAAAAATTGAGGAAATCGCGACCCGGCGTAGATGTCCACGCCAGCGCGATTGCCACAACCAGACCACCAACCAGAACTGCCGCACGAATTGCCGTCGATTTATCCGACAGGATATAAAACCCGACCACACCAGCGATTGCTGCGAAAATTGCCAGAGCAACTTTCGCTTTGTCACCGGATGCGCCAACAGTTTCTACAGGTTGATTAGCCATACTAGTTTTGCTTTCGATGCCCTGCACCAGAATTCGGTGGCAGGGGCGGAGGGCCTCGAACCCCCAACCTACGGTTTTGGAGACCGTCACTCTGCCAATTGAGCTACGCCCCTACGATTGCACTACCACTGCCTACTGCCTGAATCGACGACGGCGACCTGAATCCAGATCGCCGTTTCGCTTCATTTTTATCGATTACTCGATGATTTTAGCTACGACACCAGCGCCGACGGTACGACCGCCTTCACGGATTGCGAAGCGCAGACCTTCTTCCATCGCGATCGGGTTGATCAACTGAACCGTGATCGACACGTTGTCGCC
>NZ_CAJYMD010000026.1 GCF_913776015.1 uncultured Oxalicibacterium sp. | reverse complement strand
TGCGATGCCACGCTCAAACCATCTGCCACGTCGCCAAACGCTTCATCCACGATCAACCAGCCGCCACGCGCCGCGAGTCTGTCTGCCCATTGCATGAGCGTGGATGCGGCAACGACTTGCCCGGTCGGATTATTGGGATTGACGACGACGACCACATCACAGTGATCGACTGCCCGATCCAATTGCGCGAATGGCACATCCACAATCTCATGCCCGGCGCGTTGCCAATGATGCCGATGCTCGGCATAGGCCGGCAGCGCCAACGCAACGCGTGCAGGATTGCGCAACAGCGGCAGCGCCTGAATCGCTGCCTGCGAGCCGGCGACAGGCAGCATGCTGCGCGCGTCGTAATAGCGGCACGCCGCTGCAATCAGCGCCGTGCAAGGTTCCGGCAAACGATGCCAGGCATCTTCCGGCAGGGACGGCACCGGATACGGATACGGACTGATGCCGGTGGAAAGATCGATCCAGTCTTCACGTGCACGCCCGTAGCGCTGCACGGCTTGCGCCAGATTTCCACCGTGATCAAGCACTGACGACTCCCAGCACCACCAACACCATCAACCACAAGCCGGTCGTCTTGAAAACCAGTTGCCACGCGCGCTGTATATCCAGACCGCCGGCCAATGGCCCGCAGCCCAATACCGGCCGCTCTTCGACTGCGTTGTCATAGACGGCTGCGCCGCCCAGCGATACCTGCAAGGCACCGGCACCGGCCGCCATCACCGGCCCCGCATTCGGGCTGGACCATTGCGGCGCCTGCTCACGCCAGCAGCGCCACGCCTGTCGCGTATTGCCAAGCGCAGCATAAGAAATAGCAGTCAAGCGGGCCGGAATGAGGTTCAACCCATCGTCGATACGCGCCGCTGCCCAGCCGAAATGCAGATAACGCGCCGAGCGGTATCCCCACATCGCATCCAGCGTATTGGCAAGACGAAACAGGATGGCACCTGGCCCGCCCGCAATCACAAACCAGAACAATGTGGCGAACACGGCATCGTTACCGTTTTCCAGCAAAGATTCCACGCCAGCCTTGGCAAGCTCCTGCTCGGACGACTGCGAGGTATCGCGGCTGACGATTCTGCCCGTCAGCAGGCGCGCATGCGCCAGATCGCCACTTTGCAAGGCCAGTGAAATCGGCAAGATGTGATCGCGCAGACTGCGTAAGCCAAGACTAACGTACAGCATCAGCGCATGCGCCAGCAAGGCCAGCCACAGATTGATCGTCGCCAGCCACCATGTCAGCACGACGCTCAATAGCGTAATCGGGCCAACGGCAAGCAGCCAGGCGCCTACGCCTTTTAAACAGCGCACATCCGCATGATTCAAACGTCGTTCAAGCCAGCTTGCCAGCCGCCCGAAGCCCACCAGCGGATGCCAGCGCCGCGCTTCGCCCAGCAGCAAATCGAGCATGATGCCGACACATGCGAGCACAGCAATCGTCATCATGTTCAAGCCTGCCAGCATCGTCGCCCGTTCAACCTTTGAGTGACAACGGTAAGCCGGCTACGACGAGCACGGCGCGGTCGCAGGTTGCGGCGATCGCCTGATTGAGACGCCCGGCTTCATCCACGAACCAGCGTGTGATGGCGCCGGTTGGCACCACGCCCTGCCCGATTTCATTGGCGACCATGATGACGTCGGCAGTAGTATCGCGCAGCGTATCGAGCAGCGCCTGACGTTCGGCATGAAAAATAGCTGGTGGATCGATATGGCCGACTTCCGGAAAAGCCATCGCTTCGGAAAACAGTAAATTAGACAGCCATACCGTCAGGCAATCGACCAGAAACACGACATCATCACTGGCATGCTGCGTGATCAATGCACCCAGTGCCGTCGGCTGTTCCAGCGTGACCCAGCGCGAATCGCGGCGCGCGCGATGATGGGCAATACGCTCCTGCATTTCTTGATCGCCGGCTTCCGCCGTGGCGATGTAGATCACGCGCTTGCCGGTTGCCAGCGCCAGGGCCTCCGCATGTTGGCTCTTACCGGAACGCGCACCACCGATGACCAATGTGCGCATTAACTTTTCTCCTGCTGCGAATCCTGTCTGAAAAACAGGCGGGCCGTCGCTGCCGGACACGATGCAAAGTACGCATGAAAATACGTTGCCGTCAGCGAACCGTGGCGGTAGAGCGATTCGCCTGTCTTGCCCTTCGTGCGCGTCACGGTTTGCGCAATCGATGGCAGCGTGGTCTGCAAGGTCGAGTAATGGAAAGCGTGCCCGCGCAACTCGCCCTCGTCCGTCGTCAACCATTGCATGCCGAGCCCGGCCAGTTTGGGATGCATGGTGATCCGGCCTGGCAGCAGTCCCGCCATTGGCCAGGTTTTACCTTGTGCATCGGTGATCGATTCGGTCATGGCCATCATGCCGCCGCATTCCGCCAGGATCGGCACCTGCTGGGCATGCGCTGTACGCATGGAAGCCTGCCAGCGTTTCGCCTCAGCCAGCGTGGCGCAATGCAATTCCGGATAACCGCCGGGAATGTACACGCCATCCGTACCCTCAGGTAATGGCTCGTCATTCAGCGGGGAAAAGAACACGACTTCGGCACCCAGCGCACGCAGACAAGCCAGATTCGCGTGATAGACGAAGGCAAACGCGGCATCGCGTGCAACCGCAATGCGACGTCCGGCCAACTTTTGCGGCAAAGGCTCGGCAGCGGGGATGCGGTCTATGTGTACAGACGGCATGGCTTGCCATGCATGCATATCGAGTTCGATGCGATCAGCCAGTCGATCGAGTATCTCGTCCAGCTTTGCAACTTCGTCGGGCTGTACCAATCCCAGATGCCGCTCCGGCAGCGATTCGGCCAGCTTGGGCAAATGCGCAAGTAACGGTACATCGCGCAGTGCCGGTTCGATCTGCGCGCGATGGCTGGTGCTGGCAATACGATTAAGAATGACGCCTGCCAGCTGTACCGGCCCATAATGCTGCAAACCATGCACGACAGCGCCGACCGTCGCCGCCATCTTGCCTGCATCGATCACCGTTACGACCGGCACACCAAATGCCTGCGCCAGATCGGCCGAAGAAGGATCGCCGTCATACAAACCCATCACGCCTTCGATCAATACCACATCGGCTTCTTGTGCCGCTTCTGCCAACAAGCGTTTGCAGGCATCCAGCCCCACCATCCACAGATCGAGCGCATAGACTTCGCTACCGCATGCGCGCTGGAGGATCATCGGGTCCAGATAATCGGGCCCCGTCTTGAATACGCGTACACGCAAGCCTTCGCGCATCAGGCGACGAGCCAGCGCGGCAGTCACCGTGGTCTTGCCCTGCCCCGAGGCCATGCCCGCGACAAGCACCATGCGCGCACCTTGTTGAGAACCTCGATGCGCGCACTGTTGCATTACACTGTCGCTCACCATTCCACTCCTGGTTGCGCGGCAATACCGGCGGCGAATGCGTGCTTGACGACCTGCATCTCGGTCACAGTATCGGCAGCTTCAATCAATTCCGGCGGCGCACCACGCCCCGTCACGATCACATGCTGCATGGGTGGACGAGCACGAATATCGGCAACGACTTCCATCACATCCAGATACTTATACTTCAGCGCGATGTTCAATTCGTCGAGCACAACCATGCCCACGCTGTCATCGGTCAACAGGACTTTGGCCCGTGCCCATGCCTGCTGCGCCTTCTCGACATCACGCTCGCGATTCTGGGTTTCCCACGTATAGCCTTCCCCCATCACATGGATGCTGACCTTCTCCGGAAAGCGTCGGAAGAAACGTTCTTCACCAGTCGGAATGGCACCCTTGATGAACTGCACGATGCCAACCTTCATGCCATGGCCCAATGCACGCGCCACCATCCCAAACGCGCTGGAACTCTTGCCCTTGCCATTGCCACACGTGACGACCACCACACCGGCATTGCGCGTGGCAGCAGCAATCTTTTGATCGACCACTTCTTTCTTGCGCGCCATGCGCGCGTTGTGACGCTCGGCAATGCCGGCATCTTGCACATCGTTCTTGTCACTCATGCAGAATTTTCCTCTACAGCCAGATAAATAGTGCGTTCACCATGACGCAATACTTCAATCGGATGCCCCAGGCATTCGCCCAATAGCGATGCCTGCATCACTTCCGCAACCGGGCCGGCATGCCAGCGACCATCGCCCATCAACAGCAAGGCATGCGTCGCCACGCGATGCGCCAGATTGAGGTCGTGGCTCACCATTACCACCGCCTTGTCTTGTTCCTTGCACAGCTTTGCCAGCAGAGTCATGACGCTGACCTGATGCGCAAGATCGAGCGCACTGGTCGGCTCGTCCAGCAAAAGCAGCGGCGCATCCTGTGCTAGCGTTGCGGCAATCGCCACCCGCTGTCGCTCGCCACCGGACAAGCTGCGAATATCGCGCTCGGCGAAATCCGTCGCGTCCATCAACTGCAAGGCCGCAAGCGCAGCCACATGGTCTTCGTCGGATTCCCAATAAGCGGCATCGTGATACGGATGTCGTGCCGCCAGCACCGTTTCAATCACCCGATACCCGAATGCATCGCTACGCCCTTGCGGCAGAAAGGCGCGCTCGCGCGCCAATGCTTCCAGCGGCCAGTCGGCAATCGGCTTGTCATGCATCTGCACCACGCCGCCATCCACATCTCTTAATCCGACCAGCGTGCGCAACAACGTGCTCTTGCCCGCACCATTGCGGCCGATCACGCACCAGCACTCGCCCGGTTGTATCTGCCAGTCCAGCTTGTCAACCAGCAGACGCTCGCCCATCTTCAAGGTCAGCGCTCTTGTCTTCACGCGCGTCTCCGTATCTGATGCAACTGCAACAGAAAAACCGGCACACCGATCATCGCCGTAATCACACCAACCGGAAGCTGCTGCGGCGCGATGACGGTACGCGCCACCGTATCAGCCAAGACCAGAAACGAACCACCCACCAGCGCAGCCGCAGGCAACAGCACACGATGATCCGGCCCGAAAAAGAAGCGGCAGGCATGCGGCACGATCAACCCCATGAAACCAATGCTGCCGGCATTGCTCACCGCACTCGCCGTCAATAATGCCGAACATACGAACAAGCCCATGCGCAACCGACCGACATTGATCCCCAGGGCGGCAGCGGCTTCGGCATGCAAGGCAATTACATTGATTGCACGTGCCGCTCTGGTCGTAAAGATCAACGCACCAATCAGCATCAACCAAGGTAACCAGCGAAACTGCGTGCCCGATAAATCGCCGATCATCCAGAACACCATGCCGCGCAAACGACTCTCGGGCGCAATCGACAGTATCAGCGTCACGACCGCACCGCATCCCGCAGCCAGAATCACGCCCGTCAGCAGCAACAATGGCGCACTGCCCTCGGCATGTGCCGCCCCGCGCAAATCGTGTCGCGCCAGCGCATACAACAAGAGGGAAATCGCCATGGCCCCACCAAAGGCCGCCAAATCGACCAGCCATGCCACAGAACACAGGAACATAACCGTCAATGCGCCCACTGCCGCCCCGCCAGAAACACCCAGGACATAAGGGTCGGCCAATGGATTGCGCAACAAGGCCTGCATCATCACGCCAGCAAGCGCCAGCGTCGCACCAGTAGAAAAAGCCGATAAGGCGCGACTGAAGCGAAGCTCGACCAGCGTCGCCGCCATGGTCGAGGAAGTGCCTTGCCATAGTTCATGCAAGGCGCCGAAAATTTGCGAGAGAGAAAGCGCGACCGAGCCTGTGACACAGGCAACCAAAATGCTGCCAAAGGCAATCAGCATCAGCACCACCAATATCATTGACGCGCGACGTCCACCTTTTGCAAAAGAGGGACTCGTGCGATCAACTGAGCTGAATGGATGACGCAAAATGACGGCTTCTTTCAAATGGAACGATGCGCAGACGTAACGAAAATCGTCAGGCCTGCGCATTAGGGAACAACGCTATTGTAGTTTTATGAAGGGTTATTTAAAACCGTAGCGGATACCTGCAAAGACATTTGAACCTGGCGTTTGATACGTTTGTGCCAGCTCGTACTTTTTGTCTAGCACGTTATTCCAGCGGGCGAAAAGCTGCCAATCACCACTTAAATCATAAGTGGCATGTAAATTCAGCAATGCATATCCACCCAGACGAATCGTGTTCGTTATATTTTCATAGCGAGCGCCAGAATAAATAACGTCAAAACCATATTTGAATCGCTCCATCATATGGGTTACCCCAATCGTTCCATACTGACGGGCTCGACGAGCAAGATACGTATTTCTGTTTAAGTCCTTCGGATTTTGCCAATCAAAATTTCCAAAAACACGAAAATCTCCAAATTTTCTGGCAGCACTCAGCGAAAGCCCCTCTAGCAACGCGTTGTCCACGCTGGTAATACAAGTCGTTAAAGCCGGATTCGAACAAGGAGACTGAGCAACGTTCGTAATCAGATTCTTCAGTCTGTTATGGTAATAAACGGCACTAAAATCAGTACGACCATCATCGTAATACACGCCCAGCTCTCGATTCTTTCCCTCTTCCGGCTTGATCTGCGGGTTACCAAAATTCGAAAAATACAATTCATTATAGGTAGGGGCACGGAAACTCGTCCCCAAGCTACCATTGATGCGCCAAGCGTTGGTTAATTTATAGCCATAGCCTACGCTTCCAGTGGTGTTTCCACCGTAGACTGAACTATCGTCATAACGCAAACTTGCACTAGCCAAATGGGAACCGCGATTGAGCTGATAGGCAACTGCAATCGAATTATTGCTGCGATCCCTATTTTGAGCCGGCTGACTGGATGTCGCCACCGTCTCTTCACGTCGCTCAGTCAATATCTGCAAAAGATCGGTACCGATCTTGATATCGTTTTGCCAAAGAAACTGATCTTGCGAAGAATTGGTTACGCCCGCTACAGCAGAACGATAATCGCGCTGTTTGTTATAGGAGCGCGCCACTTGAAACAAACTTGTCCAGTTGGAAGTGAATTGATTTCTTGAGTACGCGGAGTAAATATCAATGTCGTTAACGATATAGGGTTTGAAAACCGGGATACCTGTTGAAGGATCATACTGACCATCGTTACGGCTATTCAATATGCGGATCCCCAGCTCATGTCCACGCGTCAATTGCCACGAGATTTGTCCGCTCGTACTCGTCTTTGTATAGCCATCCTTGTCCGGATCATAAGAACTGCCTATACGAGAAGAGAACCCGTCCGACTCTTCCTGGGAAGTATTGAAAGAATAACGAATCGGATGATCTCCTTCCGTGCTCCCTAAAATACCTGCTGAATAAACACGCTCACCATAGGTTCCAGCACCAGCAGAAAAAGTCAGACGTGGAGAACCACTTCCCTTTTTAGTGAAAATTTGAATCACCCCGCCAACCGCATCCGCACCATAGAGACTGCTCATCGGTCCCATCACAATCTCGATACGCTCTACTTGCGAAAGCGGAATCGTTGACCATGTGGCAGAACCTGACGTCGAAGACATGGTGCGCACACCATCGATCAGGACAACCACCTGCTTCTCATTGCTACCGCGAATAAAAACATTTGCACTATTGCCAGCATTGCCATTACGCGTAACTTCAACGCTACGCTGCGTCTGCAGCAAATCGATGATCGATGTCTGCCCTGATTGAAGAATCTGTTCTTCAGTAATGACAACGTGATCAGCAAGAACGTCACCAGCTTTTTGTGTCGAGCGGGTAGCAGTAACAACAACCTGCTCCAGCGCATGACTATCCGCAGCAAATGAAGAAGAAGAAAACGCAGAAGAAATAGCAAGAACAAGGGCGAGCGGCACAAAGGCCTCGCAAGCACGGCGAGATGTGGAAGCAGACATGATTATTTTAAGAATACGAAGATCCGGCCCACCTCCCCGCAGGCCAGATTGAAAAGAAATGCGCTATCGGAATCGAATAGAAATCATGCGATAAGTATCAAAACTGTTCGCATGAATACGTCACGACACTTCCCGTTCGCGCATTTCCACCTGCTCTGGCCGGTATCCGGGCTGAACAAGCAAACGCACCTGACCTTCCCATGCATGAAACGCACAGTGGTATGAAGAAGTGAGTTGTCGTCGATTCGACGACGCTTGTCGACCGTTGCGG
>NZ_CAJYMD010000025.1 GCF_913776015.1 uncultured Oxalicibacterium sp. | reverse complement strand
TTTACCCGCAAACACGAGGGGGAAAAGCATGTCGCACCGCTGCGCTGGAAAACTCTTGGGCTGGCATTTCTCAATCTGCTGCCGCGGCTGCTGATTCCTTTTCCCAAGTATCTGGCACGACTGAGCGGTCGTATCTGCGGTCTGCTGAACTACAAGGCTTGATTACGGCTCACGCCGTGTCATCCTTGGCAAACTGCAACTGATACAGATTGGCGTAAACCTCGTTCTTCGCCAGCAGTTCGGCATGCGAGCCCAGCTCCACGATGCGCCCCTCATCGACCACGGCAATGCGATCAGCACGTTCGATCGTCGATAAACGATGCGCAATGACCAATGTGGTACGTCCCTTCATCAATTCATCCAGTGCAGCTTGCACAGCGCGCTCGGATTCCGAATCCAGCGCGGATGTAGCCTCGTCCAGAATCAGGATAGGCGCATCCTTGTAGATCGCACGCGCAATCGCCAGACGCTGGCGCTGTCCACCGGACAGACGCCCGCCGTTATCGCCGATCACAGTTTGCAATCCCTCGGGCAAACCGGCAATGACTTCTTCAAGATGGGCGGCCTTGGCCGCCGCCCGAATGCGGGCGTTGTCGGGCTGCGGATCGCCATAGGCGATATTGGCCGCAATCGTGTCATCAAACAGCACCACATGCTGGCTCACCATGGCGATTTGCTGACGCAAGCTGGTCAATGCAATGCCTTCGATATTTTCACCATCCAGCCGTATCTCGCCTTCCGTGACCGGATAGAAACCGGGCACCAGATTGACTAGTGTCGATTTGCCGCCTCCCGACATGCCAACGAATGCAATCGTTTCACCCGGCATGACAGTCAGATCAATGTCATGCAACGCTGCAGCCTTCTGCCCCGGATAAGTGAACCCCAGACGAACGAAATCCAGACGCCCTGCAGCACGCTCGCTCAAGGTCTTGCCGGAAGTCCGTTCGATCTTTGCATCAATGACGGCAAATACGGCCTCCGCCGCCGTCAACCCGCGTTGCAGCGGCCCGTTAACCTCGGCGATATTTTTCAGCGGCGTCAACAACATCAGCATCGCCGTGATGAAGGAAACGAAACCACCTACCGTCGTCTGATTCTGCCCTGACTGAATCAGCGCGATCACGATCACGATCGCCACGGCGAATGCTGCCATCACCTGCGTCACTGGCGTCGTCGCTGCCAGCGTACTCGCCATGCGCATGGTGTAACTGCGCAATTTATCGGCTCGCGCTTCAAAACGATCGATTTCGTACTGATGCCCCCCGAAAATCTTGATGACCTGATTGGCACGGGTCGTTTCTTCCATCACCTGCGTCATTTCGGCATTGACGGTCTGGTATTCACGCGTCAAGCGGCGCACACGCTTGCCCGTCATGCGCACCACGATGGCGATCAGTGGCAACAGCACCAATGCCACCAGGGTCAACCGCCAGTTGAGCCAGAACAGGAAGCTCAGCAACACGATCACGGTCAGCGAATCACGAATCAACGAAGTGAAGACCTTGGTCACCATATCCACGATCTGCTGCACTTCGAACATCATGGAATTAATGACGCGTCCGACCGAATGGTGCGCGTAGAAACCCAGTGGCACATCGAGGATGCGTGCAAACATCTGACGTCGCAGCGTATTGAGCAGGCGCGACGAGACCCAGGTCATCATGTAGGTCGTCGTGAAGGTCGACATGCCGCGCAACACGAAGATGCCGACAATCGCCACTGGCACCAGCCAAAGCGAAAACGAAGGATTGCCACCGAAGCCCTTGTCCAGCAGCACGCGCATAACAGCAGGAAACATCGGCTCGGTCAGCGCCGTCATGATCATGCCGCAAAAGGCGATGGCAAGCCGCCCACGATATGGGCCGAGCATGCCGAACAGGCGTTTCAGATGAACAGGGATGGTCATTGAATCGCCTCATGAAGAATAAATGGTTGCCACATCACTGGTCTCCAGTCGAGGATGTACGTCGATGTCGACTGACACCTGCAAGCGGAATAGCGAGCAAGATCATGAAAGCCATGCCAAACAAGGCATCGCGCAAGATTGCATTGACAGCCCCGCCGAACATCAATGCCACGGTAATAGCCAGCACCCGCGTGCCATCAGCACCGTACATACGCATGCCTATCCATAATTGGGTCAACCAGATTGTCAGCAAGGTAGCGACGCCCAGCAAGCCTATTTCAGCCGTGTAGAGTAGATAGTCGTTATGGGGGGTCGCCATGTTTTCGCTGAGCAGTCCTTGCGCACGAGTCGGATACTGCTCCCCCCATGTTCCGATGCCACCGCCCATGACGGGATTCTCACGAATCATGTCCAGCGTGATGCGATACATTTCCAAACGTACGCCTTCGCTGCTGACCGTGCCGCCTTGCGAAAAAGCCTTTAGGTCGTGATATGTCCCCAGCATGCGCTCACGGAAACCATCGGCCGTCTGCCATATCAACACGGCGGCCATTAGCAAAGCCACCGCGACCACTCCAGTACGCCACGAGAATCGCAGATGCCGCAAAAACACCACACCACACACAAGAAAGAACATCACGCTGCCCGTGCGTGTCTTTGCAAACAGGAACAAGGCAATGGCGATATATACCAGTAGAAAAATACGCCACCAGCGTCCTTGCTTCTGCTCGATGAGGTCGTTGAATAACAAGCCCCCAGCGACGCCGAGCATCATCCCAATCAGGATCGATTTATTACCGGCATACAGAATGTAATTCTGGAAGATCGACCAATCCGGCAACGGATGCAGATGATGAATATAGAACAAGGTCGCAGCGTAGCCAGCACCGACAAATAGCATGTTTAAGGCATGCCTCTGCCATGCTCCGGCACCCACGCTGATGAAAAGTAGAAAGAACAGGTAAATCTGGTAATGCAGGAACGCTTTCCAGAAATCGTGCGAGCGCGGCAAAATGGCACCTTCAAGACAACAAACGGCCAACAAGCCAAGTATCGGAAAAAACAAGGGATGATTTTTTACCCGCTGCCAGCGTTGTGCATGATTACCCGCCAGCAGTACGGCCACCGCAAACAGCACTACACCGAAATTCGTGATGCCTACAGGAAAGAACAACGTAAAAGGCAAAAGAGAAAGGATGAACTGGGCTCTTTTTTCACGAGCGTCAATCGACTGGATCTCAGTCATAGGCAATCTGTACATTTTTTTCTGAATAAAGTGCGATCAGCTTCTGCTTGATCTCGTCATCGGGATTGACGCGCCATTGCTCGCCCAGCACGAGTTCTGAAACGCCTTTGGGATTCTGATATTCCACATGTACCGGGCTGCCATCGGCACGTACGGCGGCCTGCAGCGTCGCCATGAGCACACTGACATCGGTCGCGGCCTGCAGATGGATGCGCAGGCATTTGGCGTACTGGATGCGGGCGGCGGCAATGTCCATGACCTTTTCGGCCGAGACACGCAAGCCGCCGGAGAAACGGTCTTCCGACACCTTGCCGACCACGGCAAGGAATTCATCTTCCTTGAACAGATGGCGGCTGGCTTCGAAGACTTCGTTATAGACCGTGACATCGATCGTCGCCGTACCGTCGTCCAGCGTCAGGATGACGAGACGACCACGCTGCGTCATCTGCGTGCGCAAGCCGGCAATCACGCCAGCCAGCAGACGCGGTTCACGCGAAGGTTCGAAACTGGACAACTTGGCACGTGCAAAACGGCGTACTTCGTCGGCATAGGTATCGAACGGATGGCCCGACAGATAAAAGCCGAGCGCCGCTTTTTCTTCGGTGAGACGTTGCTTGTCACTCCACGGTGCCACCTTGACGTATTCAGGTTGCATGTCGAGATCGCTGTCGTCGCCACCGAACAGACTGACCTGATTCGCCGACGCTTCGGCCTGCTCCGCGCATTCGAGTGCAAAGCCGACTGACGCAAGCAGAATGCCGCGATCGACATTGAAACAATCGAAGGCACCGGCACGAATCAGCGATTCGACCGTGCGACGATTGATCTGTTTCTTGTCCACGCGTTTGCAAAAATCGAACAGATCGGTGTATGGCTTGCCTTGGCGACCGACGATGATGGCATCAATCGCGCCCTTGCCCGAGCCTTTGACGGCACCCAGTCCATAGCGAATCTGCATGGCTTTCTTGCCCGGCTCGCCGACCGGCGTGAAACGATAATCGGATTCATTGATATCGGGCGGCAGCATTTTCAGGCCGCAGATATCGATCGCATCTTCGACCAGAATCTTCACCTTGTCGGTATCGTCCATTGCCAGCGACATATTGGCTGCCATGAACGCGGCGGGATGATGCGCCTTCAGATAGGCAGTGTGATACGACAAGAGCGCATAGGCGGCTGCGTGCGACTTGTTAAAACCGTAGCCGGCGAACTTCTCCATCAAGTCGAAGATTTCGTCAGCCTTTTGCGCGCTCAGATCGTTCTTCGCCGCACCGGCACGAAACAGTTCGCGATGCTCGGCCATTTCTTCGGCCTTTTTCTTGCCCATCGCGCGACGCAGCAAATCCGCGCCACCGAGCGAGTAACCGCCGATGACCTGCGCCATCTGCATCACCTGTTCCTGATACACCATGATGCCGTAGGTTTCAGACAGGATGCTTTCGGTACGCGGATCTGGATACTCGAATTTCTCGCCGTGCTTGCGTCGGCAGAAATCCGGAATCAGGTCCATCGGACCCGGACGGTACAGCGCCACCAGGGCAATAATGTCTTCGAAGCGATCCGGCCTTGCATCTTTCAGCATGCCCTGCATGCCGCGACTTTCAAGCTGGAACACGGCGACCGTCTTGGCCTTGGTCAGCAATTCGTAGGAAGCACGATCGTCGAGTGGCAATTTTTCAAGCGCGAAATCGGCCATCGCCGGATCGAGATCCTTGATGTAGCGTACCGCGCGATCAAGAATCGTCAGCGTGGTCAACCCCAGAAAGTCGAACTTGACGAGGCCAACGGCTTCGACGTCATCCTTGTCGTACTGCGACACGACGCCAGAATCGCCGCCTTGGGTATAGAGCGGACAGAAATCCGTCAGCTTGCCCGGCGCGATCAGCACGCCACCGGCGTGCATGCCGATGTTACGGGCAATGCCTTCGACCTGCTGCGCCAGATCGAGCAGCTGCTTGACCTCTTCTTCCTTCTCGATACGTTCAGCGAGCAGCGGCTCTTCCTTGATCGCATCCTCAATGGTGACCTGTTTGCCCGGTTTGAATGGAATCAGCTTGGAAATGCCGTCACAGAAGTTGTAACCAAAATCGAGCACACGGCCGACGTCACGTACCGCGCCTTTCGCGGCCATCGTACCGAAGGTTGCAATCTGGGATACGGCTTCCTTGCCGTAGGCATCTTTCACGTACTGAATGACGCGATCGCGGCCTTCCTGACAGAAATCGATATCGAAGTCGGGCATCGAAACACGTTCCGGATTCAGGAAGCGTTCGAACAGCAGGTTGTAGCGCAGCGGGTCTAGATCGGTAATCAGCAGCGAATAGGCCACCAGCGAACCCGCACCCGAACCACGGCCCGGCCCGACCGGCACGCCATTGTTCTTCGCCCATTTGATAAAGTCGGCCACGATCAGGAAGTAGCCGGGAAACTTCATCTTGATGATGGTATCGGTCTCGAACTTCAGACGCTCCTCGTAGCGCGGGCGCTGCTTTTCGCGCTCGACCGGATCGGGATACAACTGTTCGAGTCGTCCCTGCAGACCACGCGATGCTTCCTGGACCAGAAACTCGTCGATCGACACGCCATCCGGCGTCGGGAAATTCGGCAGTTGCGGTTTGCCCAGTTCGAGTATCAGGTTGCAGCGCTTGGCGATTTCGATCGAATTGCGCAAGGCATTCGGCATATCGGCAAACAGCTCGGCCATTTCGGCCTGCGTCGTGAACCGCTGGCGTTCGTTGAAACGCTTGGGCCGACGCGGATTGGCGAGGATTTCGCCTTCGGCGATACAAGTACGCGCTTCATGCGCCGTGAACTCTTCATCTGTCAGGAACTGGACGGGATGCGTGGCGACGACGGGCAGTTGAAGCTTGGCCGCCAGTTGCGTTGCCATACGCACATGGGCGTCCATGTTCGGCTGGCCGGCACGTTGCACCTCGATATAGAAATGGCCCGGAAACAAATCGGCCCAACGCTGCGCAGCACGCTCGGCCCCCGCCAGATTGCCATTGTCGATGGCAATACCGACATCGCCGAAATGCGCGCCCGATAACACGATCAAATGTTTTTCTTCCGACGCATTGGCAATTTCTTCCAGCCATTCTGGACGGATCTCGGCGCGACCGCGATGCAGATTGGTCAGCCAGGCACGCGACAGCAAATCGCACAATTGCAGATAACCGGTGCGGTCCTTCACCAGCAACAGCAGGCGCGACGGCTTGTCGCGGTCGTTGTCATTGCTGATCCACGCATCGCATCCGACGATGGGCTTGATACCCTTGCCGCGCGCTTCCTTGTAAAACTTGACCATCCCGAACAGATTGGCCAGATCGCTGATTGCCAGCGCCGGCTGGCCGTCCTTGGCCGCGGTCTTGACGGCGTCATCGATACGAACGAGGCCATCGACAATCGAATACTCGGAATGCAGGCGGAGATGAATAAATTGCGGGGAAGTCATGGGGCCGTATTTTATAACGCGGCGTGCAGGTGCAGATGCCGATTGATGGCAATCGCGCCAAACGACCGGCAAATGCCGTCGAAATGGCGTATACGGGCTTTCCGCCGCAAGGCGAGCGCTTATAATGACGGGCTTTGGGCAACCATCAGGCCATAATTGCACGCCACACTGCCATCCTGACATGCCTTATTGATTGAATACGACCATGCAAGCCAGCAACACCATCGTCAATATTTCCGCCTATAAATTCGTCACCTTTGACGATACCGTGGAAAAACGCCCTCTCTTTCTGGAGAAATGCGTCGCACTTGGTCTCAAGGGGACGATTCTGCTGAGCCCGGAAGGCATCAACATGTTTCTGGCCGGTTCGCGCCAGGCGATTGACGGCTTCATGGACTGGCTGCATACCGACCCGCGCTTTGCCGATGTCGTCGCCAAGGAAAGTTTTTCGGATGATCAGCCGTTCAACAAGATGCTGGTCAAGCTCAAGCGCGAAATCATCACGATGAAGCATCCGCTGATCAAACCTGAACTCGGCCGCGCTCCAGCCGTGACAGCGGAAACTCTGAGGCGCTGGCTTGATCAGGGCCAGGACGATGAGGGCAAACCTGTCGTGATGATGGATACACGCAATGATTTCGAAGTCGATGTCGGCACCTTTGACGACACACTCGACTACCGCATCACCAAGTTCAGCGAATTCCCGGATGTGGTTGCCAGCCACAAGGATGAATTGCAAGGCAAGACCGTCGTGACATTCTGCACCGGTGGCATTCGCTGTGAAAAAGCCGCCATCTATATGAAAAACGTCGGCTACGACAGCGTTTATCAGCTCGAAGGGGGCATTCTCAAATACTTCGAGGAAGTCGGCGGCGCGCACTACACGGGCGACTGTTTTGTGTTCGACCACCGCACGGCACTCAACCCGCAACTCGAACCCAGTTCGGAAACGGCAACCTGCCCCAACTGCAAAAATGTCGTGACACCACGCGAACAATTGTCACCCGCATACCTTGCCGGCCAAAGCTGCCCGCACTGCCCACAACCTTGATCAGGTCCAACCAGATCCAATATCTTTCAGGCACAACATGATCACCATCAACGGCAATAGCAATTCTCCAATCCGCGTCGATAACGCCCTGCCTTTCGTGCTTTTCGGTGGCATCAACGTACTGGAATCGCGTGACTTGGCAATGAAGTCCTGCGAAGAGTATGTGCGTGTGACGCAGAAGCTTGGTATTCCCTACGTTTTCAAGGCATCGTTCGACAAGGCCAATCGCTCGTCCATCCACTCCTATCGGGGTCCCGGTCTCGAAGAAGGTCTGCGTATTTTTGAAGAGGTGAAGAAAGCCTTCGGCGTGCCTGTCATCACCGATGTACACGAACCGCATCAGGCGGCACCGGTGGCAGAAGTGGTCGATGTACTGCAATTGCCGGCTTTCCTGGCACGTCAGACCGATCTCGTCGTCGCCTTGGCCAACACCGGCCGCGTCGTCAATATCAAGAAGCCGCAATTCCTGAGTCCCTCGCAAATGGGCAATATCGTCGAGAAATTCAAGGAAGCCGGTAACGAGCAACTGATCCTGTGCGATCGCGGCAGTAACTTTGGCTACGACAACCTGGTGGTCGATATGTTGGGCTTCGGCGTCATGAAGAAGACCTGCAACAACCTGCCAGTGATTTTCGACGTCACGCATGCGCTGCAACAGCGCGATCCGGGCGGTGCCGCATCGGGCGGACGTCGTGAGCAGGTCCTGGATCTGGCACGTGCCGGCATGGGCGTTGGTCTGGCTGGCCTGTTCCTCGAAGCGCATCCCGATCCAAAGGTTGCCAAGTGCGATGGCCCCAGCGCACTCCCACTGGACAAGCTGGAACCTTTCCTCGCTCAACTCAAAAAACTGGATGATCTGGTGAAGTCGTTTGAGCCACTGCAGATCGACTGATTCTCACCGCACAAAGAAAAAGCGCGCCATCTTGTGGATAGCGCGCTTTTTTCATCGATACGAATTGGCTTAAGGCACCATATCGAATACCAGCACTTCGGCGTTTTCGCCTTTGGCGATCTCGATCAGATCGACCTCACGCAATTTCAGCGCATCACCGGATTTCAACGCCGTGCCGTTCACTTCCACGTTGCCACGAGCAATGTGCACATACACCAGACGCCCTGCAGCAATTGGCAGTGAAGCAGTTTCATCGCCGTCAAACAGACCGACGTACAGCTTCGCATCCTGATGAATTAGGACTGAACCATCCGCACCGTCCGGGCTAGCGATCAGGCGCAGCTTGCCGCGCTTTTCGGCTTCGGAAAAATTCTTTTCCTCGTAGCTGGGCGGAATCCCTGTCACGTTCGGCTGAATCCAGATTTGCAGGAAATGCGTGGTCTGGTCTTTCGAATGGTTGAACTCGGAATGCCGCACGCCGCTCCCTGCACTCATGCGCTGCACGTCACCCGGCCGAATCACGCTGCCTGTGCCCATGCTGTCCTTATGCGCCAGCTCGCCATCCAGCACATAGCTGATGATTTCCATGTCGCGGTGGCCGTGCGTACCGAAACCACCACCAGCTGCCACGCGATCTTCATTAATCACGCGCAACGGACCGAAACCCATGTGTGCCGGATCGTAGTAATCGGCAAAAGAAAAGGAATGATGAGAGTCGAGCCAGCCGTGGTTGGCGTGGCCGCGGTCTTCGCTTTTACGGAGCTGGATCATGGTGAAGTCCTTTCTGTTTCTATTTCATTGAAATTGTTTGCTGCCATGGACTCCACTATAAGCGAGCAATTCGCAGAGAATAAGGGCATAATCCTGAACAAATCATTCAAATTATTTGAATAATATTTTTTCGTATGAATTTGACGCTCGAAGCGCTGCATATTCTCGATACCATTGATCGCAAGGGTAGCTTCGCTGCCGCAGCAGTGGCACTTGATCGCGTGCCGTCGGCACTAACGTACACGGTGCGCAAGCTGGAAGACGATCTGGATGTACTGCTGTTTGATCGCCGCGGCCATCGCGCCAAGTTGACACCAGCAGGTCGGGAATTACTCAACGAAGGCCGTCACCTGCTACGCGCTGCGGGCGAGCTCGAGCAACGCGTCAAGCGCACGGCCACAGGCTGGGAAGTCGAGTTGCGCATCGTCCTCGATGCCTTGATTCCATTCGAGAAAATCCTGCCACTGATCAATGAATGCGATCTGCAAGGCTCGGGCACCCAATTACGCCTTTCCACCGAAGTGCTGTCCGGCACATGGGAAACGCTGGTTAGCGGCAACGCCGATCTTGCCATCGGGCTCGCTTACGATGGCCCCGAACTGGCGCATACCTCAGGCGGCTTCCGCAGCAAGCCACTGGGCGAAGTCGATTGGGTCTTTTCCATCGCACCACACCACCCATTGGCTGGCATCGACGAACCGCTCTCGGCAAGCATCATTCGCCAGCACCGCGCGATTGCCACCGGCGACAGTGGCCGCATGCTGCCGCGCATCACTTCCGGCCTGCTAACCGGGCAATCGACGCTCACCGTTCCCAGCGTGCGCGACAAGTTGGCCGCACAACTTGCAGGACTTGGTTGTGGCTATCTGCCGCGCCATTGGGCGCAGCCGCATCTGGACAATGGCACCTTGATCGAAAAACAAACCGAAGAACACAAACCAGACGGCGCACTGCAATATGCGTGGCGTGCCGATGCCCGCGGCAAATGCCTGAAATGGTTCGTGACCAAACTGGCCGATCCCGAAGTGCAACGCATGCTGCTGAACTGATTCATGAATCAAGCCCATTACATCGGCCGTTTTGCGCCCTCCCCCAGCGGCCCGCTGCATGCCGGCTCGCTGGTCGCCGCGCTCGCCAGCTATCTCGATGCACGCGTACACAGCGGCAAATGGCTGCTGCGCATCGAAGACATTGATGAAACCCGTACCGTGCCTGGCGCGGCGGATGCCATCCTGCACGCACTCGGCGTATTCGGCATGCATCAAGACGGCGAGATCGTCGTGCAAAGTCAGCGCAAGCCCTTGTACGAAGCCGCTGCACAAAAACTGGGCAATCTGCTCTACCCTTGCGGCTGCACACGCAAGGAAATCGCCGATTCACGACTGGGCATTGCTGCCGACGGTGCGGCCATTTATCCGGGCACCTGTCGTCACGGTCGTGCGCCCGGCAAATCGGCGCGTACCTTGCGCCTGCGGGTACCCGACCCTGATGCAGCAAACGACAGCATCAGCTTCGACGACCGCTGGCTTGGTCCGCTGACGCAGCAACTCTCCCGCGAAGTCGGGGATTTTGTTCTCAAGCGCGCCGACGGTTTCTGGGCCTACCAACTCGCCGTCGTCGTCGATGATGCCGACCAACGCGTCACGCACATCGTGCGTGGTACCGATCTGCTGGAATCGACGCAGCGCCAGATTTACCTGCAACGCCTGCTCGGCTTGCCAACGCCGGCATACATGCATGTGCCGGTTGTGCGCAACGCAGATGGCGAAAAACTTTCCAAGCAGACCGGCGCACTGCCACTAGATCTCGCCCATCCCTTGAAAGAACTGCAGCGTGCAGCCGATTTTCTGCAGCTCGATCTGCATCAGCCAGAATCTCTAGACGGATTCTGGCGCGATGCCATGCAAGCTTGGGATCACCGATTCCGTGCGCCAAACCGCCCATGACAAAACGGCACAATCAGGAAGCAATCGCGGGCAAAGCGCCATATCGTGCAGGCAACCGCATCGACATTACGCTCGGCCGACACCAACAACACACAATCTCCTACGATGATCGGCATCGCCTGAAATGCAATGACATTCCCTCTCTGCTCTTCAGTTTTGTCTGCAACATCCGATATTAAGATCAGGCATTGATAGAGCGCCTGTGCGCGGCTTGACTGGGACAGTGCCCCATATTAGGCTTGTGCGACAAAAACGGCGACATGACCCAAGAGACCAAGGCAGACAAATTGTTCCAGCAACCATTCGGCAATACCTGCACACACATGACGCACGTCATGCCGATGGCACACATGTCCGGCATGTGGTCGCTATCACAGCGATGCATGCATGTCTGATACAACACGTTCTTGCACAGGCCAACCGATGACTTGCCAGGACCATGACATGAAGCCATCCAGCAGCATTCCTCTTCTGGTCCCGCAGTTGCCTGATCGACAGGCGCTATCGCCGTATCTCGACGAAATTGACCGCAACCGCCATTACTCCAATTTCGGTCCACTCAATCAGGCGCTGGAAGCACGCCTTGCCACGCTGTTCGCAGAACATGCGTCGCACGCCGTGCAGGTAACGACAACCAGCAGTGCCACGCTGGGGCTGGAACTGACACTGCAGGCGATGGCATTGCCGGTGGGCAGCCGCATCATTGTCCCCGCCCTGACCTTCGTCGCCACGCTGACCGCCATCCTCCGCGCCGGACATGTGCCGGTAATTGCCGACATTGATCCGCACAACTGGCTACTGACACCTGAGATCGCCGAAGCCACCGCCGCACAAACCGGTGCCAATGCCGTGCTGGCCGTTGCCGCCTTCGGTCAACCGCAGGACACACGCCGCTGGAGCGAATTCAAGCGCCGTACCGGTATCGCCGTTCTCATCGATGCAGCCGGCGCATTTGGCAGCCAATGGGTAGAAGCGGCAGACATTCCGGTGATCTACAGCCTGCACGCGACCAAATCGCTGGCAGCCGGCGAAGGCGGCATGGTCGTCAGCGGCGATCCCGCAATCAATGCCACCGTGCGCCAGCTCAGCAATTTCGGCATCAATCTGGATGTCGATGCCGGTTTGCCGGTTGGTCATCTCTCTCTGGCTGGCAGCAATGCCAAGCTGTCGGAATACCACGCCGCCGTCGCCCATGCCAGCCTCGACCAATGGCCAGCCAAGGCGCAAGCTCTGCAACGTCTCTATCGCGACTACCGACAAGCCCTCAATAACGCTTGCGGTACAAATTTGCAGTGGCAAGCAGGTAAGTCGCTGGCAGCACCGACGATTTTTTGCGTGCGCATGGAAGCCGACGCACGCAACCGCCTCGAAGCGCTGTGCCAACAGCAACAGATCGCCACGCGACGCTGGTATCAACCCTTGCTGCATCAGCATGCAGAAAATGTCGGGCCGACGATCAAGACACCAGTGCCGGTCGCCGAATCAATTGCAGCGGGCCTGATCGGCCTGCCGTTTTCCCTTTGCATGACAAGTAGCGATATTCAACGTGTCACCCACGCAGCCACATCAGCAATTACTCAAGACATCAACCTTACATCTTCAGAGACTCTAGAAAAACATCATGGATAACATCGAAACCTTCATCGAAAAATTCAACGAAGCCGTGGACTTCCAAGAGCCCGTAGCCATCACCGCAGACACCAAATTGGAAAACCTGCCTGAATGGGATTCACTGGCCGCTCTGGGCGTCATCGTGATGTTTGATCTGGAATACGGCAAAACCATTACTGGCGATCATTTGCAGAACGCGTCGACCATCCGAGACCTCTACCAACTGTTAGGCTGATCGCGAAATGGCAAACTCCACGCTGAAAAATGTTCGCTTTGCAGGTATGGCGAGTTGCGTGCCTAAACGGATTGTCTCGAATCTGACTGACTGCCGACCACAGATTCGTGCAGAACGTGCGCGTCTGGTTCGCAACATCGGCATCGAGACACGTCGTATGGCACCGGATTGGCAATGCTTCTCCGATTTGGCGTTTGAAGCTACGGAAAAATTGCTGGAAAGCTTGGCATGGCAGCGTGAAGAAATCGATGCCCTGATCGTCGTCACGCAATCACCGGATTATCCGATACCAGCCACGGCAATCATTTTGCAGGATCGACTTGGGCTACCCCATACAACCATCGCATTCGACGTTAATTTGGGATGTTCTGCCTATCCTTTCGGCATTCATCTTTTGGGCTCGATGATTTCTGCTGGCGGCATCAAGAAAGGCATACTGCTGGTTGGTGATCGCAGCGCATCGCTAGATGACCCCATCTTCTCTGATGCAGGCACGGCGACAGCGCTCGAATTTGATGAGAATGCGGCACCGATGTATTTCGATCTCAATAGCGATGGGAGTGGTTATCGCGCGATTATACTGCCGGTCGGAGGGCAACGTGAACCTGTTGGTGTCCAACATCTGATTCCGCATCGCAGCGACGAAAACGATCACTGGCATCGCGGCACCGATCTCATACTTGATGGGCCTGCAGTATTAAGTTTCTCCACACAGCGCATACCGCCCGCAGTAGAGAAATTGCTGGCGTACGCCAATACCGGCAAGGAAGAAGTTGATTACTTTATCTTCCATCAGGCCAACCGAATGATCAACGAGACAATCCGAAAAAAACTCGGCCTGCCCGTCGATAAGGTGCCGTCAACGCTGCACGACTTTGGCAACAGCAGCGGTGCATCCCTGCCAATCACGATGACAGCTCGTATCAATAAGGAACTGGAATCCGGCACAAAACGTGTCGTGTTGTCCGGTTTCGGCATTGGTTTGTCCTGGGGGACGGCGCTGGTTGATATTACAAATGCCAAATTTCCGGATCTGATCGAGGCCTAAGATGCAAGAAATGGTGCATGCGTCGGTCGATGCCTTCAGCCTGCAAGGCAAACGCATCTTGGTAACAGGTGCATCCTCAGGGATCGGTCGCCAGATTGCCCTGACCTGTGCCGAATTAGGCGCGGAGCTTGTCATTACTGGACGTGACCACGTCCGCTTACGAGCCACCTTCGACTCATTAACGGGAACTGGTCACCAACTTGTTCAGGCCGATCTAGATCAACAAGAGGAGATCGAGCATCTGATAGCCGAGGCAAATACGCTCAATGGCATCGCTCATGCAGCGGGCTTTTCCAAACTGGTTCCGTTTCGCCTGATGAATCGTGCACACCTCGATAGCATGTTTTCCAGCAATACCTTTGCGCCCATGTTGCTGACAAGAGGATTACTGGCAAAGAAAAAAATCGCATCAGGCGGCTCGATTATTTTCATCGCATCGGTGGCTTCCCATATCGGACCAATGGCAAGTACGGCATATGCTGCCAGCAAAAGCGCTTTGCTCGGCATGGTGCGCAGCCTTGGGCAGGAAGTCGCCAAGCAGGGCATCCGAGCCAACTGTATTGCACCCGGTTATGTACGCACGCCATTACTCGACGGCCTGCAAGGTAGCGGCGGCAACATGGATAATCTCTTTGAGCTCACACCACTGGGCATGGGGGAGCCAGAAGATATAGCAAACACCGCCGCCTTCTTCCTCGCAGATGCCAGCCGCTGGATAACGCGCAATTATTTTGTCGTGGATGGTGGCTTAACCATACCAATGGACATTTACGCATGAGCGACGCCAGAAACGACCGCACGCGTAATCCATTCTCGCTTGAAGGCAAAACCGTATTGGTCACAGGCGCCTCTTCCGGCATTGGCCGCCAGACTGCGATTACCTGCGCTGCACGCGGAGCCCGCGTCATCCTGACGGGCCGAAATGAAGAGCGCTTGCAAGACACACTTTCACGCCTGCTAGGTGATGGTCACGTCACCGTAGTTGCTGACTTAACACAATCTACAGACCGCGATCGTCTTGCGCAGATCAGCCCGCAAGTTGACGGGCTCGTTCATTGTGCCGGCATGCAAAAACATTGCCCTATTCGTCAACTGACAGAACAGGGGATGAACGATATGTATAACGTCAATTTTCTGGCGCCTGTCATGTTGACACAGCGCCTTCTACAGAGAAGCGCCATCGCGCGCCAAGGCTCAATCATCTTCCTATTATCCACAGCAGCTCATCTCGGCACGCGTGGTGTTGGCCCCTATTCAGCGATGAAGGCAGGATTGATCGGCATCATCAAATGCCTGGCGCTTGAGCAAGTGAAGCACAAGATTCGTGTGAACGGCATTTCACCTTCAGCCGTTGCGACACCGATGTGGGGTGCAGATCAGCTTGAGGCACAAAAGGCGCGTCATCCACTGGGATTAGGGGAGTCGCAAGATGTCGCCAATGCTGCAGTGTATTTGTTATCCGATGCCAGTCGCTGGGTGACAGGCACCAGCCTTGTCATGGATGGAGGATCAATTCTATGACTTACCCCGTTTTGATCATCGGCGCAGGCGGCTGGGGACGCGAGGTTTTGGCGCAGATGCAAGGCGATCCTGCGCATGGCATCACCTGGAACATCAAGGGTTTTCTCGACAATCGCGCAGAGATCATGGATGGGTTCGCTTGTGAGGTAAAAATCGTTGGCAATCCACTGGACTACGTACCGCAAAGCGATGAACGCTTTGTCTGTGCGGTCGGTGATCCACAAGCACGCATGACCTACGCAAAGCCATTACTAGACAAGGGAGCGACATTCATCCCGTTGTTGACTGGTGCGTACATGAGTCCACGTGTTCATATTGGAAATGGTTGCCTGTTATGCCATCGTGTTCAATTAAGTCCTGATGTCTGGCTTGGCGACTTTTCCAACATCCATACCAGCTCGGTGATCGGCCATGATGTGCACATCGGCAATTACGCACAAATTGGTGCGATGACTTTTATCGGCGGTGGCGCACACATCGGTGAATTTGTCACCGTGCATCCACATGCCACCATTTTGCCAGGCATCCGAATCGGCGACGGCGCCATCGTCGGCGCAGGATCCGTTGTGATTAAAAATGTTCCTGCCGGCTCGACTGTTTTCGGCAATCCAGCCAAGCCACTTTTTCAGCAACGTTCATGAGTAAAGGCCATCACTGATGCAGTCCAGAATGCATCCAAAATACTATCTATCGCCCGAAATATTCGAACGTGAGCAGCAAAAGCTCTTTCGCAAGGCATGGCTATTTGCGGGACTGAAGACAATGCTGGTTGAGCACAATGCTTTCATCACTCGCAAAATCGCCGGCATACCCGTCGTCATACAGAATTTTCATGGTGAAATTCGTGCATTTGAGAATGTCTGTCTGCACCGCAATGCCTTGATACAAACAGAAGCTGTGGGCAAACGCCCGCTAGTGTGTGCCTACCATGCATGGCGTTACAACGCCGAGGGACAGGTCGATCACATCCCCGATTGCGATGCCATTTACGGATTCAGTGCAGAAGAAAAACAAGAATTGAAGCTCCGAGAATTCGCCTTACATTCGGTAGGCAATGTGCTGTTCATCAATCTTGATAAACATCCGTTCCCTTTCGAAGAGCAATTCTCCGTAGCCTTCATCGATTTGCTCGAAAGCAGCTCGAATAGTTATGACACCGAAGTCATGGTGACTACCTGGCACGCTAAATTCAACTGGAAACTGGCTTACGAAAATCTGCGCGACGCCAACCATCCTCGTTTCGTTCATCCGAAGAGCCTGGCAAAAACCGTCAAGTTCATACCCTCAGTTGACCAGCCTGCTTTTCAAGAATCCAACTCGCCGCTTTCCGAAACGTCACCGTCCGCACTACGACAAGAGATGCGCCGTTTTAGTTATGGCGGTGCCGATGCTCCCATCAATGACCTGCCGCACTTTGGCTGGCACGATCAAGTACAACGCTGGGGCAGTCAGGATATGTATTACAACTGGCTCGCATTTCCCAATTTACATATCGCAAGCGCCAACGGTGGATTTTCTTTTACGGTCGAGCATCACATTCCTATCGCACCTGACCATACAGATATCGAGATTTATTGGTTTACGACGCGCAAGAAGCAGCCTTACGCTTTTTCAAATCAGGTTTTGCTGGCACAAATGCATGGCAGCAAGGTAGTCGTCGGTGAAGATGTGGAAATTATGGAGCAAGTACAGGCCGCCCTGCACATGGACGCGCCGCTCCCGACTCAGGGAGCGTACGAAGCGACCAACCGTCTTGTTGAACGTTGGTATACAACATTAATGGCGAACGATCATGAAATCTAGATGGATCGTGGGCGCCGGCATTTACCTTGATCAGGTATTTCAGGCCTGGAAACAGGCTCGTCCCGACGAAGCTGTGCAAAAAATTGAAATCTGTCAGGATACCGACTACCGCTTCGATTACAGCGTTCTCGAGGGCCTAACACCGGACCAAGGCAGCATGTTCGTGGCGTTCGACGAGCGCTTTGGCAACTTTAAGCGCATGGAACTCATGCAAGCCGTGATGGCGCTGGGATTCAAGCTTGAATCATTTATTCACCCGCATGCTGTTCTCGATCCGAGTGCGGTCATTGGTATGAACGTTTTCGTCGGCGCGCTGGCCGTCATCGAGCATGGTGCCCGTATCGACTACAACACGGTTCTCCATGCCGGCGTCCATGTTGGCCCCAACAGCCGGATAAAGTCATCCTGCTGGATAGAAAGCGGCGTACGCATAGGTGCCAATGTGGAGATCGGCGCCCACTGCGTAGTACGTACAGGCGCGACCATTCACCGAGGTATCAAGATTGGAAAGAATGCGGAGTTGGGGTGGCCTCAACTCTATCGAACCGATGTGCCAAACAAGACTGTGTTCGATATTCGTTACGACGAACCCATCAGAACCTACGGCCTTTAACAGAAGAATAGAAACGGAAGAAGAATGAAAGACTACTCTCTGAAAAGTGGCGAAAGATATCACACGCTCGACCTTAATCTAGTGGGTGGCGATCATCTCTGGCGCTATCGATACGCCGCGTCACGTGTAAACGAACGGGAAGGCGCATTGTTTGGCGCAGATATTTTTTGTGGCTCGGGATACGGCGCAGCACTGGTCGCGAGAGAAACGAACGCCACGATTCTCGCCATCGATGGATCGGAAGAAGGTATTGCCATCGCCAGTCAAAAACTGCACGACCCCAATATCATCTGGGCAGCCAAACTGTTTCCATTCAATCTTCCTGACGCATCTTTCGACTTCATTATGTGTATGGAGTCGATCGAACACGTTAAAGATCATGAAACCTTTTTCTGGACACTCGCCAAATCACTGAAAAAAGGTGGGCAACTCTTCATCTCCTGCCCGAATGAAAGCGTCATGCCTTACTCGGGTTACAAATGGCATTACCGTCACTTCTTACCGGAAGAAGTCCGTTCCATGGCCGAACAATTCGGTCTCGAAGAAACGCATGCGTTCTCTACTGTGTGCTGCGGCCTCAAAGATGGAAAAGTTGCCATCTTTTATCCGCATCAGATGACGAATGACCAACCTCGCGATGTAGAGGCCGGCGATACCATGTTCTTCGAATTCAGAAAGCCATAACATGAAAATTTATGCAGCAGGCTGGGCATTGCAAAGTCCCGCGCTGAATTTCTTCAAACAATTTTTGCGACTAAACGACATTTCCATTTCCGGCATCGTCTATCCTAGAAAGGTCCCGGATGATCTCGACAACATCCCAATTCTTGACTTCGAGGCCGCAAGAAAAATAGTCGGTCAGAACGATATCGTTCTGGAATGTCATCGACCAGGGACGGCGGATGTTCGGCTCGGCGCAGAACTTAAAACGTTCTTCAACTCAATGGACATACAGACGATGAGTGTGCAAGACTTTATCGTCTCACTTATCAACAAAGATCAACAGAACGCCTTGCGTTTTCCTGTTCCAGAACTGGTATCGGAAGACATTCGAGATTTATGGCAACAAGCCCGATTCAGCCTGATTAATGACCATTTCGCCGACTTGGAGTCGTACGTTTTGGGGGAAAAGCTTGATGAGATTTTCCGTAACGCAGACTGGGATCAGATGCTGGCATTCGACAAAGACGACACACCAGACAGTGTGCTTCTTAATCTCATCAGAGATCTGTATGAATACGGCATTTGTCCGCATTTTCAGATACTTGATTCACCACGAAGTTTTCTCAATGCGCTGCTTAAGCTGAAGACGGCTTATCCAGAAGCAGATCTGCACGTTGAAATAAGCGACAAAGCTATTGATGAACTGGGAGCACACTTCGAATTTTATAGACGCAGCCTCTGCATTGGCACCGTTAAAGAACATGTCGAAAGCAAGCCAACCTATCTCTCAGGCTCTGTGGATAACATTATTCAGAAGGCAAAATCTCAGCTACAACCATGTAACGCGGTTTTCTTCATGCGGCGCTCGATTGTCGACTATCGCAAACTTCAGAATGAAGTCGGCTCGTCGTCACATCGCATTCTTTTAAGACAACCGGATACGATGCCCGCCCACCTGATTGCAGCACTTTTAACATAAATGACAGCCGATATTTCCGCAATCGTCTGCCTACCAGATCTACTTCAGACGTCCTATAACCCATCCAGAAATTTGTTCGATCTTGTACGTGAACCAATACGACAAGCATGTGCGCTCGATATCGCCTACGCGCCCGGAAATCGAAGGGTTCATGCCGCGCTGGCAGATTTTGATTTGCAGCATTTTCAATATCTGAGTAAACAGGGGAAAGACCTTTCACCCGACCACTTGTGGCAGGCGACATATCATGACCTACCTTCCGCCGCGATCGACTATCTTTTTTCTCACGTATCTGACAATACGCTACTCCTCACCTGCGACATATCGCCTTGGCTACGACAAGCATGCCAAGCACGCAAAATTCATTTTCTCGATATTCGTTATTCACCGCTACGGTTCGGACGCGATCTATATATCGCACTACGCACGTCTAACGAACTGCTCGCAGAGCGTATCGCCAACTTCGCCGTCAGTGAAGAAGAATTACGGCTGGAAGCAGCCTTTCTGGGGGCCAATGTCAGAGCACATCGCGCCCGACTGGCAGAAATGCATCGGCATCAATTCGATCTTGATGGCGCATTGATTTATATACGCCAAGAACCTCACGATATCGCGCTACTGGGAAAGGATGGCCATTTTCAGCAAGCGGAAGATCATGTTGAAAAAATGCAAATGCTTGCTGCGGGCCGCAAACTCCTGTTTACCGTCGATTATCCAATCGGCTATGCAGGCAGCACCGCACAACAGGAACGCTTAGCGCTATCAGAAAGACTTGGCTTACCTGTAGAAGCTTGTCTCCAAAGTACATATCAGATATTGAGCGCCGAGGAAGACTTAGAAGTGTGCGGCATTTCTTCCAGCATCCTCCAAGAAGCAGTTTGGTTCGACAAAAAGGCACATTGTTTCGGTAAACCGTTTACCCCGCTGATATCCAATAAGGAGTGCGATCAAGACAGTTACCTGCAAGTGCACTATCAAGAGATCCTTGCCCCAGCTTTCTGGCATCAAGTACTGCAACCGGACACACCGGCACCGCGTCTTTCCCGTCTGCCGGCGCTTGATCGTCATCATGGTCGCGAGATGTTCGAAGAATGGGGCGATTACGAGAAAGTCCTGCACTGGGAACGCTCCTTGCCATGGCATGCCTACGAACGTTCAGGTGGAATTTTGCAGCGCCGACGCGTTGATGCGCTGGAGAAAATGTTGGCGTCGAACTCCCCTCAAGCGCCTGTGCTCTCCGACACCAACAATTCCGATATGCGTTCACGAATTCGCCAACTCAAGGATTCAAAATGTGGAGAAACTGCCTATATCCTTGGCAATGCACCTTCTCTCATGACATTGGATATTAATGAATTGATGCAGCGCGAATCTTTTTGGTGCAACAAATCATTCAAATTGAAAGATCAGGGGTTCAATTACCGCCCAAAATACTATTTCCTACTGGAGCCCATTGGCTTTCAGCAATGGCAACAAGACATCATCAAGATCGAGGCCGACATTAAATTCGTAGGCACCGAACTCTATAGTTATATCGAGAAGACGCAAGCTGAATTACTGACTCAGCAGACTTTCATCGCACTGACTGAAGCCAGCCGTCGTACCGGCAATCTCATGTTTGAAGATGAGAAAAATTTTTCTTACGACCCTTCGATTTGCGTATATGACGGCTGCACTGTGCTTCTGATGGCCGTGCAAATGGCTTTCTATATGGGCTACTCAAAAGTATTGATCGGCGGTGTAGACCTTGATTATTCCCAACCCTACTTTTATGGGGAAACGAATTCGCTTCGTCGAGTTGAACATGACCCGATTACCGGTTACATGCGTCAATCCTTTTTAGTAGCAAAAAAACATTTCGAAAAGAACGGCCGGATTCTCGCCAAGATCACGTCATCGCCGCACCTTCCGCTGGATTACATGCATGATCCAGCAGTACAGCGATAACCCCATATTTTCAGGATCACAGCATGCAAACTCTAGTGGAAACGCTCCGAACGAAATTGCTGAAAGTAGCGACGGACGGTGAACCGTGCATTGAGCAGTTAACGACGCGTCCCATTTTTTTTCTGGCAACCTCCTCGGACTACGGCAAACTGTATGCGCAGAAAATCGCGCCTCATCTGCAAAATATCATTGCCGTCGTCGATGATTTCTCTTCCCAAAAGATGCTACATGGCGCACCTCGCTGGAACAGCGTGCAATTTCTTGCGCAAGCCAAACAGTATCCAGATGCAGTTGCTATCGATTTTTCATGCGGCCCCAATGCGCGAGGTTGGGTTTCACGACTATGCGATGCAGCAGGTGTGGAAAAAAGGGATTACATGCAAGCGCGCGCACAACTCGGCATGCCTGCCGTTTATGAATCGGCGATAGAACATCGCGAAAAAACGCTCGCAAACCTCGACACCTTTCTCCATCTTGCCGATCGTATGGACGATGACTTTAGCAAGGTAACGCTCTATGCCAATCTTCTGTTCCGACTGACATACGAGCGTGATCACCTGATGCAAGCCTGGTCAAATCCATCAGAAGAATATTTTTCCGTGTTTCCCGAAACAGGAACTTTCAGAGTGGGACAAAACGAACACTACTGCGATTGTGGCGCCTATCAAGGGCCGATCGTGAAGAAATTCCTGGGTGCTTCGGGCTACCGTTACCAAAGCATCACCGCGTTTGAACCAGACAAAAGCAATTTTGCCACGCTGGCCCAGATTGCTCAGCCTCTTTTACCGAATACGCGATTCATCAACAAGGGCATATCGAATCGACAGGAAACGTTACGCTTTAATGCTTTGGGCAACATGTCCAGTCGCGTAGAAGAAAATGGTTCCGTATCCATCGAAACCACACGTCTTGATGATGAACTTGAAGAAATCACATTCCTGAAAATGGATGTGGAAGGCTTTGAAAGCAAAGTCGTCGAAGGCGGTGCAAGCCTCCTTCAACGAAAACGGCCACGCATGGCGATTGCGGCCTACCACTACGCGACTGATTTATTAGAGATCATGGCGGGTCTGGATCGGATCGTCGGTGACTATCATTTCCGGCTGCGCCAGCACAATCCCAACAACTTTACCGACCTCGTCTTGTACGCCTCGCCAGTGAGCGGCGTACATCCACCAGCTTGGGCGAAATGATCATGCGGCAAGGCGACAGAACTGTTGCCCTCATCCCTCTTCGTGGCGGATCGAAGAGCATTCCCATGAAAAACATCAAGCTAATCGGTGGAAAGCCCTTGTGCGCATGGGTATTGCTATTAGCCAATACAAATAGCAGCGAGAGCTATTGTGAATTTCAACCTGTGCATGCATTCGATATATATCCCGCAATCTCACAGGCGCCCAAGAAATACATCGAGTTCGCATTCAAGGCGTCGGAGAATCAGAGGGCACTTCGTACAGTCAGTTAGCTAAATACCATGTCACAACAAACAGAAAACATATCAAGTATCCGTGGCTTACATGCCAGCCATATTTGGGACTACGAAAACGCCTACTACTGGTTTTCCCATCCGTCGCGCATCAATAAATTTCTGGCGCACTTTGATCTGTATAAGAACATCGTCGACTTACAGGGCGATATCGTCGAACTCGGAGTCTACAAGGCGACTTCGCTGATTCGCTTTGCAACATTTCGCAACGCGCTTGAAAACGACAGCACTCGCAAGATCATCGGCTTCGATGCGTTCGGCAAATTTCCCAGAGAAGATGTGGCTGGCACCGACGATCAAGCATTCATCGAATCGTTCGAAAATAATGGCGGGTATGGCCTTGCGAAAGCAGAAGTCGAAGGCCTGATGAGAAACAAGGGATTCGACAACATCGAACTGGTCGAGGGTAATATTTTCGATACGGTCGATCGCTATATGAAGCAACATCCGGCCACACGCATCGCTCTTTTGCACCTCGACATGGATGTCAAGGAACCGACTGAATTTGCACTCCGGCATCTTTATGATCGTGTTGTGCCAGGAGGATTGATCGTACTGGACGATTATGGCGCCGTTGCAGGTGCCACGGATGCTGCCGATGCCTTTGCTCACCAGCATCAGTTGTCGATATCGAAGAGTCCCTATAACAAGATACCTGCCTACTTCAAAAAACCTCTTTAACAGGCAAACAAGAAAAGGTCGTCAGGAATGACTAGCAAATTCCCTTTGGTCAGCATCGTCATGCCGGCCTATAAATTCCAGTTTATCGATAAGGCATTGGACAGCATTCTTGCGCAAACCTATCCATCGCTGGAGCTGATCATCTGTGATGATAGTGCCGACGATCAGATACAGGAATTGATCCAATCCAAGCATGCCGGAAGCAACGTCGCTATTCGTTACTCAAAGAATAATCGACGTCTCGGCGAATTGGGTAGTACGGCACAGGCCATCAAGCTGGCGCAAGGCAAATACGTCAAGTTCCTGCACGACGATGATGTACTTGTGCCCGAATGCGTCACCGAGCTGTGTGCCATCATGGAAAAAGAAAACGACATCGCCCTAGCGTCGTCAAGACGCCAGCGTATCGATGAAGATGGCGAACCGCTACCGGACATCCTGGCAACCAATTTCCCGTTTTCCGGCGATGTCATCATCAACGGTAAAGAACTGGTTTCCTTCCTCGGCGACCACACGATCAATTTCATCGGCGAGCCAAGCTGCGTCATGGTGCGACGTACCGATTTGCTGGAGATCGTCGATACCCTGATGTCGCTCAATGGCAAGGTCATTCATTGGGTGGGCGATCTGGCCCTGTATGCCAAGCTGCTGCAACGCGGCAATCTGGCGTTCTTGTCGAAACCGCTGACGAAGTTTCGCGTCTCGCAAGCACAGTACAGTCAGTCGGGTCGCGATCTGCCAGGGATTGGCGAACAAGGGCATGCTGACTTTCGACAAGCAATACGCGATCTCGGCTGGTATCGGACCACGGGCAGCAATGAATTCGTCAGCGTCGCGCCCATTACGGGCATGGCAGCACGTATCTTCAAACCAATTAATTTGCTGACTGCGTTGCGAAATGTGGCCGGCCTTGGCGGTGTATCGCTTCCCTTGTGGCTAGGCGCACGGTATCCCAAAGAAGGACAACGTGCATTGATCGATGCACATCTGACCAACCTACAGGGTGGCCCGCGCATCGGCATTCTTATCATAGATAGCACTGGTAATGCCGCCGCCGTTGAACGCACACTGCGCAATCTTGAAGATGTCAATCTCTATCGCCGCGTTGATATCGTTGTCTGCTCCGTCCAGCCATCCAGCAATCTGGAAAGTCGCGCTGTAGTTATCAAGCTCGACAACGACAAGCAGATTGCGCAGACACTCAATCAATGCATTGCCGATCTCGATGCAGACTGGATCATGCTTGCCAAGGCCGGTAGCGAATTCCTGCCTAGTGGCCTGCTATTGACGGCAATCGATCTGCCGACCATGCCCGAACAATGTGTTGCCGCTTATGCGGATGAAATCGTGCGGGTAAAAGACACCGAACTGGGCTTGCTGCTGCGCCCCGATTTCAATCTGGACTTGTTGCTGAGCTTCCCTGCCAGCATGTCGCCGCACTGGCTGTACCGTCGACAAACTCTGCTCGAACATGGCGGATTTTCTACCGACGATGGCGAAGCGTTCGAACTCGCCTACCAATTGCAACTGGTCGAACAATATGGCCTCGGTTGTGTCGGCCATATCAGCGAGCCGCTGCTGACAGCCTCCGCCATCGAACAAACGGACGACGACGCCGCGCAACGCAATGTCATCCTACGCCATCTGCACGCGCGCGGCTTTGCCGATGCCGTTCTGCACAATCCGCAGCCCGGCTGTTACGCCATTGACTACGCCCCGTCGCAACAGCCCGCGGTCAGCATCATGATTGTGGTGCGAGAGCGACTGGCACAAGTACAGCGCTGCCTGGAAACGCTGCTCGCGAATACCGACTATACGAACTATGAAATCCTGCTGATCGACCACGGCAATCAGGCAATCGATGTGCGTACCTGGCTCGACGGCATCGAATCCATGAATGCGGCACAACTGCGTGTACTGCACTTTGCCAATGATCTTTCCCATGCACGCGTATGCAACGAAGCTGCTCAACAGGCACGCGGTGATTTTCTGTTGTGGCTGGCGGACGGTGCCGGCGTATTGCACAAGGATTGGTTGCAGCAACTCGTCAATCATGGCACGCGCCCGGAAGTCGGTGCTGTCGGTGCCAAACTGCTGTCGGCCGATGGCAAGATTCATCATGCCGGCTTCATCCTCGGACTTGATGGCCCGGCCGGACGTGTCTTCGAAGGACTGGCACATGACGATGCCGGTTACATGCAGCGCCTGCAACTCGACCAGAATTACGCTGCGCTCAGCAGGGAATGCCTGCTGCTACGTCGCGAACTGTTTCTGCAAGCTGGTGGCTTCGATGAAGAGCCACTGCTGGCGCGCTGTGCCGATATCGATTTGTGCCTGAAATTGCAGCAGGCTGGCTTGCTCAATGTCTGGACGCCACGTGCGACCTTGTTGATGGATGTCTCGTCACCAACGACCGCAAGCGTCGAGGAAGAGGATGCGATGTATGCGCGCTGGCTGCCCGTCATGGCGCACGATCCTGCCTACAATCCCGGTTTTTCGCTACGCGATCCGCAAGGGTTCAAACTGGCGGAACCGCAATTTGCATGGCGTCCACTGCAGGCATTCCATCCGCTACCTACCGTACTGGCCTATAACGCCGATATCTATGGCTGCGGCCACTATCGTGTGATCCAGCCGACCTTGGCGATGACCGAAGCCGGCCTGATCGATGGGACAGTCTCGGGCAATCTGCTGTCGCCATCCGAACTGGCACGCTTCGCACCCGATATCGTTATCCTGCAACGACCGATCACCGACGATCGCATCGCTGCCATGCACCGCATGCACGCTTTCTCGCAGGCGTTCAAGGTTTACGAACTTGACGACTACCTGCCCAACCTGCCGATGAAGAGTGCGCATCGTCAGGATTTTTCGCGCGACATCATGCGACAGTTGCGCCAGGGCTTTAACCTGACCGACCGCTTCGTCGTTTCGACGCAAGCGCTCAAGGAAGCGTTCGATGGCATGCATCCGGATATCCGGGTCATCGAAAATCGATTGCAGCCTGTCTGGTGGAAAGATCTGCAAGGGCTACGACGCATATCGGCAAAGCCGCGTGTCGGCTGGGCCGGGGGCGCAGGACATGCCGGCGATCTCGAACTGATCGCCGATGTCGTTCGGGAACTGGCGAACGAAGTCGAATGGATTTTCTTCGGCATGTGCCCCGATAAATTGCGTCCCTACATCCACGAATTTCATCCGGGCGTTTCCATTCATCGCTATCCGCAGGCATTGGCAAAGCTGAATCTCGATCTGGCGTTGGCACCGGTCGAAGACAATCTGTTCAACCAGTGCAAGAGCAATCTGCGTCTGCTCGAATACGGTGTACTCGGCTTCCCGGTCATCTGCAGCGATGTGCGTTGCTATCAGGAGGATGATCTGCCCGTCACGCGCGTCAAAAATCGTTACATCGACTGGGTCAATGCGATTCGCATACATTTGTCCGATCTCGATGCCACGGCAGCAATGGGCGATGCACTGCAGAAAAAGGTCCGCGAGGAATGGATGCTGGAAGGCGACAACCTTCTTGCATGGCGCAAGGCCTGGCTGCCGGATTAAGTCGTATCGGCGGAGATACGATTCATCCTTCTGCACATCGCATCGACAGGCGACGTCTGCAACAGCAAGCCGACCTCATGTCGGCCATCCTCACATCCTGTTTCGCACGAGATTCAGGCAAGTCAGGGCAACAAAAAAGGCGCTTACCGCGCCTTTTTATTTTGCATTGTTCCCCTACGCTCAACGCTTGGGGCCACCGCCGAGGAGCGCTGCCACGCGATGCTTGGCAGGCTTGATCGCCCCCTTGCTCTCGACAGGCTTGACCGATTCCACTGCCGTGTTCGACGGTTCATAGGGTTGCGAGAAGAACGGATCGATCTTTTCCTTGCGCGGCGCGGCGTACGCACCACGACTTCCCGGCACATAGGCATTGCCATGGCTGCCGGCAGTACGGTCATTGCTGCGTGCAGGACGGCTACCTTCGTCACGGCGCAGCGGACGGTCGCTACGGCGTTCCCCACGCACCTGCAAGCCTTCCAGTGCCAGCGGCGTGAATTTCTGTTTGGTCAGTTTTTCGATATCGACCAGCAGGCGGTCGTCCTTGGCACTGAACAGCGAGATCGCGTCGCCCTTGGCACCGGCACGGCCGGTACGACCGATGCGATGCACATAGTCTTCGGCGTTATACGGCAGATCGTAATTGATCACGCACGGCAGTTCGGCGATGTCCAAACCACGTGCGGCCACATCCGTCGCCACCAGCACTTCTACTTCGCCACTCTTGAACTGCTCGAGTGCCTGCATGCGTTCGCCCTGGCTTTTGTCACCGTGAATGGCCGATGCTTTCACACCTTCGGCCACGAGCTGGCGCGCCAGACGCGAAGCGCCAAGCTTGGTATTGGAAAACACGATGACCTGCTTGAGCGCGCGTTCACGGATGATGTGCGACACGGCATCGCGCTTGGCTTCTTCCTCGACCTTGTAGATCAATTGCGTGACGTTGTCATTGGTAGCATTGCTGCGCGCGACTTCGATCGTTACCGGGTCCTTGAGGAAGCTACCAGCCAATTTCTTGATTTCGGGCGAGAAGGTCGCCGAGAACATCAGGTTCTGGCGCTGCTTGGGCAGCAGATTGATGATACGTTGCAGATCCGGCAGGAAGCCCATGTCGAGCATGCGATCGGCTTCGTCCATGACGAGAATTTGCGTCTGTGACAAGTTGACCGATTTCTGCTGCACGTGATCGAGCAGGCGGCCCGGTGTGGCAATCACGATTTCGATACCGCCGCGCAGGGCAATCTTTTGCGGGCCGATATCGACACCGCCGAACACCACGGTCGAACGCAATGCTGTATGACGGCAATAGGCTTTCACGTTGTCGGCAACCTGATCGGCCAGCTCACGCGTCGGTGTCAGGATCAGTGCACGCACGGGATGGCGCGCCGGCGACATGCTGGTATTGGCATGGGCCATCAGCAACTGGATGATCGGCAGCGAAAAGCCTGCGGTCTTGCCGGTACCCGTTTGTGCCGCACCCATCACGTCGCGCCCTTTCAGCACAATCGGAATCGCCTGCGCCTGAATTGGTGTCGGATGCACATAGCCCTGATCGCCGAGCGCCCGCAAAATCTCGGGAGCCAGACCGAAATCCTCGAAGCGAACGGGAGCGGAAGCGGCGTCGGGTGTAGCGACGGGCGAAGCGGACTGAATGTCAGACATGGTATGCAGCAGGCCTGCTGAGTGAAGCGTCGCGATCGGTGCGATCGTGCGATGAATCGGAAAGACCTGACTCTTTCGATAATGGAAATGACTCGACAAAGACCGGAGTCAAGGCGATCGGATCGGGTAGCTCTCATGGCACCCACGCCCGCCCTGCCGTCTCCGGCGGAAAGCGCCCATTATACGCCTGACGAAAGAAAGACGTGATTTATCAACGACTTGAATGCATCAATGATGCAAAAATACCGTCCTTGCCCGGCCATCCGACAAGTCAGCGCCTGTCCACTCGGCATCGATGATGGATTTGGCAATACGCAAGGTCTTGGTACGCGCATCGTCAGGGCTGGCTTCGGTGCGGCTGACCATGCCTTCTCGCGAGAAGGCGCCATCTTCGCTCCAGAAACCGAAATGTCCGCGCCAGCGGGCGGCCAGATCGTCCGCAGACTGCCGCTCTACCGTCACCATCAGTTTGAAACCCTTGTATTCGATTGGCATTGCCACGCTTTGCTCCTGCAAAATAATCATCGACCGCTATGGCACTTAGTTACGGCGATCGTTCAGCGCGGCACAGTATAAAAGTGCCAAAGCCATACGCAAACACAGGCGTTTTTATCGTTTGATAAGCGCTGCTTATGAAAACCCATTCGACTTCGCAAATACAGGCACTTCACGACTATCGAAAATAAAAAAGCCCATCCTCTCGGATGGGCTTCGATTGGCTTGTGCCAGCGTCACGGCAAGACTGGTTGCCTTTGCCGTGCGGATACCGATTACTTCTTCAGGTTGTCCTTGACGCTTTCCTTGACATCGCCATAGGCTTTCTCGGTTTTACCCTCGACCTGCTTGGCCATGCCTTTGGCTTGCTGTTCCTTGCTGCCGATCATTTCACCGACTTTTTCCTGTGCCTTGCCGGCGATATCCTTGGCAGTACCTTTGACCTGTTCCTTGTTCATGAGAAATCTCCTTGAAAAGTGACGGCGTCCTACGCCGGATGAGCAGAAACACTCCACTCCTGCGCTGCAGTATTGATCGATCCAGCGCATCCATCCGTACGCTAAGCCACACTAGAAGCCACTCTTGCATTTCGATGCATTCAGGAAACAATCTTTCCAATGGCCTAAGCGCATGTCAGTCTCCACCAAGAGGAATAAAAAAAAGGGGGTTCACCTGCGTGACTGTACGCACAGACAACGCGCCAAAAGACTTGCTATCGTGAAACCGTTGCCTGCATTCCGGAGCATTCATGAGCGACATGGTCGTAGCAAGGAAGGAAGGTCTGTACTGTGTACCCGGCGATTTCTATATCGACCCGTGGCGCCCGGTGCCGCGTGCCATCATCACGCACGCCCATGCCGACCATGCACGGACCGGTCACACGCACTACCTCGCTGCCGCGGCGGGAGCCGGTGTATTGCGCGCACGCCTCGGCGACATCACGCTGCAAACGCTTGCCTATGGAGAAACCATCACGCACAACGGCGTGACGCTTTCCCTGCATCCGGCCGGTCATGTACTCGGTTCTTCACAAGTGCGCATGGCGCATCGCGGCGAAGTCTGGGTCGCATCCGGCGATTACAAGGTCGAGCCCGACGGCACCTGCGCACCGTTCGAAGCCGTGCGTTGCGATACCTTCATCACCGAATCCACCTTCGGCTTACCCATCTATCGCTGGCAGCCGCAAGCGATGATCTTCGACGATATCAACCAATGGTGGCGACGCAACGCCGACCAGGGCCGCTGCAGCGTGCTGTTCTGCTATTCGTTCGGCAAGGCGCAACGCATCCTGCACGGCATTGACAACAGCGTCGGCCCCATCGTTTGCCACGGTGCAGTCGAACCCTTGAATCGCGCATACCGTGAAGCGGGCATCCATTTGCCGGAGACGCTCGCCGTCGGCGAGGTAAAGGACAAGGCGCTCTACAAGCGTGCGCTCGTGCTGGCACCGCCGTCGGCTGGCGGCTCGCCTTGGATCAGGCGCTTCGGCGATATCAGCGACGCCTTCGCCAGTGGCTGGATGCAATTGCGCGGCGCACGGCGACGGCGTGGCGTTGATCGCGGCTTCGTGTTGTCCGACCATGCAGACTGGCCGGGCCTGATGCAGGCGACCTTCGATCGTTCTGGGATCAGGCTCCAATCCTCTCCTTTCTTCCT
>NZ_CAJYMD010000024.1 GCF_913776015.1 uncultured Oxalicibacterium sp. | reverse complement strand
CGGCAAGTCGGCGTGGTGTTTCAGGATTACGCACTGTTTCCGCATCTGAGTGTCAGCGACAACATCGGCTTCGGCCTGCGCAAATCATCTTCTGCCGATCGTCGCAAACGCGTCGATACCCTGCTCGCACTGGTCGGCCTGTCAGCACATGGCAGCAAGTTTCCGCACGAACTATCAGGTGGGCAGCAGCAACGCGTGGCACTGGCGCGCGCGCTGGCGCCGCAACCGGATCTGCTATTGCTGGACGAACCATTCTCAAATCTCGATGTGGATCTGCGCGAGCGACTGGCAACCGAGATTCGCGACATCCTGAAGGAAGTCGGCACCACAGCCGTGCTCGTCACGCATGACCAGCACGAAGCGTTTGCAATCGCAGACAACATCGGTGTCATGCAGGACGGTGTGATCGTGCAATGGGATTCGGCATACAAGCTCTACCACCAGCCGCAGACACGCTTCGTGGCGGACTTCATCGGCCAGGGCATCTTTACGCCGGGCATCATCGATCGCGACAGCAACCAGGTTCATATCGAACTCGGTAATCTGCCACTGGCAGAGCGCACTTTCCAGCCCGGCGATACGCGTGTGGAAGTCCTGCTGCGCGCAGACGACATCATCCACGACGATGCCAGTCCGATTCAGGCAGAAGTCGTGCGCAAGGCGTTTCGCGGTGCCGAATTTCTCTACACGCTCCAGCTTTCCAGCGGCCAGCAACTATTGGCACTCGTGCCCTCGCACCACGATCATGCAGTTGGCGAGCGCATCGGCATTCGTCTCGACGCGGCACATGTGGTGAGTTTTCCGCGCGAAGCCTGAAGCAAAGCTATCCAGGCACTTATTCATTGCGCGCTGATGCAGCGTTGCACGCACCTCAGGTTGGCTGAAATTCTTCGCCGCTTCGCGTGAGTTCCGCAACCAATTGCGCAAATGCCGGCGCGATCAATTCTGCCGGCCCCTTGACGCCCAGCTCGATGTGGCGACGCGTCTGCGCATCCCCCACGCTGGGCAAACTGAATACCTTGACCGGCGCATGGTCGCGCTCGATGGCTTCCATCATCGGCGTCAGTGCCGACTCCATTGCCTCGAACACCAGCACCGATTTCTCGCTTTGCGGCTGACGGTGGAACAGATGCGCGTAGTGCGTATCGAGCACCCATTCGATCATAGGCCACGCCATGACTGGAAAGCCCGGCAAGAAGTAATGCGCGCCGCCATTGCCTGATTCCACCGAGAACCCGGGAATCTTGTTATACGGATTCGGGATGATCTGCGCGCCCTGCGGGAATTCGCCCATCTTCAGACGATGCCGATTCTCGGGACGATCGGGATCGAACACCACCTTGGCTTCGCGTGCCATATCTTGCATTCGCTCACGTATCTTCGCTTCTGCCTCGGGATGCAATACCAGCGGCAGATCCAGCGCGGCCGCTGCACATTGCCGCGTGTGATCGTCCGGCGTTGCGCCAATGCCACCACAACTGAACACGATGTCATCAGACGCAAAAGTACGCCGCAAGCTTGCCGTGATGCGATCGCGGTCATCCCCCAGATATTCCGCCCAGCCGAGCGCGAGCCCGCGCGTGCCAAGCAGTTCAACCACTTTGGCAAAATGCTTGTCGGCGCGTTTGCCGGACAGGATTTCGTCGCCGATGATGAGTAGTCCGAAAGCCATCGTGTGAAAAGTATCAGTCTGTTTTGGTGATTACGGTACCGCCCTGCACTTCAGGCAGGTCGAGCAGTGGCACGACATCTTGCGGGCCGAAATCGCCCTGTTCGACACGGTAGGAAGCCAGCGCCTGCAACACATAATGCTGGAACCACAAGCCCGTAAAGACGAAGACCAGCACATACAGCCAGATCGCGCCGGTGGCAAATACCGGCAAAAAGAACACGAACACCGCGCCGCCCAGCCACAGCAGCATCGGTGCCGCACCAATCAACGTAGCCAGCGTACCAATGCATAGCAAGGGCCAGCGATGCTGCCGCAAAATCGCCTTGCGCTCATCGGCATCGGCGTAATCGGCCAATGCATCGTAGGCCATCACGCGATAGGTCACCCAGCCCCACAGTAGAACCTGGGCAACCACCATGAAGGGAATGATCAGCGAAAGTGGCAGGGAAACCAGCCACAGCACGAGAAAGACCGCAAATGAAGACAGCGACATCCACAGACTGCCGAAAAAGCTGCCGCCCTTGCGCTTTTCCAGCCCTTTGTAATGTCGGCCGCCGACATGGCTCGAGATGAACGGCATCGCAACCACACCGACGAAAACCAGTGCGGTGAAGATCATCAACGGCAGCAAGATCCACATCGACAGCAGCGGCACCACCACCGCCTTGAGCGTGGCAAGACCGAACCACGTCAACACATTGTTGGCCGTAGCAAAACCATCGTTTTCAAGGAAGAAGGCCTGCGTCCAGTCCATCATCGCATTCAGCGAAAATGCCAGCACCAGTCCCCAGATCGCCAGCGAAAGAATGAACGGCATGATCGTCAGCAACAGCATGCGTATATGCAGCTGGCTGACCACGGCGCGCCCGAAGGCTATCAAGATCGCTTGCATTCCATCCTTCCATCGATAAACCCGGCGCATACCAAGACTGGTACGCGTTCTGGTGCATTCTACCGTGCAGCTTGCGCATGCGCAGACCGCCAACATGGCCCATTCGCATCGCCTTCATCCACGGTGGCATGCCGCTCCTGCTACAATCGGCGACACTTTTATCATTCTTCTTCATCAAGGAAACAGACATGGCAACCACAACCACTTCCTCCGGCCTGCAATACGAAGACAAGGTCGTCGGCGACGGCGCAGAAGCCGCCGCAGGTGCCTACGTCACCGTGCATTACACGGGCTGGCTGCAAAATGACGATGGCAGCGCTGGCGCAAAATTCGATTCCAGCAAGGACCGCAACGATCCATTCCGCTTCCCGCTGGGTGCTGGCCATGTCATCAAGGGCTGGGACGAAGGCGTGCAAGGCATGAAAATTGGCGGCACGCGCACACTGATCATCCCGTCGTCGCTGGGCTATGGTGCACGCGGCGCTGGTGGCGTGATTCCACCGCACGCCACGCTGATTTTTGAAGTCGAACTGCTGGGCGTATAAATCCCGACATCCGTGCGCATTGCAAAAGCGATGCACTTCTCTTTCGCCGTTTTGTCCCAGGAGCATTCATGAGTCTGCAGGAACAATTCGAACAGGCTGTTGCCGATTCCAAGACGCTGGCGCAACGTCCTGACAACCTGACCTTGCTGAAAATTTATGCACTGTACAAGCAGTCAACGAATGGCAATGTGGAAGGCGAGCAGCCGGCCATGACAGATTTCGTGGCGCGCGCCAAATGGGATGCGTGGAACCAGTTGGAAGGCTTGTCGACAGAGGATGCGAAACAGCAATACATCGACTTGATTACCAGCCTCAAGGATTAAGCCGGTAAAGCATAAAAAAATCCCCGTAGTGGCAAACGTCGCTACGGGGATTTTTTTTGCGTTTTTTATGCTGTCGTCTTATGCAGCAGCACCAAACACGCGGTCCATATTGCGCACGATCTTTTCTTCCAGTGTCGAAGCAAATGCCTTGAAGAGAAAATCGAGCGTCACATCCACCTGTGCTTCCTGTCCTTGCAACGCCAGCGTGCCGGACACACCGCTACGCTGAAACGACAGGACATCGCCCTGCCATTCAGTCTGCATCTCGAATTCGTTGACCATGCGATCGGCCAGTTGCTGAGCGGCGTCGCGCGCGGCTTCGGGTGCCAGTTGATGTGTGCGACGGATGCTGATATCTGCCATGAAACGGTTCTTCCTTTTTACGGTTACTTCAAGACTTGGGGATTGATGAGATTGGGTGGGCGCTCTCCCGATAACGCCGCGACCAGATTGGCCGAAGCACAATCGGCCATCGCGCGGCGCGTCTTTTCCGAACCGCTACCGATGTGCGGCGTCAGCACGACATTTGGCAAGGTGAGGAAATCCGGATGCAGCGCCGGTTCGTTTTCGAATACATCGAGGCCGGCAGACGCAATGCGCTTTTCGCGCAATGCGGCAATCAGGGCCACATCATCCACAATGCCGCCGCGCGCAATATTGACCAGCGTGGCGGTCGGTTTCATGAGCGCCAGTTCCGCCGCACCGATGACGTGATGCGTTTCCGCCGAATACGGCAGTACCAGCACCAAGTGATCTGCACTGCGCAGCAATTCTTCCTTGCCGACATAACGCGCATTATTGGCACGCGCTTCGAGTTCAGGCGCAAGACGACTGCGGTTGTGATAAATCACCTGCATGTCGAAGCCCATTGAACGGCGTGCGACGGCTTGCCCAATGCGGCCCATGCCGAGAATGCCCAGCGTGGCCCCATGCACATCGGCACCGAGAAACTGATCGAAACGCCAGTTGGTCCACTTGCCAGCCCGCAGGAAATGTTCGGATTCAGAAACACGGCGCGCATTCGCCATCAGCAGGGTCCACGCATAATCGGCCGTAGTTTCGTTGAGCACATCGGGCGTGTTGGTGACCATGATGCCGGCATTGCTGGCGGCAGCCACATCGATATTGTTATAGCCGACCGCCACATTGCAAATTGCCTTCAGATGCGTATTGGCGGCAATCACCTCGGCCGAAAGGCGTTCGCTGCTGGTCATGATGACGGCATCCTTGCCTTGCATGCGACGATGCAATTCTTCCGTCGAGAAAATGGTGTCGTCCTGATTGGATTCGACCTCGAACTGCTGTTGCAGGCGTTCCAGCACATCGGGGAATGTCGCACGTGCGACCAACACATTGGGCTTCGTCAATTTCTCCTCCTTGTCGGAATTGCATTGTTGTCCATACAGCGTTTTTTCGGCATGCGTTGCAGGCAATGATCCTGCGCACCATGAGCGAACGCCATTTTATCGCAGCACTTCTCTTCTCGATGGCGGCCTTCCGATGCCATTCAAATAGCGCAATCGTGACAATGACACGCCAAAGTACGAAATACGCATTAGCTTATGCGGAATCCGTATGAGCCACGGTTTGTGGGAAAGGTCGATTTGCCTTAAAATGCGATGTTCTGCGGCTGTCCAACGCGATATCCGCTCATCTGCAAGCCGCAATCTGCCGGCTTTTGCGCAGCTTTCAAGATAATCAACAGTTAGGATCTGGTATGACCCACGTAGTTGCCGACTCATGCGTCAAGTGCCGTTACACGGACTGTGTCGACGTGTGCCCGGTGGATTGCTTCCGTGAAGGCCCGAATTTCCTCGCGATCGATCCCGATGAATGCATCGATTGCGCCGTGTGCGTGGCCGAATGCCCGGCCAACGCCATCTTCGCCGAAGAAGACCTGCCTGCCGATCAACAGCATTACATCGCCCTGAACGCCGAACTCTCGCGCATCTGGCCGTCCATCACCAAGACCAAGCCAGCCCTGCCCGATGCCGACGAATGGCGCGACAAGACCGACAAGCTCCAGTATCTGGAACGCTGATCGGCACCATGCCATTCTGAAACGCCCCGTATCAATGACGGGGCGTTTTTCATTACGCACCGCAAACAAAAATGCCTCTCATTACGAAAGTCCGCATGAGCGGTATGCCCTTGCTTGGCGGATACGCCGCCTTGCGAGGATAATTTCGCGATAATCGGATTTCCCGCCACGCCGTCACGGAATCGCCTTGCATTCTCACGATCAACGTCCGCTCGCCGACCGCCTTGAAGATCTGCTGCCGCAGACGCAGTGCACCAAGTGCGGCTATCCGGCATGCCGTCCCTACGCAGAAGCCATGGCAGACGGCACGGCCAGTTACAACCAGTGCCCGCCAGGCGGCGCAGAGGGCATCGTCAGACTGGCAAAGGTTCTTGGCAAACCCGTCATTACCCTCAATCTCGACAACGGCATCGAACGTGCGCGTCCGATCGCGATGATCGATGAGCAGTTATGCATCGGCTGCACGCTCTGCATTCAGGCCTGCCCTGTAGATGCCATCTTGGGTGCGGCCAAACAGATGCACACGGTCATCAATGCATTGTGTACGGGATGCGATCTGTGCGTGGCACCGTGCCCGGTCGATTGCATTGCGATGGTCGAAGTGACACCGGGCAAGACCGGTTGGGATGCATGGTCGCAGGCTCAAGCCGATGCAGCCCGTGCACGCCACGATGCACGCACGGCACGCCTGCAGCGCGAAAAGGAAGAGAACGACGCCCGTCTCGCCGCCAAGGCTGCCGCCAAACTGCAGGCACTCGAAAGCGAAGACGTGTCGGAGGACGAAAAAGCCGAGCAAGCACGCAAGAAAGCCATCATCCAGGCTGCCATCGAACGCGCCCGCCTGAAGAAGGAACAGGCCGAGAAAGACAAGCCATGAACGCCGCCAAGCGACGCGAGATTTTCCTGAGGCTGCGCGCCGCCAACGAAAAACCGACCACCGAACTCGACTACACCACGCCATTCGAACTGTTGATCGCCGTGCTGCTATCGGCACAGGCGACCGATGTCGGTGTCAACAAGGCCACGCGCAAGCTTTACCCGGTTGCCAACACGCCCGCCGCCATGTTTGCGCTCGGCGTGGAAGGCTTGATGCCTTACATCCAGACCATTGGCCTGTATCGCACCAAGGCTAAGAACGTCATCGCCACCTGCCGGATTCTGCTGGAACAGCATGGCGGTGAAGTCCCGCGCACGCGCGAAGAACTCGAAGCCCTGCCCGGCGTTGGCCGCAAGACGGCCAATGTCGTCCTCAATACGGCCTTCGGCGAGCCGACGATTGCCGTCGATACGCACATCTTTCGCGTCTCAAACCGCACCGGCATCGCACCGGGCAAGAATGTCGATATCGTCGAGCAGAAACTGCTGAAATTCGTGCCGGATGAATTCAAACTCGACGCCCATCACTGGCTGATCCTGCACGGCCGCTACACCTGCATCGCGCGCAAACCCAAGTGCTGGAACTGCATCATTGCTGACTTATGCGAATACAAGGCGAAGACGCCGTTGCCGGAAAAAGGTGTGTGACCAATCAAGCGGAAAGCCAACCCACGCTGTAACACCAGCATCTTTTACGCGAATCTGTACCGATTTACCCACATAAACCCGATTTAACGCCCCTTGGCTGATGCAAATGGTTGTGGGGCATATACGTCAAAATTAAAATAGGAATAATTCCCATTAAGATTTGTGCCGTATGGCGACCAACACCGCAACCATCAACGTTCAATTGCTTTATATCGATCACCATCGCTGGCTTCTGGGCTGGATCAGAAGGCGCATGCATGATACCGGCCATGCCAGCGATCTCATGCAAGACACCTTCGTCAAGGTATTGGTAGCGGGTTCGGCACAGGAAATTCGTGAGCCTCGCCCCTTTCTGGCGACGATTGCCTACCGCCTGCTTGTCAACCACTGGCGTCGCGAAGAGCTTGAGCAAGCCTATCTGGATGCGCTTTCGCATCTGCCCGAAGCTATTCATCCCTCTCCTGAAGCCATGTCCCTGTTAATGGAATCCCTGCAGCTGATCGATCGGGCGCTGCAACGTCTCTCCACCAAGGCGAGAAATGCATTTCTGATGGCGCATCTGGATGGCATGCGCTATGCCGACATCGCTAGCGAACTAGGCGTGACAACGCATTCCGTCAAAAAATACCTGAGCCAGGCCAACCTACTCTGCTTCTTTGCCATACCCGACTTCGCTGCCATTCAGAATGCGTAGCGAACTTACCAGCTCGTTGCCTACCTTGCCACGTGGCAGCGTCTACGCCGAAGGTGTTGCCATCGACATCAACATCGCAGCACAGGCGGCCGAATGGTTGACGCTGCTGATGAGCGATGACGTCAGTGGCGAAGAAAAATCGGCCTGGGAAACATGGCGCAAGGCACACCCCGATCACGAGCGCGCCTGGCAGCATATTCAGAAAGTCAGTCAGGGCTTTTATGGTCTGAACGGCAGCGCCAGCCGCGAAGCACTGGCAACGCGCCCTATTGCGCGTCGCAAAGGGCTCAAGATTTTTTTATGGCTGTCCGGCATCGGCATCACCACCGGCATGGGCTGGCGCAGTCAGACCGGCCAGATCTGGCTGGCAGACCTATCCACACGCGTGGGAGAGCGTCGTGCATTCACGCTTGCCGACGGCAGCCATCTTCAATTGAACAGTCAGAGCGCCGTGAACATTCGCTACACGAACACACAACGCGTACTGCAACTCGTCAAGGGCGAAGCCTTCGTCACGACCGCACGTGAAACGCAATCCACATACCGCCCGTTCCTGATCGAAACACGCCACGGACAAACGCTCGCGCTCGGTACGCGCTACGCCGTACGGCACGAAGACGATTGGACGCATATCACGGTTGAAGAAGGTCGCGTACGCGTGGCGCCACATTCAACGACGGATTCCGTGATCGTGGCAGCAGGCCAAACCGCATCCATGAGCAGTGATCGCGTTACCTCGCCTCAGGCAGCAGGCAGTAATGCGTGGGGCTGGCTCAATGGACAAATACTGGCAGACGGTATGCCCTTGCGCGAGTTTGTGCATGAATTGAGTCGCTATCACAGCGGTTTGCTGTCCTGCGACGAGCGTGTAGCCGATTTGCGCATCTCTGGGGTTTTCCCGATTGACGACACGGATACCGTCTTGCATTCGCTGATGCAGTCGCTGCCAGTGCAACTGCGTTATCGCACACGTTACTGGGTGCAAGTAGAACCACGCCAACCCGGCTAAGGTTCGCATCATTCTTAAAAAACCCTTACCCGTTTTTGCCAGTCGCGTGACCTATGTATTGAAGCTTCCATTCAATTACATCAAAAGGTCATCATGCATTTATCTCACCTTGCCACAGGCCATTGCGCTACACAGCTCAAACGCACACCCGTAGCGCACGCCGTACAGCTTATGCTGCTTGGCGCATTCTGCTTTCTCGGTCAACCACACATTGCTAGCGCACAGACATCCAGCACGGTTTCGCAACAAACTGTGCATTCCTTCCACATTGCAGCCGGCGATCTGGCAGCGGCAC
>NZ_CAJYMD010000023.1 GCF_913776015.1 uncultured Oxalicibacterium sp. | reverse complement strand
GCATGAGCGATCCGCGCCGGTTTGGCGCGGTACTTTGGCATGGTCGCGAAGAAGGGGACATCAACGAGCATCTGTTATTACGAACGCTCGGCGTGGAACCGCTCGAAGCATTGTTCGACGGCCGCTGGCTCTATCAGCAGACGCGTGGGCGCACCGCATCGATCAAGCAAGTGTTGCTGGCCGGCGACATCGTGGTCGGAGTCGGCAACATCTACGCATCGGAAAGCCTGTTTCGTGCGCGCATCCATCCACGCACGGCGGCGCATCGCATCGGCCTCGAACGCTACGAGCGGCTGGCGCAGGTTATCCGCGAGGTACTGGCCGAAGCGATCGAGCAGGGCGGCAGTACGCTCAAGGATTTTCTCGCGGTGAATGGACAGTCCGGCTATTTTCAGCAGAGTTATTTCGTTTACGCCCGCACGGGAGAACCATGCCGGATTTGCAACACGCCGATTCGCCAGATCGTGCAGGGGCAGCGTTCGACCTTCTATTGTCCAAATTGTCAAAAGTGATGGCCGGTGCTAGTGTCCGGTTACGTGCGCTGCAGACCTGCCTGCGCCGTGTCGACGGAATGCCAAGCAGGATGACTGCCCGAACGAGGTGCAAGTGAGCAATCTGGTAGAAAAATTCAACGAATACGGTCAATGGCGCGACGATGTACGCGTGGCCCTCGAACGTTATCGCGATGGCGTGCAGCAGTGCGATCTGGCCGATGCCGAGTGCGAACAGCGTTTGCAACAGGCGATGGCACGATTGGCCGATGACAAGTTGTCGATTGCCTTTGTCGCCGAATTTTCGCGTGGCAAATCCGAACTCATCAATTCCATCTTCTTTGCCTCTTATGGCCAGCGTGTGCTGCCGACTTCGGCGGGACGCACCACGATGTGCCCGACCGAATTGCTGTACGACGAAACCTTTCCACCATCGATCCGCCTGTTGCCGATCGAAACGCGTGCCGAGGCGCAATCGACCAGCGACTTCAAATCGCAAAGCCATGTGTGGACCGTGCAGCCGCTCGACATCACGTCAGCCGATGGCATGCTCGACGCGTTCAAGCAGGTCAGTCTGACCAAGCGCGTGCCGGTTGCCGAGGCCATCCGCTACGGCTTGTACGATGCGGAAGATCCTGACATGCAGCATGCCGTGGATGTAAATGGCATGGTCGAGGTTTCGCGCTGGCGGCATGCAATCGTGAATTTCCCGCATCCCTTGCTCAAGCAGGGTTTGGTAATCATCGATACGCCGGGCCTCAATGCCATCGGTACCGAGCCCGAACTGACGCTGAACCTGATTCCGAATGCGCATGCGGTGTTGTTCATCCTTGCCGCTGATGCCGGCGTCACGCGTAGCGACATCGATATCTGGCGCAACCATATCGGCAATTCGGGTAGTGGCCGCATGGTCGTGCTGAACAAGATCGACAGCATGTGGGATGAGTTGAGCACACTGGCCGACATCGAAAAACAGATCGCAACGCAAGTCGCGTCCGTTGCGCAAACGCTCTCACTGTCGCCGCAGCAAGTTTTCCCGGTGTCGGCGCAAAAAGGACTCGTCGGCAAGATCAATCACGATGATGCGCTGCTCGAACGTAGCCGCCTGCCGGCATTGGAGGCGGCGCTCTCCACGCAGATCATTCCAGCGCGACAGGACATCATTCGCGGGCAGTTACAGGCGCAGATCGATGCCCTGACGGCATCGCGTCTGACCTTGCTGGCGTCGCGTTCTCGCAATGTGGTCGAACAACTGGTCGAGCTCAAAAGCTTGCGAGGCAAGAACCGCAACATCCTCGAACACATGATGGCGCGCATCGATCTGGAAAAGCGCGAGTTCGATGGCAGTCTGTTCAAGTTGCAGGCCACGCGTGCGGTGTTTGCGCGCCTTTCCGCTGAAGTCTTCAGTCATCTGGGCATGGATGTGCTCAAGCAGAATGTGCGCGCAACGCGACAGGCGATGGAGCGCAGCCATTTCTCTTCCGGCTTGCGGCAGGCCGTACGCGAATTCTTTGCCGACGTGCAAACCAATCTCGAACAGTCGGCGCAAAAAACCGACGAGATCGGTGAAATGATGTCGGTCATGTATCGCAAATTCTCTGCCGAACATGCACTGGCACTGTCCACGCCGATGCCATTCTCGCTCGACAAGTACGTCAAGGAAATCACGATGATCGAGCAGATTTATCAGAAGCAGTTCGGCGCTGCGACGATCATGACGACGCCGCAGGTTGTGCTGATGCAAAAGTTTTTCGATTCGATCGCTTCACGCGTGCGGCAATGCCTGTTGCAGGCCAACCGCGATGTGGAAACCTGGCTGAAGGTGGTGATGGCGCCGCTGGAAGCACAGATCAATGAGCACAAGGCGCAACTGAAGCGCAGACGCAAATCGATCGAGAAGATTCACGAAGCGACCGATAGCCTGGAAGAAAAGGTCGCAGCGTTCGAGCAGATGCAACTGGAAATGGATACGCAACGTGCCACGCTGATGCGCCTTGAAAGCGCATTGCGCGAAGCCGTGCTGGCACCATTGCAGGGATATAGGGTAGCGGCATAGATGAAGCGTGTTGTTGTATCGGAAGTCGTTTCTTCTATGCCTGAAACAAAACGTGGTTCTGCTGCTGGCGATGCAGTGAATCATGCCGCCGACGCTGATTTCTCGCAGGCGGTCATCGCCTGGCAGGAACAGCATGGTCGCCATGCACTGCCGTGGCAGAACACGCGCGATGCCTATCGTGTCTGGCTGTCCGAAATCATGTTGCAGCAGACGCAGGTGGCGGCAGTGATTCCCTACTATCAGCGTTTCCTGCAATCCTTCCCCACGGTCGAATCGCTGGCGGCTGCACCTGCCGAACAAGTCATGGCGCACTGGAGCGGGCTTGGCTATTACTCGCGCGCGCGCAATCTGCATCGTTGTGCGCAAATCGTGGTGGCCGAGTATGGCGGGCGGTTTTCTGCCGATCCCGCAGTTCTCGAAACCTTGCCCGGCATTGGACGTTCGACGGCGGCAGCGATTTCCGCTTTTTCCTACGGTACGCGTGCCGCCATCCTCGATGGCAACGTCAAGCGCGTCTTCGCGCGCGTTTTCGGTATCGATCGTTTTCCGGGCGAGAAGGCGGTGGAAAATGCGATGTGGGAACGCGCCGTAGCCCTGTTGCCGGAAACGGATGTGGAAGCATATACACAAGGGCTGATGGATTTGGGCGCCACACTTTGCACACGAAGCAAACCGTCTTGCAGTCGCTGTCCGCTCGCCTATCGTTGCGTTGCCTATGCCACTGGTCGTACGAACGAACTACCGGTTCGCAAACCGAAGAAAGCCGTGCCCGAGCGTCATGCGCACATGCTGGTGATCGTGCACGAAGATGCAGTTCTGCTGGAACAACGTCCGGTGCTGGGCATTTGGGGTGGACTGCTGTCCTTGCCCGAATTTCCTGTTACCTCTTCCGATCTAGACGATGGCCTCATGCCCAAGGCCGAGATCGACAGGGTTGTGCAGCCATTGGGCAAAATTGATGCGGTTACGCGCCTCGGCAGTTTTTCACATGGCTTCACGCATTTCAAATTGCATGTGCGGCCATATCGCATCGATCTTGTAAGGCGAGCGCAGCGTGTTGCTGATGATGGGCAGGTCTGGTATCCCGTTTCCGATCTGGTCGATGCGCCGCTGCCAGCACCGGTCAAGAAATTGTTGCTGAGTTTATTTGCGACCAGGGATTTGTTGTCGTGATCGTGCGCGCATCTGCGCCCTCTGAGTGACAGTTTTACAGGATGTTCTGCTGTTCCAGATATTGCTGGACGATGGAAAGCCGTTTGAGCGGATCCGATAATGCCAACAGGTGTTGTCGTGCCTTCATCGGAATCGGCAGCACTTCACTCCAGCGATTCGCAACCCAGCCCGCATCGTCGAAACGCGACATATCGGGGAAGGGGCTTTCGAAGGCGTCACCGAGTTCCTCCTTGCCGCGTGCCGTGATGTCTTGCACGATCAATTGCAGTGCGCGGGCGGCAGACGCATGTTGCTCGGTAACGGCAGAGGGCAGATCGGGAGCGATGTATTCGACACGTGCTTCGAGATGCTGATCGCTACAGACGCGGGTTTCGATGATGCGAAAACGCTGGCCGCCTTTCGTGCGTAACATCAAGAGGCCGAGTTGCGGCGCATCCCAGTTGACGATGTGCGCAAAGCAGCCCACGTCTTCGGGATCGGCGGCTTGCCCGACTTCTTCCCCTGAGCGAATCAGCACGATGCCGAACGGTATGTCGCGCTTCATGCAATCGCGCACCATGTCCATGTAACGCGTTTCAAAAATCTTGAGCGGCAGGATGCCGTCGGGGAAGAGAACGGTGTTGAGCGGGAAGAGTGGGATCCAGTCGGTGCGGTCGGTCATGATGCAAAAGCGGGAAGAGACAAAAACCGATGCGCCGGAAGGGTGTCGGGCCAGTAGTGCTTGCGTGCGACCTGTTCAGTCAAGTTCGCGATGCCGCAGCAAGACATGTTCGGTGGTGCGGAAATGCGCTGCCAGTCTTTCGGCAAAATAGACCGAGCGATGCTGGCCGCCCGTACAGCCAATCGCGACGGTCAGATAGCCGCGGTTGTCTTTCTTGAAGGCCGGTAGCCAGCGTTCGACGAAACTGCGAATGTCGGCCAGCAAATCCACCGCATCGGGTTGTGCCAGCAAAAATTCTTGTACCGGCAGGTCGCGTCCCGTCAGCGGGCGTAATTTCTCATCGTAATGCGGGTTCGGCAGGGTGCGGACGTCGAACACGAGGTCGGCATCCAGTGGCACACCGAACTTGAAGGCGAACGATTCGAAAAGAATCGTCAGCGGCGATTGATCGCTTTCCACCAGATTCTTGATCCAGGCGCGCAGCTTGTTGGCGCGCATGCCCGAGGTGTCAATGACGTGACTGATTTCCTCGATGCCGGCCAGCATTTCGCGTTCCGCCGTGATGCATTCCATCAGCGTGCGGCGTTCATCGCCTTCGTCGGTAATGGCTGCGCGGTGCGAAAGCGGGTGGCTGCGGCGGGTCTCCGAAAAACGGGCCACGAGCGAATCGGTCTTGGCAGTCAGGAACAGTACCTTGACGTCGTGGCCTTCGCTGCGCAGCCATGCCAGATCGCCCGGCAGGGTTTGCAGCGAACGGGCGCTGCGTGCATCCATGGAGACGGCCAGACTGTCGCCGCCTTCTTCCATGCGGGTGGTTACCAGCGAACGCAGCAAGGTTGGCGGCAGGTTGTCGACGCAGAAATAGCCGGCGTCTTCGAGTGCCTTGAGTCCCACCGATTTGCCGGAGCCGGAGATGCCGGTAATGAGAATGATGCGCATGGGCTGGATGATACCGCAGTGCGGGAATCGCGTGCTGATGCCCGCACTGCCAGAGGGGATCAAGGAATCAAGGCGACTATTCGTCGCTTTCCATCGCCTTTTGCTGGCGGATCATGAAATCCTTGAGCGTGTCGATGCCGCGCATATGCAGGATGGTGTTGCGCACAGCCGCCTCCAGCAGCACGGCGATGTTGCGGCCGGCTTCAACCGGAATGACAACCTTGCGGATTTGCAGGCCGAGGATTTCTTCGGTTTGCGATGGCGCTGGCAAACGCTCGTAATTTTCTTCGAGCGTGCTGCGGCGTACGAGGTGGGCGATCAACGTCAGACGCATCTTGCGGCGTACGGCGGTTTCGCCAAAGATGGCCTTGATGTCGAGCAGGCCGAGGCCGCGCACTTCCAGTAGATTTTGCAGCAGCGGCGGGCAACGACCTTCAATCATGTTCGGTGCAATGCGCGCGAATTCGACCGCATCGTCGGCCACTAGCCCGTGGCTACGCGAAATCAGTTCGAGGCCCAGTTCGCTCTTGCCGAGGCCCGATTCGCCCGTGATCAGCACGCCAACGCCGAGCACGTCCATGAAGACGCCATGCATGGTGACGCGTTGAGCGAGTTTCTTTGATAGATACACGCGCAGGTAGTCGATTACCTGCGCGGCTGGCAGTGGCGTCGAGAACAGCGGAATGTTCTTGTCGTCGCAAATGGCCATGATGTCGGGGGGCGTTTCCAGCCCTTGCGCGATGATCACGGCGGGTGGCTGCCCGGCGATCAGTTCCGCCGTATGGTAGGCGCGCGCACCTGGCGACAAGCGTTCGTAATATTCGGTTTCCTGATGGCCGAAAACTTGAATGCGGCCGGGATGAATGAGGTTCAGGTGGCCGACCTGATCGGCGGCGGAAGTGGCATCGCCCGAAATCTGGCGTTCGCCACCGGGAAAGCCGGCAAACCAACCCAGTTGCAGAGATTCGCGGTTGTCGTCGTAGAGTTGCTGGATCGAGAGCGGGGTCTGCAGAGGCATGGTGTCGGCTGGTCTAGAGTGACAGCGGGGAATGAAAGGGCGAGACGATAGTCTCGCGCAGTTCAGGAAATCAGTCCATGCCTTGCAGGCTTGGCTGCCACGTGATCAGGCGAGCATGCACGGCAGCCGGATCGTCGAGCGTGGCAAGCACGTTGCGGAATGCTTCGTCAGAAAACATTTCGGCCACTTCCGACAGGATTTCCAGATGCTGTTGCGTAACGTGATCGGGAATCAGCAGAAAGATCATTAGGCTGACCGGCTGGCCGTCTGGCGATTCGAACGGAATCGGTTGCGCCAGACGCACGAAAGCGGCGAGTGGCGACTTCAATCCCTTGATGCGCCCGTGCGGTACGGCAACGCCGTGGCCGAGGCCGGTAGACCCCAGACGTTCACGCGCAAACAGGTTGTCCGACACATCGGAACGGGCAATGCCGCAATTGTTTTCGAAAATCAGGCCGACTTGCTCGAACGACCGTTTCTTGCTGGAGACATCAAGGTCAAGCACAACATTGGCGGGGGGGAGAATCTGACTGAGATGGTTCATTGTTGCGAAGCACAAAAAAGGATTCTGGGCAGATTATAGGCTTATTTTTCATCCGGACCATGAAAACAGGCCAATGGCGCCAGTTGGCCGTTCTATTCGTTGCCGGATTTTGCAAGACTGCGTGGGATGTTATTTCCGGTTTTTCTCGTCGATAAAACTTGCCAAAGCGTTGCAAGAGAAGATATTAGCGGCTTCAGCGGCGCGCTCTAAAAGAAAGGCATGGCGCCATGGTAGAGCCGTGAATTGGTTATTTTCTGCTTGTCAATCCGTCTCAAGAATTGTTGTAGGAATGCGAACTGCTGTGTGCGATAAGCCGCAGTGGCGTGTAGGCATTCCTATATAATTTTGCGACCAGAAGACGGATCGCGAGGCTTGCTTAGGCAAGGCCGGCGGGCTGGGAAACTTCGGGCATGCGCTCTTTCCGGCTTATTTTCTGTTGCATACGCCACTGACACTTATCTATCCGTTTTTATGAAGCATCTGATCAAGGGACTGCGGCAAGTCCGCAATGTGGTGATCCTTTTCCTGAGCCTGCTCGGCCTCACGCTAATGATGCTGTTCGGCTCGCCGTGGCTGGCATTGCGTTCGCAGTTCATGAAGCCCGAAGATCGCCAGGCTTATGTGCGACGTGCCATTACTGTCGGTTACCGCCGTTATTTCACGTCGCTGCATTATCTGGGCGTCTTTGAACTCGATCTGACCGATATCGATCGTCTGCAAGGCGAACCCGGACTGATCCTGACATCGAACCATCCTTCACTGTTTGATGCGCTCCTGATCATTTCGCGCTTGCCGAATGTGGTTTGCATCATGAAGGCGCAGGTCTTGCGCAATCCGATGTTCGGGCATGGTGCCGGTATGGCGGGCTACATTCCCAACGACTCGATTCGCACCATCGTCAGTGACGCGGAGCGCGAGTTGAAGGAAGTCGGTAGCCAGTTGCTGCTGTTTCCCGAAGGCACGCGCAGTTTGCGTAAGCGGCTCAATCCTTTCCAGGGAACGGTTGGCCTGATTGCGCGCAAGACGGGTTGCCCGGTGCAAACCATTTTCATCGAATCGGATTCAGGCTTTCTCGGCAAGGGCTGGCCTTTCTGGAAAGCGCCAGCATTTCCGGTACGCATTCGCGTGCGCGCCGGCAAGCGGTTTACGCAGGTGGAAGACAGCAAGTTGTTCATTGCCGAATTGAAGGATTATTACGAACAGGAGCTTGGCACGCGCCGCGCACCTGTCGCCCAGGAGACTGCCGAAGAGATCGATGTTGTAACTGACGATCCGACGGTAAAACAACCATAAGAATGCAAGCATCTTCTACTCATCTCGTTCTCATCCCCAGTTATAACCCTGGCCCTGCCGTCTACGCCACCGTCGCTGCCGCACGGGCGCAATGGGCGCCAGTCTGGGTGGTGGTGGATGGCAGTACCGACGGTTCGGCAGAACAGTTGCAGTGCATGGCAGCCCAAGATGACGGTTTGCGCGTGATCGTGCTGCCGCAAAACCTGGGCAAGGGTGCTGCTGTCCTGCACGGGGTCGAACAGGCTCTGCAAAGCGGCTATACCCATGTGCTGACGATGGATTCTGACGGTCAGCATGATGCTTCCATGATTCCCTCTTTCATGCAGCAATCGCAGGCCGATCCAGCGGCGATGGTGCTGGGCGTGCCGGTATTTGATGCCAGTGCACCGCGTATTCGTGTCAATGGACGCAAGGTATCGAATGGCTTGGCAAACATCGTGACGGCAGGCGGTGGCATCGGCGATTCGCTTTTTGGCTTTCGCGTCTACCCGGCGCGACCGCTGGCAGAGGTCATGCGTCGCAATCCCTGGATGCGGCGTTTCGATTTCGATCCGGAGGCTGTGGTACGGTTGAGTTGGCGCGGCGTACGTCCCATCAATGTGCCGTGCAAGGTGCGTTATCTGAGCGAATCCGAAGGCGGCGTTTCGCATTTCAATTACTGGCGCGATAACAAGTTGCTGGCGGGAATGTACACGCGTCTGGTATTGGGTAGCATGATTCGATTGCCGATCTTGATTCTGCGCAAGCTCGGTCTCTCCTGACAAATGCTTACGTTTCAAAACGGGCGTTTCCTTTATACTGCGCGCTCGTTACTGGCCCGACCTGGCGTCGGGCTTACTTTCCGTAGAGAACCGGCTTCATGTCCGCACTTAAACTCGTTCTGACCATCATTGGTATCAGTGCCTACGTGGCGCTGAGCCATGCTGCGCTTGTGATCGAGGATGCCTTCAGCATTTGGCGGCAACTCGCCGTATTGATGCTGATCGTGCCTATCGCCGCCTTCCTCTGCTGGGGGGCATTCATGGCCATCAAGCCGGTCCTCGGCATTGGTGGCGGTTGGTTGGCCGGCATGGCTGTTGCCGCTGCCTGTATCTGGGCAGCCCGGGATTTCTGGACCACGCTTCTAACCCAGCTCGATTGGATCTACCTCATCCAGCACATTACCGCCAATACCATGCTGTGCTGGTTCTTCCTGCAGACGCTGTACGGTGGCAGGACACCGATCATCACGACGATCGCGCGTACGATTCATCCGGATATGCCGGACAGTGTGGCGCGCTATACGCGCAAGGTCACGATTGCATGGGCGATCTTTTTTGCGTTGCAAGTCGTTGTATCGCTACTGATTTTTTCCCTTGCGTCAATTGAAACGTGGTCGGTGTTCGCGAACATTCTCAACTGGCCGATGATTATTGCCATGTTCGCGATTGAGTATGCTTGTCGCCGCCGTTGTAATCCGGGTTTTCAGCATGCGACCATACGCGAGAGCGTGATGGCGTACCTGAACAACAGAAACAAGGTTTGAAAAACATGCACGCCGATTCTTCCAGTGCAAAGACATCCGAGTCATCCAGTCAGTCCCATGCCGGTGCTGCTGAAGATTGGACCAGCAAGAAAGAGCGCGGCTGTCTGGTCGGGCTCAAGATCATGGTATGGATTGCCACGACCTTTGGCCGGCGTTTCTCGCGCAGTTTGCTCTATCCGGTCATCGCCTATTATCTGCTGACAGCACCTGATGCGGTTGCATCTTCACGCCTCTACCTTTCACGTGTCTTGGGTCGAACGCCACGCCGACGCGACATTTTTCGGCATCTGTATACGTTTGCTGCTGTGGTGCTGGACCGTGTCTACTTCCTGCTTGGCCACGCGGAGAAATTCGATGTGCGCGTGCTGTCGGATCATTATATGGAGCACGATATCCCTGCGCGTGAAAAAGGCGTCTTTCTCATGGGAGCGCACATGGGCAGCTTTGAGGTCGTGCGCATGGTGTCACGTCAGTGTGATGAACTGAAACTCGTGTTGCTGATGTTTGAGGAGAATGCGCGCAAGATCAGTGCTTTGATGACGGCTATCAATCCGGCTGCCCAGCAGGAGATTGTGCCGCTTGGCAATTTGTCCGCCATGCTGACGGTCAAGGATCGTCTGGCCGAAGGTGCGCTGGTTGGGATTTTGGCTGACCGTTCGATCGGTAGCGAGAAAACGGCAACGTTGCCATTCCTTGGTGCGCCGGCGCCGTTTGCGATGGGACCGTTCCGCATGGCGGCAATGATGCGGCGGCCGGTATTTTTGATGATGGGTGTGTATCTGGGCGGTAATCGTTACGACATTCATATCGAGCGCATTGCCGATTTTTCCGATGCCGCAGATGGTTCGTGTCGCAACAGTGAAGAGCAGGTCATGGCGGCGATGCAGGCGTATGTCGCGCGGCTCGAACATTTCGCACGGCAGTCGCCGTATAACTGGTTCAATTTCTACGACTTTTGGCAGGGGAATGCATGAGCAATGAGACCGCCACATCCGTGCAGTATGACGTCGTCATCATGGGCGGAGGCCTGGCCGGTCTCACGCTGTCGCTGCAATTGCGCCAGCGGTTTGCCGATCTGTCGATTCTGGTGATCGAGCGTCGCCCGCATCCGGTGCCGCTTGCCGCGCACAAGGTGGGCGAATCCTCGGTCGAGATTGCGGCGCATTATTTCGATACGGTGCTGGGCCTCAAGCCGCATCTCGAACAGGAGCAGATCAAGAAATTCGGTTTCCGCTTTTTCTTTTCCGAAGGTCGCGAGGATCTCGACGGCGTGACCGAACTCGGCGGCAGCAAGGTGTTGCCGACGTCGTCGTATCAAATCGATCGCGGTATCTTCGAAAACCGTCTGGCAGAGATGGCACAGGCGGCAGGCGTGACGTTTGTCGATGCGGCGGTGATTCGTCGTTTCGATATCGGCGAGAAAAACGAATCGCATCGCATCACCTATGAGGCGGGTGAGCAGACCGTGGAAGTCGGCAGTCGCTGGCTGGTCGATGCTTCTGGGCGTGCCGGACTCATCAAGCGCAAGCTCGATCTGGCGCAGGACAATCCGCATCGTGCCGGTGCGGTCTGGTTCCGAATTGGCGAACATATCAACATGAACGATTGGTCGGCGGATGGCGGCTGGATCAATGCCTGCCAGCCGCCGGATCGCTGGCGTTCGACCAGCCATCTGGTGGGCGAGGGCTACTGGGTCTGGCTGATTCCGCTGGCTTCGGGCTCGCATTCGGTTGGCATCGTCGCCGATCCTGCGCTGCACCCGGTCGAGAAGATGAATAGCTTCGACAAGGCGATGGACTGGTTGCAGAAATACCAGCCGCGCCTGTTTGCGCATCTTGATACACGGCGCGACAAGTTGCAGGACTTTGCCTTCTTCAAGCATTTTTCCTATGGCTGCAAGCAAATGTATTGCGGCGAGCGACGCTGGGCGCTGACGGGTGAAGCGGGGCTGTTCCTCGATCCCTTTTATTCGCCGGGTAGCGATTTCATCGCCATTGGCAATACCAATATCTGCGAACTGATCGCGCATGACCGCGAGCGGGGCGCGGTCGTCATGGTCGCTGATTACTTCCAGAAGATTTACTTCTCGCTCTACGAGTCGATGTTGCCTGTCTATCTGAATCAGTATCCACTGTTTGGTGATCCCGAAGTGCTGCCGCACAAGGTGACCTGGGACTATGCGTATTACTGGGGTGTGATGTGCCAGTTGTTTTTCCAGAATCGCCTGACCGATCTGGTGATGATGGGGCGACTGCAAAAGCGTCTGATGCACATGCAGCAGGTCAATATCGCCGTGCAGGCTTTTTTCCGTGCGTGGAGTGGCTACAGCGCACGACGTAATCCGCCGCAGCTACTGGATCAAACGGCGATCGACTGGTTTGCCGAACTCAATCGTCGTCTCAAGGATCCGCTCGACAGCGATGCCCAGTTCATGCAACGCATGGATGACAACCTGGCCTTGCTGCAGCATCTGGTCAAGGCCTTCATCGATCGTGCGTGCAGCGAACATCCGGTGCTGGCGGACAGCGATACCTGCCGCGATCTGCGTGCCTTGCTGGACGATGCCGTGCTGGCGGTCACCCCTTCGATAGGCGTACCGGAGCTGTTTTCAAACAAGGCATACGAACAGGCGTCGAGCCCGCGCGCAATGCCGGTGGAGGCGGTGTGAGCATGCCCCAACCGTCAGCGCGCAAATGGCAGCCGAGCGGCTTTCTCAAAGCCTCGGCAGTGTTGCATGCCGGCGCGGCCGTATCGGCGATTGCCTGGCCGGCCACGCTGGGCTGGAGTCTGGCAAGCGTGGTCGCCAACCATGCTGCGATCACGGCAATCGGTTTGTGGCCGCGCAGCGTACTACTGGGGCCGAATGTGCTGCGCTTGCCGGGTACGCGTGCCGAAATCGCGATCACGATCGACGATGGCCCCGACCCTGACGTCACGCCACGCGTGCTGGATGTGCTGGCCGAGCATGGTGCAAAAGCCACGTTCTTCTGTATCGCCAGCAAGGTTGCCGCGCATCCGGAACTCGCACGTCGCATCGTCGAGGCGGGGCACCATATCGAAAACCATAGCATGCAGCACCGGCATTATTTTTCCTTGCTGGGCGTACGCGGCTTGCGCAAGGAACTTGTCCAGGCGCAACAGGTCATTGCGGAGGTGACCGGCAGAATGCCGCGCTACTTCCGCGCACCGGCGGGATTGCGCAATCCGTTTCTCGATCCGGTGCTGCATGGTCTCGATCTGCAACTGGTGAGCTGGACACGACGCGGTTTCGATACGCGCACGGCAGATGCCGATCTGATCACGCAACGTTTGCTGCGCGATGCGCGGGCCGGTGACATCCTGCTGCTGCACGACGGCAATGCTGCGCGGGGTAGTCACGGACAGCCGGTGATTCTCGATGTATTGCCGCGCGTGCATACGGCGCTGCGGCAACAGCAACTCGCCTGCGTTACGTTGGAACAGGGTTTGCGTGCCTAGCGCGCAGTTATCTTTAATTTGCCGTTCTCACCTGGAATCGGTTGAACCGAATGCAACCACTCGCTCTCACGCATTACACCCTGAGTACCTGTCTCGGCCTAGGCCGGGAAGCCAACTGGCAGGAACTCGCTGCCCAGCACGGAAACCTCAAGCCCTGCGATTTCGAAACCATCGATTTGCCGACCTGGATTGGCGAAGTGCCTGGCGTCGATGATGTCGCCTTGCGCGCGGCACTGGTCGATTTCGATTGCCGCAACAATCGCCTGGCACAACTTGCCTTGCAGCAGGATGGCTTTATCGATGGTGTGCAGGCAGCTATCGCCAAATACGGTGCCGATCGCATCGGCCTTTTTCTCGGCACGAGCACTTCGGGCATCCTGCAAACGGAACTGGCCTATCGTCGTCGCGAGATGAATGCAGAAGGCAAGCCGGGCGCGTTGCCGGACGATTTTCGTTATGCCGAAACCCACAACACCTATTCGGTGGCCGCTTTCGTCGCTGCTTTCCTCGGTTTGCGCGGTCCGGCACTGACGGTTTCTTCCGCGTGTTCATCGAGTGCAAAGGTATTCGGCAATGCCGCGCGCATGATCGAGGCCGGCATCATCGATGCGGCTGTGGTCGGCGGTGTCGATACGCTGTGCCTGACCACGCTCTACGGTTTCAATTCGCTGCAATTACTGTCGCCTGAACCGGCACAGCCGTACGGGCAGGGAAGGCAGGGCATTTCGATCGGCGAGGGGGCGGCATTCGCCTTACTGGAAAAAGTCGAGGGACAGGCAGCACCGGGCACCGTGCTGCTTTGTGGTGTGGGCGAATCCAGCGATGCGCATCACATGTCGTCGCCGCATCCCGAAGGCATGGGGGCGCAGATGGCGATGAAAGCCGCGTTGGCGACTGCAGGGTTGACGCCCGAGCGCATCGGCTACATCAATCTGCACGGTACCGCGACGCCAAGCAACGACGCTGCCGAAGGCAAGGCCGTGCATGCCGTGTTTGGCAATCGCACCGCGTGTAGTTCGACCAAGGGGGCGACCGGGCACACCCTGGGCGCGGCAGGTGGTGTCGAAGCCGTAATCTGCGCAATGGCCATGACGCACGATATGCTGCCGGCGGGCATCAATACCAAGGCACTCGATGCGGGTCTGGATGTCGATTATCTGCTTGAAAATCGTCCGGCCCACATCGATTACGCCCTCAACAATTCGTTCGGCTTTGGTGGCTCGAACTGCAGTCTGGTACTGGGAGTCGTGCGATGAGCGTTCACGTGTATTTGCAAGCCATCGGCATGGTCGGCCCGGGCGCAGGCAACTGGGAAGGGTGGCGCGCGTTGCTGCAACCCGATGTCGATTACCAGGTTGTACCGACCGTGGTGCCGGCCTTGAACGTGCTGCCGCCCGCCGAACGACGTCGTACCGGTGCCGGCGTCAAGCTGGCGTTGGCAACGGGCATGGAAGCATTGCACAATGCCGGTATCGATCCGGCCACGATGACGACGGTATTCTGTTCTTCGGGTGGCGATGGGGAAAACTGCCACCTGATCTGCGAAGCATTGGCCGGCAGCGATCGCATGATTTCGCCGACCCGCTTCCATAATTCCGTACACAACGCGCCATCGGGATACTGGGGCATCGCCGCCGGCGCCATGCTGCCGTCCACCAGCCTGTGCGCCTACGATGGCGGTTTTGCCGTGGGCTTGCTGGAATCGGCCGTGCAGTGCACGACCGAGCAGCGACCTGTGCTGTACGTTGTCTATGACACGCCGTATCCCGAACCCCTGCACAGCACGCGTCCCATCCTCGATCAGTGTTCGGTGGCATTGTTGCTGACGCCGCAGCCGGTTGCGGGTCAGCAGGGTGCGCTGTCGCTGCAACTGGGCGATGCGCCACAGACCGCCATGAACAATGCCGCACTGGAACAGGTACGTCTGGGCATTCCAGCTGCGCGCGGTTTGCCGTTGCTGCAAGCCGTGGCGCAGCAGAAGCATGCACAGACGCAACTGGAATATGTAAATGGGCGCAGCCTGCAGGTAGCGTTCACGCCTGCTGTCGCCTGAAAAGAATCGGAACGATCGTCAACCAAGGGAGAGAACAATGAATAAACTGATTGGACTTGCCGTAAGCGTCGCCTTGCTGGCCGGCTGCGAAAGCATGCAGAAGAAGGAAGAGGCGCCTGCCCCCGCCGCAGAAACCAAACCTGCTGCGGCGCCTGCACCGGTAGCGGCACCAACCACACCTGCTAAGCCGACGAAACCGGCGAAGAAGCTCAGTGCGAAAGAGCAGGCGCGCAAGGATGCCGCTGACAAGAAGGCGGCAGAGAGAGACGCGGCAGCCGCAGCGGCCGCTTCTGTAACGGCCACTAAGCCAGCGACAGCCGATGCGTCGAATGGCAAACCACAGGAAGTCAAAGGCATCAATGACTGGACGGGCCAGATCATCGGCACGCCAGCGCCCAAAAGCAAATTCACCAACTTGAAGATCGGCATGGGCTTCAATGAAGTGATCAGTATCGCTGGCCAGCCGACAGATACCAGCTCCTACATTACGGGCAAGGCATGGATTCCGTTCTATTTCGGTTCGGGCCGTTATGAAACCGTCTTCTATTACAAGGGTGTGGGACGCTTGACGTTTTCTGGCGGTGCTGGTGCCTACGCCATTGGCGTGCACGACAACAGCGGCTTGACCATCATTGAGCACGACAAGAGCGAACGCGGTTTCAAGTAAGCGCGCTTGTCATGAGAAAAGGCCGTCCAACCCAAGTTGGACGGCCTTTTTATTAGGCGTGGCTCAAGAAAGAATCGCCGAGCCTTCTATTTCGACCAGCAGATCGGCACGGCAGATATCGGCTTGCACGAAGGCTGCCTTGATGTCGGGACCGATCTGCTGATGCAGGATGTTGCGCACCGCTTGCAGATGTTCGGCGTGACGGATATAGACGATGTAATCGAGATCCGCCAACTGACAACTGGCGCCGGTCTTGCGGCGGGCCTCTGCGAGGACTGCGGCGATGTTGGCGACCGATTCGGCGGTTTGCGCGGCGATATCATCGGCGTGCAGTGTTTCATGTCCGACGATGCTGGCTGTACCGGATAGGAACAGCACGCGCTGCGTCCCGAGTGTTGCCACGCTCGCGCGTGAAAACAGCGGGCTGCGCGGGCCGTATTGTTCGGGATAATCGTAGGCACTGATCTGGCGCGGATTCTCTATGGCGACCGAGGGGCTGCGTGCGGCCAGAAAGGCAATCGTCAGTGGACCATCGGCAGCGCCCAAGGCACAAGCTGCCGGCACATTGCCGGCGATGGCTTGGCCACTGTCGGCAAAGGCTTGCTGACGTCCCAGATTGAATTGACGGTAACGTTCGAGGCCATGCGTATCGGCGTTGATGGCTGCCATGTAATTCCAGAAGCGCAGCACATAGGGAAAACCCTGCGCATGCAACAGGCTGAAAATTTGTCGATAGGCCGCATGTGCAGCCGCTTGCAGCGGCGAGGCCGCGTTGTCTTCAACTGCTGTATCGTTGTCTTTCAGCGCGATGACGCCAAACAGCAGATGATCGTTGAAACGGTAGTGCATGTCGCCGAATTGCCCATCGCGCATGGTGCTTTCGCCACGCAGGGTTTCGCATAGCAGAGACTGCTGATCGTCGAGCCGTGCCATATGCACATGCGCCAGAAGCGGTGATGCGGCCGATGCCGGACGCGCAGTGGCAAATAGCAGGGCGCCCAGCATGTCGTCATGCAGCGTATCGCTGAAAAGAGGGCCGTAGGAAACATTCAGCATGGATTGTTCTTCTTGTAATGTAAGCAGCAGATGTGATGTTGACCGCAATCGAATGGTGAAGTGCCCCACGTAATGGAGAGGATGTCATCAGTATAATGAAATACTTTACCCACTCTCTTGGCCTGATCTGCCTGATCGCTCTCGTATCAGGTGGATTGCTGACCGCCTGTATGCCGACCGGAATCGTGAAAAGCAAGCTGGATGTTATTGAGGATAGCGCGCCTTGTAAAGGCGGCGTCGACACGCTCGTGGTCATGCTGCCAGGTGCATATGATACGCCGGCCGATTTTGTGCGGCATGGCTTTGTTGCTGACTTGCGCGAAAGACAGATAGCTGCCGATGTCGTCATGGCCGACACGCATGTCGGTTATTACAGTTCGGCACTGGTGGTCGAACGACTGCATCAGGACATCGTCATGCCGGCGCGGGAAAAGGGCTATCGCCACATCTGGCTGGTCGGCATTTCGCTGGGCGGTTATGGCTCGCTGCTGTATTCGAAACAGCATGGTGAAATGATCGACGGCATGTTCCTGATGGCCCCTTTTCTTGGCAATCGCAGTCTGATTGCCGAAATCGGCAAGTCCGGCCTGGCGCGATGGTCGGTGGGCAATATTGCGAGCGCTGATTACGATCGCGCACTCTGGGCGTGGATCAAGACGTACAGTACGGCGCCGACCACCGTGCCGCCGTTGTATATCGGCTACGGTCTGGAAGATCGTTTCGCCGGCAGCAATCGTCTGATCGGCGATGTATTGCCGCCAGAGCGTGTCTCGACGGTCGAGGGCGGCCACACCTGGCAACCTTGGCTGGCGTTGTGGGAGGGATTTCTTGACCGCGATGTTCTGCCGCGTTGCCGCTGACGTATGATGTGATCCTTCGCCGGTGTACCGGCATGCAGGACGTTCGGAGAAAAGTAATGTTGACCGCAGATACCATGACAGAACAGGCGCCATTGTCATCGCAGAATGCACAGGCCGCTGCGGATGGTGGCGTCGAAAAAGCACCTATTCGTACCCAGGTCGTCGTAATTGGCGGTGGCCCGGCGGGCTCGACTGCTGCGGCCTTACTGGCGCGCGATGGTATACAGGTTACGCTGCTTGAAAAAGCCGTGCATCCGCGTTTTCATATCGGTGAATCGCTGCTACCTGCCAATATTCCCCTGCTCGACAAGCTTGGCGTGCGTGAACAGGTCGAAGCGATTGGCATGCCCAAATGGGGTGTGGAATTCAACTCGATCGAATCCGAGATGAAGACGCATATCGAATTCGCCGAAGCCTTCGACAAGTCCATGCCCTATGCCTACCAGGTACGACGCGCCGATTTCGATCACATCCTGATCAACAATGCGCGCGACAAGGGCGCCGATGTGCGCGAAGGTTGCCGTGTCCGCGAAGTGGATTTCTCGGGCAAGCAGGTGATGGTCAAGGCACAGCAAGCTGATGGCAGCATGCAAAGCTATGTCGCCGATTACGTGATCGATGCTTCCGGGCGCGATACCTTCCTTGCCAATCAATTCAAGACCAAGCAGAAGAACAAGAAACACAACAGCTCGGCGCTCTACAGCCATTTCACCGGTGTCGAGCGTTACGAAGGCAAGCGCGAAGGCGACATCAGCCTGTTCTGGTTCGAGCATGGCTGGTTCTGGCTCATTCCGCTGTCCGATGGCACGACCAGTATCGGTGCCGTTTGCTGGCCGCATTATCTGGCATCGCGCAAGGTCAGCGTCGAACAATTCCTGATGGATACCATCGCGATGGCACCCAAGCTGGCTGATCGCATGAAGAACGCCGTACGGGTGGGCGAAGTCCATGCGACCGGCAATTATTCCTATACCAGCAGCAAGAGCTACGGCGATCGCTACATGCTGCTCGGCGATGCCTATGCGTTCATCGATCCGGTATTTTCCTCGGGCGTGCTACTGGCGATGCAAAGTGCTTTCGTCGGTATGGATGCGGTCAAGGCCAGTCTGCAGGTGCCGCAGCAAGCACAGGCTGCGCTGGCACGATTTGATCATCACATGCGGCGCGGGCCGTCGATTTTTTCGTGGTTCATCTACCGCGTAACGAATCCGGCGATGCGTTTCCTGTTCCTTAATCCACGTGATTTCCTGCAGACCAAGGCGGCGGTGATGTCGGTGCTGGCTGGCGATATTTTCCACAACAAGGCGATCTGGCCTTCGTTGTATGCGTTCAAGGGGATCTATTACATTTCGTCGATTTTCAATCCGATGCGGACCTTGCATGCGTGGCGTAGGCGGAAGATGAATATTCGTGATCCTGAAGCGGGATCGATGGTTTGATGATGGCTAGTAGTTAGTTGTTTTGCTGTTGTGTTTCGTTGCAATTGTTGCGTTGAGATGTGCGGCCATAGATGGTGTGGTTTCGGTTTTTTGTGATGATGCGGTGAGTTCTTCGTAGAGATTTTCCGGGGGTAGCCCGGCGGCTACCTACTTTCTTTGCATTCGCCAAAAAAAGTAGGCAAAGAAAGGCGACCGCGGTACGCAGCCCCTTCGGGGTTCCCGCTGTTGCCACACCCAAATCGGGAAACGGGCGAAACTCGCTTCGCTCAGACAACGCCCGTTCCTGATTCGATTTGGGTGTGGCAACAGCGGCTGCGCACAAGCGGGATTTTTTCGGGGGGCAATCGCCTGTAGCGGGTAGCTGGTGACGTGCTTTAAAAAGCGACGGCTAATTATCGGGCGTCGCTTTTTGTTTTTCTTTGCATTCGCCAAAAAAAGTAGGCAAAGAAAGGCGACCGCGGTACGCAGCCCCTTCGGGGTTCCCGGTGTTGCCACACCCAAATCGGTAAACGGGCGAAACTCGCTTCGCTCAGACAACGCCCGTTTCTGATCCGATTTGGGTGTGGCAGCAGCGGCTGCGTACAAGCGGGATTTTGGGGCTTGGCAACAGCTTGTATTTCGGTATCCAGTGGAGTGTTTAAAAAGGAAAAGCGACGGCCAATTATTGGGCGTCGCTTTTTGTTTGTGGGATGGTATTGCCTTAACTGCTGAGTTTTTCTTTATGCCGCGATGGCACGGAACTCAGATCATGCCACCGTTGATCGAAATGACTTGCCCTGAAATATAACCAGCCTGTTCGGATGCCAGGAATGCGATCAGATCGGCGACTTCGTCGGGCTTGCCGGCGCGTTTCATCGGCACCATGTTCTGGATCATTTTTTCATCGAAACTGCCGGCGATCATGTCGGTTGCGATGATGCCGGGTGCGACAGCGTTGACGGTGATGCCGCGGCTGGCGAGTTCGAGCGACAAGGATTTTGTGGCCGAATGCAGCGCACCCTTGGCGGCGGAATAATTGACCTGACCCCGATTGCCGGCCACGGCAGCGACGGACGATACCGTGATGATGCGGCCCCAGCGCGTGCGGATCATCGGCATCGTCAGCGGTTGCGTGACATTGAAGAAGCCGTGCAGCGACACGTCGATCACCTTGTGCCATTGACCGGACGACATGCCAGGGAAAACCGCATCGTCATGGATGCCGGCATTGTTGACGATGATCTGGATCGCGCCCGCCGCGCTCAGCGCTTCCACTGCCACGCGTGTGGCATCGGCATCGGTAATATCGAACACCGCGACTTCGGCGCTGCCGCCTGCCTGCGCGATGGCATCGCACACGGCTTGCGCTTTTTCCTGTCCGCGATTGGCATGCACGATTACATGCAGTCCGTCTTGCGCCAGACGCTTGCAGATGGCGCTGCCAATGCCGCCGCTGCCGCCGGTTACCAAGGCACGTTTCACGATGCGTTTCCTTTCAGATTGTCCGAATGTTTTTGTTCGACCAGCGAGGCGTCGAGGATGACGGTGGCGCGGCCATCGAGGAGGCGTGTTTGCGTGTGTTGTCCGCGCAGCGTGAATGCGTAGAGGATGCAATTGGGTTCGCTGTGCGTGAGCGTCACTTCAACCTGCATTGGTTCATTCAGGTCGTCGAGGCGCGCCACATGCAGATTGGTGTTGCGCACACTGGCGAGAAAACCTGCCTTCGGACGTTCCGTCGGACCGGTGTCGCCCATCTGTGATGTCGCCAGCAACGCAGTGTGCACGGCCATAGCCTGCGCTGCATATTCGATGCCATTGGCGGCACCGAGCCTGTCGTGCGCGCGGAGTGGGTGATCGACATCGAGATGACTGGTGGCGATTGCTGTCATGCATTGTGCATCCCAGCTTTCCACATGATCGAGCAGGCACATGTCGCCCTGATGCGGAATGTGCGCCATCATCCATGCGCGGTCGATGCATGCCATGTTCATGCGCCGCCTTTCTTGCGGCACACCAGCAGGATATTGGCGAACGGCGTGCCTTCATGCATTGGCATGGCTTCGACCGCGAAGCCGATGGCGGCAATATCACGCTGCCAGTCGGCAATGGTGCGGCAGAAGGTTGGCAAGGTCTTGTGACCGCGAATGCTGGTAACCACGTTATCGACCCAGTTGCTGATCTTGAACGGCAGGCCACCGGCCGCATCGCCAACGCGCAACAGCAGTACGCCATTGTCTTGCAAGCACGCGTGCACGCGGCGCAGTACATCATCCTGCGCTGCAAAATCCACATAATGCAGCACGTCGAGAATCACCACGGCATCGGATGCCGGGAAGGTCACAGTACACATATTGCCGACTTCGAAGGTCGCACGTTCGCCTGCTGCATGCAGGGCGGCACGTGCACGTTCCACATCGCGCGGCATCAGTTCGATGCCATGTACCTTGGCAATTGCGGGCGCAGCCAACCAGCCGGCAGGCCACTCGCCTTTTTCATATTGTGCCTGTGCCGATAGCAGCCACGAAGTCAGCAAGCCTTGCCCGCAGCCGATGTCGAGCACACGGATGCCACCATCGCGCTTTGGAAGCAAGCCGCGCTGCAGCATGCCCTTGAACACGGGATCGCGGCCCAGCTTGCCTTGCGCAAAATGCCAGGCGAAGCGGCCAGCCTGACGATAAGGGTTGCAGGCAGCGTTCAGCAGATTCTGAATGGCGTTGGTCGTCATGGATTGGTTTTGTCAGTGGGGGCAGAAGGGTGGTTGGGCATGCGCGAAAACACGGCCGAATAGACGAGCGCCAGAATCACGCCGATGCCGACTGTCTTGCCGATGGCGCTCAGGATGGGCACGCTGGAAAAACCGAGTACGCCGAAGCCGATCACCGTCGTCAGGTTGGCGAAGATCAATGATGCCAGTGTGGTCGGCTTGATCTGGGTGACCGTGCGTGGCTCGCCGGTTTCTTCATCGGTGATGACGGTGGTCGGTGGTTGCGCGAAGAACAGCGCGTAGTTTGAGCCGACGGCGACGATCAGCAGCAGACCAACCAGATGCAGAATCGTCATGCGTTCGCCCGTCAGCATGAAGAAGGCGGCGACGCTGAGCACGGCGGTAATCAGCGGCACCATGACGCGTGCCAGACCGCCCAGCGAACGAATGCTGAAGCCGAGCAACACCGTCATCGCGGCCAGGCCGCACAGCGCCAGCAGCACGGCCTCACGCATGTAGCCGCTGTAGAGTTTGTCGGTTTCGACTTTCAGGTCGATGAAGTAGGCTTCCTTCACGCCGGACTTTTCAAGTTCGCTGCGCATCAGTGCGGCATCAATCACATGATCGGCGTTGGCCGTCAGTGGCAGCAGGGCGGTCGTCTCGTCCGGTTGCTCGATCAACAGCGAATCGGTCGCCAGCGCCATCGATGTGCCTGTCAGATCCTTGCGCGACAGCAGGCGTGCCTGCAAGGTATCGGGCTTGCTGGCGGTGGCTGCCAGCGTATCGACCGCGGTTACAAAGGGTTGCAGCACCGAAGCCTGGAATGGCAAACCGGTAACCGCTTGTTTCACGCGTTGATCGAGCGTGGCCGCGTCAGGCAGGCTTGCCAGTCTTGCCTTTTGCGTGGCTTGGCTGGGCAGATAGCGCGTGGGGCTTTCGAAGGCAGCGAGCTGGCCTTGTTCAACCAGACCATCCAGACGCACCGCGACTTTTTCCGAAGCCTGCAAGGCATCTTCCAGCGTCTTGCCTTTGACGACGACGAGATAACGCACGTCAGGTGCACCAATATCCTTGCGCAGTTTTTCGTCGAGGTCCTTGTCGCGCTGGCTGACCGGACTCAGCGCGCCGAGTTCGGGTTGCCACAGATTGTCACGATTGATCCAAAGCACGGCACAGGCGAGGATGACAAACCCCAATACGACGAAACGCAGGCGCTGCAACACGGCAATCGCCTTTTGCAAGGCAAAGCCGATATGCGACAAATCGCGCACCACGAAACTGCGGGGCAACAGCGACGGCAACACGTAACGTGTCACGAAGGCCGCCGAAACGAGACCGGCAATCGTGAACATGCCAAGTTGTGCCAGACCGGGAAAGCCCGAGAACAGCAGTGCGCCAAAACCGGCCATCGAGGTCAACACGCCAAGACGAATGGTCGGCCAGGATTTTTTCGCCCAGTCGGCACTATTCTTCGCACTGCCGGACTGGATGAACAGGTAGATCGCGTAATCGATGGCTTCGCCGATCAGCGTGGTGCCGAAGCCAAGCGTAATCGCATGTACGCTACCGAAACCCAGGCTCACGGCGACGGTGCCGGCCAGCACGCCGCTCAATACGGGCGCAAGACCGAGCAGTACCGCGACACCCGAACGATAGACGATGAACAGAATCGTCATGATCAGCAAGGCACTGACGATGGCGAACAGGCCTGCTTCATGACTGATGGTGTTGCGTGCATTGACGCCGAATACGCCGGGGCCGGTCATCAGCAGATCGGCTTTGGCTGCTTGCGACATTGTCTGTGCAACTTCGGCCTTGGCTGCCTCGAACTTTTCGCGGATGTGCAGCATGGCAGCTTCCTGTCCGTCGGTGTCCGAACCGAGTGCGCGTGTCTGCGCGAGGATCAGTGCGCGTCCGCCATCTTTGGCAACCCACACACCTTGCACCTTGCGTGGTTGCTGGCCGCTGTTGAATTGCGTAATCAGCGTCGCCATTTCGCCGGTCGGGTCTTGCGGCAGGATGTCCTTGACCAGCAGGCCGGCGGGCGAGGCTAGCAGATCGACGGTTTCGCTGAACGCGTCATGTAAGCCTGCCGTGCTGAAACGTTCAGGCGTTACGCTCGGGCTGAGCAGGTAGCGATTATTGAACAGGTAGGCGCGATCTTTTTCCTGATTGACGGGTTCGCCATTGTTGACAGAGATGAACTCGTCATTGCTGCGCATTCTCTTTGCAAGCGCCTTCGACAAGGCAGCGTGTGTCGGCGTGTCGGCACCGTCAATCCCCAGCAGGATCATGCGCGAGATCATGCCGTCGCGCAGTTGCTCGACGAGCAGCTTCTGTTCCTGCGTTGGGTCCTTGGGCAGGAAGGCCGACATGTCGGCAGTAAAGTTGGCGCGGAACAGAACGCCGACGCCGATCAGCAGCAGGATCAGCCAGATACCGATCGCCTTCCAGGCGCGTGGCGGTGCTGCGTCGTGCGATGCAGGTGTGGTCATGAACGCGGCTTTTCGATGCTCATGACGGAACGATCGCCATCGGCTTGCTGCACTTCGACTTCGCGCACGTCACCAGCGGTGCCGCTAAGTGTGATGCGCTTGACCTTTTGTCTTGCCTGAAAGTCGCTTGGCGTCAGCGCCAGCTTCCATTGCTCGCGCGTGCCGGTCAGCGCCACCACGTAGTTGAGTTCGAGCGAACGACGATCGCCGGCCAGCGTGGCGCGAATGCTTTCGATCAGTGCCGACAGTTCTGGCGATTCGTCGAGATCAATGGCGAACTTGTGCTTGCCGCGTTCGAGCGTGACCATATTGCGTTCCAGTACCATGCGTTCAGGCTTGGGCTTGAGCGTGCGCTTTTCGAGTTTGTTGGGCGGGGTGTAGAGCAATTCGCCCGACGATTCGACCGGGCGGTCGAGCGTGGAAATGTACTTCTTCTCGACGAAATTGACCTTACCCGGTTTGGTTTGCGCCAGACTGGCCATCAACTGATCCATGTTCCAGTCGGCAGCGTTGACGTTGTGCATGCCAAGCATCAATCCGCAGCCGAGTGCCGTGGCGCAGGCAACACGCTGCATCAGCGATTTCAGACGGAGGGGGAAACGCGTTTCATGCATGAAAGACTCCCGAGACGGCGACATGTTCGGCATCCTTGATGTCGAACTGGATATTGCCGGCAGTATTGGTTTCGTAATGGATGACCAGCGCGGTATCCGGCATGACCGGGCGCAGGAACTTGACGCTATTGAGCCGGCATGTCGTCAACTCGCGTTGCAGATGGGTGGCGATAGCGTTTAGCGCCAGATCGAGCAGCACCACACCGGGCGTGATCGGCATGCCGGGAAAGTGGCCGGCGAACGAAGGATGATCGGCGGGAATATGCAGAGCCAGCGTTTGCATCAGGAAGCCTCGGGTGGATGGGCGGAAAGCGATTCGGCCAGTTCGGCCAGTGCCGCCTGCGGCAGTTTGCCGGTCGCGTTGCGCGGCAGTGCCGCAACCTTGATCAGCGGTCGCGGCATGAAGGCAGGGTCGAGCTTGTCGCGCAGGATGGCGACAATGTCTTTCACATCCAGATTTGGCGCAACGACGAAGGCGCGCAAGCGTGTGACTTCGCCCGACGTCTTTTCCGGTGGCATGTAGAACGCACCGTCTTCGACGCCGGGAATCGCATTCAGATGATGATTCAGGTAGGCCAGTGAACTGCGCTTGCCGGCGATATTGATCATGTCGGCCATGCGACCATGCATGAGAAAACGACCTTCGCCGGTCGGTTCGATCGCATCGTTCATTGGCATCGGGATTTCGACATGGCCGCCGCTGATCCACATGCGCTGATCGCTGGTGTCGTCTGCGTGACGCTGCATGCGAATCGCCGGGAACAATGACCACTCTTGCGATACCGTCGGTCGTCGCGTCGCGATCTGGCCGGTTTCGGTACTGCCGTAGATTTCAGACAGCGGCGCGCCGAATACCTGTTCCGACTGTTGTGCGAGTTGCGGCGCCAGCGGCGCGGTGGCCGAAACGATCAGTCGCACTTGCGGCAAGGCCGCTTGCATGCCGACCAGCTGGCGCAGATGCACCGGCGTGGTCACCAGGACATGCGGTCCCGGTACCTGTTGCAGGGTGTTGCAAATGTCAGCCGGATAGAACCAGGGCGAACTCGCCAGTGCAAAACCGTTCGCCAGCGGCATCAAGACGGTCGATTCGAAGCCGTACATGTGCTGTGGCGGTACGGTGCCGACGATGGTGCACGACGTGCCTGCTTGCAGGCCCAGCTGTTGCGCTTCCGCGCGCACGTTGCGTACCAGTGCACCCCAGGTCTTGCGATGCGCGACCGGCAACCCGGTCGAGCCGGAAGTGAAGACGTAGGCAACCACTTGTTGTTCAGCCAGTTGTGGGATGACGAAAGCGGCATCTGCTGCGACTTCGGTAAATTGCAATGCAGAGGGAAACGGTGTCTGCGGCAACGCGATCGCGCAGGTCGCCTGATCGGTCAGGCAATGCGCATCGGGTGCGAAGGTTTGCAGTTGCCGGATGGTTTCCGGCGTGCGCGTGGATGGCAGCAGATTGATCTTGCCCGCAACCATGATGGCGCACAGCGACACCAGAAAACGATAGCGGTCATGGCAATCGTTGAGGATATGCGTGGCATCCGGCAGCAGCGGCACGAGGCGTTGCACATCGCACAGAAACTGTACCGTCGTGACACTGCGCCCATCGCGCCAGGCGATGACGTGATCCGGCCCGGCATCGGGCAGCAGTGGAAGACGCGGCCCCGGCAAGGCCGCTTCAGCGGTTTCCTGTCGCTCTGCTTGGTGCATGCGCAGCGGGTTACTGCGTTTTGTTGGCGGCGATGTAGTCCGACAGCGAACGCAGCGAGGCAAAAATCTTCTCGTTGTCTTCGTGATCGGCGCGCAACTGGATACCGTAATTTTTTGACACAACCAGGGCGACTTCAAGAATGTCGATCGAATCGAGGCCAAGACCTTCGCCGTACAGGGAGTCGTCGGGCGAAATGGAAGCAGGATCGATATCGAGGTTCAGGGCGTGAACGATGAGTTTGGCCACTTCCTGCATGAATGCTGGATCGGCGGAAGCGTTGTTGTTTGCGGTAGTCATAGTGATAGTAAAAGGTTTGCGCCGGCGATTATATAGAAGGCATTGTCCGCAAAGGCGGTTTTATGCAGCGATTGTTGTTGCATCAGCATCATCTGCACGAAATACCTTACTGAGGGTTGATGGGCCGGTCGTCTGGTGCCACAGGCTACGGCAAATGACATGCCTATGTTAGCCAATAAATTGCACAACGCAGGCAGAATTTACATCCGGTTGTTATTTGCCGTTGTGCAAGAGCGTGTGACCGCGCTTATTGCCGTGCGTTCCGTGCGTTCGATGGTGGTTTGCCGGTACTGAAGTTGCTGCGCCACGGATTGATATCCAGCCCGCCGCGTCTGGTATAGCGCGCGTAGACCGCCAGCTTGTGTGGTTTGCACTGGCGCAGGATGTCCATGAAGATGCGTTCGACGCATTGCTCGTGGAATTCGTTGTGTTCGCGGAAACCGATCAGGTATTTGAGCAAGCCTTCCTGCGCGATTTGCGGGCCGACATAGCGAATCTGCACACTAGCCCAGTCTGGTTGGCCGGTGACCAGGCAGTTGGATTTCAGAAGATGCGATACCAGCGTTTCTTCCACAGGTGCTTCGTTTTCGTCTGCATGCAGCAGCGCGGGGTTCGGCGCGTATTCATCGACTTCGATATCCAGCCGGTCCAGCAGCAGGCCATCGAGTTCCCCGACGGGAATGGCACCGAAATTCTCAGGCAGCGTCAGCGTAATCTGCACTTGCGCCCCGAAGCCGTTCGATAAATCTTCACGGAGCAATTCCAGCAAGGCATCGGTGCCGCCGAGTCGCGTCTGGTTGAGCGAATTCAGATACAGCTTGAACGACTTCGATTCAATAATGTTGGGCGAATCGGCCGGTACCATGATTCGCGCCAACGCTACTTGCGGCTTGCCGCGCATGTTGAGCCACGACACTTCGTAGGCATTCCAGATATCCATGCCGAAAAACGGCAGGCGCGTGCCTTCGCTCAGGCCGATTTCTTCGCGCTTGTACAGGCGTGGAATCGGGAAAAGCAGCGAGGGATCGTACTGCGCCTGATAGGTCGTCGGTTTGCCGAGTGGCGAATCGCCAGCGGGGGAAGGCGTGCTCATGGTGTTCTCCTACAGGAACAGCTTGTAGACGGGATTCTCGCTCTCGTCCCAGTTGCGATAGCCAAGGCTGGAAAGGAAGGCGCGGAAATCCTTCATTTCCTTCTTCGGCACTTGCAGGCCGACCAGGATGCGGCCCACATCGCCACCTTGATTGCGGTAATGGAACAGGCTGATATTCCAGTTCGGTGCCATGCTGTCGAGGAAGCGCATCAGCGCGCCCGGACGTTCGGGGAATTCAAAGCGATACAGCAGTTCGTTCTCTGCCAGTTCGCTCTTGCCACCAACCAGATGGCGAATGTGGCCTTTGGCCAGCTCATCCTGGGTCAGGTCCAGCGCCTTGAAACCGTGGCGCTCGAAATTCTTGGCGATGCGCGTGGGTTCTTCGCGATCGCTGATCTGCAGGCCGACGAATACATGCGCCTGTTTTGCGCCGCTGATACGGTAGTTGAATTCGGTCACGTTGCGCGGGCCGATCAGTTCGCAGAAACGCTTGAAGCTGCCGCGCTCTTCGGGGATCGTGATAGCGAACAGGGCTTCGCGCGATTCGCCGACTTCGGCACGTTCCGCCACGAAGCGCAGACGGTCGAAGTTCATGTTGGCACCGCAAGCGATCGCCACCAGTGTTTCGTTCTTGAGTGGCTTCTTCTCGGCCTTGGCACGTTCGAGATAGGCTTTGGCACCAGCAATGGCGAGCGCGCCGGCAGGTTCCAGAATGCTGCGCGTATCCTGAAACACGTCTTTCAACGCGGCGCATACGGCATCCGTATCGACGATGATGATGTCATCCACCACTTTCTTGGCAAGACGGAAGGTTTCCTCGCCCACCAGCTTGACTGCCGTGCCGTCCGAAAACAGGCCGACATCGGGCAGCGTGACGCGACGACCCGCCTTGAGGCTGCGCGCCATCGCATCCGAATCTGTCGTCTGCACGCCGATGATCTTGATCTCGGGGCGTACGGCCTTGACGTAGGCGCCGATGCCCGAGATCAGGCCGCCGCCGCCAATCGCCACGAAGATCGCATGGATCGGGCCGGTATGCTGGCGCAGGATTTCCATCGCGATCGTGCCTTGGCCGGCGATGACGTCCGGATCGTCGAATGGATGCACGAAGGTCAGCTTGTATTTCTTTTCCAGATCGAGCGCGTGCTGGTAGGCATCGGAATACGAATCGCCGAACAGCACGACTTCGCCGCCACGCGCCTTGACGGCATCGATCTTGACTGGCGGCGTGGTAGTCGGCATCACGATCATGGCGCGGCAGCCGAGGCGGGTAGCGGCCAGTGCCACGCCTTGTGCGTGGTTGCCGGCCGAGGCGCAGATCACGCCGCGCTTGAGTTTTTCTGGCGGCAGATGCGCCATCTTGTTGTACGCACCGCGCAACTTGAAGCTGAAAACGCTCTGAATATCCTCGCGCTTGAAATAAATGTTGTTGCCATAGCGTTTCGACAGCGTAGGGGCAAGATCGAGCGGGGATTCGACGGCCACGTCATAGACGCGGGCGGTCAGAATTTTTTTCAGGTAATCGGTCGTCATGATGTTCGGTTGGCTTGGCGCCTGCACAAGGAAGATGCGTTGCGGCGCAGCCGCTCATTATAATGGACGGCTTTGCCGGGCGGCAGGTACTTGTTGTGTCGCCGACCGTCTTGTCGGCTGGTATCTCGGGCATCTGCGTGCAAATCCGCCGATGCGATTCACTTGTTCTTGCGATGGAAGTTGGTAATGGAAGTCGAAATGGTGATGTGGATGGTGGTGTTTCATGCTTGAATCCAGCGTGCAGTGGTTGCTGGCAGTACTGGCAGCACCGGAAGTCGGCCTGACTTCCGTTTTTCTGATCAGCCTGATATCGGCGACGCTGTTGCCGCTTGGCTCCGAGCCTGCCGTGTTTGCGGCGGTCAAGGCCAATCTGGCGATGTTCTGGCCGATCATCGCGGTGGCCACGGTTGGCAATACCATTGGCGGCCTCGTCAATTACTGGATGGGGCTGGGTGCCAAGCAACTTTTCGCCAGGGAGCGACAGACGCGCTGGTTTCACTGGCTGGAGCGTTTCGGCGCAAAAGCGCTGCTGTTGTCATGGCTGCCCGGCATTGGCGATCCCCTCTGTCTGTTAGCCGGCTGGCTGCGTTTGCCGTTCTGGCCTTGCGTGATGTACATGGCAATCGGCAAGTTTTTGCGTTACCTGACCATGACGTGGCTGCTGTTATACGTGCCGGACGGCTTTTGGCATTGGGTCGGAAGCTGGTTTTAAGTCTTTTTTGCCGCGGTGAACGCGGTTTTTGCACCACGCCGCGTGGGCCTGCGCACGGACGCGCAAACGGCCAATCGGCTAGAATGCGCCTTTAGCGTCAATGCAAGCGATTTTCTGATGAACGCCCCAGTCCAAGTTCAGACCCTTCTCGCCGATCTGCCCGGCGGCGCAACGCCGACGCGCCTGCGTGAAATTCCCTACAACTACACCTCGTTTTCCGACCGCGAGATCGTGATTCGCCTGCTCGGAGAGCCGGCCTGGGAATTGCTGTCCGAACTGCGTGCTGAACGCCAGACTGGCCGCTCGGCGCGCATGCTGTACGAAGTGCTGGGTGATATCTGGGTAGTGCGCCGCAATCCATATTTGCAGGACGACATGCTGGACAACCCTAAGCGTCGCCAGGATTTGATTGATGCGCTCAACCATCGCCTGGCTGAAGTGGACAAGCGCCGTGCGCGCGATCTGCAATCGGCGGACGATCCGAACGCTGTACGTCGTGCTGCAGCGGTGGAAACGCTGGTGCAGGCCGCCTGCAAGGCGGTGGCGGATTTCGGCGAAGAATTCCGCAATACCTGGGATCTGCGCAAGCGCGCCACACGCGTGCTGGGTCGCTATACTGATAAAGACAACATCAAGTTCGACGGCCTGTCGCGCGTGTCGCACGTGACCGATGCGACTGACTGGCGCGTCGAATATCCGTTCGTCGTGCTGACGCCGGACAGCGAAGAAGAAATGGCCGGTCTGGTCAAGGCATGTATCGAACTCGGTCTGACCATCATCCCGCGCGGCGGTGGCACTGGCTACACGGGCGGCGCCATTCCATTGACGCCCATGTCGGCCGTCATCAACACCGAAAAGCTGATCTATCTTGGCGAAGTCGAGATGACGCGTCTGCCGGGTGTCGATCGCGATTATGCGACGATTTATTCGGGTGCCGGCGTTGTCACCAAACGCGTGGCGGATGCGGCGGAGAAAGCAGGTTTCGTGTTTGCGGTCGATCCGACCTCTGCCGAAGCCTCGTGCATCGGCGGCAATATTGCGATGAACGCCGGCGGCAAGAAGGCCGTACTGTGGGGCACGGCACTGGACAATCTGGCGAGCTGGCGCATGGTCGATCCGAATGGCGACTGGCTAGAGGTCACCCGCCTTGAACATAATCTCGGCAAGATTCACGATGCGCCGGTAGCGAAATTCCGCCTTGAATGGACGCATCCGAGCGAGAAAAGCCGCAAGAAGAACACGCCGTTCAAGACGGAAATTCTCGAAATTGCAGGCCGTACCTTCCGCAAGGAAGGTCTTGGCAAGGACGTTACTGATAAATTCCTGTCGGGTTTGCCCGGCGTGCAAAAGGAAGGCTGCGATGGTCTAATCACGTCGGCGCGCTGGATTCTGCACAAGATGCCCAAGCACACGCGCACGGTCTGTCTCGAATTTTTCGGTCATTCGCGCGATGCAATTCCGTCGATCGTCGAGATCAAGGATTTCCTCGATGCCGAAACCAAGAAGGGCGGGGCGATTCTGGCAGGCCTTGAGCATCTGGACGAGCGCTATCTGCGTGCGGTCGGTTACGCCACCAAGTCCAAGCGCGGCATCCTGCCGAAGATGGCGCTGTTTGGCGATATCGTCGGCGACGATGAAAATGCCGTAGCGCAGGCGGCTTCCGAAGTGATCCGTCTCGCCAACACGCGTGTCGGTGAAGGGTTCGTTGCCGTCAGTCCTGAAGCACGCAAGAAATTCTGGCTCGATCGCGCCCGTACGGCGGCGATCTCCAAACACACCAATGCCTTCAAGATCAACGAAGACGTCGTGATTCCGCTCGATCGCATGGGCGAATATTCGGACGGTATCGAGCGCATCAACGTCGAGCTATCGATCAAGAACAAGCTGCAACTGCTGGCCGAATTGCGCGGCTTCTTTGCCAAGGGCAGTCTGCCGCTGGGCAAGAGCGACGATGTCGAAGGCGATGATATTCCGGCGGCCGAGTTGCTGGAAGATCGCGTGCATCAGGCTGAAGCGCTGATCGATGCCACGCATGCGCGCTGGTCGTATGTGCTAACGCACCTCGATACGCCCTTGCGTGAAGCGAAGGATGCCCTGGTTGCGCATGGGTTCGACAATCTGGGCGAAGCATTCGACAAGCGTCTGATTGCGCAGCCCGATGCGACCGTGTTCGACGTGGTGCAGGATCGCACCGTGCGCATTTCGTGGAAGCTCGAAGTACGTACGCCATTGCGCCAGATTTTCAGCGGCGCATGGTTCCGCCTGATCCTCGACGAAGTCAATGCGATTCACAAGCGCGTGCTGCGTGGTCGCGTTTTCGTTGCCTTGCACATGCATGCAGGCGACGGCAATGTGCATACGAATATCCCGGTCAATTCCGACCACTATCAAATGCTGCAGGATGCGCATGAAGCCGTGGCACGCATCATGAAGCTCGCACGTTCGCTCGATGGTGTGATCTCGGGTGAACACGGCATTGGCATCACCAAGCTGGAATTCCTGACCGATGCGGAGCTGGCGGATTTCCGTTCGTATAAACGTCGCATCGATCCCGAAGGCCGCTTCAACAAGGGCAAGCTCATGGATATGGGCGAGCTTAGTGCCGATCTGCGCAATGCCTACACGCCGTCGTTCGGGCTGATGGGGCATGAATCGCTGATCATGCAGCAGAGCGATATTGGCGCAATTGCCAACAGCGTCAAGGATTGCCTGCGTTGCGGCAAATGCAAGCCGGTTTGCTCGACCCACGTGCCGCGTGCGAATCTGCTGTATTCGCCACGTAACAAGATTCTCGCTACCTCGCTGCTGGTCGAGGCTTTCCTTTATGAAGAGCAGACGCGCCGCGGTGTGTCACTCAAGCATTGGGAAGAGTTCGAAGACGTGGCCGACCACTGCACGGTGTGCCACAAGTGCCTGACGCCATGCCCGGTCGATATCGACTTTGGCGATGTCTCGATGAACATGCGCAACCTGCTGCGCAAGATGGACAAAAAGACCTTCAATCCGGGCACGACGGCGGCGATGTTTTTCCTGAATGCGACTGATCCATCGACCATCAATGCCACGCGCAAGGTCATGATCGATTGGGGCTACAAGGCGCAGCGTTTCGGTCACGATCTGTTCAAGAAAGTAGCGAAAAAGCAGACGCGCGCACCGCAGCCAACCATCGGCAAGCCGCCCGTCAAGCAACAGGTGATCCACTTCATCAACAAGAAGATGCCGGGCAACCTGCCGAAGAAGACCGCACGCGCGCTGCTGGATATCGAAGACAACAAGGTCGTGCCGATCATCCGCAATCCGCAAACCACGACGATGGATACCGAAGCGGTGTTCTATTTCCCCGGTTGCGGTTCGGAACGCCTGTTTTCGCAGGTCGGCCTCGCCACGCAAGCCATGCTCTGGCATGTCGGCGTGCAGACTGTGCTGCCGCCCGGCTATCTGTGCTGTGGTTATCCGCAACGTGGGTCCGGCGATTACGACAAGGCCGAAAAAATCATCACCGACAATCGCGTGCTGTTCCACCGCATGGCCAATACGCTCAACTATCTGGATATCAAGACCGTGGTCGTCTCGTGCGGCACCTGTTACGACCAGTTGCAGGGCTATGAATTCGAGAAGATTTTCCCCGGTTGCCGCATCATCGACATCCACGAATATCTGTTGGAGAAGGGCGTCAAGCTCGAAGGCGTGAGCGGTACGCGCTACATGTATCACGACCCTTGCCACACGCCGATAAAGTTGCAGGACCCGCTGAAGACGGTGAACGCGCTGATCGAAACGGTCGATGCCACCAGGATCGAGAAGAACGATCGTTGCTGCGGCGAGTCCGGCACGTTTGCTGTGACGCGCCCCGACATCTCGACCCAGGTACGCTTCCGCAAGGAAGAGGAAATGCGCAAGGGTGCCGACAAGTTGCGTGACGATGGCTTCAATGGCGACGTGAAGATACTGACGTCTTGCCCGTCTTGCCTGCAAGGCTTGTCGCGTTACAACGACGATTCGGCGACGACAGCCGATTACATCGTGGTCGAGATGGCGAAACATCTGCTGGGTAGCGACTGGTTGCCGCAATACGTGGAGCGCGCCAACAACGGCGGTATCGAGCGCGTGCTGGTATGACGACGGCAAATCTGAAGGCCGCTGCTTGTGAATTGTGTGAGCAGCATGGCGGTGAAGTTTTGTACAGCAACGACAGCCTACGCGTGGTGCTGATCGACGATGCTCATTATCCGGGTTTCTGTCGCGTGATCTGGCATGACCATGTGGCCGAAATGACCGATCTGCAACCTGCGCAGCGTTCGTTGCTGATGCGTACCGTATGTCAGGTCGAAACCGCGTTGCGCGAAGTCATGCAGCCGCACAAGATCAATCTCGCCAGCCTCGGCAACATGGTGCCGCATCTGCATTGGCATCTGATTCCGCGCTATACCGACGATGCACATTTTCCGCAGCCGATCTGGGCTACCGCATCGCGCGTGACCGATGCGGATGTGCTGGCTCAACGACGTGCCTTGCTACCTGCATTGCGTGAGGCGGTTGCGCGGCACGCGGCGTGCCAAGGATAATTCCCTTACTCCGTCAGGCATCCTATCGTGATGCCTGCTTTCCACACAGAGAGGAAACATGACCGGCCCCAGTTCCCATCCTGCTGCTCCCTTGCCTGTCGATATCAAGGTGCGTACGCAATCGCGCGTGCTTGAAATCGCCTTTGACGATGGCAAGGAGTTTTCGCTGCCTTTCGAATTCCTGCGCGTCTGTTCGCCATCGGCTGAAGTACGCGGTCATGGTCCGGGGCAGGAGACCTTGCAGACCGGCAAGCGCCATGTCGGCATCACGGCCGTCGAGCCGGTTGGCAATTACGGATTGAAACCGATCTTCGATGACGGCCATGACAGCGGCATTTATTCGTGGGAATACCTCTATCGCCTGGGCAAGGAACAGGTGCTGATGTGGGAGGATTATCTGCGTCGTTTGGAGGCCGCAGGCTTCACGCGTGAGAGCGGTCGCGATGCGCCAATGATGACCTCTGGCCCGACCGGTTGCAGCAGCCATTAAATTGTTTTGGAATATTTCCATTTTGGAAATTAATCTAACGTTTATTTCACGATTTTCTAACATCTGTATAATTCACATCCGAGCGCAAACGTCATGACAAATTCCACCCATTTCGGTTATCAAACCGTTGCAGAAGAAGAGAAGGTTCACAAGGTCGCCGAAGTGTTCCATTCGGTGGCGGCCAAGTACGACGTGATGAACGACTTCATGTCGGCTGGACTGCATCGGGTGTGGAAGGCGTTCACGATTGCCGAAGCAGGGATTCGTCCCGGCTTCAGGGTGCTCGACATTGCCGGTGGTACCGGTGATCTGGCCAAGGCATTTGCCAAGCAGGCTGGGCCGACTGGTGAGGTTTGGTTGACGGACATCAATGAATCGATGTTGCGCGTGGGGCGCGATCGGCTGTTGAACAAAGGCCTGGTCACCCCCACATCCTTGTGTGATGCGGAGAAATTGCCGTTTCCCGACAATTACTTCGATCGCGTCAGCGTGGCTTTTGGTTTGCGCAACATGACGCACAAGGATGTCGCGCTGGCAGAAATGCGGCGCGTGTTGAAACCCGGCGGGAAACTGCTGGTATTGGAATTTTCGAAGGTCTGGGAGCCACTCAAAAAGCCCTACGATCTTTACTCGTTTTCCGTGTTGCCGTGGTTGGGCAAGCGTGTGGCGAACGATGCAGAAAGCTACCGCTATCTGGCTGAATCGATCCGCATGCATCCCGATCAGGAGACGCTGAAGGCAATGATGCAGGAGGCTGGTCTCGACAGAGTCCGGTACTTCAATTTGACAGCCGGCGTGGCGGCACTGCACACCGGCATTAAACTCTAGGAGACAGCATGAAAAAATTACTGTTGGTAATGGCGGTTCTGGTCAGCTCGATGACCTTTGTCGCCACCGAAGTACAAGCCAAGCGCATGGGCGGTGGCGGTTCGTTCGGCAAACAGTCCCAAAGTTTCCAGCGTCCTGCGCCGGCTCAACAGTCGTCGTCTGCTGCGAATAGTGCACAACGTCCTGCTGCAGCCCCGGCTGCTGCTGGCGCAGGTGCTGCCGGTGCGGCTGCGGCCAAACCAAGCATGATGCGTAACATTCTCGGTGGCGCGTTGCTCGGCCTCGGTCTGGGCGCATTGCTGTCACACTTCGGTATCGGTGGCGCACTGGCAAGCATGATCAGCACCATTCTCATGATTGCTCTGTTCGCATTTGCCGCCATGTTCATCTACCGCATGATCAAGGCACGCAGCGGCAACAACGGCGCACAGCCTTCGTTCGCGAACGGCTATTCGGCCAAGTCGAGCACGCCTGAAATCGGTTCCGGCCTGAATGGCTACAACCAGCCGCAATCGGCACAACCAGCCGCCTTGCAAGGTGCGGCATTGGGCGGTGGCGCTGCTGTCGCAGCCGAAGTAGATGATCGCGTACCGGCCGATTTCGACGTCGAATCGTTCCTGCGCAATTCGAAAACCTACTTCATCCGTCTGCAGGCAGCGTGGGATCGTGCTGATGTACAGGACATCCGTGAATTCACGACCCCTGAAATGTTTGCCGAGCTGAAGATGCAACTGACCGAGCGTGGCGCGAGCGAAAACCATACTGATGTGGTGCAACTCAATGCCGAGTTTTATGGCGTGGAAACGGTCGGCAACGATTACATCGCCAGCGTGAAATTCTCGGGCCTGATCCGCGAATCGCAAGATACGCCGACCCAGCCTTTCACCGAAGCGTGGAATCTGTCGAAGCCGGTCAACGGCAATGGCGGTTGGGTGCTGGCAGGAATTCAGCAACTGCCGGAATGAAATACGTAGCGATCTGCGTTCGGTGAACGAGGGATCGCTGACAGCTTTGCGCTGCAAACTGTTAAACTTGAAGCCGCCTGTGAATGGTCACCGGCGGCTTCTTTTTTGCCATGACATCTTTCTCTCCTGCCATTCTTCCTTCCGCTGCCATCAATCATCTGCTTGCGCAGGAAGCATGGGCGCGCGCACGCCTCGCGCCGCATGCCGGCAAGGTCGCGGTGTTCGACGCGGGCGTAATGGCTTTGCGCCTGAAGGTGGCCGAAGACGGGCTGGTACAGATGACGGATGCAGAGGATGCGGCCAGCGTGACGATTCGCGTGCAATTGTCGGACCTGCCATTGATTCTGCAAAACCGCGAACGGGCCTTTTCCTACGTCCGTATTGAAGGCGATGCGGATTTTGCCAACGTCATTTCGCAAGTCAGCCAGTCGTTGCGCTGGGATGCAGAAGACGATCTGAGTCGCCTGCTTGGCGATATTGCCGCGCGTCGTGTGGTGCAGGGCGCGCACGGTGCATTGCGTGGCGTACAGGCGTTGCATCAATCCGTCACGGAAAACGTGGCTGAATATTTTCTGGAAGAGAATCCTCTTCTGGTCCGTCCGCGCGCTGTCGCGGACTTTACCCAGGACGTGACCCGGCTGCGCGACGATGTTGCGCGTCTGGCCAAGCGTATCGAAAAGCTCAAGGGCCATTCATGATGTGGAAATTTATGCGGGTTCTGAAGATCCTGCGCGTGGCGATTCGTTACGGCCTCGACGAGATTGTCATTTCCAGCCTCGCCATTGCACCCAAGGTGCGCATGCTGGATCGTTTCTGGTTCTGGCGCGACCTGTCGGCGCCGCGCGGCGTGCGCTTGCGCATGGCACTCGAAGAACTGGGACCAATTTTCGTCAAGTTCGGCCAGGTGTTGTCGACGCGACGCGATCTGATGCCGATGGATATTGCCGATGAGCTGGCGCGATTGCAGGATCGTGTACCGCCGTTCTCGTCGGACGTGGCGATTGCGCAGGTCGTCAAATCGCTGGGCGCGCATCCCGATGTACTGTTCGCACAGTTTGAACGCGAGCCGGTTGCCTCGGCCTCGATTGCGCAAGTGCATTTTGCGAAGCTGAAAAATGGGCGCGATGTCGCTGTCAAGGTACTCCGTCCCGGCATCAAGCGCTCGATCGATGAAGACGTGGCGCTCATGCACATTGTCGCCGACATGATCGAACGACTGTGGGCGGATGGCAAACGCCTGAAGCCCAAGGAAGTCGTTGCCGAGTTTGACAAGTATCTGCACGACGAACTCGATTTGATGCGTGAAGCCGCCAACGGCAGCCAGTTGCGCCGCAACTTTGCTTCTTCCGATCTGCTCGTGGTGCCCGAGATGTTCTGGGATTTTTGCTCCACCTCGGTCATCACGATGGAGCGCATGAATGGCATTCCGATCTCGCAAACCGAGCGTCTTATCGCCGCTGGTGTCGATCTCAAGAAACTGGCGCGCGATGGTGTCGAGATTTTCTTCACGCAAGTGTTCCGCGATGGCTTCTTCCATGCCGACATGCATCCGGGGAATATTCTGGTCTCGACCGACCCGGAAACGTTTGGTCGCTATATCGCGCTCGATTTCGGCATCGTCGGTACGCTGACCGATTTCGACAAGGATTACCTCGCGCAAAACTTCCTGGCCTTCTTCCGTCGTGATTACAAGCGCGTGGCCGAAGCACATATCGAGTCGGGTTGGGCGCCAAAGGAAACACGGGTCGATGAGTTGGAGTCTGCCGTGCGCGCTTGTTGCGAACCGATTTTTGATCGTCCGCTTTCCGAGATTTCATTTGGTCAGGTGTTGCTGCGGTTGTTCCAGACCTCGCGCCGTTTCAACGTCGAAGTGCAGCCGCAACTCGTGCTGCTGCAGAAAACCTTGCTCAACGTCGAAGGCTTGGGGCGTCAACTCGATCCCGAACTGGATTTGTGGAAAACCGCAAAGCCCTATCTCGAACGCTGGATGAACGATCAGCTTGGCTGGCGTGGCTTCATCGAAAACCTGAAAACCGAAGCACCGCGTTACAGCAAACTGCTGCCGCAGATGCCGCGCCTCGCACACCAGGCCTTGCTGCGTGCCGCGGAACAACCGCAGGCTGACAATGCGGAATTGCTCAAGCGCTTGCTGGAGGAGCAGAAGCGTACGAACCTGCTGCTGGGCGTCGGCATTTATTTCGGTGGCGGTCTGGTGGCAGGCGGCATGCTGGTGCTGGCCTTGTTCACGTTTGCAGGCTGATCGCTTACCGCTTTGATCTGTCTGAAGCGTGTCGGGCATTGTTTTCGCTTGGTGTGATGAAACGCTCAGGTATTCGCACAAGATCGGCGCAAATGTCTGGACGTGACTTTGCTACAATTGCCCGGTTTTCAAGCCCGGCCGCCAGGCCGGGTTTCCCATTCCATTCTTTGCACGTCTGCTCAGGACAAGATGGCGCTTCTCGAAATTCGTAACCTCAGCCGTCGTTTCGGCGATTACACGGCAGTCGATAACATTAGTCTCGGCATCGAGGCTGGTGAGTTCTTCACTCTGCTTGGTCCATCCGGCTGTGGCAAGACGACGCTGCTGCGCATGATCGCCGGTTTCGACATGCCGGATGCAGGGCAGATTCTGCTCGATGGGGTCGATCTGACCAATGTCGCGCCGGAACAGCGCCCCGTTCGCACGGTGTTCCAGAATTACGCCTTGTTCCCGCACATGACAGTGGCGCAGAACATCGCGTTTCCGCTCGAAATGGCAAAGACGCCCAAGTCCGCGATCAAGGGCAAGGTGGATGAGGCGCTGGAAGATGTGCGCCTGACCGGTTTCGGTGCGCGCTATCCGCATGAATTGTCGGGTGGTCAGCGCCAGCGCGTGTCGATTGCGCGCGCACTGGTCACGCATCCCAAGCTGTTGCTGCTTGATGAGCCGTTGTCGGCACTCGACGCGCAATTGCGTGAACAGATGCAGATCGAACTCATCAACCTGCAGAAGGAAGTCGGCATCACCTTCATCTACGTGACGCACGATCAGGCCGAAGCGCTGGCGCTGTCGCACCGTATTGCCGTCATGAACAAAGGCAAGGTCGAACAGCTCGACGAGCCGACGCGCATCTATAACTATCCGCAAAGTCGCTTCGTGGCCGACTTCATCGGTACCTGCAATCTCTTTGACGGCACTATCACGCAGATCGACGGCAATATGATGTGGCTGGATGTGCCGGGCATGGGTGCGGTCAAGGCGGCGACGGTGCAGGATGCGCGCGTCGGTGCCAAGGGCACGATCGCCTTGCGTCCTGAGAAGACGCGTATCAGCGATGAAATCGTGCGTGGTGTGCCCGAGGAAAATCACTTCGACGGGCAAGTCAGAGAGCTGCTCTACATGGGTGGCGTGACTGTCTACATCGTCGAAACCGATGGTGGCGTGCGTCTTGAAACCATGCTAGCCAATTCGGCCATCGGCCGCCCGCGCTTCTTCGAAGTCGGCGATACCGTCGATGTTGCTTGGCGTTTCGACGCCGGACATTTCATCGCTGCGCCCGCTCATGGCTGATACGGCCCTCAAATCCGCTGTACGCGGTTCTTCGCTGGCGCGCTGGCTGATCAGCGGGCCGCCGTTACTGTATCTGGTGGTGTTCTTTGCCGTGCCGACGCTCATCATGGCGTTTGCCGCATTTCGCTATCCGGGTGATTTCGGCGGGCTTGCGCCGGTATTCGATAGTGCCGGGCAACTGAACCTGACGCTTGAAACCATCGAGGCACTTTTCTCCAGCGGCATCTACTTTTCGATTTTTCTGAAGTCGCTGGTGTATGCATTGATCACCACCCTGGTGTGCATCGCCATGGCCTATCCGGTTGCCTTGCTGATTGCACGCAGCCCGAAGAAGTGGCGCAATCTGCTGGTGCTGCTGGTGATCTTGCCGTTCTGGAGCAACTTCCTGATCCGCATTTATGCTTGGATGATCATTCTCGGTCCGCAATCGGTTTTCACGCGTGGTCTCAATGCCGTGCTCGATGTCTTCGGCTTTGCGCCGGTAACGCTGCTCTACAGCGCCTTTGCCGTCATCATCGGGCTGGTCTATGTCCATCTGCCCTTCATGGTGTTGCCGCTTTATGCCAATCTCGAAAAGCATGACCCGGCATTTCTCGATGCCGCACAAGACCTTGGTGCTAACGCGTGGCAGCGTTTCTGGCGCGTGACGTTTCCGTTGTCGCTGCCCGGCGTGGTGGCGGGATCGGCGCTGGTTTTCATTCCAGCGCTGGGTATTTTTGCGGTGTCCGATATTCTCGGCGGTACCGACGGCATCATGATCGGCAACATCATCAAGCAGCAGTTCCTCGAATCGCGCGATTGGCCGTTCGGTAGTGTGCTGTCCATCATCCTGACCATCGTTGCACTGGGTGTTGCCGGTCTGGCAGCGTTGCTGGCGCGACCACGCAGGAGAGCGCATGACTAGAACGCCACGTCATTCGACCTTGCTGGTCGTCAGTGCAGTCCTTGTGTATGCGTTTCTGTATTTGCCACTCGCGATCGTGGTGATGTATTCGTTCAACGATTCACGCCTGAATGCAGAGTGGGTAGGCTTTACCTTCGACTGGTATCGCAAGCTGTTCGAGAATCAGGAAATGATTCAGGCCGCGATCAACTCGCTGATCATCGCAGTGGTTTCGAGTGCGGTCTCGACTGTGCTTGGCACCATGGCCGGTTTCGCGCTGCATCGTTACAAGATCCGCGCCTTGCAGATTCTGGTGCTGACGCCGATTGCGATTCCCGAGATTCTGGTCGGCGTGTCGCTGCTGATTTTCTTCGTCATGCTCAATCTCACTTTGGGCATGCTGTCGATCACGCTGGCGCACATTGCCTTCAGCATGGGCTTCGTTGCCATCGTCGTGCAATCGCGGCTTTCCGGCATGGATGAAAGCCTGACCGAGGCAGCGCGCGATTGTGGTGCCACGCCGTGGCAAGCGTTTCGTCGCGTGACGCTGCCGCTGATCATGCCGGGGGTGATGGCTGGCGCACTGATGGCTTTCACCCTGTCGATCGATGATTTTGTCATCACCTTCTTCACGGCGGGCGCCAACACGACGACGCTGCCATTGCAGATCTATTCGATGATCAAGATTGCCGTCACGCCGGAAGTCAACGCGATTTCGACCTTGCTGATGGGCTTGACGCTATGCCTGATCATCATTGCGTCCAAGCTGTCGCCGAACGCTTTCCGTTCCTGATCACGTTTTCCTGTCTGGATTCGCCATGAAAAAACTGTTCATCCTGCTCGCTTTTCTGATGTTGGGGACGGGTGCACAGGCGCAGGGCAAACTGCATCTGTACAACTGGAACAATTATCTAGCCGACGAGACCGCCAAGCGTTTCGAAGCGGCGTGCAAGTGCCAGATCGTGCAGAGCTACTACGGCGACAATGAAGAAATGCTGGCCAAGCTGGCGGCCGGTGCCAAAGGTTACGATTTGATCGTGCCGACCGGAAACGCGCTGCAATCGCTGATTCGCCAGAATGCCTTGCAGCCACTCGACAAGAAGTTGCTGCCGAATCTGAAAAACGTCAATCCGCGATTGATCGATACCGATTTCGACAAGGGCAACCAGTATTCCGTACCGTATGCCTACACCGTCACCTTGCTCGGCTACAACGAACAAAAGATGAAGGAGCTTGGCATCAAGGTCGATAGCTGGGCGGCGATTTTCGATCCCGCCATCCTCACCAAGATCAAGGGCAAGGTCACCGTGCTCGACTCGGCCAACGAGTTGATGGCTGCGGCCATGAAATATCTCGGCTATTCGATCAACGACACCGATGAAAAGAAATGGCAGGAAGCCAAGGACGTGATTCTGAAGGCCAAGCCGTATTGGGCAGCATTCAACGGTACGAGCTACATCAAGGGGCTGACCGTGGGCGACATCTGGCTGGTGCATGGTTATTCGAATGACATTTATCAGGCCGATGAAGATGCCAAGGCGGCGGGTCGCAAGTTCCGCATCCGTCATGCCTTGCCGAAGGAAGGCGCGGCCATGTCGCTGGACAGCCTCGTCATTCCCAAGGATGCGCCGCGTCCCGATCTGGCCCATCAGTTCATCAATTTTGTTCTCGATGGCAAGAATGGCGCAGAACTCAGTAACCTGATCGGCTCCGGCAGTCCAAACAAGGCGGCAATTCCCTTCATCAATCCGGAAATTGCCAAAAATCCAGCCATCTTTCCGGATGCGGAAGCCAGCGCCAAGCTGGAAATGCTGAAGGACCTGAACAGCAAGCAGCGCCGCACACTCAACCGTCTCTGGACCGAAATCCGCGTTCGTTGATTTCTATTCGTCGTGTCGCATTGGCGGATCAGGTTTTGGCCTGTGCTTTCGCCTTTGCGATCTTTTCACTGAGGCAATCTCATTGCGAACTGCCTGCCGGCTGTTGCATGTCTGTGCGAGTCACCTCAAAACCCCCGAAATCTCGCCTCAAAACCTTTATAATTCAGGGTTTTGTACGATTTTTGCAGGAAAAGTGCGATGCCGATCTACGCCTACCGTTGTGTTGAATGCGATTTTGCCAAGGATGTTTTGCAAAAAATGTCCGATCCGGCGCTGACCGAATGCCCCGCGTGTGGCAAGAGCAGCTTCCAGAAGCAATTGACGGCAGCCGGTTTTCAACTGAAGGGCACTGGTTGGTACGCCACCGATTTCAAGACCTCGGGTAGCAAGCCTGCGGCCGCTGCGGCACCTGCTTCTAGTGCCGGTGGCGATGCGCCGACCGCACCATCGTGTTCGTCCTGTTCCTGATTCCTTCTTCGCAATCATCATGCGCAAATACTTCATCACCGGTTTATTGATTCTGGTTCCCCTTGCGATCACGCTGTGGGTACTGAACCTGATCGTCAGCACCATGGACCAGTCGCTGCTGCTGTTGCCGGCGCGCTGGCAGCCGCAAGTCTTGTTCGGCTTTTCTATTCCGGGGCTGGGCACCATCCTGACGCTGGTCGTGATCTTCCTGACCGGTCTGGCGACGCGCAATTTCATCGGTAACAAGGTTGTGGCCCTGTGGGAAGCATTGCTGCGTCGCATCCCGATCTTCAACACTATCTATTCGAGCGTCAAGCAGGTGTCGGATACGCTGTTCTCGTCGTCGGGCAATGCTTTCCGCAAGGCGCTGCTGGTGCAGTACCCGCGTCAGGGTTCGTGGACGATTGCCTTCCTGACGGGGACGCCAGGTGGCGATGTGCGCAATCATCTGCAAGGCGATTACGTTAGCGTCTATGTGCCGACGACGCCGAACCCGACTTCGGGCTTCTTCCTGATGATGCCGACCGCCGATGTCATCGAGCTCGACATGTCGGTGGATGAGGCGCTCAAATACATCGTGTCGATGGGCGTGGTCACACCGGATACCTATGACAAGACGCGCATCATCGATCCGAAAAAGTCCGCGCCTGAATCGTTGTCCTGAGCCTGCAGAATTTATCGAATGTCCTTTTAGTGTCGCGCAGTTGGCGACCGATCCAAACCAAGAACCGGAAACACACCATGTCCATGCGAACCCAATACTGCGGCCTCACCACCGAGGCTCTGCTCGATCAAACCGTCAGCCTGTGCGGCTGGGTGCACCGTCGCCGCGATCACGGCGGCGTGATCTTCATCGATCTGCGCGATCGTGAAGGGCTGGTGCAGGTGGTGTGCGATCCGGATCGTGCCGATGTGTTCAAGACGGCAGAATCGGTACGTAACGAGTTCTGCCTGCGCATTACCGGCCTCGTGCGCAATCGTCCGGAAGGCACGACCAATGCTAACTTGAAATCGGGCAAGATCGAAGTGCTCGCGCATGAAGTCGAAGTGCTCAATGCTTCCGTCACGCCGCCGTTCCAGCTCGATGACGACAACCTGTCGGAAACCACGCGCCTGACGCATCGCGTTCTCGATTTGCGCCGTCCACAGATGCAGAACAATCTGCGCCTGCGTTATCGCGTCGCGATGGAAGTACGCAAGTTCCTCGACGAAAATGGTTTCATCGACATCGAAACGCCGATGCTGACCAAATCGACGCCGGAAGGTGCGCGCGATTATCTGGTGCCATCGCGTGTTAACGCCGGTAACTTCTTCGCCTTGCCGCAATCGCCGCAGTTGTTCAAGCAATTGCTGATGGTCGCCAACTTCGATCGTTACTATCAGATCACCAAGTGCTTCCGCGATGAAGACTTGCGCGCCGATCGCCAGCCTGAATTCACGCAGATCGACTGCGAAACCTCGTTCATGAGCGAGCAGGAAATTCGCGACATGTTCGAAGGCATGATTCGCCTCGTGTTCAAGAAAGTACTAGACGTCGAGTTGCCCGATCCATTCCCGGTGATGGATTATGCGACGGCGATGGGTCTCTACGGTTCGGACAAGCCGGACATGCGCGTCAAGCTGGCCTTCACCGAACTGACCGAAGTCATGAAAGATGTCGACTTCAAGGTGTTCTCTGCCGCAGCCAATATGGAAAACGGCCGCGTGGTCGCGTTGCGCGTACCTGGCGGCGGTGCGATGCCGCGGTCCGAGATCGATGCCTACACGCAGTTCGTCGCCATCTACGGCGCGAAAGGTCTGGCCTATATCAAGATCAATGAAAAGGCCAAGGGTCGCGATGGCTTGCAATCGCCAATCGTCAAGAACATCCACGATGCAGCGTTGACCAAGATCATCGAACTGACCGGCGCAGAAGACGGCGATCTGATCTTCTTCGGTGCCGACAAGGCAAAAGTCGTCAACGATGCGATCGGTGCATTGCGCGTGAAGATCGGTCACAGCGAATTCGGCAAGAAGAGCGGTCTGTTCGAAGATACCTGGCGTCCGCTGTGGGTCGTCGATTTCCCGATGTTCGAATTCGACGAAGAAAACCAGCGTTACACGGCGGTGCATCATCCGTTCACGGCACCCAAGGATGGTCACGAAGACATGATGGAATCCGATCCGGGCAAGTGCATCGCCAAGGCTTACGACATGGTCCTGAATGGCTGGGAACTGGGTGGCGGTTCGGTGCGTATTCACCGTGCCGAGGTGCAGAGCAAGGTGTTCCGTGCGCTCAAGATCAATGCGGAAGAAGCACAACTCAAGTTTGGCTTCCTGTTGGATGCCCTCCAATACGGCGCGCCACCGCACGGCGGTCTCGCGTTCGGTCTCGATCGTATCGTGACGATGATGACGGGCGCCGAATCGATCCGCGACGTGATTGCGTTCCCGAAAACTCAGCGTGCGCAATGCTTGCTGACGCAAGCACCGTCGGAAGTCGATGAGAAGCAATTGCGCGAATTGCATATCCGTTTGCGTAACGTCGAGCCAGCCATCAAGGCCTGAGTCAATTTTGCGGCATAATCGAAAGGCGCGGTTGATCCGCGCCTTTTTTTCGTCTGAATTTCTTCCGAATTCCTTTCAATACCCGCGCACGCCATGACGCAGATTTACAAGATTCCCGAATCCGTCCTCGTCGTCATCCATACGGATGACATGCAAGTGCTGTTGCTCGAACGCGCCGATCGTCCCGGCTTCTGGCAATCGGTCACCGGTTCGAAGGATACGCCGGAAGAGTCGCTGCACGAGACGGCCGTGCGCGAGGTGCAGGAGGAAACCGGTATCGTGGTTGCTGCGTCCGGCAGTCCGCTGGTCACGGCGCACATGGTGGCAGCGGATTGCCTGTGCGACTGGCACCTGTCGAATGTCTACGAAATCTATCCCGTTTGGCGTCATCGCTATGCGCCGGGTGTGACGCGCAATACCGAGCACGTGTTTGGCTTGCGTGTGCCGCGAGCCACTCCGGTGCGGCTGGCGCCGCGTGAGCATCTGAACATGGTGTGGCTGCCGTATCGCGAGGCAGCCGATCGTTGTTTCTCGGCATCCAATGCCGAAGCCATCCTGCAATTGCCGGCACATCGCCAGACGGGGGCTTGAAAATACCGTTGCCGGCTACCAACTGAACAGCGATGTGAGCGAACGAACGGAAGCGCCTGGCATTCTTTGCCATGATGAAACTCTGGAAATGGCGCGGACCACTGTGTCGAGTATGCGTGTGTCCGTGTCGAAAAGCAGTCGAACCGGATGACCTCGAACATGAAATTGCGCATCACGACCTATAACATCCATAAAGGTGTTTCTTCCTTCGGTGCCCGCCCGCGCATTCATGCGCTCAAGCAGGCGATCAACAGCATGCAGTCCGACGTACTGTTTCTGCAGGAAGTGCAGGGGCGGCACGATCTGCATGCGCTCAAGCATGCGTCGGATTGGCCGGAGCTGTCGCAGCAGGATTTCCTGGCTGGTGACTCCCACCACTGCGCCTACGGCATGAATGCGGTGTATGACCACGGTCATCATGGCAACGCATTGCTGAGTTGTTACCCCATCCTTTCCTCGAACAACCGCAATATTTCAGACCATAAATACGAGTCGCGTGGCATCCTGCATTGCGTATTGCAGGCGCCGGACGCCAACGTCCATTGCTACGTCATTCACCTCGGCTTGTTTGCCGGCAGCCGCAAGCGCCAGAACGAAGCGCTGATCGATGCCGTCACATCGACCGCGCCCCCCGATGCGCCGGTCATCATCGCCGGTGACTTCAATGACTGGAGCAATCAGCTCAGCGATGAGTTGCGGGCACGACTGGGTGTGGTCGAAGTATTCGACGAAAATCTGTCGCGCCGCGGGTTCGGCACTTACCTGCGCCAGTTGAGTGGTCGAGGCAGCAAGATTCAGCCGGCGCGCACCTTTCCTGCAGCCATGCCTTTCCTGCAACTTGATCGCATCTACGTGCGCGGTTTCAAGGTGGAGTCGGCTGAAGTGCTGCACGGACGCATGTGGGCAAAATTGTCGGATCACGCCCCCATCGTCGCTTCGTTGGCACTCAAGTAAATCCCGGTCATTCGCTGCTGCCGGCGGCTTTGTGCCAGAATGCCGGCACACCCGCCAAGGGCTTTCCTGCAGCGATATCTTTCCTGCCTATGCGCCAAGTCAGCTTTACCGATCAAAACGCGATCCAGCTTCTGCACTGTGGTGCGGAGTATTTCCCCGCGTTGATCGAGGCATTCGACGCGGCCCAGAACGAAATCTATTTCGAGACTTACATCTTTGCCGAAGACGACACGGCGGAGCGCATCAAGGCCGCACTCGGCCGCGCGGCAGCACGTGGCGTGATCGTCAATGTGATTACGGACTGGGTCGGTACCGGCAATACGCAGGCCAACGCCTTGCAGCGCGATTTCGAGGCGCTCGGCGTTGCGCATTACAGTTTCAACCCGTGGTTCCGGCGCGGCATTGCACGCATGCATCGCAAGCTGTGCGTGGTTGATCGCGTGGTGGCGTTTCTGGGCGGTTTGAACATCGTCGATGACATGCACGATGACGACGATGCGCACATCAGTCTGCCGGCTCCGCGTTGGGATTTTGGCGTGCGGATTCACGGGCCACTGGTTGCGACGATTCACTGGGAAATGGCGGTGCACTGGGCGCAATTGGGCAGTCTGAGTTGGCGTACACGCTGGGCGACGTTCAAGGAGCAGCGGCGCGAGCACGGTTCGCATGGCCGTGAGCCGATGATTGCGGGGCTGGTGATTCGCGACAATCTGCGTAATCGCCGCACCATCCAGCATGCCTATCTGCACGCGCTGGGTAGTGCGCGGCATTCGGCCATGCTGGCCAATCCTTATTTCGCACCAGGGCGCAAGATGCGTAACGGCCTGATTCAAGCGGCGCAGCGTGGTGTGCAAGTGACCTTGTTGCTGGGCGCGGGGCAATACCGTTTTCAGGATGTCATCGCACGCTCGTTTTACCCGGGGTTACTGAAAGCCGGTGTGCGCATCGTCGAATATCGCAAGACGCAGTTGCACGGCAAGGTAGCGGTGGTCGATGATAGTTGGGCTACTGTGGGATCGAGCAACGTCGATGGCTTCAGCCTGTTCGTCAATCAGGAAGCGAATGTGGTGGTGATCGATGCGACGTTCGCCTGCAACTTGCGCCGTCATATCGAGCAGGGCGTCGCAGAAGGCGTACCGATGAGCATGGCGGACTTTGACAGTATTCCGCGTTACAAGCGCATCGCCTATCGCGTCGCCTATTTCATCTACAAGAATTTGATGCGCGTGATTACGTGGGGCAAATCTGCCGAGTAGGGGCGCAGCATGCAAAACCTCGTCTGCTATCGTAAGCCATCAGAACGACGTGGGCGCGTCATGCACGTGATCGGTGCGGATCACGTCACCAAGCTATTTGGTGCGGGTTTTTCCACCTCGTTACAATAAGATTTTTGCACGATGGAATAGCGAAGATGGAACAGCTTCGTATCGACAAATGGTTATGGGCGGCACGCTTTTTCAAGACGCGTTCGCTGGCAACGGATGCCGTCGAACGTGGCAAGGTCCGCATTGCGGGCGAGCGCGTGAAGCCGGCACGGGTGGCGCGCTTGGGAGAGATCGTGCAGGTCGATAACGGTTCGACCGAATGGGAAGTGGTGGTGCGTGCACTTTCCGGAGTACGCGGTCCGGCCGAGAAGGCACGTTTGCTGTATGAAGAAACGGCTGAAAGCATCGCAGCGCGCGAGCGCGAGGCAGAACGCCGCCGCCTGTTTCGCGAGCCGGGCGTGGAGATCAAGGGCCGCCCCACCAAACGCGATCGGCGCTTGCTGGATCGCGCTACCGAATAAAGAACTTTCGACATGATGCCGGGTCCGCCCACGAATACGGATGGATCAGTTAGTATTGAACGCACAATGGAGCAAGTGTCGCGGCGAGACCGCGGCTAAAACTGCAGCAACAACAAAAATCAGAGTCTGGAGGCAGTCATGGGTCAATACAATGCACCTTTGCGCGACATGCAATTCGTTCTGCATGAATTGCTGCAGGTTTCCGATGAACTCAAGCAACTACCGAAATATGCAGAGGTTGATGCCGAGATCATCAATCAGGTACTTGAAGAAGGTGCCAAGTTCACCTCCGACATCCTGTTTCCACTCAACCATGTTGGCGACCGCGAAGGCTGCAAGCTCGATACGGCAACACACGAAGTAACGCCACCCAAGGGCTTCAAGGAAGCCTACGACCAATATGTCGCTGCTGGCTGGCCTGCCTTGTCGGCCGATCCCGAATTCGGTGGCCAGGGTTTGCCAACCGTGTTGCAGACGGTCTTCCTTGAAATGCTCAATTCGGCCAATCAGGCATGGACCATGTATCCGGGGCTGTCGCACGGGGCGTACGAATGCCTGCACAAGCATGGCACAGACGAGCAAAAGGCGCTGTATCTGCCGAAGCTGGTTTCCGGCGAGTGGACCGGAACCATGTGCCTGACCGAAGCGCATTGCGGCACCGATCTCGGCTTGCTGCGCACCAAGGCCGAGCCGCAGGCTGATGGTTCCTACAAGCTCACCGGCAGCAAGATTTTCATTTCCGCCGGCGAGCACAACATGGTGCCCAATATCGTGCATTTGGTGCTGGCAAGATTGCCGGATGCCCCGGCAGGCACGCATGGCATTTCGCTGTTCCTCGTCCCCAAGTTTTTACCGAATGCCGATGGCACGCCGGGTGAACGCAATCCGATTTTTTGCGGTGCGCTCGAAGAAAAAATGGGCATCCACGGCAATGCGACGTGCCAGATGAATCTCGATGGCGCATGGGGCTGGTTGATCGGCGAGCCGAACAAGGGGCTCAATGCCATGTTCGTGATGATGAATGCGGCACGTCTCGGCGTCGGCGTGCAATCGCTGGGCCTGACCGAGGTGGCGTATCAGAACGCCGTGGTCTACGCAAAGGATCGCCTGCAAATGCGTAGCCTGACCGGCCCCAAGGCGACTGATAAGCCGGCCGATCCCATCATCGTGCATCCCGATGTGCGTCGCATGCTGCTGACGGCGAAAGCCTATGCCGAAGGTGGTCGCGCCTTCAGTTCGTATGTCGCGTTGCAGATCGATCGCGAACTCAACCATCCCGATGAAAAAGTGCGCGCAGAGGCGGCCGATGAAGTCGCCTTGCTGACGCCGATCATCAAGGCATTTCTGACTGACAACGGCTGGATTGCGACGTCCGAATCGCTGCAGGTCTATGGCGGCCACGGCTACATTGCCGAGTGGGGCATGGAGCAGTACGTGCGCGATGCGCGCATCAACATGATCTACGAAGGCACGAATACGATTCAGTCGCTCGATCTGCTGGGCCGCAAGATTCTGCTGGATAACGGCGTCAAGCTGCGCAAACTCGGCGAAAAGATTCGCAGTTATGTCGAAGACAACGGTCTCGACGAATCACTGTCCGAATTCATTACGCCACTGGCCGATCTGGCTGCGAAGGTGGAAAAGCTGACGGCAGAAATCGGAATGAAAGCCATGCGCAATCCTGATGAAGTCGGTGCGGCTGCCGTACCGTATCTGCGCGTGGTCGGCCATCTGATCTATGCCTATCTGTTTGCCCGCATGGCCAAGATTGCGCTGGAAAAACAGAATGACGATCCGAAGTTCTACCAGGCCAAGCTGGTGACGGCGCGTTTCTATTTTGCGCGCCTGCTGCCGGAAACCGCAATGCTGATCCGTCAGGCACGTGCCGGTTCGGATAGCCTGATGGCGCTGGATGCCGAACTGTTCTGATCACGAACGCATGGTCGGTCGCACACGATGTTGCCTACCGACTAAAGGAAAAACACAATACGGCAGGTTGCCCTTTGTCTTGAAAGGTCTTGCATGAGCAATTTCATTGTGAGGAAAGTCGCGGTATTGGGCGCAGGTGTGATGGGCGCCCAGATTGCCGCGCATTGCGTGAACGCCAAAGTCCCGGTCATCCTGTTCGATTTGCCGGCGAAAGAGGGCGACAAGAATGGCGTCGTGTTGCGCGCTATCGAGAATCTGCGCAAGCTCAATCCCGCGCCGTTGGGCGTGCCGGAACTGGCTTCGCAGATCGAAGTTGGTAATTACGAAGACGACCTGGAACGTTTGCGCGAGTGCGACCTGATCATCGAGGCGATTGCCGAGCGCATGGACTGGAAGCACGATCTGTACAAGAAAGTCGCGCCGTACATCGATGCGCGCGCCATCTTCGCCACCAACACCTCTGGTTTGTCGATCACGGCATTGTCGCAGGGGCTGCAGGGTTTCGACGCCGATTTGAAATCGCGTTTCTGTGGCGTGCACTTCTTCAATCCGCCACGCTACATGCATCTGGTGGAGCTGATTCCAACGGCGGATACGCGTGCCGAGATTCTCGACCAGCTCGAAGCTTTCCTGACGACGACGCTTGGCAAGGGCGTGGTACGCGCCTTCGATACGCCCAACTTCATCGCCAATCGTGTTGGCATCTTCGGCATGCTGGCGACCATCATCGAAGCCGAGAAATTTGGTCTGACCGTCGATGTGGTCGATGACCTGACGGGCAGCAAACTCGGCCGTGCCAAATCGGGCACTTTCCGTACCGCGGATGTGGTGGGCCTCGATACGATGTCGCACGTCATCAAGACCATGCAGGACACGCTGCAGGACGATCCCTTCTATGACGTGTACCGCACGCCGGCGCTGGTGGGCAAGCTGATCGAAGGCGGCGCGTTCGGACAGAAAAGCGGCGCGGGTTTCTACAAGAAAGTCGGCAAGGATATTCTGCGGATCGATCCTTCGACGGCAGACTACGTACCGAGCGGTGCCAAGGCAGATGATTTCGTCGCACGCGTGCTGAAGGAAAAAGACCCGGCCAAGCGCATGAAGGCGTTGCATGATTCAAGCAATCCGCAGGCGCAATTCCTGTGGGCGATCTTCCGCGACATGTTCCACTACATCGCCGTGCATCTGGAAACGGTCGCTGACAACGCGCGCGAAATCGATTTCGCCATGCGCTGGGGCTATGGCTGGAGCATGGGCCCGTTCGAAATCTGGCAGGCGGCAGGCTGGTCGCAAATTGCCAACTGGATCAAGGACGATATTGAAGCCGGCAACGCGCTCAGCCGCGAGCCTTTGCCGGCATGGGTATTCGATGGCCGCAATGGCGTGCATGTCGAGGATGGTTCGTGGTCGCCTGCGCAACGCAAGGTGATTCCGCGTTCGAGTTTGCCGGTCTATGCAAGGCAGGCTTTCCGCGCAGGTGTGTTCGGCGATCATGCGATCGGTGGCGCTGCGGCCGGTACCACGGTCTTCGAAGACGAGTCGGTACGTCTCTGGCATCAGGACGATGGCGTATTGGTGCTGTCGTTCAAGACCAAGATGCATGTCATCGGCCCCGGTGTGACGGCGGGTATCCAGCGTGCCATCGCCGAAGCGGAAGCCAATTATCAGGGACTGGTGATCTGGCATGCCGATGCCGCCGAAGGCGGAGCGTTCTCGGCCGGTGCCGATCTGCAATCGATGCTGCCGCTGTTCATGTCGGGCGGTACCAAGGCCGTCGAGCCGGAAGTCGTCAAGTTGCAGCAGGCACATCAGGCGCTCAAATATGCGAATGTGCCGGTGGTCGCTGCGGTGGCTGGGCTGGCGCTCGGCGGCGGTTGTGAATTGCTGATGCATGCGGCACGACGTGTCGCATCGGTCGAGTCATATATTGGTCTGGTCGAAGTCGGCGTGGGCTTGATCCCGGCCGGTGGCGGACTGAAGGAAATCACAGGGCGCGCTGCCGAGGCTGCCAAGGGCAACGATATCCTGCAGTTCATGAAACAGACCTACATGCATGCGGCGACGGCTGCCGTTTCGCGTTCGGCCATCGAAGCGCAAAGCATGGGGTATCTGAAGAGCGACGACATCATCGTGTTCAATCCCTACGAACTGTTGCATGTGGCGCGCACACAGGTTCGTGCCATGCACGAAGCCGGGTACCGCGCACCACGCCGCACGCTGATTCCGGTGATCGGCCGTTATGGCATTGCGACGATTGGCGCGCAACTGATCAATATGCGTGATGGCGGTTTCATCTCAGCGCATGACTACAAGCTGGGCATGATGATCGCGGAGATTGTCAGCGGTGGCGATCTCGACGCTGGCAGTCTGGTCGATGAACAATGGCTGCTGGATCGTGAGCGCAAGGCGTTCATGGAGTTGCTTGATCATCCGAAGACGCAAGAGCGGATCATGGGGATGATGCAAACCGGCAAACCCGTGCGGAATTAAGGGCCATAAAGCTACTGCGCGAACTAATTTCGACGCTGTGATGCTCGCCGTACTCAAGTACGGTTGCGCTTCTCGCGCCGACCTTGATCCGCTCGCTACGCTTTCTCGCCCCTTCCATAACGGTTTGTTGTGTCTGAATAATTAAATATCGAGACATGGCGAGAACATATTCCTATCAGGAGTAAGAGATGAGTAAACAAGTTCAGGATGCCTACATCGTCGCCGCGACGCGTACACCGATTGGCAAGGCGCCACGTGGGATGTTTCGCAATACGCGGCCCGACGATTTGCTGGTGCGGGTGCTGCAATCGGCCTTATCGCAGGTGCCATCGCTTGATCCCGATGTGATCGAGGATGCGATTGTCGGCTGTTCGTTTCCCGAGGCCGAACAGGGTCTGAACATGGCGCGCATGAGCGTGCTGTTGGCGGGATTGCCGAATACGGTAGGCGGTGTGACGGTCAATCGGTATTGCGCTTCGGGCTTGACGGCGCTGGCGATGGCGGCCGACCGGATTCGCGTCGGCGAGGCCGATGCGATCATCGCAGCGGGGGCCGAGTCGATGTCGATGGTACCGATGATGGGCCATCATCCGTCGATGAACATGGGGATCTTCAAGGATGAAAATATCGGCATGGCCTATGGCATGGGGCTGACTGCCGAGAAAGTTGCCACGCAATGGAAAGTCTCGCGCGAGGCACAGGATACGTTTGCGCTGAATTCGCACCTGAAGGCGCTGGCAGCGCAGCAGGCTGGCTACTTTAATGACGAAATGACTGAAGTGGAGATTGTGGGTCGGACGCCGGATTTGAAAAGTGGCGAGATCGATCTGTCCACGCGCATCGTCAAGCTTGATGAAGGCGCACGTGCCGACACGAGTCTGGAAGTCTTGGGCAAACTCAAACCGGTGTTTTCACCCAAGGGATCGGTCACGGCGGGCAATAGTTCGCAGACATCGGACGGCGCAGGTGCGCTGATCGTGGTCAGCGAAAAGATTCTCAAGCAGTTCAACCTCACGCCATTAGCGCGTTTTGTTTCCTTCTCGGTGCGTGGCGTGCCACCGGAAATCATGGGCATCGGTCCGCGTGAAGCCATTCCGGCGGCACTGAAGGCTGCCGGCCTCACGCAAGATCAGATGGACTGGATCGAACTCAACGAAGCTTTTGCGGCACAAGCACTGGCCGTGATTCAAGACTTGCATCTCGATCCCGTCAAGGTCAATCCGATGGGCGGTGCCATCGCGCTCGGCCATCCGCTTGGTGCAACCGGTGCGATCCGTTCTGCAACGGTCGTGCATGCCTTGCGTCGCAATAATCTCAAGTACGGCATGGTCACGATGTGCGTCGGCACAGGCATGGGGGCTGCCGGAATCTTCGAACGCATGTAGCTGCTTTCCGCTTCCTGCAAAGCCGCATCGCTGCAAAGTGATGCGGCTTTTTTCTTTGCACGACATATCGCGCACTCACGTGGTGCGTGCTTGCACCTGGATGAGATGTTCACAACAAATCGGGACAAATCCGCAATTGATATGACGATTCTTTCCGGAATCTGACATGGCACGGACCTTGCGATACCCCTCATAACTTGTACACAAGTTGGTGTTCTTCAAGAACGAGGGTGATTGCATCGCTCCTCTAATCGTCGGCTTCACTGAAAGGAATTCGCCATGACTACTCGCAGACATTTCGTTGCCACCATGATCGCCGCTTCGCTCGCCGTTGGCGGTATATCGTCGGCGCTTGCCGCCGATCAGATCATCAAGGTCGGTACGCTCAAGCTGATGCATGGCATCACGCCATACTTCTACGACAAATTCACGCCGCCCGGCTACAAGATCGAAGTGATTCCCTTCGAAACGCCGACTGATGGCAAGAATGCGGTGGTGACGAAGTCGGTCGATTTCGGTACCTACGGTTTGGCGGCGGCGACGCTGGGTGCAGCCGCTGGCGAGCCTGTCGTGATCGTGGCGGCGCAGTGCAATCGCGGCATGGCGGTGGTGGCGCGTGCCGATAGCGGCATCGATTCGATCAAGGGTTTGAAAGGCAAGCGTGTCGGCATCCTGCCGGGTTCGACGCAGGAAGTCGTGATTCTCGATCGACTGAAACAGGAAGGTATGACCGTCAAGGACATCACGCCAGTACGCGTGTCGTTCAGCGAGATGGCATCGGCACTTGAACGTGGCGACGTCGATGCCTATGTCGGTGCCGAACCCGGCCCGTCAATCAGCGTGGGCAAAGGCATCGGCAAGATCGTCGAATATCCGTATACAACGCCGACCGGTACCGTCAACATGGTCATGACCACGCATGCCGATACGGTCAAGACCAAGCCCGAACTGATCAAGGTCTTCCTCAAGATTCATCAGCAGGCCACGGAATACGTGATGGCCAATCGTGCCGCGTTTGTCGATATGTCGGTGCAGAAACTGGGCTTGCCGGCCAAGACCGCCGAACTGGCAGCGCCGAATGTGGAACTGACCTGGAAGCTGGACGATGACTGGACCAAGCGTGCCAAGTACTACGGCTCGCAAATGCTGGACAAGAAGCAGATTCGTCGCTTGCCTGACTACGATGCCTTCATCAATGCCAGCTTCGTCAAGCAGATCAAGTAAGGCGCTTGAATAAGACGTAGATCGTACGCAGGCATCAATCAGGTAACCGCATCATTGTTTGAAGGAAGGAATCGTCATGGAACAGGCTGCACTGACGATGAAGGAGGGCAAGGCCGGCAAGGCGTGGCATCCCGCGCGCTTTGTCACGCCGTTGATCGTGCCACTACTGTTGCTAGTGGCATGGGATCTCGCGGTGCGTGCCACCGGTACACAACTGATTCCATCGCCGAAAGAGGTCGGATGGATGTTGTGGGATTTCGCATTTGGCGGTGTCTATGACGATGCCTTCAGCGAAACCCTGTGGCTGCATTTATGGAAGTCGGTTACGCGGGTCTACGGCGGATTCTTCGCTGCCGCATGCGTCGGTATTCCGCTCGGTCTGCTGATCGGTCGCATCAAGATCATCCGCGAATTACTTGATCCGACACTGCAACTGTTGCGGCCCGTACCGGTGACGGCATGGTTGCCGTTGTCGATGATTTTTTTCGGCATCGGCCCCAATGCAGCGATCTTCCTGGTGTTTCTCGGTGCGTTCTATCCGATTGTCTTCAATACGATCTTTGGCGTGAAGTCGGTCGAT
>NZ_CAJYMD010000022.1 GCF_913776015.1 uncultured Oxalicibacterium sp. | reverse complement strand
AGATGGCAGAGATCAAGCGCAAGCTCAAGGCCATGCGTGAGCAGTGAGATTGTTCCGGCCAATAAAAAACCGCGCTTCGGCGCGGTTTTTTATTGAGTTCTTCTATTTAGCGAGGTTCCGGTTCGCTGATGCGGCGTGCACCATTGAAGCGCTTTTTCCAGTAGTCGAGATCCATGCTCTCGATGCGTACCTGGCCGCCGGACGACGGTGCGTGGATGAACTTGCGGTCACCCAGATAAATACCGACGTGCGAGAAGCTGCGACGCAGGGTGTTATAGAACACCAGATCGCCGGGTTGCAGATCGGTCTTTTCCACGCGCTCGCCTTCACGACTCAGTTCTTTCGACGTGCGTGGCAGTTCCTTGCCCCAGGCTTCCTTGAAAATGACATTGATCAGGCCGCTGCAATCGAGACCTTCTTCCGGCGAGTTGCCACCATATTTATAGCGGATACCCAGCATGCCCATGGCGTGCAAAGCCAACTCGGAAGCCTGATGCGTCAGGTCTTCGAGTTTCGATGTTTGCTTGATGCCTTCCTTGAGCGGGGGCGTATCCACACCCCAGGCGGAGCCGGCGACTGCCATGCTGCCGGCGAGAATGGAAGAAATGACTGCGAAGCGTGCTAACTGCCCGATACGGAAAATTCGTTGAAAAGATGCCATCAAATACGCTTCTCGTTCGTTCGCGACTGGAGGAATGTAAGGGAAACCGGAAGTGCTGTCAAAAGTTATTCACTGACGGTATGCTCTGACAAATCAAAAAAGGCTGTCTATGTATTCCGATCCTGCTCATCCCCCCGCACTAAAACCCCGCATTCTGATCGCCGATGATTCCCGCATCGTACGTGCCACGTTGATCAAGCATATTGAAGGTATGTTCGACTTTCGTGAAGCACTCGATGGCGAGCAGGCATGGGAGGCACTCTTGCTGGATCCGGGCATACGTGTCGTGATTTCCGACCTGACCATGCCGAAACTCGATGGCTATGGCTTGCTGCAACGAATCCGCTCTTCCAAGATAAGCAGAATTCGTACCATCCCGGTGGTCGTGGTGTCTGGAAATGACGACCAAGCCGAGCGTGAGCGTGCCAAGGCAGCCGGTGCAACCGATCTCATTACCAAGGGCATTGGTACCGCGCAGCTGCTGTCTCGGCTGGATATTCTTGCCAAATTGACCAGTACGCAAAACGAATTCGAGCGTGGCTTGCAATTCCTGATGCGTCAGCCGGATAGTCCTGAAGATGTCGCGCTGCCCACCTTGTCCGTTTGGGAGGAACAGGCTGGCGCCATGCACGCCAGCGCGACACGGCAGCGTCGCAACTTCGTCGTGCTGCATATTTGCCTGGGTCTCAAACATGCCGGTCTGGAAGGGTATCCGATGGGGCCGCCGCGCAGTCTGGTGCAGGCGGTGGGGCAATTGCTGTATCGCACGGTGCGTCAGTCCGATTGTGTGACGCAGATCGACGAAGCGGAATTCGTCATTGCTACTGGCAGCATCCATTTCGATTCGGCGCGTAATTTTGCCGAACGCGTTTGCCGTGCCATAGTGCATGCGCACCCGAATGGTGATGGCGAAATGTTCCTCGTGGCGAGCTGTGGCGTAGTGTCGGTAAGCGAATCGTCGCTGGGTTTGTCGCCTTCGCTGCTGCAATTACGCGAGGCTGCTGTGCGACGCGCGCGGCTTGGCTTGCAGCATGGCGTGACGGGTGTGATTGCGGCGCAGGAAACGCAATTATTGGAGAGCGGCTTGCAGTTGCCGATGGTGACGGCAAGCCTTGCACCCGCTACACCAGCGGAGCCATCCGTGGATTTGCCGACGCTGTTGCGCTGGATTGCCGAGGGCAAGGAAGGGCAGGTGACGGCACATCTGGATCACCTGAGTCATTTGGCAGTCGACTGGCAGCCGCTGATGGAGCTTATGCTGAAACACAAGGGCAAGCGATAAAACAAAAGCGGCCTTGATCATGATCTTGCTGGCATTGCCTGTCGTACAATGCCAGCTTCTTTTTAAAGGAGGCATTCATGCAAACCAAAACCATCCTCACGCTTGACGACATCAAGAAAATTGCAGCGGGCGCCGAAACCGAAGCCAAGCTGAATAAATGGAATGTCACGATCGCGATCGTGGACGATGGCGGCCACCTGTTGTGGCTGCAACGCATGGATGGTGCGGCACCGATTTCGTCGCACATTGCGCCGGCAAAGGCCCGTACTGCCGCACTGGGTCGTCGCGAATCGAAAGTCTACGAAGACATCATCAATAACGGCCGCTATTCGTTCATGACGGCGCCGACGCTGGAAGGCATGCTCGAAGGCGGGGTACCGATCATCGTGAACGATCAATGTGTTGGCGCGGTCGGCGTGTCGGGCGTCAAGTCGAATGAAGACGTGCAAATCGCAAAGGCGGGCATCACGGCGCTCGGCGTTTGATCCCGCATTCCGATCTGCAGTTTCGGTTCATGTTTTGATTGCCTCCGACGGTACCTTTTGCGGTTGCCAGTCGGGGGTGAATTGCGCTATAATTCGCCGGTTTAGCTAATTTTATTCCGCCGTAGCGCATACCCACTTCCCATCGCCTCGACAAGACCTGTACGACACCCATTCCGGACGCATTTTTCGGCATGTGGCGCGCTCGCAAATAAGGAGGGCGCGCGGGTTTCGGCGGGACTATCGGCGCGCGCAACGGCGGTAACCATCTCAGGAGTTACCCCTTGCCGCCATTCTTCTCCGGCCAAACTGTACCGGCCATCCTAGCGCTAGCAGACGGGTCGATTTTCCAGGGTTTTTCCATCGGTGCGCCGGGTCATACCATCGGCGAAGTCGTGTTCAACACGTCCATGACCGGTTATCAGGAAATCCTGACCGACCCCAGCTACAACAGCCAGATCGTTACCCTTACTTATCCGCATATCGGCAACACCGGTATCAACAAGGAAGACGTTGAATCCACGCGTATCCATGCTGCCGGCCTCATCATCAAGGATTTGCCGATCCAGATTTCCAACTTTCGCTCCACGCAATCGTTGTCCGATTATCTGAAGTCGGAAAACGTGGTCGGCATTGCCGGCATCGATACGCGCAAACTGACGCGCATCCTGCGTGAAAAAGGTGCGCAAAACGGCGCGATCCTGGCTGGTGCCGATGCCACGCCGGAAAAGGCGCTGGAACTGGCCAAGTCGTTCCGTGGTTTGTCCGGTCTGGATCTGGCCAAGGTCGTGTCGGTCAAGCAGTCCTATCAATGGTCGGAAACCGAGTGGGAGCTTGGCAAGGGGTACGGCAAGCAGATCACGCCGAAATACCATGTCGTGGCTTTCGACTATGGTGTGAAATTCAACATTCTGCGCATGCTGGCCGAGCGTGGCTGCAAGATCACCGTGCTGCCTGCGCAATCGACTGCTGCCGATGCATTGGCGCTGAATCCCGATGGCATCTTCCTGTCGAACGGTCCTGGCGATCCGCAACCGTGCGACTACGCGATCGCTGCCTCGAAAGAGCTGATCGAACGCGGCATTCCAACGTTCGGTATCTGCCTCGGTCACCAGATCATGGCGCTGGCTTCCGGTGCCAAGACACTCAAAATGAAGTTCGGTCACCACGGTGCCAATCACCCGGTGCAGGATCTCGACAGCAAGAAAGTGCTGATCACGTCGCAGAACCACGGTTTTGCGGTTGACTTAGCTACCTTGCCGGCCAACTGCCGCGTCACGCACGTGTCGCTGTTCGACGGTTCCCTGCAAGGTTTCGAACGTACCGACAAGCCGGCCTTCTGCTTCCAGGGACATCCTGAAGCTTCGCCAGGCCCGCATGACATCGCCCCTTTGTTTGATCGCTTCGTGGCGATGATGGAGAAACACAAAAATGCCTAAACGCAGCGACATTAAAAGCATTCTGATTATTGGCGCAGGCCCGATCGTGATCGGTCAGGCGTGCGAATTCGACTACTCTGGCGCACAGGCCTGCAAGGCGCTGCGTGAAGAGGGTTACAAGGTCATTCTGGTCAACAGCAATCCGGCGACCATCATGACCGATCCGGAAACGGCGGATGTGACGTACATCGAACCGATTACCTGGCAAGCCGTTGAACGTATCATCGCCAAGGAAAAACCGGACGCCATCCTCCCAACCATGGGTGGTCAGACCGCGCTGAACTGCGCGCTGGACCTGTGGCGCAACGGCGTACTCGAAAAGTACAATGTCGAGTTGATCGGTGCCACGCCGGAAGCCATCGACAAGGCGGAAGACCGTTCCAAGTTCAAGGACGCTATGACCAAGATCGGTCTCGGCTCCGCGCGCTCAGGTGTTTCGCACACGATGGAAGAATCGTGGGCTGTACAGAAAGAACTCGGTTTCCCGGTCATCATTCGTCCGTCGTTCACGATGGGTGGTACAGGTGGCGGTATTGCCTACAACGCCGAAGAATTCGAAGCGATTTGCAAACGTGGTCTGGAAGCATCGCCGACCTCCGAATTGCTGATCGAAGAATCGCTGATCGGCTGGAAAGAGTTCGAGATGGAAGTCGTGCGCGACCGCGCCGATAATTGCATCATCGTATGCTCGATCGAAAATCTGGACCCGATGGGTGTGCATACCGGCGACTCGATCACGGTCGCACCAGCGCAAACGCTGACTGACAAGGAATACCAGATCATGCGTAACGCATCGATCGCGGTATTGCGCGAAATCGGTGTCGATACCGGTGGTTCGAACGTGCAATTCTCGATCAATCCGGCAGATGGCCGCATGATTGTGATCGAAATGAACCCACGCGTATCGCGTTCGTCAGCCCTGGCATCGAAAGCGACCGGTTTCCCGATCGCCAAGATCGCTGCCAAGCTGGCGGTCGGTTTCACGCTCGATGAATTGCGTAATGAAATCACGGGTGGCGCGACGCCGGCATCGTTCGAACCATCGATCGATTACGTCGTCACTAAGATCCCACGTTTCGCGTTCGAGAAATTCCCGCAGGCAGACAGCCACCTCACGACCCAGATGAAATCCGTCGGTGAAGTCATGGCAATCGGCCGTACCTTCCAGGAGTCGTTCCAGAAAGCCTTGCGCGGTCTGGAAGTCGGCGTGGATGGCATGAATGAAAAGACCACCGACCGCGAAACCATCGAGGAAGAGCTCGGCGAACCAGGTCCGGAACGTATCTGGTACGTCGGCGACGCCTTCGCGCAAGGCTTCTCGCTGGAAGAGGTGCATAACCTGACGCACATCGATCCATGGTTCCTGGCGCAGATCAAGGAAATCGTCGATCTGGAATTGTGGCTGGAAACCAAGACGCTGGCCGCGCTCGACAAGGACACCCTGCTGCGCCTCAAGCAAAAAGGTTTTGCCGATCGTCGTCTCGCCAAGCTGTTGAAAATTTCGGACAAGGATGTGCGCGAGAAGCGTCGTTCACTGAACATTCGCCCGGTCTACAAGCGCGTCGATACCTGCGCCGGTGAGTTCGCGACGAACACCGCCTACATGTACTCGACCTATGAGGAAGAGTGCGAATCGCAGCCGACCGACAAGAAAAAGATCATGGTGCTGGGCGGTGGCCCGAACCGTATCGGTCAGGGTATCGAATTCGATTACTGCTGCGTGCATGCGGCACTGGCGATGCGCGATGACGGTTACGAAACCATCATGGTCAACTGCAACCCGGAAACCGTGTCGACCGACTACGACACCTCCGATCGTTTGTACTTCGAGCCGCTGACATTGGAAGACGTGCTGGAAATCGTCGACAAGGAAAAACCATATGGTGTGATCGTGCAGTACGGCGGTCAGACACCATTGAAACTCGCACTCGATCTCGAAGCCAATGGCGTACCGATCGTTGGTACCTCGCCGGACATGATCGATGCGGCGGAAGATCGCGAGCGTTTCCAGAAGCTGTTGCACGATCTGAATTTGCGTCAACCGCCTAACCGCACGGCGCGCACCGAAGAGGATGCATTGCGTCTGGCGCAGGAAATTGGTTATCCGTTGGTAGTCCGTCCGTCCTATGTGTTGGGTGGCCGCGCGATGGAAATTGTGCACGAACAGCGCGATCTCGAGCGTTACATGCGTGAAGCCGTTAAGGTGTCGCATGACTCGCCGGTCTTGCTCGATCGCTTCCTCAACGATGCCATCGAATGCGACGTCGATGCGCTGTCCGATGGCGAACGTGTCTTCATCGGCGGTGTCATGGAGCACATCGAACAGGCAGGCGTGCACTCGGGTGACTCGGCCTGCTCGTTGCCGCCATACTCGTTGTCACAGGAAACCATTGCCGAACTCAAGCGTCAGACCGCGTTAATGGCAAAGGGCCTGAATGTGGTTGGTCTGATGAACGTACAGTTTGCGATTCAACAGCAGGAGATTGACGGCAAGTTGCAAGATGTCGTCTTCGTGCTGGAAGTCAATCCACGCGCATCGCGTACTGTTCCTTACGTGTCCAAGGCAACCGGTTTGCAACTGGCCAAGATTGCAGCGCGCTGCATGGTCGGTCAGTCGCTCGATAGCCAGGGTATCAAGGCAGAAGTCGTACCGGAATACTTCAGCGTCAAGGAAGCCGTGTTCCCGTTCGTGAAATTCCCGGGCGTGGATACGATTCTCGGCCCGGAAATGAAATCGACCGGCGAAGTCATGGGCGTGGGCAAGACGTTTGGCGAAGCCTTCGTCAAGTCGCAGCTCGGCGCTGGTGTGAAGCTGCCACGCGAAGGCAAGGTGTTCCTGAGTGTGAAAGCCAGCGACAAGCCGCGTGCCGTGCAGGTAGCCAAGGATCTGGTCGATATCGGTTTCTCCATCGTCGCGACCAAGGGAACGGCAGCAGCGATTGCCGAAGCCGGTATTCCGGTCGAGTCGGTCAACAAGGTTGCCGAAGGTCGTCCGCATGTCGTTGACATGATCAAGAACAATGAAATTGCTCTGGTCATCAACACGGTGGAAGAGAAGCGCAGTGCCATCGTCGATTCGCGTGCGATCCGCACGTCGGCGTTGGCGGCACGTGTGACAACCTACACCACGATCGCGGGCGCAGAGGCTGCGGTGGAGGGCATGGCGCACCTCGACGAGCTGCATGTCTACGATTTACAAGGCTTGCATAAAACCTTACACTAAGCCCACACGTTTAGAAACGAACCACAGAGGTCACAGACGGCGTCGGGTTTTCCGGCGAAGTCTGCGGCCTCTGTGGTTTTCAACTTATATCAACGAAAAAACATGAGTACACCTATCACATTGCATGGTGCCAATCTTCTCAAGGAAGAATTGCACCGCTTGAAATCCAAGGATCGTCCCGCGGTGATCGATGCGATTGCCGAAGCGCGTGCTCAAGGTGATCTTTCCGAAAATGCGGAATACGATGCAGCGAAGGAACGTCAGGCTTTCATCGAAGGCCGTATTGCAGACATCGAGGGCAAGCTGGGGTCGTCGCAGATCATCGATCCGAAAGCACTGGATGCGGATGGCCGTGTCGTGTTTGCCTCCACCGTGGAACTCGAAGACCTCGAAACCGGTGATCAGGTGCGTTACCAGATCGTCGGCATTGATGAAGCCGATCTGAAGGAAAACAAGGTTTCGGTGACGTCGCCGATTGCGCGCGCCATGATCGGCAAGTTTGAGGGCGATGTCGTGGCCGTCGAAGCGCCTGCCGGTTTGCGCGAATATGAAGTACTGAAGGTTTCCTACATCTGATGTGGCAGTCCGGCCGCTTGCTGGTGGGCGTACTGTGGGTCGGTGCCCTATGGGCAATCGGCTTTATGGTTGCGCCTACGCTGTTTTCGACATTGGCTGATCGCAGCCTGGCGGGCAGTATTGCAGGCAGTCTGTTTCGTATTGTGGCGTGGCTGTCGGTGGGGTGCGCAATAGCGATCTGGATTTTGCAGGCTGGCGCAGAGCGTCGCTTGCATTTGCCGACCAGCAAGGCGGTGCGTTATCTGATCCTGGCCATGCTGGCTTGTACGGTGCTGGGTTATTTTTGCCTGCAACCCTTCATGGGTTCGCTGCGCGAGATTCTGGCAAGTACGCAGGATGCCGTGCAATTGGCCGAAGCCAAACAGCGTTTTGGCATGTTGCACGGTATTTCAACCGTTTTTTACGTCATTCAGAGCTTGCTTGGTGCGGCACTGATTCTGAAGCTGCGTTGACCCGCATTGATTGCGAATCAACGCAGCAATCAGCGGCCCAATGAGGATTTCTTCTTGCTGGTTTGACGCGGCTTGGCGCGTTTGATCGAGCCGCCTTGGGTAACGCGTTCATTTCCCTTGACCATGACCTTGGTGACGGTCGGGCGCTTGGTGCCGCTGGGGCTGGGCTTGACGATGGTCACTTCGCGCATGCCCTTGCCGCGCGTTTCGCTGCGGGCTTTTTCGGCTTCCTTCTTGGGGCGGTAAATCACCAGTAACTTGCCGATATGCTGGACAGGTGCCGCGTCCAGTTTCTGGCAAATGGTTTCGTAGATCGCCACGCGCTCTTCGCGGTCATCGCCAAATACGCGAATCTTGATCAGGCCGTGGGCATCGAGACTGTGCTCGATTTCCTTGATGACGCTGGTGGTCAGGCCGGATTCGCCAATCAGCACGACGGGATTGAGGGCATGGGCTTCAGCGCGCAGTGCGCTGCGCTCGGCCGGAGTAAGTTTGGACATGGATGGAACCGGTGGGGCAGGGAACAACACCTCGCTCTGAATGGCGATCATTGATCCCGCAGGATTTGTAAAACCCGTATTCTACGCGAATGGCAAAGAAGAAATTAAACAAAAACTGGTTGCATGACCATATCAACGATCCTTATGTGAAGCTGGCGCAGAAGGAAGGTTATCGTGCGCGCGCCGTCTACAAGCTCAAGGAAATCGACGAAGATGAAAAGCTGATCAAGCCGGGGCAGATTATCGTCGACCTGGGGTGTACGCCGGGTAGCTGGTCGCAGTATGTGCGCAACAAGCTGGCTGGCGCTGCTTGCGGCGGTATCAACGGCACCATCATTGGTCTCGATATGCTGCCGATGGAGCCGGTCGCCGATGTGCATTTCATCCTTGGCGATTTCCGGGAGCAGGAAATTCTCGATCAATTGGAGCAGGTTTTGGAAGGGCGCAAGGTGGATCTCGTCCTGTCTGACATGGCGCCCAATCTGTCCGGCATTGCCGTCGCCGATGCCGCCCGTGTGCAGGATATTATCGATTTGGCAGTGGATTTTGCCCAACATCACATGAAGCCGTCGGGCTCTCTGTTGGTCAAATGCTTCAACGGCTCTGGCTACAATTATCTGGTGGAAAAATTCCGTGCCGAATTCAAAACCGTTACCCAGAAAAAGCCGAAAGCCAGTCGCGATAAATCTTCCGAAGTCTTCCTGCTCGGTAAAACGCTCAAAAATCCGCTTTGAGATGAACTAAGCCCTTGTTTCCGTGGCATTTACCCCAATACCGGATACTGCAAGGCTGGGATTTTACGAGTAGAATCAGCTTATATTTCTAGAAAAAGGCGCGTTGCGTCCAAGGAGTCTCCGTGAATAACATGTTTTCCAAGGCCGCAATCTGGGTGGTCATCGGGATGGTTCTCTTCACCGTCTTCAAGCAGTTCGATGGCCGCACGTCTGCCGGCTCGGCGACGCCCGTTGCCTATTCCGATTTCCTTGATGAAGTCAAAGCCAAGCGCATTCGCGAAGCAACCATCGAAGATCGCGTGATCGTCGCCACTACGACGGATGGCAAGAAGATCAAGTCGGCCATCACTTATCTGGATCGCGGTCTGGTAGGTGATTTGGTCAACAATGGCGTCAAGTTCGACGTCAAGCAGCCTGAAGAGCAATCCTTCCTCTCGCAGATTTTCATTTCCTGGTTCCCGATGCTGTTGCTGATCGGCGTCTGGATTTTCTTCATGCGTCAGATGCAGGGCGGTGGCAAGGGCGGCGCGTTTTCCTTTGGTAAATCGAAGGCGCGCATGCTGGATGAAACACAGAATACCGTTACGCTGGCTGACGTTGCCGGTTGCGACGAAGCCAAGGAAGAAGTCGGCGAACTCGTCGAATTCCTGCGCGATCCGACGCGCTTCCAGAAGCTTGGCGGACGCATTCCACGCGGTGTGCTGATGGTTGGCCCTCCAGGTACCGGTAAAACCTTGCTGGCACGCGCTATCGCTGGCGAAGCCAAGGTGCCTTTCTTCACGATCTCGGGTTCTGACTTTGTTGAAATGTTCGTTGGTGTCGGCGCATCGCGCGTGCGTGACATGTTCGAAAACGCCAAGAAGCATTCGCCTTGTATCATCTTCATTGACGAGATCGATGCAGTTGGTCGTCATCGTGGTGCAGGCATGGGCGGCGGCAATGATGAACGCGAACAGACGCTGAACCAGATGCTGGTCGAGATGGACGGTTTCGAACCGAACTCGGGTGTCATCGTGATCGCGGCAACCAACCGTGCCGATGTGCTGGATAAAGCGCTGCTGCGTCCAGGTCGTTTCGACCGTCAAGTGATCGTCGGCTTGCCGGATATTCGTGGTCGCGAACAGATCCTCAACGTGCACATGCGCAAGGTGCCAATCTCCAGCGACGTCAAGGCCGATATCCTGGCGCGTGGTACACCTGGCTTCTCGGGTGCCGATCTGGCTAACCTGGTCAACGAAGCGGCGCTGTTTGCTGCGCGTCGCAACAAGCGCCTAGTCGAAATGCAGGATTTTGAAGACGCAAAAGACAAGATCGTGATGGGTCCGGAACGTAAGTCGGCTGTCATGCGTGAGGAAGAGCGTCGCAATACGGCGTATCACGAATCGGGTCACGCTGTCGTTGCCAAGCTGCTGCCGAAGGCCGATCCTGTTCACAAGGTAACGATTATGCCGCGCGGCTTTGCATTGGGCCTCACTTGGCAGTTGCCTGAGCATGACCGCATCAATATGTACAAGGACAAGATGCTCGAAGAGATTTCGATTCTGTTCGGCGGTCGTATCGCCGAAGAAATCTTCATGCATCAAATGTCTACCGGTGCTTCGAACGATTTCGAGCGTGCAACCAAACTTGCACGTGCAATGGTGACGCGTTACGGCATGTCGGAAACCTTGGGCACCATGGTCTATGAAGATACAGATCAGGATAATTACATGGGCCGCATGGGTGGCAAGGTTGTTTCGGAAGCGACGCAGCAAAAGGTCGATCTGGAAATCCGCAGCATCCTCGATACGCAGTACACCCTTGCACGCAAGCTGCTGGAAGAAAATCGCGACAAGGTCGAGATGATGACCAAAGCCTTGCTGGATTGGGAAACCATCGATTCGGATCAGATCAATGACATCATGGAAGGCCGCGAACCACGCCCACCAAAGGCAGGTTTGCCGGTGAAAAATCCGCCGACCAATCCGCCAAGCGATGTCGAGCCGAATGCAACGGCACCAGCCTGATTGATCCATCGTCAGTGCGTTGGTAAAGGGTGAGGAGAAATCCTTGCCCTTTTTGTTTGCAGGCTATCGTTGTCCTTTCAATTTCTGCGTTTCATGTCTCCTTTTTTTCAATGCGGTCGCTACCGCTTTTCGCTTCAGTCCGACCGTCGTCCGCTGGTCATGGGCATTCTGAATGTCACACCCGACTCGTTTTCCGATGGTGGCAGATTCATCGGACTGGATGCGGCACTTTCTCATGCGGATGAAATGATTGCTGCAGGTGTCGATATCATCGACATCGGTGGTGAATCGAGTCGGCCTGGTTCGCAGCCGCTATCGCTGCAAGAAGAGCTGGATCGAGTCATGCCGCTGGTGTTTGGACTACGCGATCTGGGAGTTCCCTTATCAATCGATACCTACAAGCCGGCCGTCATGCATGAGGCATTGCTGGCGGGTGCCGACATGATCAACGACATCAACGGTTTTCGCGGTGAAGGTGCATGGCAGGCAGTAGCCGGCTCCGACTGCGGGTTGTGCATCATGCATATGCAAAAGACGCCGGAGAACATGCAGCAGAGTCCGCATTACGAAGATGTGCTGCGGGAGGTTGGCGATTTTCTGAGTGAACGCGTGACAGAAGCACGGCAGATCGGTATTACAGACGAGCGCATCAGTATCGATCCCGGTTGTGGTTTCGGCAAAACGCTGGAGCACAATATTGCCCTGTTTCGCGGAACAGCCATCTTGCAGCAGCGTCTGGATTTGCCGGTGTTGATTGGCGTGTCACGCAAGACGATGATCGGCACGTTGACCGGCAAGCCGATCGAGCAACGCATGGCGGGTAGTGTCGGCGCGGCGCTTGCCGCGGCTGCGCAGGGTGCGCGCATTGTGCGTGTACATGATGTCGCCGAAACGGTGGATGCGCTGAAGGTATGGGAAGCCTTGGCACCGTCCATTGAACAACCCAATTATTGAAAAAGTAAAAGAAAGAAAAGAAAAATGGCGCGCAAATATTTTGGTACTGATGGAGTTCGTGGCCGTGTCGGCGATATGCCGATTACTCCGGACTTCGTCATGCGGCTTGGTTATGCTGCCGGTGTGATTCTGACGCGTAATCAGACTGCGGTGGCAGGGCGCCCTACGGTGCTGATTGGCAAGGACACGCGCATCTCGGGTTACATGCTTGAAGCGGCACTGGAGGCCGGCTTCGCCGCGGCCGGTGTCGATGTCATGCTGGCCGGTCCGATGCCGACGCCTGCGATTGCCTATCTCACGCGCGCTCTGCGTCTGGCAGCCGGTGTCGTTATTTCTGCTTCGCATAATCCTTACGAGGACAACGGCATCAAGTTCTTCTCCGCTTCTGGCAACAAGCTGCCGGATGCAGTCGAACTGGAAATCGAGGCCATGCTCGACAAGCCGATGGCGTGTGTCGATTCGAGCCGCCTTGGTCGTGCCAAGCGGCTTGACGATGCGCGCGGTCGCTATATTGAATTCTGCAAGAGCACCTTCCCCAACGAGCTGGATTTGCACGGTACGAAAATCGTCGTAGATTGTGCGCATGGTGCTGCCTATCACATCGCGCCGGATGTCTTCCATGAACTCGGTGCGGAAGTCATTGCCATTGGCAATAAGCCGAATGGTTTCAATATCAACGACCAAGTTGGCGCAACCGCCCCTGCGGCCTTGGTCGAAGCAGTGAAAGCGCATCAGGCCAACATCGGCATTGCGCTCGACGGCGATGCTGATCGCTTGATCGTGGTGGATGCGGCGGGCCGCGTTTTCAACGGCGATGAACTGCTCTACATCATGGTGCGCGATCGCATGCAGGTGCGGCCTATTGATGGCGCGGTTGGAACGCTGATGACCAACATGGCGCTGGAAGTGGCGTTCAAGAAAATGGGCATCGGATTCGTGCGTGCCAATGTCGGTGATCGTTATGTTCTTGAAGCATTGCAGGAACGTGGCTGGGAAGTCGGTGGCGAAGGTTCGGGGCACATGCTGTGCCTCGACAAGCACACGACAGGTGACGGCATTATCTCTGCGCTGCAGATTCTTTCCGCGCTCAAACGCAGCGGCAAGAGTCTTTCTGAATTGACGGCTGATATTGTGATGTATCCGCAAAGCCTAGTGAATGTACGCGTGCCCGCCGATTTCGACTGGAAAAATCACCAACCGCTGCATGCCGAGAAGCGTGTCGTAGAAGAAGAATTGGGAGATTCTGGGCGTGTACTGATTCGCGCATCGGGCACCGAGCCACTGATTCGCGTAATGGTTGAGGCGCAAGATGCCGATGTAGCAGAGAAAATGTCGAAAAAATTGGCGGCAACGATTCCTCAGGAATAAATTGCACAAGAAAAGTGTTTTCTGGGCACTTTATTTGTTGACCAAAGTCATATCGTAAGATATGATCTTGTTCTTCTTCGGAGTGTAGCGCAGCCCGGTAGCGCATCTGCTTTGGGAGCAGAGGGTCCTAGGTTCGAATCCTAGTACTCCGACCAAAATTCAGTAGTAACGAAAACCCCCGTATACGAAAGTACGCGGGGGTTTTCGCTTTTGCACATGCCGAAAAAGAACTATTGTTGGTGTAGGAATTTTTGTCTTCTTGCTTGGCTGGATTTCATCATGCGTGGTGCGTTGAGGTGCCACGTAAGTCGGCATTAATCTTGCGTAAAGTCCGTGTGACTTCTTGAAGAAAATTGCCTGACGACAAAGTGCGTTTCTTCATAAGCGGCATGCAGCCTTGTGTCTAAAGTATGTTTCTCGTTCTTCTTGAGCGCTTGGTAAAAATCTTGGCAGCTTGAGCGGGAATTTTTGTATGGGCAATGCTGGCAGCTTTTTCAAAGCCAATTGCACCAATCATGCGCACTCAATCATCGACTTCTTGTCGACGCGCATTTCTTTCTTTGATTCTTCTATTTTTGACTTCGGAAACTACGTAGGCGGCCAATAATTTTATTGTCATTTTTGAACTAAATTTTGACCGGGGCTCTCTACATCTGCGAATCGCAGCGAGTGATCGTTGCATTGAGTAGAGGTAACAATGGTTTCAGTAAATCGTTTAATTGGTGGCAATAAGGGCTGCAACGCGAGGCACGAGGTTGTGCTTACTTCTGACCATCCGCGCGTTGCAGAACCTGCCTCCGGCGCATACGCATCCGTCTTTTTTAGAAAGACCTTGCTTGCGCGCCATCTGACGACAGTATTCGTAACGGTTGCCAGTGTAGGTCTGGTACACGCAGCCCCTTCCGAACAAGAGCTCAACAATAGCGATACCTTCACGCCCTATGTTGGCTATGGCGTTTTTCGTGACGACAATATTTCGCGTCAGCCAGACAATGGTGTTCGGGTTTCGGATACCTGGCGGCGCACGACGGTTGGGGTACGCATAGACAAGCCAATCAGTCGTCAACGCATCATTGCCGATCTATCCGTCAACGATACGAAGTACGATCGCTTTTCTGAACTAGACAACGATGGCCGTCGTTTGCTTGCCAATTGGAACTGGGTGCTCGGTAATCAGTTATCCGGCACGGCTGGCAGCAGTCTGGTCGAGAATCTGGCGCCATTCGAAGATGTCAGCGCAACGGGCGAACCCTTGCCTAGCAGTGTGCGTACGCAGCGCCGCAGTTTCGTCACGGGTAACTGGCGCTTTCACCCTTCTTGGCGCGTAGGTGCGGGCTTCAATCGCGATAACGTTTCTTATGAAGGTATTCCTTCTGCGCGACTGCAACTCGATACCACCGATCTGACTTTTGATTATCTGCCGCGTAGCCAGAATCGTCTGGGTCTTTTATTGCGCCATGGGGAAGGGCGTTATCCCAACCAGTTCGGCAGCGATAACAGCGATTACACGCAAAACGAAATCAAGGCCAATCTCAAATGGCAATTGACGGGAAAGACCGGTCTCGATTTTCTCGGTGGTTGGGCACGTCGTACTTATGACGTTGATCCGAATCGCAATTTCAGTGGTCCCGATGGTCGTCTTGCGTTGAATTGGGATGCGACGGGAAAAACCTCATTTACGGCCGCAACGTGGCGACAGCTTGGTGTGCGCAACGTGCGCGACGAGCAGACTAATGGACTGCCGGCGCAGGATGATTTGACCTCCAACTACTCGCGCAACACCGGTGCAAGCCTCGGTGCCGTCTGGAAGGCAACCGGCAAGATCACGGTGGATGCGACGACGCTGACTGAAGATCGCGATTACAACCGCATTGACCGCAGCGATCGCTATCGCAAGAACATCATTGGCGTGACGTATCTGCCTTTACGCAAACTCAATGTCCGTCTGGCCGTATACGACCAGGAACTCAGATCGAATGTCAGCAGTGCCACGACCTACCGCACCAAGGGAGTACAACTTGCGACCCGCTATGAATTCTAAAAGCCCACCCATTCTGCCGCAGCACGAAGTGCCGGCCCGTAACTGGGGCATGCGCCTGCTTGAGCCTTGCATCACCGTTGCCATGCTGTATCTGATCGCGCTGGTTACGCGAGACGAGATCACCGGCAATCACGCCGTGTTGGCAATCATCACCTTTTTCGTGAGCGCGACGGTATTCAGCCTCACCGATCACAGCCATATGCTGCGCGAAGCGCGGTTGCTGGATTTCATTCGCGTCGTGTTGACAGGCTGGATGATCGTGATGGCAGTGTTGCTGTTGCTAGGGCAATTGACGGGATTGTTCACGCAATTCTCGATGCAGACATTGGTGATCTGGCTAGTTGCCACGCCGGTGTCCTTGCTGGTCGGGCAAATGACCGTGCATCGCATTACGTACAGCATGCACAAGACGGGGCAGTCGCGTTCGGTATTGATTGTTGGTGTCAATGACGTTGCGCTCAAGTTGGCGGATCGCATCGCCGAACATCCGGGGCTGTTGATGCAGGTGGAAGGATTTTTCGACGACCGTGATCTGTCGCGTCAGCCGGAAGGGCGTCATGTACCAGTGCTCGGCACGATGGATGAACTGCCTGCCTACGCGCGCAACCACAACATCAGCACCATATTCATCAGTCAGCCGATTTCTGCGCAGCCGCGCATTCGCAAGCTGCTCAACGAGTTGCAGGATACGACTGCCTCGATCTACTTCCTGCCCGATCTTTATGTGTTCGACCTGATCCAGGCGCGTTTCGATAGCGTGGCCGGTTTGCCGGTGGTGGCGATTTGTGAGACCCCCTTCACAGGTATTAACAATGCAGTGAAGCGTGTGACGGATATTGTGCTGACGTCGCTGATTTTGCTGATGCTGTTGCCGATCATGCTGAGTATTGCCATTGCGGTGAAGATCACGTCGCCGGGTCCGATCGTTTTCCGCCAGCGTCGCTACGGATTGGATGGTGAGGAAATCATTGTCTATAAATTCCGCTCGATGACTGTCGCCGAAGATGGCGACAAGGTCACGCAAGCCAAGAAAAACGATAGCCGTCTGACGCCGATCGGCGGCTTCCTGCGTCGCAGCTCGCTCGATGAGCTGCCGCAGTTCATCAATGTATTGCAGGGACGCATGAGCATCGTCGGGCCACGTCCACATGCAGTGGCGCACAACGAGCTGTATCGCAAGCAGATCAAGGGCTACATGCTGCGTCACAAGGTCAAGCCCGGCATTACCGGCTGGGCGCAGGTCAACGGTTTCCGCGGCGAAACCGACACACTGGACAAGATGGAAGCACGTATCGCGTACGACCTTGATTATTTGCGTCGCTGGTCACTGATGCTCGATCTGTGGATCATCGTGCGTACCATCAAGGTGACCATCGCGCGTGAGAATGCCTACTGAGCGCGTGCCGAAACCTCTTGAAAAATCACTGAAAAACGAAGACTGAAAACGGAATCAACTGAAATCGGAAACGAAGGATGACTGCAATGAAAAAAATCATGGTTTCTCTATGCGCAATGGCGCTGCTGGCATTTGGTGCAATCGCTCAGGCGCAGGACATCCAATTGGGTGCCGGCGACATGCTGAAGATCGATGTCTATGGCAACCCTGATCTATCGGTAGAAACGCGCGTGAGCGACCAAGGCACGATCTCCTACCCGCTGGTCGGGGAAGTGAAAGTGGGCGGCATGTCGCCGATGGAAGCCGAAAAGAAGATCGCAAGCCTGCTCGAAAGCGGTGGCTTCATTCGCAAGCCGCACGTGAATCTGGTCGTGACGCAAATGCAAAGCCAGCAGTTGTCGGTTCTTGGGCAAGTCAACAAGCCCGGTCGCTTTCCCGTCGATGGTAAACGGAGCCTGACCGATATTCTGGCGATGGCAGGTGGTCTCAATGAAGATGCTGATGACCGCATCACACTGGTACGTACCCGCGATGGCAAGACCACGCGCGAACAGATCAATCTGGCCGACATCATGCAAGCCGACGGAAATGGTAGTAATCCCGATCTGCTGCCCGGTGATGTGATCTACGTAAGCCGCGCGCCACGCTTCTATATCTACGGCGAAGTGCAAAAACCAGGATCGTATCGTTTGGAACCTGGCATGAGCATCTTGCAAGCCCTGTCAGTGGGTGGCGGATTGAGCCCCCGCGGTACGGAGCGGGGCGTTCGCGTCAAGCGTCGTGATGAAAACGGTGTCATGCACATTCTCGAAGTCAAACATGAGGATCGCGTGCAGGTGAACGACGTCATCTACGTCAAGGAAAGCTTCTTCTGAAGCTGAGGTTGGAGCATTCCTGAAGGGAGTCCAATATGAACATTAGTCAATTCTTCCTGATTCTTCGCGCGCGCGGCCGCATCATCCTGACCACACTGGCGGTTGTGGTTGGCTTGGCATTGCTGGTCGTATTGATCCTGCCGAAGACGTACACGGCGACCACGTCGCTGGTGCTGAACTACAAGGGTATCGATCCGGTAACCGGCAATGCCTTGCCATCGCAACTGATGCCCGGCTACATGGCCACGCAGATCGACATCATCAAAAGCAAGACGGTGGCGTTGAAGGTCGTGGATGCAATGAAGCTGACCGAAAGTCAGGCCATGCGCGACAACTTTGCCGATACTGGCGGCGAGGCCGGTTCGTTGCGTGACTGGATTGCTACCACGATCTCGGGCGGTGTCGATGTCGAGCCTTCGCGCGACAGTGGCGTGATCACGATCAGCTATAAATCGTCGGATGCGCAATTCGCTGCCAACATGGCCAACGCCTTTGCACGTGCATACCAAAATGCCGCCATCGAACTGAAGGTCGATCCATCGCAAAAGGCTTCCGACTATCTGGATGCGCAAATCAAGACCTTGCGCACCAACTTCGAAACTGCACAACGTCGTTTGTCGCAGTACCAGCAGCAGCACAACATCACCAATGCCGACGAACGTCTGGATGTGGAATCGGCGCGCCTGAATGAATTGTCCAGCCAGTTGGTGGCAGCACAAGGGCAGGCAATCGAGGCGACTTCACGTGAGCGCGCCGCGACGCGCAATGCCAGCGAATCGCCCGATGTCATCAGCAATGGCGTAATTCAAGGCTTGCGCGCGAATCTGGCAACGGCCGAGGCCAAGTTTGCCGAAGTGGCGGCGCGCCTGAATGTCAACCACCCGCAATATCAATCGGCCAAGGCGGAGGTGGACAACCTGCGCGCCAGCCTTAACCAGCAGATCGGTTTGGCTTCTTCGAGTGTGAAGAGCAATGCACGCATCCAGCAACAGCGCGAAGCGGAAATTCAGACAGCCCTGACGGCCCAACGCGAGAAGGTGATGCAACTCAATCAGGCGCGCGACGAGCTGAAGCTGCTGAACAACGAAGTGCAGACCGCACAACGGGCTTATGAAGCTGCAGCGAATCGTTATACGCAAACCAGCCTGGAAGCGCGCGCCACGCAATCGGATGTGGCTGTGCTGAATGAAGCAGTTGCACCGCTGTCTCCAACCGGACCAAATGCCTTGCTGTTGTTGGTACTCGCCACCTTCATGGGCGGCATGCTGGGCCTGGGATTGGCGCTGATCGCAGAGATCATGGATCGCCGTGTACGTTCAAGCCGCGATCTGATCGAAGCCCTGAATGTGCCCGTGCTCGGTGTGTTACGCGAAGACCGTCGCCCACCGGGACGCCTCGGCTTCATGCGTCCTTCACTGCCGAGTGCCTGAGCGGATCAACGAAAAGGAATTCATGATGAATCAATTGTTCAATCCCACAGCCTTTCGTGACCCGAATGTGCGCGATGCCGGTGTCGCCAAACCGGATACCAACATCGGCAGCATTCTGCTGGATCTCGGCAAGCTTTCGCCGAGCGATGCCGAGCGAGTCATCAAGCTGCAGAAGGAAAAAGGCATGCGTTTCGGTGAGGCTGCCCAAGCGTTGGGTCTCGTTACCGAATCCGATATTGAGCAGGTGCTTGCGCATCAATTCGATTATCCGTATCTGCGGCCGGGGCAGGGCGGTTTTTCTACCGATCTGGTCGCAGCCTATCGTCCGTTCAGTGCGCAAGTCGAAATGCTGCGTGGCATTCGCAGCCAGTTGATGCTGCGCTGGTTTGCTAATCGTCGCAAGGCATTGGTGATTGCCGCTGTCGAGGAAGATGCCGGCGTCAGCCTGCTGGCTGCCAATTTGTCCATCGTGTTTTCCCAGCTGGGTGAAAAGACGCTGCTGGTGGATGCCAATCTGCGCAATCCGCAGCAGCAGCGCATTTTCAATTTGACGGGCAAACATGGTTTATCCGATGTGCTGGTCGAGCGAGCCGATTTGCAAAGCATCAACAAGATCGAACCCTTCATCGATCTGTCGCTGCTGACGGCAGGCACGATTCCGCCAAATCCGCAGGAGTTGCTGAGCCGCCCAGCTTTTGCACGCGTGAATCAGCATGTCGAGCATGACTTCGATGTGATTCTGTATGAAGTTTCGGCCTTTTCAACGGGTGCCGATGCACTGGCAGTCGGTGCACAGGTCGGTGGTGTATTGCTCGTTGCGCGCAAGAACAAGACGCGCGTGGCGCAATTGAATGCTGCCGCCGAACAGTTCGGGCGCTTTGGTGCCGACGTGATCGGTTCGGTCCTGCTCGAAGATTGATAGCCTTTATTCGCGCGCACCGCCATCATGCTTTCTAGAATATTGTCTCTTCGTCATGTTGTGGAGTCGCATTCCGTGGGTGGAGGGCGGCTGCCATGAATGCGTTCACACAACCTGCGGGACCAGGCATTGCAGCACGTGACGAGGCCATGTTGCGTTTGCTGACGATTGCCATTCTGTTTGGCGCGGCGTTGTACCAAATGATGTTGTGCTTCGTGCATACGCATTTACTGCCGATCCGTACCGCTTTTGTCGGCGCTGCCGAGTTTGCCTTGTATGCGGGTTGTCTGGTGGTGATGGCGCGTCGCTTGCGTCTGGAGTTTGTTGCCGTGCTGGCGATGGTCTCGGCATACCTGCTCTTTCTGGCCTTATTGCGTGGTTCGCTAGATGCCAAGGGATTCCGTGACGTCTTGATCGTGATCCTGTTTTACTGGCTGGGACGTACCACCGGCAACGTGGCGCTTGCAGATCGATTGCTGAAGATCATGATCGCAGTCGTGCTGGCTGTCGGTCTGTTCGAATTGCTGTTCCTCGATCTTTACTCGCGTATCTTCAATGTCTTTTCGTATTACGTCAGCCAAGGTGGCTTGGCCAATTCGACCAATTGGGCCAAGGACAGCACGCTGGCCTTGAATGGCATGCGGCCGGAGGGAATCGGTCGCACCATCTTGCCGGCCTTGCTCGGCAATCACCGTATTTCTTCGATTTTTCTGGAGCCCGTCTCCTTCGGCAACTTTGCCGTCATCGTCGCTGCCTGGGGGCTGGCGAAGGAAAAATCCGAATGGCGCACGATGCTGTTCTATCTGGTCAGCGCGATGATCATGATCACGCTGTGTGACTCACGCTATGGTCTGGTTACGATCTCGGTGTTGGTCGTCCTGCGCGTGGTGATGATCGGTCGCATGCACTATCTGGCACTTCTTGCACCACTGGCATGCGTGTTGCTGCTGCTCGGCATCGCACTCGTATTCAACAACTATTACGCCGACAACATGTTGGGCCGCTTGCGCGTCACTGGCACCGTGCTCATGAACTTCGGCATAGCCGAGTTATTCGGCCTCAAGGGTTATGACATCGGTTACGGCGACATGGGCTATGCGGTGCTGTTGACGCGCTTTGGTTTGCCATTCCTGTTGATTGCGTGGGCAGCATTGTGGCTGCTGCGCATGCGTGATGATGCCGGCACACGTTTTCGCGCCTACGTGGCGGTCTACATGTCGTTGATCCTGTCGATCAGCGGTACTTCGATGATGGCGCTCAAGACGGCCGGCATTCTCTGGTTCCTGATGGGATGCCTGACCCTGCGCGAAACGCTGGCACGATCAGCGCCGCACGGTGAGCGTACATCTTCCTTCGTTCAGACACGGAGCATGCGTTATGCCAATTAATGTTGTTCATCTGGTGCGCCAATATCATCCTTCCATCGGGGGCATGGAGGACGTGGTACAGAACATCGCGCACCATCAGCAAGTCGCGCACGATCATCGCCCCGTCATTGTCACGCTGGACAGGCTCTTTCGCAATACCGATGTACGCCTGCCGGTGCGTGAAACGGTCGATGGCATTCCTGTCGTACGTTTGCCTTTCTATGGTTCGACGCGCTATCCGCTCGCGCCGCAAGTGCTGCAGCATGTGCGCAATGCGGATGTGATTCATGTGCATGGTGTCGATTTCTTTTACGACTATCTGGCATTGACCAAGCCGCTGCATCGGCGCCCGTTGATCGCTTCCACGCATGGTGGATTCTTCCATACCGAATTTGCCTCGCGACTCAAGCGCGTCTATTTCAAGACCGTCACACGCAGTACTTCACTGGCGTACGACCGCATCGTCGGTACCAGTAATAACGATGGTCAATTGTTTAGCGAGATCGTCGACGATCAACGTCTGTCGGTGATCGAAAACGGCGTGAACGTGGACAAGTTTGCCAATCGCAGTTCGCGTATGCGTGTACCAGTCATGATCTATTTCGGTCGCTGGTCGGTCAACAAGGGATTGCTGGAAACCATCGATCTGTTCGAACGCATCGTTGCCATGCGCCCGGAATGGCGTTTGATCATCGCCGGCCGTGAATACGATCACACCGAGTCCGAACTCGATCGCCTGTTGCGCGAACGTGGTTTGCGTGATCGCGTGCAGCTCGTTGAAAGCCCCGACCAGCAGAAGCTGGCCGAGTTGATCGGGCAGGCTACCTACTACATTTGTCTGTCGCGCCATGAAGGTTTCGGCATCGCGCCGATCGAAGGCATGAGCGCCGGTCTGACGCCGATTCTGAGCGATATTCCGCCATTCCGCCAATTGGTGGAGCGTTCGGGGCTTGGCATTCTGCTCGACCGTCATGCTGTCGAGGTGCAGGCCGCGCGTATCGTCGCCTTGCATGAGCAGGCCGATGTCGTGTCGGCCGATCACGCGCATGCCGCGCGGCGCACTGAGGCACAAGCTTTCGTACAGCAATACAGTTGGCGCCATATTGCGGACCGCTATGTCGAACTCTACCGCGATCTCGCGGCAGCCTGACATCCAATCGAAAGGATACGCATGACTTCACGACTTTCGCACCGATCGTCCCGACAAGCCGCGATCGCCCTATTGCGATATGTTGCATGTGGTGCACTGTTAATCGGTGCAGCCCATGTGAGTTCTGCGCAATGTCTGCAAGATGCGCAACTGAAGGGCATCAATATTGCTGGCGCTGAATTCAATAGCGGCCGCATTCCCGGCGTCATGAACAAGGATTATGTTTATCCGTCGCAGAAGGAAATCGATCACGCCAGGGAAATCGGCAGCAACATCATTCGCGTCCCGTTTCGCTGGGAACGTATTCAGCCGACATTGCAGGGCGAACTCGATGCAGCACAGCTCAATGCCTTGCGCACCACCGTGCAACGCGCCAATGACAAGGGCATGTGTGTGATTCTCGATGTGCATAACTACGCGACGTATCGCAATCAACCCATTGGCTCGGCTGAAGTACCCGAAGCTGCATTCATCGATCTGTGGAAGCGATTGGCGGTGGCGTTTCCGCAACCCGACAAGACCATCTTCGGTCTCATGAATGAACCCGCCAAGATCAGCATCGCGCAGTGGGCGCCGATTGCACAGCGCACGGTCAATGAATTGCGTGCCGCCGGCGCACAAAACATCATCCTTGCTGCGGGTGGCCGCTGGAGTGGGGCGCACGAATGGACCAAGGACCAGGGTGGCACATCGAACGGCAAGGCATTCGCCAATTTCAGCGATCCGCTTGGACGCACCTGGCTGGAAGTTCACCAATATGCGGATGAGGGATTTGCCGGTACCAAGACGGATTGCGTCCAGCCTGATCGTCTGCAACGCATTTTTGCCAATGTGACGGCATGGGCTGCCGAGAACCGGCAAAAGCTTTTCCTCGGCGAATTCGGCACGCCATCCAGTGAAGCTTGCCTGTCTGCATTGGATGCGATGGTTGCCGGTACGGCGGACAAGAATGTCTGGCGGGGCTGGACCTATTGGGCAGGCGGTCCCTGGTGGGGTAACTACCCGATGAGCATTCATCCGCGCAACGGCACCGAAGCGCCGCAAACCGATGTATTGAAAAAGCATTTCTGATCATGACGCAACGTTCCAGACTGCGCATTGCCTACTTTCCGTTCACAAATGACGGCAATCGCTACACCGACAACTTCAAGAAAATTCTGGCGCAGTTCGGCGATATTGCCGAAGCGCCACCGCTGAAGAAATTGTTCGGCAAGGCTGCTTTCACACGCTTCGATGTGTTGATCCTGAACTGGTCGGATAATAGTTTCATCAACCGCCGCACGGGCGGTATTAGTCCGCTGGGTGTCGTCAAGGAATTCGTGCGTATCGGTATCTACAAACTGCTGGCACGCAAGACGGTTTTCGTGCGCCACAACATGTATCCGCATGATGCGACTGGTCCCCATCGCGCTACGGCCAGCCGTATCATTGCGCGGTACGAGCGTTGCTTCGATCTGTGCTGGGTGCATTCCGGGCACCTAGCCGAGGATTGGCGGCAATATGTGCCGCATCCGCTCTATGAGGTGGAAAACGGCGATTCGGGAATCGATCGCCTGGCGTTGCCTTCTCATTACTTCGTCGTATTCGGCCGTCTTCTTTCCTACAAGAAGATCGAGCGCCTGCTGGAGATACTGCCACCAGATTTGCATGTGGTAGTGTGCGGCTCTTGCCCCGATCCAGCTTATCGCGATCTGCTCAAACAACATGCCTGTAGCAACGTCACGCTGCTGGCCGAGTTCATTCCCGACGCATTGGCGCGCGACCTCATCATGCGTTCTGACGGCATGCTGATTTGTCACGCGGAAGACGACATGATCGTTAGCGGCAGCATCGTCTACGCGATTTCACTCGGTATACCGGTGTTTGCAATGGAAACGGCCTTCGTGCATTGGTTCCGCGAGAACGTCAACGACCGCATGGTGCTGGCGACGCGAGATTTTCACGACATGATCGCGCAAATGCGTCAGCATCGATTCGAGCTCGATGATGCCGATGTGAAGACGGCGCAAGCACATTTCTCGGATTCGGCTGTCACGAAAAGCGTGGCACGCACCTTCAATCGATTGGGGTTGCTATGAGTTTGGGAAATCTTCTGCAACGCCTGACCGGAGCCAAAGACGAGGCGGCCGTTGCCCATGCCTTCCCGCATGTCGATCTGTTCTACTGGAAGCCATCGAGCAATCGCCACAACTTTGGCGATCATCTTTCCCGTGTCATCGTCACCAAGATGCTGGCGGATCGTCAGTATCTGCTCGACGAGGAAACGCCGCAGTCTCGTACCTTGCTGGCAATCGGTTCCATTCTGCATTTTGCGCATGATGGCAATGTTGTCTGGGGTTCCGGCGTGAATGGCAAGATCGCTGCGGAGGCCCATCGTTTCAACACACTCGATGTGCGTGCCGTACGCGGACCACTGACGCAGGCGTTCTTGCAGGAACGCGGCATCGAGGTGCCATCGGTGTTTGGCGATCCAGCCTTGCTGACGCCAACCTTGTTTCCAAATCGCTTTGTCGTGGACACGCAGCATCGCTATGTCGTGGTGCCGAACCTGCACGATCTGCACATCGTGCAGCAACTGAATCTGGCCCATGTCGTCTCGCCGTTGGCAACCTGGAATCGCTGCATCGCCGATATCCTCAAGGGTGAGCTGGTGATTGCCAGTTCTTTGCATGGCTTGATCCTTGCAGAAGCCTATGGTCTTCCTGCACGCTACCTGCGCTTGTCTGAAGAGGAAAACCTTTTCAAGTACAACGATTATGTGATGGGAACTGGACGCGGTGAAATTGAAGCGGCCCGTAGTGTGGACGAGGCGCTGGAAATGGGTGGCATGTCGCCGCCCCAGTTCGATCCGCACAGACTGATGGATGCCTTTCCCTACGATCTGTGGGATGGATGGGGGCGCTGATGCAGCCGGCGAATTTTAGGAAGACGATCTATCGCGGCACCATGTGGTCGCTGATCGACAATTTCGCGCGGCAGATGATTACCTTGCTAGTGTTCATCGTGTTGGCGCGCATGTTGTCGCCGGTGCTGTTCGGTTTGCTGGCAACCGCCATCCTGATCGTACAGGGTTTCAAGTCGATCGCCTTCGATGCGATTGCCACGGCACTCGTGCGCAAGAAGGAACCGAGCGATGCCGATTACAGCACCGGCTTCTGGATGTGCATCGGCTTGTCGCTGCCATTTTTCATCGCACTGTTTGTACTGGGCCCATATCTGGAAACGTGGACCGGTGCCGAAGGCTTGTCGCAAGTGGTGCGCGGCGTCAGCCTGATGATTCTGTTCATGGGCTTGGCGCGGATTCACGAAGCGCGGCTCACGCATCAAATGGATTTCCGGCCGCTGGCAATACGCTCTTTCCTGTCCGTGGTTGCTGGTGGTGCCGTCGGTATCGGCATGGCGTATTACGGATACGGCGTGGAAGCGCTGATCGCTCAGCAGCTCGTTACCTCGATTGCCGAGTTCATTCTGCTGTGGTCGCTGTCGAAGTGGATGCCGTCCTTCACCTTTTCAAAAACGTCTTTTCTGGAAATTGCACACTACAGCAAGCATGTGTCGGCTACGGCGATGACCAACTTTGCCAATCAGAACAGCGACATCTTCTTCGTCACCTACTATCTCGGTGCAGCGGCTTCCGGCTTTTATGCGACGGGTAAGCGCATCACGAATACGCTCAATATCGTGATCTCGACCGCGCTGATGCGTGTTTCGCTACCGGCATTCTCGCGCCTGCAGGATCAGGAAGAGGAGTTGCGTCGCACCTATCTGCATTCGACGGCATTGACGGCAATGGCGACGGCACCGTTGTTTGTAGGCTTGGCGATTCTTTCGCACGATATCGTGCTGGTGCTCCTGGGCGAGAAGTGGCTACCTTCGGTACCGGTGATGCAGATCATCACCATCATCGGTTTCCTGACGTCGATCGGCTATTACAACCAAAGCATCATGCTGGTGCGCAACAAGCCGCAATGGCAGACGCGGCTGGCGTTGTTGTATGCCGTGACTAATATCGCTGCCTTTGTCGCCTTCACGCGCTTCGGTCTGATCTATACGGCGCTGGCATTTTCATTGCGTGCATTGTTGCTGTTCCCGGTTTCCGTCTGGTGTGCGATCACGCTGATCTCGGTGAGTTGGCGACAGTATGTGAGCGGCTTGTTGCCTGCTGTCGTGGCCGCCACGGCGATGGCCGTCGGCGTGCTGCTTGCCGCATCCTTCATGCCGCAGGTCTCGCCGCTGGTAAGACTGCTAACGCTGATTCCGCTTGGTGCCATTTGTTATGCACTGGTGCTGTATTTCGTGATGCCGTTTTCGTATCGTACTCTTGTTCTCAAACTGTTCGCGAGACTGACGGGATGGCCGCGCTCGGCCTTGTCATGAATGCTGCATCCTGAACGTCTGCCCGAAAGGAAGTACCCATGAACTATCTCGTGATTTCCGCCCATGACTACCGCAGCCGTCGCAAGGCCGGTCTGCATTTCATCACGGCCGAACTGGCCAAGCGTGGTACGACGCGTTTCTTTTCCTGCCAGTACAGTCTGCTGTCGGACATGAAATCCGATCCGCGCAAGTCGATTGGCGAACTGGCCAACAAACGCCAGATGCACGATGGTGTCGAATGCTATCTGTGGAAGACGCTGATCCATCCCTTCAATATGCGCAAGCCGGCATTGCAAGGGCTGGAGGCTTTCCTGTTTCGTCGCTATTTACGTAATGTCAGCCCGGTGCTGCTGGAATGGATAGACGAAGCCGACGTGGTTGTATTCGAGAGCGGGATTGCGCCAATCTTTTTCGAACTCGTGCGTCAGCGCAATCCGCGTGCACGCACCGTGTATGTGGCATCGGACGATCTGGAGACGATCAACGTTGCTTCCTACGTCAAGCAAACTTTCGATCGCATTGCGCCGCAGATGGATGCGCTGTGCCTGAAATCGCGCTTCATGGTGGATGGCATGCCGCTGTCCGATAACCGTTATATCGTGCCGCAGGGTTTCGATTTCTCGATTGCCGAACACGCCGATCCTTCGCCATACGGGGCAGGACAGCATGCGGTGTCAGTCGGGTCGATGTTGTTCGATCCGGGCTTCTTCGTGATTGCGTCAAAGCTATTCCCCGACATCACCTTCCATATCATCGGTTCCGGTACGGGGCGCCATGAAGGTTATGGCAGCAATGTGAAGGTCTACGACGAAATGCCGCATAAGCAGACGCTGCCGTATATCAAGCACGCAACGATTGGTCTGGCACCATATCGTGCGGCTGGCTTGCCGGCGTATCTGTCCGATACCTCGCTCAAGCTCATGCAGTATGACTTCTTCGGTTTGCCGGCGGTTTGCCCGCAAGGCATTGTCGGTGATTACCGTTCACGCTTCGGTTATGTGCCGGACGATGCGGATTCCATCAAGCAGGCAATCGACGCCGCATGCTCTGCGCCGCGTGTCACCTTCCGTACGCCGCTGACGTGGTCGGCGGTGGTCGATCGACTGTTGGAACCCGGTCATTTCCCGGACACACGTCTTCCGCATACTTTTACAAGTCGTGCGAATTCGCTCGCCGCTTGACAGGGCTTGCGCAGAAATTTTCTCGGAAGCTTGTGTAAAAAATTAATGCACGGCTGGAACCAATCTGTGCCCGAACTCTCTTAGAAATGTTATCAATAATTCAATTGTTAGAAAGTTAATGCAATGAAGATTACAGTCATCGGAACCGGTTACGTTGGTCTTGTTACAGGCACCTGCTTGGCAGAAATGGGTAATGAAGTGCTTTGCCTCGATCTTGATCAACGCAAGATCGATATTCTCAAGAATGGCGATATCCCGATTCATGAGCCGGGTTTGCTTGAAATGGTGCAACGTAACGTTGCCGGTAATCGTCTGCATTTCACAACCGACATCAAGGAAAGTGTGGATTTCGGCGAAGTGCAATTCATCGCGGTGGGGACGCCACCAGACGAAGACGGTTCTGCTGATCTGCAATATGTGTTGGCATCGGCACGCAACATCGGCCGTCACATGAATGAGTACAAAGTCATCGTCGACAAATCCACGGTGCCGGTCGGTACGGCTGACAAGGTGCGTGTGGCGATTCAGGAAGAGCTGGATGCGCGCAAGAAGGATCTCGAGTTTTCGGTCGTATCCAATCCTGAATTCCTCAAGGAAGGCATGGCCGTCAATGACTTCATGCGCCCCGACCGCATTATCATCGGTGCCGACGATCAGCGCGCCATCGCTATCCTGCGCGATCTGTATGCACAGTTCACGCGTAACCATGATCGCATCATGGTGATGGATGTGAAGTCGGCTGAGCTGACCAAATACGCAGCCAACTCCATGCTGGCAACGCGTATCTCGTTCATGAACGAACTGGCGAATCTGGCCGATCTGGTCGGTGCGGATATTGAAGAAGTGCGTCGTGGCATCGGTTCCGATACGCGCATCGGTTACGACTTCCTGTACGCGGGTTGTGGCTATGGCGGTTCGTGTTTCCCGAAAGATGTACAGGCGCTGGTGCGCACTGCGGGAGAGAACGGCCTCGACCTGAAGGTGCTGACCGCAGTGGAAGATGCCAACGATGCACAGAAACGCGTTCTGTTGAACAAGATTACAAAGCGCTTTGGCAGCGATCTCAAAGGCAAGCATTTTGCCGTTTGGGGATTGGCGTTCAAACCGAATACAGACGATATGCGCGCCGCTTCCAGCCGCGTTTTGATCGAAGGACTGTGCGAACTGGGCGCTACCGTGAGTGCATACGATCCTGTGGCGATGGAGGAGGCCAGGCGCATTTTTGGCGACCATCCGCAACTCACCTTTGCACGCACTGCATCCGATGCACTCAAGGATGCCGACGCGCTGGTGATCGTTACGGAATGGAAGGAATTCCGTAATCCGAACTTCGACGCCATCAAGGCATCGCTCAAGACGCCAGCCATTTTCGACGGTCGCAATCTGTATAACGTGCGTCAGGTGAAGCAGCGCGGCATCGAGTACTTCGCGATCGGTCGTCGTTGAGCATGCAGCGAGGCTTGTCATGAGTGTGCCATCCATCTTGCCCATCGCCGATTTTCCTGTCCGTGTACTTACGCGCCAGATGTTGGCGTCGGGCTTGCTGGGCGTAATTCAGTCCGGTGAAAAGGTTTCGTTGTTCTTTGCGAATACCAATTTCGTCGTGCAATGTCGATCGCTACTGCCGCGTATGCAAGATGAGTCAGTCGTCATTGTCAACGATGGTATCGGCCTCAACCTTGCATCGCGTCTGGTGAATGGTCAGCAGTTTGCAGAAAACCTCAACGGCACCGATTTCACACCTTATTTGTTGGGGCAGGCGGAACGTCCATTGCGTATCTTTCTGCTAGGTGGCACGCCGCGTGCATTGGCGAAGGCGGAAGAGCATGTACGCTCGCGTCTCGGCCAGCAGGTTGCGGGAACATGCAACGGCTATGGCGATCTGTACGATGCCGCATTGATTGCGCGCATCAATCAGGCGCAGCCCGATATTGTGCTGGTGGCGCTCGGTAATCCGAAGCAGGAACGCTGGATTCTTGATCATCGTGATGTGCTCAGTGCGCCGGTATTAATGGGCGTTGGTGCGCTGTTCGATTTCTGGGCCGGTGAAAAATCGCGTGCACCCAAGTGGGTACAGGGCATGAAGCTGGAATGGCTGTATAGATTGGCGCTTGAGCCGCGTCGCCTGATGCGGCGTTATACGGTCGATGTCGTGAAGTTCTTTGTACTTTGCTATCGACATCGCCAACGTTATGTCTGAACGCTGTTTGCAAAGCATCGAACGTGTAGCAAAAATAATTGAAATACGATAGCGGTTCGTGCCGCTAACAAAAGAGTGAAAGAGCCAGAATGATGAAACTCTACCCCGTAATATTGTCAGGTGGATCGGGCACACGGCTGTGGCCGATGTCGCGTGCGGTCCTGCCCAAGCAACTGCTGCCCTTGGTCACCG
>NZ_CAJYMD010000021.1 GCF_913776015.1 uncultured Oxalicibacterium sp. | reverse complement strand
ATGCTCAAGACAATCGGGCGCGAAATCCACAAGATGCATGCCTTCCTGCGGTTTCGTGAACGGCCGGAAGGTGCTGGCGATCCGCGTTTTGTTGCCTGGTTCGAGCCCGCGCACGATGTGCTGCCGCAGGCTGCCTCGCATTTCGCGCGGCGCATGGGGTATGCAAGCTGGCTGATTGCCACGCCCGAGGCGACAGCGGCATGGGATGGCAAGCGTTTGCAATTCGGGCCACCTTCTGCACAGGGGCCGCTCGATATCGATGACGCCGGCGAGCGTTTATGGCTGACTTATTACCGTAGCACCTTCAATCCTGCGCGCCTGAACACGCAGGTGATGGAACTGAATATGCCTGTGCGCTATTGGAAGAACATGCCGGAAGCGCGCCTGATTCCCGAGCTGATCAGCCATGCGGCTGCCGGGGCACAGCGGACCGCACAAACCGAAACGGTTGGGGCGCGACGCGGTGTTGCGGTGCAGATTCGTGCTGAAGAGGCGCAACCGCAACGTGCCGCGGCACATGCACTGGAAAGTTGCCGACGCTGCAATCTGTGGTGCCACGCTACGCAAGCGGTGCCGGGTGTGGGGCCGAAACAGGCGCGCATCATGCTGGTGGGTGAGCAGCCGGGCGATCAGGAAGACTTGGCCGGCTTGCCTTTCGTCGGGCCGGCAGGGCAGTTGCTGGATCGTGCGCTGGCGCAGGCTGGCATTGGGCGCGAGACGGTGTATGTGACTAACGCCGTCAAGCATTTCAAATGGGAGCCACGCGGCAAGCGACGTCTGCACAAGACGCCGGCACAACTGGAAATCGATGCCTGCATGACGTGGCTGGAACAGGAAATTGCCGAATGCGATCCCGTGGTCATCGTCACGCTCGGCAGTACGGCACTCAAATCGGTCATGCATGCGCCGCGCATTACCATGCAGGCGGTGGCCGGAACAATTTTACGACGAGGCAGTTGCATGGTCGTGCCAACCTGGCACCCGTCCTTCATTCTGCGAACCGCTGATCGTGCGCGACAACAGTCGGCTTTTGATGATTTGGTAGAGGCTTTGCAAAACGCGCGTGATGGCGCGATTCAGGATGACAGAAGTTGAACTGTCGCAGTCGAGTACCGGCCGATACTGTAAACCGGAATATTGCAGAAGGTTGAATCAGCAATCGTACCGCTGACAGTGAATGCGTAACACGGGCACCAATCACGACAACATTTCTTGAGAAAAAAAGCTGAGTATGTCAGCGCATGAGGGCGATGGCGCTCTGCTGCCATCGATCAGGTATCGCTATGCAAGACAATTCCGCTCGCTCGCGCACGAGCAATAGAAGTCGCGGCGACTCCCGGCCATGGACTTGTATCGCGTTAACGAAGAGACGCATCGGAGCAGGCATGATCGCACCGATGCGTTGATCAAACAAAAAAAGACAGGCATTGCCTGTCTTTTGATTGCCGCTTACTTGCCGACCGATGCTTTCACATCTGCGCTGGCTTCAGCTTTTTTCTCTTTGGTATCAGCGTGTGCCTTGGCTTTTTCTTTCGAAGCTTTTGCATGTGCCTTGGCTTTGTCTGCTTCGGCTTTTGCATCTGCCTTGGCGACATCGGCATTAGCCTTTGCTTCAACCTTAGCTTCCTTGTGTTCTGCCTTGGTCACTTTCTTGTCAGCCTTCGCTTCCGCTTTGACGACGGCGGGCGATGCCGGGGTTGCAGGCGTGGCTGGAGTAGCAGGTGCTTGCGCGAACGCAGCAGAAGCGAACAGGGAAGCAACCAGGGTAGCGATCAGTTTGTTCATTGTGTGCTCTCTCTTTGAAAGTTGATAGTTGTACGAATTGTTTGCAACTCGTACTGCCAATAACGAGAGGTCAAAGGAAAACGTTGACGATGACATGCGCGAAATGTGTAACGGGTTGTTACGGCCAGATGTGTTTCCGCGCAGAATGATGGCTGGATATAATGCGCCCCTTGCCCAGCATCATTTCCTGAAATTACTGAATTCTTTGACGGATCACGACATGCAATCTCTTTCTCGCTTCTGGCATGCCCTGTTTATCGCATGCATCGGGCTGGCAGTCAGCGGTTGCAGTCTGGTGCATTACCGCGTCAACGATCCCCTGCCGTTGCAGCAAACGGATCGCGGCTACAGCGTTGCTTCCGCAAATCTCGACCCGGGTGAGGGGCGCATCTTCATGGTGATGATGTTTTCCGGTGGCGGCGCACGTTCTGCGGCTTTGGGATATGGCGTGCTGGAAGAGTTTGCGCGCAACCGCTTCGTCAACAATGGCAAAGCCATGCGCCTGTTCGATGAAGTCGATCTGGTCTATGGCGTGTCGGGCGGATCGATTCTGGCGGCGTATTACGGTTTGCATGGCGATGATGTGCTGAAGGATTTCGACAGCCGTTTCCTGAGCATGGATTTTGAGGACAAGATCGTCAGCCGTGTGATCTCGCTCTCCAATCAGTGGCGATTGACTTCACCGCGCTTTGGTCGTTCCGATCTGCTGGAGGAACAGCTCGATGAAGCGTTGTTCGACAAGGCGACGTTTGGTGATATGGCCAGGCAGCGCAAGGGGCCGCTGGTCATCATCAGCGCAACCGATATGTCGACCGGTAGCCGTTTCGACTTCATGCAGGAAACCTTCAATCTGATCTGTTCGGATTTGAGTACGTTCCCGATTGCACGTGCGGTCGCGGCATCGAGTGCCGTACCGCTGGTCTTTTCGCCGGTTACCTTGTGGAATTACGCGGGAACCTGCGGTTACCAACTCCCGGAACCCGTACAGAAAGCCATCGCATCGACGCCGCGTACCAGAATGGAAGCGGCATCGCGCTTGCGGAGTCTGGAAATGCAGAGCTATCTCGACCGCGACAAGCGTCCTTACATTCATCTGCTCGATGGTGGTCTCTCCGATAATCTGAGCATTCGAGGTCTGCTGGATATGGAAGCCGTGATGGGCAGCGATGAAGTGCGACGCGATTTTCGGCTGGATGAAGCCAACAAATTCGTTCTCGTTGTCGTGAATGCGCAGAACGATCCCGATCATTCGATCGATCACAGCGCCGATGTGCCGGGTTTCCGCGAAGTGGTCCGGGCGATCAGCGATATTCCGATCGCGCGTTACACGCAGGAATCCGAACGCGTGATGCAAAGTGCATTCGAACGTTGGCGCGACATGGCAAAAGTGGATGCGGACAAGGAAGGGCGTGCACCACTGCACATGTATTACATCAACGTCACGCTCAAGAATCTTGCCGATGAGGTCTATCGTAACGCCTTGCTCAATGTACCGACCTCGCTGTATCTTCCAAGGAAAACGGTGCTTGAGTTGCGCCAGGCCGCAACCCAGTTGTTGCAGGATTCACCGGATTTTCAGCGCTTGCTAAAGGATCTGGCGGCACAACGAAGCAATACGACAACGGCGCAGTAAGCCATCGGAGCGATGCGACGCATCGATGGGCAAGTTATCCATCACGGATCGGGAAGGAGGGTGGCATGGGCAATGACGATAATCTGCAAAAAGCCATTCTCGACAACATTCCCGATCAAGCCTGGCTCAAGGATCGTGAGTCACGTTATATCCACGTCAACGATGCCTTCATGGCTGCCTGTGGCTTGTCTGAAGAGCAGATCGTCGGCAAAACGCCTGATCAGGTCTGGCCGCGCGACTGGGGCGAAAAGTACATCGGCAGCGATCGCCATGTGATGGAAAGCGGGCAACGCATGCGCTATGAAGAGCAGCGCCAGGGTGCCGATGGCAAATTGCGCTGGTACGATACCATCAAGACGCCAGTTCGCAATGCACATGGCGAGACGATTGGCACCACAGGCATCTCGCGCGACATCACGGATCGCAAGCAGGCCGAACAGGCATTGCTTGAATCCCGCAGCCAGTTGCGCGAGTTGTCTGCCTATCTGCAATCGATACGCGAGGAAGAACGCACGCGTATTGCGCGGGAACTGCACGATGAACTGGGACAATCGCTGACGGCGATTCGTCTGGGACTCGATGTGGCAGCCAGTCAGTCGGACATGCAGTCCGCCACCATGCAGCGGCACCTCGAAAAATTGCAGGAACTAGCCGCTTCCACGATCGAATCCGTGCAGCGCATCGCTGCCGATTTGCGCCCACCGATACTCGACGAGCTGGGTTTGCCGGTCGCCATCGAATGGCTGGTGGATACCTTTGCCGAGCGTACAGGCATTGTGTGCGAACTGCATCTGCCACCTGCGTTATCGGTGTGCGAACGCGAGATCAGCACGGCCATCTTCCGCATTCTGCAAGAAGCCTTGACCAATGTCAGCCGTCACAGCCGCGCCACACATGTCGTCATTACAGTCGCGGCCGGAGCTGGAGAGTTGCAGGTGCACATTGCGGACAACGGTTGCGGCATTGCCGCCGGCATCTCGCGCGACAACAGCCTGGGGCTGATGGGGATGCGTGAAAGGGCGCTCATGCTGGGCGGGCAGTTGCAGATTCACAGCGCACCGGGGGAAGGCACGCGTATCGATGTCATCCTGCCGTATGCGCTGGATTTCAGGGGCGTGCCGGATGCATCAATTCGGCCCGATACGGAAAGCACATCATGATTCGCCTGCTGATTGCCGACGATCACGCCATCATCCGCGATGGCCTCAAGCAAATCATTTCCTTCATGCCCGACATGCAGGTCGTCGGTGAAGCCGCTACCGGCGACGAAGTGCTGCAGATGGTGCGCACTACGGCAGTCGATTTGCTATTGCTCGACATGTCAATGCCGGGACGCAGTGGCATTGCCCTGATCCAGCAGATACACGCCAGCTATCCCGCCCTGCCGATCCTGATTCTCAGCATGCATCAGGAAAGCCAGTATGCGGTGCAGGCAATGCGTGCCGGCGCGGCCGGTTACATCACGAAGAACACGGCCTCGAGCCAATTGATCGAGGGCATTCGCAAGGTGGCGTCAGGTGACACCTTTGTTTCGCCCGAGATTTCGGCAAAGCTGATTCGCCAGTTGCACCGGCAGGAAGAAGCGCTGCCGCATACGCGTCTGACCGCACGCGAATTCCAGATTTTCAACATGCTCGTCACTGGCGAATCGGTCAATGAAATTGCACGCATTCTGGCGCTCAGCAACAAGACGGTCAGCACCCACAAGGCAGCCATCCTGCAAAAGCTGGATGCGACGACCACCGCGCACCTCATCCATTACGCGCTCAAGCACGGCCTTATCAACGACGGCTAGTCGCTGAGTTATGCGCTTCTAGGAAAATCCCTAGACGGGAATCAGACGATCCTGATTCCCCTTGTTGCACTTCCTCTCTATGCTGAACTCATGAAACCGCTTTCCGGCATGCCGTGACGCGTTCGCTGCACGGCATTTTGATGTGCGCAGAATGTTGCTCTAATGTATGACTTTCGGATAGGTGCGTTTCCATAACGAGATGCAGGGGAGCTTTGCTCCACTTGCGCAGGAAATCTTGCATCGAGCAGGTCGCACGATGCAACAAACGAAGTTGAACAAGGAGAGCAAGATGGAGATGGATCTGATCGTACGCCATGCCCGCATCCGGGACGACGCACCCCTCATGGATATCGGCATCAAGGACGGCAGGATAGTAGCAATCGAAGAAGGCTTTGACGGATCGGCGACGCAAGAGATCGATGCTGCCGGACGAGCCGTGATTCCCGGTCTGGTCGAGCCGCACATGCACCTCGAAAAAGCCTTTCTGCATCGCCGCATGCCACCGATTCAAGGCACGCTGGACGAAGCAATTCGTATCACCGGTATTCTCAAGGGCAAGCAGGAGCGGGATGATGTGCTGGCTCGTTCGCGGCAAGTGCTCGACATGGCCGTGCGCAACGGTACGGTCGCGATGCGCGCGCATCCCGATGTGGATCTGATTCAGGGACTGATCGGTGTCGAGACACTGTGCGAGTTGCAGGATGAATACCGTGAACTGATCGATATCCAGATTGTCGCCTTTCCGCAGGAAGGTATTCTGAAATCGCCGGGAACGACCGAATTGATGGAGCAGGCCATCGGTATGGGTGCCGATGTGGTGGGAGGTTGCCCTTACAACGAATTGTCGTGGGACGACACCAAGCGCCATATCGATATCGTGTTCGAGATTGCGCAGAAACATGATCTGCCGGTCGACATGCATGCCGACTTTTCGGACGAATGCACGGACCAGCGCTTCGCTGCCACCGCCTACATTGCGCAAAAGACCATCGATACCGGCTATGTCGGCCGCGTTTCGCTCGGGCACGTGACCAGTCTCGGTTCACTGGAACCGGAACAGCTGGAACCCATCATCGCACTGCTGCAACAAGCCGACATCAGCATGGTCACGCTGCCGGCAACCGATCTGTATCTGGGCGGGCGCAACGATACGAAGAACCGCCGTCGCGGACTGACACCTGTGCGTGCCTTGCACGAGGGAGGCGTCAACGTTGCGTATTCCTCCAACAACATTCGCAATGCCTTTACGCCATTCGGCAAGGCCGACATGCTGGTAATCGGCAGCATGCTGGCGCATGCGATTTCGTACGGGACACCTGCACATCAGGCAGCGATTCTGGAAATGGGAACCGTCAACGCAGCACGTTCTATCGGTATCGGCCGCGATTACGGCATTGCGGTTGGCAAGCAGGCCGATCTTGTGGTGCTCGACACGTACGCAGTGGCCGATGTACTGCTCGACATGCCGCCGCGCTCGTGGGTCATCAAGCGCGGCAAGGTCACGGTGACCACGCATTACCACTGCGAGATTCACGGTCGCGGCTGCTGCGGTCATGACCACGAAGGCACCCAACATCACACGCACAAGAAAACTGCATAAGCAGACGCAAAACAGAGATCAGGAGACAAACATGAAAAAGCCCCCACACGAAGTCGTCGCATCCTTGCTGGCCGTTACCACGGTGCTGATGGTGCAGTTGCCCTGGCATCTGCCGGTATGGGCCATTTTCATCAGTTGGGCCGGTACCTTTGCGATGGGTGGGCCATCTGCGGCCAACCTACGCCGCATCTGGCCGACGCTGCCGATCGGTTCGATTGCCGGCTTTCTCGTCGTCACCGGCTTTGGCATCGCAGCCCAGCATTTTTCAGGTTCGGCGCTGGTGGTAGCGGAGATGGTTGTGCTGTTCTGTCTGAACGCCGGCATGATGCTGCTCGCACGGCTGCCGGGCCTCGGTTTCATTCCAGGCATGTTTTTCGGCTTCGCCTCGTTTTTCGCCACCATGTTCGGCGGCTTCGGCCCGGTACCCAAAGACCCGCTCGCCGCGCTTGGCATCGTCATCGTCATGAATGCCATCGGTCCGCTCTATGCATGGATTACGGCCAACTTCTCGCATCGCCATGCGCCGCTGGAAAACACGTTTCCAGCCAAGGTGCACGGAAGTGAGGTACGCGCGGGACACAAACTCTGATGACAGATGGCGAGAGCCGCGTGGGCTACCTGGGCGCTGCTCTGCACCATCGTGTGCCATGCCATTTCGTTACCTCGCCGGAATGCGCCTCGATGCCGGAGATGCAGACATGAATCGTTTGAAACAACAAGGAGAGTCCGATGGACCAACCATTTTTATCCGAAATGACACGCCGCAATTTTCTGACGGCTTCCAGCGCAATGGCGCTGGGCTCGGTAACGGGGCTTCCCATGGCGCGTGAACAAAACATACCGGCCGGGCTGGCGACATCAAATCGCGGCATGGTGACCAGCCCGCATGAACTGGCTACGCAGGCCGGGCAGAAGGTCTTGCGCGATGGGGGCAATGCGATCGAAGCGGCGATTGCGATTGCAGCCTGCCTCAACGTGACTTACCCGCATTTCACGGGTTGCGGTGGCGATGCGTTCATGATCATCAGCGATCGCAATGGCAAGGTACGTACCTTGTCATTGCGATCGCTGATGATCATGAACGCATCGCCACCGCAACCCGTGAAATGCGGGTAAGTCACGTTGAGGCAGGCTGCAATCGCAATCGCCGCTTCGATCGCATTGCCCCCATCGCGCAAGACC
>NZ_CAJYMD010000020.1 GCF_913776015.1 uncultured Oxalicibacterium sp. | reverse complement strand
CGACGCTGGAATCATACGCCGGTAGCGGCGCGATATTGAGCGCCAAAAACGACATCACGGTAAGCGCGACGTCACTCAATGTTTCCAATACTAAGACCATCGGCGCAGCAGGCGGTATGGCTGCCGTTGGTACCAGTATCGCAACGGCCAATGCCAATGGTTCGGTCAAGGCTTACGTAACCGGTACGGTGACGACGGCGCGTGATCTCAAGGTGACGGCCTATGCAACCGATTCGGCCAAGGCGGAAAGCTACGCTGTCGCCGGCGGTATCGTTTCGGGTAGCGGTTCGGTGGCAACGGCGATCGTCTCGCCGGTTGTCGAAGCGTATGCAACTGGTTCGTTGACCACGACGCGTGCGATCAACGTGTCTGCCACGGTCAAGCCACGTGCTGAAGCGTATGCATTCGGTATTGCTGCCGGCGGCTTGTCGGTCGGCGTATCCAATGCCACAGCCAAGACCACACCGACCGTGAACGCCTATGTCGGCGGCACGCTGACGACGGGATCCTTGAGTGTTCAGGCGATGCAGGTGCTGCCATCGGCGGGTGAGTCTGCCTATGCCAATGCAACCGGTTCTGCCGGTGCCCTGATTGGTGTGGCCTCGACCTCGGCAACTGCCATCAACGGTACGTCGGGCAGCAAATCGGCCATCAATGCCTATGTGGCAGATAGTTCGACGCTGACCGTACGTGGCGCAACGTCAGTCGTTGCCAACGCCAATTCGAAACAGAAGGCCGATGCCAATAGTTACGCAGGCGGCATTGTGGCGGCGGGTATAGCGCAATCGAAAGCACAATCGGATACGCAGACGTCGGCTTATCTCGGCACGGGCGTCAAGCTTGACGGCGGCAGTCTCACGATCACGGCGCTGGGCTATGACGATAATGTTGCGTTGACCACGGCAGGTAGCGGCGGTGTTCTCGCCGGTGCTGGTGCGACAGCGGATACCAGCAATCTCAGCAATACCACGGCGCTGATCAAGGATGGCACAAGCAATCGCAACATTACGCTGGGCGCCAACAACGTCTTGCCGATCTTGCTGATCAGCTCGAACGCAAATTTCAATACCGATCAAGGCAGTCAGTACGTCAACAACGGCCAGACCGTGGATGTGCGTTCCGCGCATACGGCTGGCGGTGATTTCGGTACGCGTTACCAGTACATCGGCGGCAGCGGCACGATCGACTTGTCGAACGAAAACTTTGCCAACACGGCGCGCTGGACGGCTGTCGGCGTGATCGACGGTACGGGCAAACTGTCGATGACGGCAGACCATACCGCCAAATTCAACAGCACGATCGGTACGGTTGCCGGCGGTGCATTGGCTGGCAGCGGCGCGACATCCAATCATCTGGTCAATGCCATCACGACAGCGGGCGTGGGAAGCAACGTCAAGCTGTACAGCAAGGACATTAGCATCACTTCCACCAGCCATGTGCTGAAGCCGGAACAGAGCGAAGCCAATATCAAGGGCGTGACGGGCGGTATCGCTTCGGCCGCAGGTGCCACCAGCGAAACCGTGATCAAGCTCGATACGCGTGTCGAAATTGGTAACAACAGCGTTCTGCAAGTACGTGGCTATGCCGTTACAGCAGGCGATCTGAGACTGGCTGCGCTGAACGATATCGTTGCCTTCGACAAGGTGACGCTGACTACAGGCGGTGCGATTTCGGGAGCAGGTGCCTTCTCGACGATTCGTACGGATGGCTCCTACGCGCGTGTCAACATCGGTACCGGTACGCAGCTGTTGACGGTTGGTGCGATCGATATCTCGGCGCGTGGTACGGGTGTGCTGTCGGCGATCGTCAATGCTGAAACATATGGTGCAGCCACGGTTGCAGTGGCCAAATCGGTTGTCGATGTACGCCCTGTCAATGAAGTCAATATCGGTCAGAACGCCTTGCTGCAGGCCGATGCGAACGTCAATATCTCGTCGGGTACCAACGTGACCTTCGACCGAGATTACTACAAGCTCACCGCGCGTACGGATACGTTTGCCGGCAGTGCGATCCCGATCGACGATGTCGATTCGCGTGCCGTGCTGTATCAGACCAACACGATCACCGTGGCCAGCGGCGCCAACATCCGCAGCGCACGCGATATTAATCTGCATACCGAACGTCTCGGTTATGCCGATATGACCAGTCGCGCCAAGGCGACCAACTGGGCCAGCGCGATTGGCGACGCATTGAGCGGTTCGGAATGGTTTGGTGGTTATCTTGATACCAATGCCGACGGCATCGTCACGGTAAATGGCAAGCTGGAAACCGGTATTGCACGTACGCAGTCGCTGACATTGAACTGGTCCCAATCGGCATCGACCAACTACGGCATCGTCGGTGTGTCTTCGGGCAATGGCATCACGTACCGTATTGTCAATGAAGCGTTACTGACCGGCCTGGCGAAGGAGCTGCAGAACGCACAGTCGCAACTCAATGCCTACAGGGATTCGGGCAACACCACGCTGATTTCCTTCTACACCAGTGAAATTGCTCGTATCAAAGCGGCTTTGGCTGCGGAAGGTCTGACGGATGACCGTGGCAACTTGCTGCAAAAGTCAGTGCCGACTATATACATCGATCCGATCTGGGCACAAGCTGGTGTGATCGATATTCGTGCCGACATCCTCAAAGGCTCGGGCACGATGGATGCGCCGGGCGATGCGTCGGTGGTTATCACGAACAATACGCCGGCTTTCATCAAGATCATGGGTATCACGATCCCGGAGAGCAATGGCGGTTTGTTCCTCAATGGCGTAAGTGCCAGCAGCAACAGCAAGATCAACGAACTCAATAGCGCCACCAGCAACGGTGCGTCCACGACAGCAACCTTTGCATCCATCACGCAGACCTCGACCGGTTCGGTGCCAACGATCGTCGTGCGTAACACCTTCAATCCGAATTCGGTGCAGTTGACGGCCGATCAAGAACCGTACTCGTCGCCTGGCATCACGGTACTGGGGACCATTACCAATCTCGGCGGCAACCTGTCGCTGGTGATTGAAAACAGTAACGGTGATATCCAGATCAATGCGCAGGTCCGTGCGAAAAACATGGCGATTGTTGCCGGCGGCAATGTCTACATCGATGGCGTTACGGCGTACTCGGTCGGTGGTGAAGCCTATTCGGCATGGAAAACGATTACCGATCGCGTGCTGGCATCGGCTCCGCTGGGTCAGAAAGGGGTAGTCGATGCCACCACCATGGGCTTGGCCAACACCCAGGCGTATGCTGCGGCGTCTACCGGCACGGTAGTCGGATACAAGGATGGCGCTCCGGTCTACTCGACCTCATCGATGCCGGGCGTGAATCTGTATGCAGATCGCATCCACATCACGGCGCAATATCTGAACGTCAATGGCGTCATTCAGAGCGGCAAAGACAATTACACATTGACCATTGGCGCGTCGACGCGCACCGAGATTCAGAATATCTCGGCATCGGCGACGGGCCTGGTCTATCTGAATACGGCGTCGAATTCGGACTTCTCGGTTTACTGGGATGTCGCCAACAAGCGCATTCAAGTGCAGGAAGTACGCGTCAGTGGTGGGTATATCGAGCTTGATGCGCGTATCACCAACACCGGAAAAGGCGAAATTCGTCTGCTGGGTGGTTATGCCAACGTCACGATCGATAACCAGACCACCTACGATCTGGTGATCCAGCGCATTGATACCTCGGCACGTGGCACGGGTAAATTGCTGATCGTTGATCGTTCCAAAGCGGTCTACAGCGGCAGCACGAAGATTCAGGACTTCACTGTCACTTTGTACGAAAAAGCGGGCGACAAGGTCACCGTTACGGTCGACGAAGGACGCAGTACGGGTGCGGTGTCGACGGTTGTCAACAATCTGTCCAACTACAATTTGGCGCAAGGGCAGCGTTATGGCTGGTCGATCGGCCAGGAAGTGGCCGTGCGCAAGATGGCGACGGTAGGTAGAAGCGATTGGTTGGGCATCGATTGGCTGGCGGCCGATCCCGCGCGAATTTCGTGGGATACGCAAGAAGCCATGACGCAACCCAAACTCATGGGTGGCGCAGCCTATTACTACACTGACACCAGCGATACCTCGGTGTTCGATTACGACTACAACAAGGTCGTTACATCCACTAAAAACTACGAAACCAACCAGCACACGACCAGTACCTGGTACGGCAAGCGCACGCGCTGGACGACTTTTGTGGAAGAGCAGAAGTCGATGGAGATTCATACCTTCTCCATTCGCGCCGATCATGATATTGCGATCAACTTCATTGGCAATGGTGCCAGCGACGTGACGGTCAAATCTGGTGGCTCGATCCTGCTTAACGGCGCGATCTCGAATGCATCGGGAACGACGACGCTGATCGCCGGTAATCGCATCGATCACCTGACCGACAGCGCGTATGTCGGCGGTCAAATCATCAATCTGACGGCGACCAATGGCATCGGTACGAAATCACTGAGCGGTGCCGATACGCCGATTCAAGGGCTGAATACCGATCTGTCGGCAACGCCGACCTACGATTTCACCACCAGCAGCAACAAGACACAGATCGCCAACGGCGTACAAGTAAAGCTGGCGGCAGGCTACAGCGCAGGCGGTGTCGCAGGCAAGGTGTACAAATATATCGGTGCCGATACCTCGCTGAATCTGAGCACGCAGAACTATGGCGATGCCAGCAAGTGGCAGCTCGTCAACTCCAACACTGTCAATTACACGGCCAGCAATCCGAACCTGACCGTACAAGGCCATCGTGTTCTGGTTGGCAATGGGTATGCGAACGGTGGCGAGGCCGGACAGGTGTATTCGTACATCGGTGCAGCCGGCAAGCTTGACTTGTCGACGCAGGATTATTCCGATACCAGCAAGTGGCAGAAAGTCGAATCGTTGCCGGCAATCACGGCAACGGCATCCAATGGTGCGGTATATCTCAACGAAATCATCGGCGATCTGGCCGTCAAGAGCATTACTGCAGGCGTGGGTCGTGAGATCAGCCTGACGGCACAGGGTTCGATTGTCGTGGCCAAGGCAACGGCAGCAACCTGGACCGAAGGCCGTGTTGGTGCGGCAGGGCAGCGTGGCGGTTCGATCACGCTCAATGCACTCAACGGCAGCATCGGTATCGCCGGTCATGCATTGACCTTGTACAGCGGTTCGACCCAGGCAGATCGCGTGATCGCTCTGGCGGCACAAAACATCTATCTGACCGAAGGCCGCCATACCGGCACGGCCAACGGTGCAGATAACTTGCGCATCGAAAAAGTGGAATCGCGTTCGACCAATGGCACTGTGGAAATCACGGTAAGCAATGGTTCGCTGATCGATGCCAACAATACGCAGCAAGTCGATGAACGTGCCAAGCAGGACTTGATCGATGGCGTATGGAGCGATCTGCAACTGACGGCAGATACCGGCGCCAATACCAAGGTTTCGGAAACCATTCTTGCTTACAAGACCGCGAAGGAGCAGGACTATCGTACCTACTGGTCGTATCGCGGCCAGCAAGCCGATCCTTCGGTCTACGATGCGGATTTCCAAGTCACACTGACGGCAGCCCAACGCGATTACTACGTCAATACCCTAGGTTATTCAGCCGCGCAAATCACGACGCTGGAAAACAAGGTAACCGCCGAGTACCGTGAACTGCATGCGCGCTACGGCTCTGCTGGCAATAGCTACAACGCCAACTACAGCTGGAATATCACTTCTGGTATCGGCTTGCAGGAAGTCAACAACATCACGGCTGGTATCAAGATCTGGACGGCGGAAGAACTGATGAGCACCATGAGTGCTGGTTTGCTCAAGCCTGTCGCCAATACGCAGATCAACATCGAAGAAGCGAACATCATCGGCCATAACGTCAAGATCGTGACGTCACACGCCGTTGGTGCCAATTCAGGACCGATCACGATCGATCTCGTCAATCGTCCGCAGCCGCTGCAATTGACGGAAGAAGAGAAGCTCGCTTTCGCGATGGCCGATCGTATCGACGTGACCTATCTGGCCGGTAATCCTGTCAGCAACGTGACGGTCAACTTCAACGCAGATGGCACCATTACGCGTACTGGGACGAGCTGGAACAGTACCGATCTCAAGGTCGGTATGCACATCCAGATCTCGGGTGCGACCGCGAATGCAACCGACAAGGGCGTGTCGTATCAGATCAAGAGCATCACGGATACCACCGTCAATGGCGTACTGACCAGCACGATCAAGCTGACTTCCAGTGCCGACCTGACGACCGAAACCGGCAAGATCGTCACGATCACGCCGATTGCGCTCAATCCGACGCGTTCCGATGTCGTGTCGTCGGTGGTTAACTTCACCATGGTCAACGGCGTACCGACTATCGTGCGCACGGATGGTGGCGACTGGTTGGCAGATGGCTTCACGGCTGGTCAGCAATTCCAGATCATGGGTAATTCCGCCAACGTCTCGGCACGTGACAGCTATTACACGATTGCCAGTGTGACGGAAGGCACGATCACGCTGATCGGTAGCAATAGCCTGACGGCAGAAAGCAGCATGGAAGCTGTCTTCACGCCGAAAGTATCGAATACGGCTGCTTTGCGTCCAGCGCTGACGGCCATCGTGATCGAGCGTCGCGACGACATCAACGTCGATGCAACGGGCCGCGTCAATGTTTCGGCCGGCACGACGGTCTACCTGGGTTCGGGCGAAATGCAGAACGCGATGCAGATCGATAACGTGACCAGTACCAGCAATGCGGAAATTCGCATCAAGAGCCGTTTCGGCATCGTCAATGATGCATCGGTGGTGGGTAATGCCAACGTCATCGGTGGTGATCTGATCGTCGAAGCAGGCAAGGGCGCAATCGGTTCGAGCACAAAAGCCTTCCTGATCGACTTGCAGGGTACGGCCACCTTGACGGCTCGTGCCTCCGGCAATCTCTACATCGCCGAGAAAAGCGGCAATATGTACGTTGCAGGTGTGTCTTCGACATCGGGTATCGTCAATCTGGAAGCACGCTCGGGTTCAATTCTCGACGGCATTGCCGGCAGCGATACGCCGAAGATTGCAGGTAACCGCATCGAGCTCAAGGCTTCCGATGCAATCGGTCTGGTAGGCAATGCGCTCAAGACCGATCTGACGCCACAAGGCACGCTGAAGGCTGATGCACAGAACGGCATCTATCTCTACGAAACGCTGGGTGACCTGAATGTGGATGGTATCAAGTCGATTGCTGGGGATGTGTACCTGAAGGCGCGTGGTTCGATCGTAGATGCGGGTAACGATGGTAGCGGTCTCGAATCGCGTCCGGGTACGGACGTGTTTGGTCGCAGTATCACGCTGATTGCAGAAAATGGCGCCATTGGCCGTTCCGGTAACGATCTGGATATCCAGGCCGGCTTCTCTGGTGCGGCAGGTGACGGCACACTCACCACATCGAGCATGTTCGATACCAATATCATCCAGGTACTGGGCGATCTGTATATCAATGAAATCGGCACTGGTGTGAATGCGGTTGGAAATGTTGCCTACACGGCGTTCATCGCTTCGCCAGGCAGCATCCTCAATGGCCGCAACGATGGCAACAGCAACCTGACATCGGGTAAAGCCAGCCTGTTCGCGACGAACAACATCGGTTCTTCTTCCAAATCACTCAATAGCAAGGTGGGTGTACTGCAAGGTACGTCGACTACGGGTGGTACGTGGATTTCAAACAAGGGTGCGATGGAGCTGACAAGGCTCGATGGCTCTGCCGGTGCGGCGATCAAAGCCGGTGGGGCTGTCACGATCACGACAGCCAGCCCGATGAATATCACGCGCAATATCGAATCGGCAGACAGTATCACGCTGATCGCGCTGGACGATGCGACGGGTGACGTGGATGACATCACGATTGCAGCGGGTGTCACGGTTCAAAGCACCAACAGCTTCGTGCACATCAAGGCCGGCGACGATGTGTCGGTTGCGGCCACGGCAAAAGTGATTGCCAAAGGCGAACTGACGATCGAAGCGGACTATCAGGGCGACGTGCAAGGCAATCCGGCCCCTGCAGGACAAGCCAACAAGGATTCCTATGGCGCGATCATCACCATTGCCGGTCAGTTGAAATCGGATGTGCTGGTCGATATTCGCGGCGAATCGCAAGCCGATACGATCAAGATCACGGGCAGCATCACTGCGCCTATCGTACGCATTGACGGCGCACAGGATGATGACCTGATCGAGATTTCGGGCAGCATCAATGCTACGACTTCGATTTCCATCAAGGGTAGCGAAGGTAATGACACTCTGCGTGTCACCAGCACGGGCGTTATCAATACGGCGGTATTCGTTCTGGATGCTGGCAACGGTAACAATACGGTGGAATTGCTGGGCGATCTGGATGCGACGACATCGGCAAGCATCAATACCGGTTCGGGCAACGATCAAATCACGATTGCCAAAACGCTGAACGGTGGCAGTTTCACGCTGAATGCTGGTGATGGCACCAACGTGATCAAGCTGCAGGCTGCGATCAACGTCGCGGATGCAACCATCACGAGCGGTAGCGGTGCGGACGATATCAGTATCACCGGCAAATTCACCGGCACTTCGTTCGATCTGAATGCCGGCGATGGCGATAACGTGATTGCGGTTTCCAATGATCTGCAGATGACTGGCGCGATTGGCTTCATGACGGGTAGCGGCAAGGACAATATCAGCCTGACTGCACCTGTCAAAGGCTTGTCGTTCACGCTTGATGCCGGCAATGGTGATAACACCATCCTGATTTCCAGCACGGTAGCGATGACGACGGGCGCCGTCAGCATCACGACCGGCAGTGGTAAGGACAAGATCGATATCACCGACGACGTCAGCGGCGGCAGTTTCGCGCTGGTCGCGGGCGATGGCGACAATACGATTGCCATTTCCGGTGCGATCGATGTGGCTGGCGCAGTTGCTCTGATGACCGGCAGCGGCACGGATGACATTCGTCTGAGTGGTGCCGTAGATGGTGCAAGCTTCACGCTGGATGCCGGCAATGGCGATAACACAGTCATCATTACCAATACGGTGACAATGTCGAATGGTGCAATCAGCATCACGACGGGCAGTGGTAAGGACAACATCGATATCACGCGCAGCATCAGTGGCGGCAGCTTTGCACTCAATGCAGGCGATGGTGAAAACACGATTGCGATTTCCGATGCAATCACGATGACGGGTGCCGTCAACCTGACCACGGGTAGTGGTCATGATGACATCCGTTTGACTGCACCTGTTACCGGTACGACGTTTACGCTGCAAGCAGGTGATGGCGTAAATGGCTTGTTGATTTCCAGTGCCGTCACGATGACTGGTGCGGTCAGCATCACGACCGGTAGCGGTGCGGATAGTATCGATGTAACAGGTAGCATCGCTGGTGCTCAGTTCGATTTGAGCACCGGTGCCGGCGCAGATACCATCACGATCACGGGCAACATCGATACAGCGGCAACGACGTTCGATCTCGGTGCGGACAATGATGCGTTGCGCATGTCGGGTACAACCAAGGTGGCATCGCTCACCGTGCGGGCAGATGATGGTGACGATCTGATTGAACTGTGGGGTTCGCTGGAAGCGGCGACCACGATCGATCTGCATGGCGGCGATGGCGATGACGTGATGCGTGTCTGGGGCTCGGTCAAGGCCGTGAGCTTCATGCTCAATGGCGACGGCGGTAACGATACGATTGCTCTGAATCCCGAGCATGCAACGGCAGGCTTCAATGCAGCGCACGATCTGGCGCTGATGGCCAATACCTTCATCAACGGCGGTGCCGGCGAAGATACCTTGCTGATCAACCATCTGGCGGCGATGACAACATCGCACAATGGCACACGTGACCAGATTCGCATGGACGGTGGCGGCGGTACCGACCAATACATCGTCAATATGCGTGGCGGTTCGGATTACATCGTCAGCATCAACGATTCGGGCTTGCCGAACGACGGTGCAGATCAATTGACGATCAATGGTACCGACAACGACGACACCTTCCTGCTACGTCGTTATTTTGTCGCATCGCTGGATACAACGGGCCTGACGGGTGACGCTGAACCGCGCTATACCAACAAGGTCGAACGCATCAATTACAACGAAACCGTTAATGGTCGTTTGCTGGTCAATGGCCTGGATGGTGACGATGCGTTCTACGTGGATGACAACTCGACCATCACGACACTGGATGGCGGCAGCGGCAAGGATCGCTTCCAGTTCGGTCAGGTGTTCGGTGCGGATCGTGTTGCGCCGTATGTCGCCGCAGGTGACGAAGTCGAGACAGTGCAGACAACGCTTGGTTATCTGACGCGCGGCATCAGCTATGCGACGACCGCGTTCGGTGGTGACGGTAACGACAGCTTCGTGGTGTACAGCAACAAGGCGCCGTTGAAATTGTTCGGTGAAGATGGTAACGACGAGTTCATCGTACGTGCCTTTGCGCTGGCTGATACCAACGGTATCTCGGTCAACGAAACCGAAGTGCACGGCGGTGCCGGCGACGATCATGTCGAATACAACATCAACGCCCCGGTCAGCATCGACGGTGGCTCGGGTGTGGATACCGTGGTCGTGATCGGTACCGAGAAGAACGACAACTTCGTCATTACCGAAACGGGTGTGCAAGGTGCCGGCCTGAATATCGACTTCACCGGCATCGAACGCCTGGAAATCGACGGCATGGAAGGGGATGACCACTTCTTCATCCTCGGCACGCCTGCATCCGTCAGTACCACTATCATCGGCGGTCTTGGCAACGACACCTTTAGTGTCGGTGGCGATGTAACGAAAACCATCGTGGCATCCAGTGTGGAAGGTACGAGCGGCTTCATCAATCACGCAGCCAGCAGTACCGACCCTGCCTACAACGGTATTTATGTTGAAGGTGTCAAACTCAATGTGGCCAATGCCGTGGCAGGTGCCATCGCAATTCGTCAGCAGACTGCTGGCGAAATGCTGCTGACCGAAGATGCGACAGATGGCAGCAATGTCAGCTGGTACGAAGTAGCGATGAACGTACCGCCAAGCGGTACGGAAAAAGCCTATGTAACGGTATCGGCGACACAGGCAACGACCAAGGATACGGCACTCGGTGGCAAGAGCATCGAAGTATCGATCGATGGCGTACATTACTACCAATCTCTGGTGCTGACCTTTGACCCGAGTGCTGGTTCCGGCGCGGAAGAGTGGGCACGTACGCAGAAGGTGTATGTGCGTGCTGCCAGCGATACGGCAGCCGAAGGCGAACGCGTGGCCATGATCAGCCATTCGGTGATGAGTAACAATCCAACGTTCAACGAGTTGCAGATTGCGAACGTTCAGGTACGCGTGATCGACAATGACATGCCGGCCTTGATCATTCGTCAGACGGATGGCAACACGCGTGTGACCGAAGGCGATGCCAATGGCGATACCTACAGCATTGCATTGACCAAGGCACCGGCAGCAGGCGAGATCGTCAAGGTCAAGCTCGGACTTGATGCGGCACAGTTGAAGGCTGAATCGTTCAGCAGCGATCCCGCGATTGCCTCACGTCTGCATGTCGACGCGCAAACCGGTGAAGTTACGCTGACATTCGACAGCAGCAATTGGAATGAGAAATTCATCGTCAAGCTGACAGCGATTAATGACAGCATTCCTGAAAACCGTGCGACCGAGGTCATTTCGCATGTCATCAGCAGCACGGGCGGTGGTCAAGGGGCGATCTACCAAAACCTGGTGGCACAAACGCTCAACGTCGAAGTCAGTGATGACGATGTCGGCGGTGTGATCGTCACGCAATCGTCCGGTACCACCCTGGTGTCGGCCACGGCAGATGACACTTACACGCTGGCACTCAGCCGTCAGCCGACGGCACCTGTCACGATTACGTTGATGTCTGATGGCAAGACGATCTTGAGTGCGGCTGATCCAAGCGATACGCGCTTTGGCCATAACGCTCAAGGCTTGCCGACAGTGACATTCACGGCGGCAGACTGGAATATTCCATTCATGGTCAACGTGGAAATGAATCCGGCTGCGGCAACCACGGTTGGCACGACGCCGATCCAGACCTATCCACAGCAGCAGCACGTGGTGGCGAAGATCAAGGGTTCGCTATTCATCGAAGGCAGCAATATTGAAGGCCGTGACCGGTCCTTGCGTCAGGCAGTCATGCTGCCGGGCGAAACCGATACGGCATTGCCTCAGGTGAACAACGTCTCGAACGAGAGCACCAATACCGATTCGCTGATCATTTACAACGATGGCAGTGTCTCCAACGATACGGGCAAGCTCGGCAAAGTTGTCAATGCCTCGGGTCTGGCTGCATTGCTGGGTGTGGATGTATCCGAGTTGACGCCAGACTATCTGAAGCAGTTCGGCGTCATCAGCGGTCTCGGTATGGGAGGCAGCTTCTCGCTGGACTTCGGTACGCCGGGTAACCCCGACTTGCGCACGTTCGATGGCGGTATCACCTACCACGGCATGGAAATTGTCAACGTTTTGCTTGGCAAGGGTAACGATACCTTTACGGTCGATCACACTGTCGATGGCTCGGTAACGGTGGTGCAGGGCGGCGGTGGCGATGATCATCTGATCGTCACTGGCGGCGGCGGTGCAGCAGCGCCTCTGGTGCTGTTCGGCGATACCAGCCAGGATGGCAGCTTCTATAACGTGACCGTTCCAGGCCAGCCAGGCGGCTTTGCCTTCACCAATTTCGGCAATGACATCATCGATGCGCGTGGTGCCAGCGGTCGTGTGATTGTCTATGGCGGTCGTGGTGACGATACGATCTACGGCAGTGCCTACGACGACATTCTTGCTGGCGGTTCGGGCAATGACACGATTCGTGCCGGTGGTGGCAACAACTTCATTTACGGTGACAGTGGCTTGAACATCGACTTGAGCAAACGCTTGAGTGTGCTCGGCGCGACGATGCTGACCGTGGTGAACGAAAACACCTCAAACACGGCGACTTACGACAATCTGGCAGTCGGTAACGATACGATCTATGGCAGCACCAATGGCAGTGATGTCATCGTGGCCGACCATGGTGAAATCACGCAGATTGGCAACAACAAGATGCAGACCAATGCGCTGGTCAAACAGGTCAATTCCTTCTATTCCGGGACTGTTGGTGGTAGCAACACGATCACGACAACAGCGGGTAATGGCATCGTGATCGGCGGTGCCGGCCTCGATACCATCACGGTGGGCGGCGTCTCCAATATCGTCATCGGCGATCATGGCAAGGTGTTGTTCGATGCCACGGATACGACCAAACTGGTGTCGATCGAAACCACCAATGTCACCGTCGGCAGCAAGGACGTGATCAAGGTCACGGATGGTGACAGCATCGTCTTCGGCGGTATCGGTGCAGATGAAATCACGACGGCAAATGGTCGTGACATGATCTTCGGCGATAACGGCATCATTGAGTACAGCAGCGGCATTGCATCGGTACTGCGTACGACCGACCAGTCGGAAGCAACAGGTGGTGCAGACATTATCAAGACGGGTAACGGCAACAAGCTCGTCTTGGGCGGTATCGGCAGTGACACGGTCGAATTGGGACTGAGTGGTAGCACCACCGGTGTTGTCATTGGCGACAACGGCAAGATCACGCTGGATGCTGGCGGCACGTTTGCGGTCAAGGTGGAGAGCGCAGACTATCTGCCAGTTGCAGGCGGACTTGGTGGTGACGATACGATCAAGACGGGCAATGGCGATCATCTGATCATCGGTGGCTTCGGTACCGATCGCATCACGACGGCTGATGGCAACGATACGATCCTCGGCGATAACGGTGTTGTCACGCTACATGCGACGACGGGCAAGATCATCACGATCGATGCGTCGCTTGATGTGGCGACCAGCGGCGCTGGGGACATCATCGTTTCCGGTCATGGTGACAAGTTTGTTGTCGGTGGCATGGGTGGCGACAAGATCACGGTCGGCAACGGCGATGGCATTCTGATTGGCGATAATGGCATCGTGACATTCGATGCTGATGGCATATACGCGCAAATCATCGAAAGCACGGACTACCTTGCTGGTTTGGGTGGTAACGACAAGATCGAAGCGGGCAACGGCAATCACTTCGTCATCGGTGGCTACGGCGAAGACACGATCACCACTGGCATTGGCAACGACGTCATTCTTGGCGACAACGGCAAAATCACGCTCAATGCGAACGGCAAAGTCACGGAACTGGATGCTTCGACAGATGTGGCAAGCAGCGGTGCCAAGGACATCATCGTTTCCGGCAACGGTAACAAGTTTGTCATCGGTGGCATTGGCGGCGACGAGATCACGGTCGGTAATGGCGATGGCATTCTGATCGGCGATAACGGTGTAGTGACGTTCGATGCCAACGGTATTTATGCGCAAGTCATCGAAAGCACGGACTACCTTGCTGGTTTGGGTGGTAACGACAAGATCGAGGCGGGTAACGGCAATCACTTTGTGATTGGTGGCTACGGCGAAGACACGATCACGACTGGTGTCGGCAACGACGTCATTCTTGGCGATAACGGCAGGATCACGCTCAATGCGAACGGTAAAGTCACGGAACTCGATGCTTCGACAGATGTGGCAAGCAGTGGTGCCAAGGACATCATCGTTTCCGGCAACGGCAACAAGTTTGTCATCGGCGGCATTGGCGGCGACGATATAACGGTCGGTAACGGCGATGGCATTCTGATTGGCGACAACGGTATCGTGACATTCGACGCGGATGGCGTGTATGCGCAAGTCATCGAAAGCACGGACTACCTCGCTGGTTTGGGTGGCAATGACAAGATCGAAGCGGGTAACGGCAATCACTTCGTCATTGGCGGCTATGGCGAAGACACGATCACCACCGGCATTGGTAACGACGTGATCCTTGGCGACAACGGCAAGATCACGCTCAATGCGAACGGCAAAGTCACGGAACTGGATGCGTCGACGGATGTGGCAAGCAGTGGCGCCAAGGACATCATCATTTCCGGTGACGGCAACAAGTTTGTCATCGGCGGCATTGGTGGCGACGAGATCACGGTCGGTAACGGCGATGGCATCCTGATCGGCGATAATGGTGTGGTCACGTTCGATGCCAATGGTATTTATGCGCAAGTCATCGAAAGCACGGGTTACTTCGATGATCTGGGTGGCGACGATACAATCAGCGCCGGCAATGGCAATCACTATGTGATTGGCGGCTACGGTGCCGATACGATCACTCTGGGCAATGGCAACGATGTGGTGCTCGGCGATAACGGCCAGATCAGCCTGAATGCGGCAGGTAGCGTGGTCAAGATCGATGCCTCGTTCGATGACAACACGACCGGCGCTGGCGACACGATTCTGGTTGGCGATGGCAGCAAGTACCTTGTGGGTGGTGCCGGTAACGACACCATCACTGCAGGTGTTGGTGCCGTGACGAATGGCGTCATCCTCGGTGACAACGGCGTCATCACGCTGGATGCAAGCGGTAGCCATCTGGCCCGTATCGAAACGACCGATTACCTTGCAGGCATCGGTGGTAACGATACGATCACGACGGGCGACGGCAATCATTACGTTCTTGGCGGCATCGGTAACGATGCGATCACGACCGGTACCGGCAATGATTTCCTGTTCGGCGACAACGGCGTCATCACCTTCAACACGGCGGGTATTGCGACACGCTACGAATCGTTCATGGACAACGCCGTCAGTGGTGGTAATGACACGATCGTATCGATCGATGGCGACAAGCATGTCATCGCCGGCTATGGCAACGACAGCATCACCTTGGGCAATGGCAACAACATTGCCTTTGGCGATAACGGCCGTGTGACCTTGTCCGATACCGGCGTTGCGCTGACGATCAGCAGCATCGATCCGGCCATCGGCGGCAACGACACCATCGTCAGCGGTGACGGTCGTAACGTGCTGGTCGGCGGTATCGGTAACGACACGATCAAAGGCGGTGATGGCGGCAACGTCATCTTCGGTGACAACGGCGACGTGACGCGTGACATGGCTGGCAAGTACGTCAAGGTTGTAACAACCAATCCGACCATCGGCGGCAATGACCTTGCACGTGGTGGCAATGGCGAAGATGTCATCCTTGGTGGTAACGGCGATGATGAGTTGTTCGGTTATGACGGCTTCAATATCGTCATCGGCGATAGCGCGTTGGTCGAATACACGAATGGCCGCGTTTCGCTGGCGCAAACCATCGATCTGTATGACGGTGGCAGTGACATCCTGCATGGCGGCAAGGATCTAAGCGTACTGTTCGGTGGCGCCAAGGGCGATCTGTTGCACGGCAACTTCACGCGCGATGTGATGGCGGGTGACTACGCGGCGATCTACTTTGTCGATGGTCAGGCGAAATCGGTGGTGCGCTTTGGTCAGGAAGGTAACTCGCCGGATCTGATCGCGGCTTCGCAAGATGTGGTCTTCACCACGCCTGCGAACCGTGAACCGAGCCACGCGACGACGCCGGCCAGCCGGGCGCTGATCAAGCAGATGGACGAGTTGATCGCCAGTATCTCGGCACCGCAACAGCAGCGTCAGCAGGCGACGGACTTCAGTATGCAGCAGAGCAGCTTGCCGTCGGCACGTTCGTCTGAATCGTCTTCGATGTCCTTCGAAAGTGGCGCGCAGCAAAGCGGCCAGAATGCGCAGACGCCGTCTTCCGGCAATGCGTCGACCTCGCAGTCGCAACAGCCATCGCAATCGCAGCAATTGTCACCACAGGCACAGCCTAATCAGGCAACGCCACCTGCTGACGCCGCACCGGCTGCACCGGAAACGCAAGGCGTGTCGCAACCGGCAGTGGAATCTGCCGCACCGCAGGGTGACGTGCCCGCCGAGCAAGGCGAACCGGCAGAATCCGCACCGCAAGACGAGGCAGGCTTGCCGCTGGATGGAGTGGAAATGGCATTTGCCGGTCTGGCCGGTGCCCACGCCTTGCGCGGCGGTAGTTTGTCGCGCAAGGATGGCGCCCTGCAATTCGATCCACGCACTGGCACCTGGAGCACTGCCGACAAGCACGATCAGGCCAAGCTCGATCTTTCTTCCTTCCTGCGTGAAACATCGGCACTGCCGGTGACCAAGGCAGCTTCGGCAGTAGATGCCAACGTGAAGACGGACTGGTTGGCTGGCATGAGCGGCGTCAATCAGGTGGTCGAGGTCGTCAAAGCCGAATCCGTGCAGGATGACAGCCGAACGGCATCGATTGACTGGAATGCAAAAAAGGAAACCGAAACCACCTCTTGAGGTGTTTTCGGTAGCCCTGGAACTGGAATGAAAATGGCAAAAACAGAAAAGCGCAGTACCGAGACCGCCGTTGTGGAGGAGACAAAACGGGCTGGACCCGAGCCGGTCAGTGTGCCGATCAAACCGCGATGGGACGATAGCGCCATGCAAAGCGCCTATGCGAACGTCTGCAATGTGATGGGTACACGTGAGGAAATAACGTTGTTATTCGGCACAAACAAGGCTTGGCAGGCCGGCTCGAATGAAGTTCCTGTGGAACTTTCGCATCGCATTACCTTGACGCCTTATACTGCGAAACGCTTGGCGCAAATGCTCGAGCAAGGTGTGCGTGAGTATGAACAGCGCTTCGGCGAAATCAAACTGACATAAGTGGTAGTGAATCGACAGCACTGGTCAGATGCGAATGATCTTCAGGTCTGCCACATTTCGCCGATAAGTTTCATACCGAAGAAAACGGCAAGCAGTCATTGCCGTTTTTTTAATGCAGCGTGAAGAGAACCAAATTGTCCGTTTTCCCCGTTTCCGATACCACGTCCGATTCACAGGCGAATTCACAGATCAGTTCGCAGGCCGATCAGCAAGCCTGGTGGAATCGCTTGGCCGCCGCGTCTGATGCTGATGTCGATACCAACCAGAACGAAACGGATCGTTTCCATCAAGCCTGGCTGGCCTTGCAGTGCCAGCAGATTGATGATGATCCTTCGGTGCAGGGCGTCATGGTGCTGGGCGCGCCAGACACCGGCCCTTTCTTGCCGGCTGCTTTCTGGCCGCTTGGGCAAGCGGCAACCCCCTTGCTGGCAGAGGTGGCGGATGCCGCATTGCAAGGTCGCCAAGCCTCCGTTTTGCTGCGCGAAGACCGCTGCGCGATTGCTTACCCGATTCTGATCGTTGGTCATTTGCATGGACTCGTGGCGGTTGAATTGCCGCGAGATGCAGAGCAGCGCATGCAAGAAATCATGCGTGAACTGCAGTGGGGCATTCAGGGAATCGAGGCACATCTGCTGCGGCTTCAAGCTGGACGAGAACAAGCCACACGCGAGCGCCTGATGGCGACGCTGGATCTGGTGGCATCGGCCATGACCGAACAGAAATTCTCCGCCGCCGCCAACGCGCTGGTGACCGATCTGGCGATTCGGCTGGATTGTGATCGCGTTGCCGTCGGTTTCCGGCGTGATGCCCACACGCATGTGGATGCGGTTTCGCATAGCGCGCAGATCGGCAAGCGCATGAATCTGATTCGCGCCGTTGGTAGCGCCATGGATGAGGCGATCGATCAGAAATCCTTGATCCAGATTCCTTTCGAAGGCGAGCAGGTTTTGGTGCTGCGCGACCATTTGAGTTTGGCGCGTCAGCACGGCAGCGATTGCATTCTGAGCATTCCCTTCGTCACAGCAGGTTTGACCGGTGGTGCTTTCACTTTCGAACGTGCTGGCGAACGTCAATTCAGTGCTGCCGAGGTGGAGCTGTGTCAGGCCGTGGTGGCTTTGTGCAGTCGTATTCTTGAAGAAAAACGTCTCAACGATCGTTTGCTGGTGGCGCGGATCAAGGACATCGCGCGCGATCAGGTCCGCAAGTTCATCGGCCCACGTCATTTTGGCCGCAAGCTGGCTGCCGGTTTACTCATGTTGTCGGTTTTGTTTTTCAGCATCGCTTGGTCAACCTACAAGGTAGGCGCCAATGCCACGCTGGAAGGCGCCGTACGTCGTGTGCTGGTGGCGCCGTATGACGGGTATGTCGAAAGCGCACAACATCGTGCGGGCGATGTGTTGAAGGCGGGAACCGTGCTGGCCTCGCTGGATCAGCGTGACCTGCAACTGGAATACTTGCGCTGGGCTAGCCAGGCAGAGCAATACGGTAATCAATATCAGGAAGCGCTCGCCAAATCGGACCGCGTACAGGTCAATGTTTCGCTGGCACAGATGCAGCAGGCCAAGGCGCAAATGGAATTGCTCGCAGAGCAATTGGCGCGTGCCAGCATTACCACGCCGTTCGATGGCATTGTGGTCAATGGCGATTTGTCGCAATCGTTGGGTAGCGCTGTCAAGCGTGGACAGACCTTGTTCGAGGTCGCTCCCCTGAATGCCTACCGTGTGATTCTTGAAGTGGATGAAAGCGATATCACGGGCGTGCGGGAAGGGCAGAAAGGAAAGCTGATGCTGACTTCGCTGCCCGGTGACGTGTTTCCGATCACGGTGCAGCATGTGACGCCAGTCACCACCTCACGTGAAGGGCGCAGCTTTTTCCGTGTCGAGGCCGCAGTCGATCAAGCCAATCCGCGTTTGCGTCCGGGGATGGAGGGCGTGGGCAAGATCGAGGTGGGTGATCGCAAGCTGATCTGGCAATGGACGCACAAGTTCGTTGATTGGCTGCGCTTGTGGCTGTGGTCGTGGGTATAAGTAAAGATGGCCGAATCGCTTTTCAGTGAATCGTGGTACCGCGTGGCCAATGTAAGGCCGCGGCTGCGCAATCATGCACAGATACATCGCCATGTTTATCGCGGCAGCGTCTGGTATGTGCTGCAGGATCATGCCAGTGGCCGTTTTCATCGTTTTACGCCGGTAGCCAATCTGGTCATCGGCCTGATGAATGGCGAGCGCACGATGCAGCAGATATGGGACATCGCCTGTCGGCAGCTCGGTGACGAAGTACCTTCGCAAGGCGAAATGATCAAGCTGATGTCCGACCTGCATCGGGCCGATGTTCTGCAAAGTGATGCGCCGCCCGATATTCGCGAATTGCATGAGCGACGCGGCAAGCACCTGAAGCAGAAAATCAAGCAATACATCGGTAATCCGATCTCGCTCAAGTTTCCACTGGTCGATCCCGATCAGATGCTGCAGCGTCTGCTACCTTTCGCCCGTCCGCTGTTTGGCTGGTTCGGTGCTTTTCTGTGGACTGCCACGGTCATCACGGCGCTGGTGTTATGTGCCATGCACTGGAAGGCGTTTACCAACGACATGCTGGATCGCGTCTTTTCAGTCGATAACGTGTTGTTGATGTGGTTGCTGTTCCCGCTGGTCAAAATCCTGCATGAACTCGGTCATGCATTTGCCGTCAAGGTACGTGGTGGCGAAGTGCACGAGATGGGCGTCATGCTGTTGTTGCTGGTGCCGATTCCCTATGTCGATGCGTCGGCCGCATCGGCCTTTGAGGACAAGAAATGGCGCATGCTGGTGGGTGCCGCAGGGATGCTGACCGAGCTTTTCATCGCGGCAGTGGCAATGATCGCCTGGGTATATCTCGAACCCGGCACCGAACGGGCCATTGCCTACAACATCATCCTGATCACCGGCATCTCGACCTTGCTGTTCAACGGCAATCCGTTCTTGCGTTATGACGGTTACTACATCCTTGCGGATTGGCTGGAAATCCCGAATCTTGCACAACGCTCCAACGATTATCTCGGCTATCTGATCAATCGCCACATCTTCAAGGTACAGGATGTGCAGTCGCCAGTAATGGCAGAGGGCGAGTCGCGCTGGTTCGTGTTTTACAGCATCGTCTCGTTTTTCTATCGCATGTTCATGATGATCACCATCGTGCTGCTGATCGCGAGCAAGTTTTTCCTGTTCGGCGTGTTGATGGCGCTATGGTCGGTCTATAACATGCTGATCCAGCCGATTGCGAAAAAAATCAATTATCTGTTTACCAGCCCCAGGTTGCATCAAAAGCGTACGCGTGCAATTGGTATCACGCTAGGAACCGTGTTGACGGTTGTATTCGTGTTGTTCGTCTTGCCCGCACCGTCCTATACACGTAGTGAGGGTGTGGTGTGGGCGCCGGAGGAAGCACAGGTACGTGCGAATGTGGACGGCGTCATCACCAAAGTGGTGGCTGCCCCGGGCCGGCCGGTGAAGAAGGGGGATTTGCTGATCGAATGTGAAGATCCGGAGCTGATCGCACGATTGGCCATTCAGGAAGCGGAGCTGTCTGGACTCGAGGCACGCTATACCGCTGCGTTGACGAGCAGCCGCGTGCAGGCAGAAATCCTGCAGCAACAGATCGCGCATGCACGTGTCGCAGTGGATTTGGCAAAGAAGAAGCTCTCGGACATCGAAGTGCGGGCGCCCAGCAGTGGCACGTTCATCATGGGCGAAGTCGAGAATATGCCGGGACGTTTCGTGCAGCGCGGCGAATTGCTTGCGTATGTAACCAGTGCCGGTCAGACCACGGTGCGCGTCGTTGTGCCGCAGGTGAATGCCGACAAGGTGCGTGGCGGCTTGCAAAGCGTGGAGGTTCGTCCGGTTGATAATCCGGCAACGGTCATCGCGGCCAAAGTGGTACGCGAAGTGCCGGGTGCGACCGATCAGTTACCGAGCATGACGCTCAGTTATCAGGGCGGCGGCAAGATTGGCCTCGATCCTTCCGCACAGGGGGATGCGAAGACCTTGCAGAAATTGTTCGTGCTGGATTTGCAACTGCCGGACGATGTCCATCTCGACAAGCTGGGTAGTCGTCTTTATGTGCGCTTCGAGCATGCATCCGAGCCGATCGGTCAGCAGTGGTACACCAGTGCGCGTCGTGTTTTCCTGAGGACGTTCAATGTCTAGTCAGATGGAAAATTCACTACTCGATGAGAGCGAACCAGCGCCACAACAGACGCGCAACTGGCGACAGCGCCTGCGTGACAACAAGGATTTTCTGTTACGCAAGCCGCTTACGCGTTTCGATGCGTTGTATCCGCAACGCGACGAGGTTGAAGACGATGCTTTCCTTGATCGCCTGGGCGAAGCCTTGACGGGAAATATCGTACGCAAATTGCGTGCACGCCCCAAGCGCGTATTTGGCATTGTCGAGCATGTCGCATCGCATGAAGTTGGACTGCGTGCCCTTGATCAGGAAAGCTTGCGGGAATTGGCGCGCGAATTGACGCGCAAGTTGCGTCGCGAAGGCTTGCAGGACGATCTTGTCGCGCAGACCTTTGCACTGATTCGCGAAACCGCCGACCGCATCGTCGGCATGCGCCATTTCAATTCGCAACTGATTGGCGGCTGGGTCATGCTGCAAGGCATGATCGCGGAGATGGAGACCGGTGAAGGCAAGACCTTGACGGCCACCTTGCCAGCCTGCACGGCGGCAATGGCCGGTATGCCCGTGCATGTGATTACCGTCAATGATTATCTGGTTGCACGCGATCACGAGTTGATGCAGCCCGTCTACGCGGCGCTGGGCCTTACCTCTGCTACTGTAACGGCCGAAATGACGCACGAAGAACGGCAAGCTGCCTATGCCTGCGATGTGGTTTATTGCAGCAACAAGACGGTTGTTTTTGATTATCTGCGAGACCGCATCGTACTCGGCGCGCAGTCGGACACCTTGCATCTGAAGCTGGAAAAAATCTATGGCGGCAATGAATCGAAGTTACGGATTCGCAAATTGCTGTTGCGGGGATTGAGCTTTGCCATCGTCGACGAAGCCGATAGTGTGCTGGCCGATGAGGCGGGTACGCCACTGATCATTTCCGCCGAAGTGGCATCGCCCGACGAGGCGCAACTGGCGAACCAAGCCATGGACATGGCCCGCCAACTGGTGGAAAACGTACATTACCGCGTGCTGAAAGGTGAACGGCGCATCGAGATGTTGGAAGAGGGCTATCAGATGGCCGTTGACCTGAGCAAGCCGCTTGGTGGTGTCTGGAACATTACTTTGCGGCGTGAAGAAATGATGAGTCAGGCGCTGACGGCCTTGCATCTCTTCAAACGAGACGAACAGTACCTCGTACGTGACGGCAAGATTCAGGTCATCGATGAGTTCACGGGTCGAGTGATGGCGGATCGTTCGTGGAGTCAGGGCTTGCATCAATTGATCGAGCTGAAGGAAGGTTGCGATATTACGGCACGCCGCGAGCCGCTTGCACGTATCAGCTACCAGCGCTTTTTCCGCCGTTATCGTCACTTGTCCGGCATGAGCGGAACGGCATCGGAAGTGGCCGGAGAGCTTGGCAGTATCTACGGGCTGGGTGTAGTCAAGATTCCCACCAATCGGCCAAGCCGACGTGTCGTGCATGCCGATCGTGTGTTCGAAACGGATGACGAGAAGTGGGATTGCGTGATGGAGCGCATTGCGCATCATCATGCGCGCGGCGCACCCATTCTGGTTGGTACGCGATCAGTGGCGTCTTCCGAGCAATTGAGTCATCGCCTGCATCAGCTCGGTTTGACGCACAAGGTGCTCAACGCCAAACAGGATGGCGAGGAAGCCGATATTGTTGCCGATGCGGGTCATGTCGGTCGTATTACCATCGCTACCAATATGGCGGGCCGCGGCACGGATATCAAGTTGCGTGAAGGCGCCGCCGAATTGGGCGGGTTGCATGTGATCATTGCCGAACGTCACGAAGCCGGACGCATTGATCGTCAGATCGCCGGTCGTTGTGCACGTCAGGGTGATCCGGGCAACGTCGAAGCCATTCTTTCCTTGCAGGATGCCTTGATGGCACCGTACCAGAACAGCGTCAGTGCATTCGCGATGCGTCATCTGGTGACGCGGCTGCAAGACAAGCGCGAACAAATTTATGCCAAATGGATTCGCCACATACAGAAACGTATCGAACGCGAACAATCACGTATTCGCCGCAATCTGCTGAAGGCCGACAAGCAGATGGGCGATATTCTTTCTTTCTCGGGGCGGGCGGAATAAGTACTGCGCCACTCATTTGTTGTTACAGAGGATTCAGCATGATCAACCAAATTCAACATGGCAGACTCATCGGGGCAATGCTTGCCGCCGCATTGATGAGCATGCCGGCACTCGCCGCCGACAAGGCATCTGTCCTGCCACCACCAGTACCTAATCTGGCACCAGGCGCCAAGCAGACAGCTGCGCCCGCAACATCTTCTACGACAACGGCCAAGCCCACTGCGGCAGCGTTGCCGGTTGCAACGCCGCAAAGCGGCAATCGCGGCAAAAAGCTGGGTGATGAAATGGAATGCCTGCTTGAACCATACATGGTTGCCAATGTTGGCAGTCCTGTCGAAGGGACTCTGTCGCAGGTGCTGGTAGATCGTGGTGCTGATGTAAAAAAAGGCCAGGTCGTCGCGCGGCTGAATTCCTCTGTCGAAGCAGCAACGGTGACCTTGCGTGCGGCACAGGAAGCCTACGGCATGCGCAAGATGCAGCGTAACGAGGAACTGTTCAAGAAAGAACTGATCTCGGCCAGCGAAAAAGACGAATTGGAAACCCAGACGCGCATCGCTACGCTGGAACGCAAGCAACAGCAGGAAATCATGAATCTGCGCACCATCACAAGCCCGCTTAATGGCGTGGTGGTCGAGCGTTACCTTTCACCGGGCGACCGTATCGCGCAGGAAAAGATCATGAAGATCGTGCAAATCGATCCGCTCAATGTCGAGGTCATTGTGCCAGTGGAACTCTTCGGTTCCATCAAGCCCGGAATGAAGGGACAGGTCAGCTTGGCGCCGATGGGAAGCGCTAGCCATACTGCAACCGTCAAGGTGGTGGACCGCGTGATCGATGCAGCCAGTGGCACGTTTGGCGTAAGACTGGAATTGAACAACCCGGGCAACAAGATCCCTGCCGGAATTCGCTGCAACGTGCGTTTCCAATCCTGAATGCCATCTTCATGAGCAACGCACGCCATGTTGTCGCGATTGCCGCACCGATCGGTGGTGGCAAGAGCGCCTTGGCGCAGGCGCTTGCCGTTGCGCTTGGCGAAGCGGGAACGCTCGCTTTCGACGATTATGAAGTCGCCACGCAGATGTCGCCGCAAAAATTGCAGAAATGGCTGCTTGCGGGAGCAGATTTCGGAAATTTGTCGGCACCTGGATTGGCGCAGGCATTGTTCGCCTTGCGAAATGGCGAAGCCGTCGCCTTGTCAGATGGACAAACTCTGGCAATTGCGCGTCATCTGGTTTTTGAAATGCCGCTCGGACGAAGCTGGCCGGCAACTGCGCAATCGATTGACACACTGATCTGGATCGATGTCCCACTCGACCTTGCGCTGGCACGACGTACCCGGGAGTGGATTGCCCAGTTATTGCAACAGGATCCCGCGCAAATGCAGCAAGGTTTGCGTTGGCTGCATGATTACTTTGATCAATACGCACACGTGATCCACGCCGTTTTGGCCGCTCAACAGCAAACCGTACGTCCGCAGGCAGATTTGATTCTGGATGGAAGTAAATCCATCGAGATACTCGTCGCCGAAGCTATCGAGTTTGTGCGAACAAGGGTAGCAGCATGAGTTTGCATCATGTCGATTGGGAGGCGTCGAGCGGTGTGCTGGCCTATCTATGTGTGGATGCCTTTTTGCGCGACATGGTTGGCGCACGCGCTTTAGCGACCGCTTTTGAAACCGGTCTCATCGATCATCTGCAAGAATACGGCGATGTTGTATGGGATGATGCTATTCACAATCTGGGATTGGATGGGCGTGGTAGCCGTTTGTTGCTGCAAATGCTGCGAGCCCACGGTGTACTCGATGCCGGACAAGATTCTGGTCGCATCTGCCTCAGTGGCGCGTTTGTCGAAGCGCTGAGATTTCGCGATATCCTCGAGGCCAAACTGTATTTCGCCAATCTGGTTGCGCCGGATTTCACCCAATTGGCTACCGCACTGTTGATGCAGCCGGACGTATTCTTTACGCATGCACGGCTGTTCAAACTGTTTTCCTATCAGTACGCCGAAACATCCACGCCTGAGAATCGGGAACAAACAGCGCGCTGGATGCGCATTACCACGGCGCTTACGCATTATGAAGCGGCAGCTTGTCTACAAGCCTTTGATTTTTCCGGTTATCGCAACATGCTGGATGTCGGCGGCAACAGCGGCGAATTCGTATTGCAGATTTGCGAAGCACACCCCACCTTGCAGGCAAGCGTCATCGATTTACCCGTCGTTTGCGATATCGGCATGCAGCATGTGGCTGATCATGCAAGGGGCGACGCCGCGACACGTATTCGCTTCGTCAAACATCGGCGAGAGCAGCCAGCGTTGCCGCGAGGGCATGATCTCATCAGTTTCAAATCCATGTTGCACGATTGGCCGGAAGAGCCGATGGTTGGCTTCTTGCAGCGTGCCTACGATGCTTTGCCAGCAGGTGGCACGCTCATGATTTTCGAACGCTGCGATAGTGACATTGGCGCGCAACAGATCGGTTACGGCCAGTTGCCGCTCATGATGTTTTTCCGCTCCTATCGTCAGCCGGATGTGTATGCGATGCATCTGGCGCGCATTGGCTTTCGTGACATAGAAATGGCAACTGTTCCGCTAGATATACCTTTTCTTCTCATGACGGCGAGAAAGTGGGAATGACAAGATGATTAAGACACTAGAGGTTGCAGAAGATGGCGACACGTATCACGATTACTGCTTGTGGGAATATGCGCCACTGACGGCGACAGTCGGTAAATTGCGCTCATCCAATCTTTTGCTGCAATCCTTCGCCGAGCAGGATCTCGGCCCACAAGCATCCGCCATCATGATGGCTTTGCGGGCGGAGTTGGGTGTCGGCAATGTGGTATGGGGCATCAAGCAGGAAGCCGGTCGTATTAGTTGGGAGCTGTATTTTTACGATTACGCACGTCGAGAGCGCACACGTTCCGTAACCCGCATTCTTCACATTCTTCGTCCCTGGATCGCTTGTGATGTGCAGATCAACGAGTCATGCGATTACTTTATGTTTTCGCTTGATCTCAATCATGCGCTGGTGCAGCACAACAAACCGATGAGCGAAGTGCAGCTGTACATGGGGAATGTTGGCAGTCAGGTTTCCTCGGGAATTTGCTATGCGGTCACGCGTGAAGCAATGACGATGAAGAATTTCTATTTCTTTTTCGATGCAGCCACGCAAGGCCAGGAAATCTTTGACAAGCTGTGCTCATCCGTCTACCTCGATTTATCGAGCTTTCGGCCGGAAACCGTGTTATGGCCCGAAATGCGTGGTTGTCGCACAATCGTGCTGGCGAACAAGCGCACCCACGAGGGTATCTATTTCTCGCGCATTACTATCGACCAATTGCTGTTTTTCCTGAAAAAAATGGCATTCCCGACCGCACAGATTGCCTTTGCGGAGCAACAACGCGATCGACTCGACCATCTTCTATTCGATGTTGGTATCGACTATCGTATGGAAGCTGGGGAAATCAACGTGCTCAAGAGCGCCTATTACGGCGTTTTCTGAAGGTAGAACATGGGACGCTTCGACCACACGCAATACGTATCGATGACGATGGAGTTCAGGTGCAACCTGAAATGCGTGCATTGCATGATCGAAGACACCATGGATCATCTGAAACCGCAGACGGCTGAGGATTTGCATGCCTTGTTTGCCCACAACGTCATGCATCGCAAATGGAAGGGGTTGATCCTTACCGGATCGGAAATCACTTTGCATCGTGATTTGCCAGAGTGGGTGAGAGCGGCGCGTCTTTCCGGTTTCGACAGGGTGCGCATACAGACGCATGGCATGCGTCTTGGGAGCGAAAGCTATTGTCGTGAACTGGTGGATGCAGGTGTCAACGAATTCTTCGTTAGCATTGCAGGTGCCGATGCCGCCACACATGACGAAATCACGACGGTGCCGGGCTCCTTCGAAAAAAGCATGCGGGGATTGGCCATTCTCGATGGCATTCCTGACGTTTTGACGATTACCAATACCGTCGTTACCGAGCGCAGCTATCGTCAATTACCGCAATTGGTAGCGACATTGGCGCATCTGAAACAACTGGCCCAGATGGAGTTCTGGTTTTATTTTCCGATGAGCGAGCAGGATGACAAGCAGCTTCTCGCTTCACACCTCGATGCGCTGCCATTTCTCAAGCAGGCGATTGCGGATGCCTGGCGTAGCGGGCGTGGCATTGAAGTCAAGAATTTCCCAGAATGCCTGCTCGGCAAGGACCGCATCGCGCTGTATAACGATCAACCGGAGTTATACATCGATGAAGCCTTCTGGACCGAATTCATGCGCAATGGCTTCTATCAATGCGTACATCGTGATGCTTGCGCCAGCAAGCAGTGCCTGGGCTTGAATACGGCTTACATCAAGCGCTTTGGCTGGCACGAGCGTGAACTTTCTCCCTTGAGTCCCGAGCAGGTACTTTTCCCCCTTCGCGACTGATTCGCATGGCGGATAAATCGTAACGCGCAACTTAACGTGTCCCGCAACTTCTTCTGATCCTACGGAAATTCGGGATAGTGTCCTACAAGCTGATTCCTGATCCTGTTTTCTAATAAAAAAGAAACGGATAGACCGATGCATATCAACCATCGTCTTTGGGGAATCGATGAATATCTCTCTCGAAAATCAGGTGGCCATCGTCACCGGTGGCAGTTCAGGTCTGGGGCGAGCGATCTGTCTTGCCTATGGTGCAGCAGGGGCACATGTTGTCGTAAATTATCGTAGCGACGAAAAGGAAGGCAAGGAGGTCGCCCACCTGATTGAACAGGCCGGCGGCAAGGCAATTGCCGTACAGGCCGATGTGGGTGAAGAAGCGGATGTCGATCGCCTTTTTGCTACTGCCATTAATCAGTTCGGGGCAGTCGATATTCTCGTTGCCAATTCCGGTGTGCAAAAGGATGCGGCCTTTGCCGACATGACACTCGAACAGTGGCAGGGTGTCATGCAAACCAATCTCACGGGACAATTCCTTTGTGCGCGCGCTGCAGTGAAGGCATTTCGTTTGCAAGGTGATCGTGGGGTATCGCGTGCGATCGGCAAGATTATTTGCATGAGTTCGGTCCACCAAGTCATTCCATGGGCCGGGCATGTCAATTATGCCGCCTCCAAGGGTGGCGTTGCCTTGCTGATGTCCTCGCTGGCACAAGAGGTTGCGTCCGAACATATTCGTGTCAACGCGATTGCACCGGGCGCGATCCGTACGCCGATCAATGAAGCCGCCACGCAGGGCGATGCTGCGAAAAAGCTGCTCGAATTAATTCCCTATGGTCGTATTGGCGATCCGGACGATGTGGCAAAGGCGGCCTTGTTTCTGGCGTCCGATCTTGCCGATTACGTGGTGGGCACGACATTGTTCGTCGATGGCGGCATGACCTTGTATCCAGGCTTTGAGGACAACGGCTGATGGTGGGAAAAATAAAAAAGCGTTTGCCACCTGCGACTTCGGCGGGCAAGAAAACAACGCATGCTACTAAACGTGCTTCCTCGGTATCGCGCAGCGCATCTAGGAAGACTACGCCACGTGCATCTAAACAACCGATGACGAAAGCATCAGTTGTGCCGATTCCACGTCCTATTGCAAATCATGGGGTGATCGGCAATTTGTCCACGATGGCGCTGGTAGCCACAGATGGAGCAATCGATTTTCTGTGCTGGCCCTGTTTTGACAGTCCCAGTATCTTTGCCGCCTTGCTTGATCCGGAAAAGGGTGGTGTATATGAACTCGCTCCCGATTTGCCCGGTGCTCGCACGGTGCAGATGTATCTGCCGGAAACCAATGTTTTGATGACACGCTGGCTGTGCGAGGAGGCCAGCGTGGAAATTGTCGACATGATGCCCATGCCTTACACGGACGGCGCTTGTCCCACACGTGTCGTCCGACAGGTGAAAGTCACCCGCGGAGAGGTGACGATGCGCTTGCGCTGTGCGCCGCGTTTCGACTACGGGCGCGCGCCTACCAAGGTCAGTTTGCGAGAAAACTTTGCCTTGTTTTCCAGCCCCGGACATCCGACCCTGCGCTTGAGTGGTCCCGCAAGATTTGAACGTGGCAAAGGTGAGGTGACGGGCGAAGTGCGCTTGCGCCAAGGGGAAAGTGTCGAATTCGTTCTGGAGGAAGATGGCGTGCCGATGCTGTCGAGTCATGATTTGCATGAACTCGCACGCTATACGATTCGCTATTGGCAGGACTGGGCATCTCGTTCAACCTACAAGGGGCACTGGCGGGAGGCGGTCACGCGTTCCGCACTGGTGCTCAAGCTGATGACGTCGATACGGCATGGATCGATTGTCGCGGCGGCGACCTTCGGCCTCCCCGAAGTAGAGGGAGGCGAACGCAATTGGGACTATCGCGCCGTCTGGATACGTGACGCCTCTTTCACTGTATATGCCTTGATGCGGCTGGGTTACCAGAACGAGGCCTCCGCATTTTATCGATGGCTTGGCGAGCGGGCTTCAAAGTCGAGCAAGACTGGCGTGTTGCGCATTATGTATGCGCTCGATGGCAGTATTCCTGACAAGGAAAATGTGCTGGATCATTTTGCCGGCTATGGTGGTGCAGTCCCGGTACGGATTGGTAATGATGCGATCGAACAGATCCAGCTTGATATCTATGGCGAGTTGCTGGATTCCATTTACTTGAGCAACAAATACGGCGAAGCGATTTCCCACGAGGATTGGGCAGGAGTGCGCCGCGTCGTTGACCACGTGTGTCGCAACTGGAAGCGTGCCGACGCCGGCATCTGGGAAATCCGCAGCAAGCCGCGTCATCATTTGCACTCTCGCCTGATGTGCTGGGTGGCTGTGGACCGTGCGATTCGTTTGGCAACCAAGCGCTCACTGGCAGCGCCGTTTACGACCTGGATACGTGTGCGTAACGCCATACATGAAGATATCTGGAGCAGTTTCTGGAATGAAGATGTCGGGCATTTCGTGCAGAGTAAAGGCAGCACCGAACTCGATGGCGCGTTATTGTTAATGCCGCTCGTGCGTTTCGTGAGTGCCACCGATCCTAAATGGCTAGCGACGCTAGATGCGATTGGTGAAAAACTCGGTGATGACGGTCTCGTTTATCGCTATCGCAATGAAGATGGTCTGGATGGTGAGGAAGGTGCGTTTGCCGCCTGTTCATTCTGGTACGTCGAATGCCTGGCGCGTGCCGGCCGACTGGATGAGGCGCGACTCATGTTCGAAAAATTGCTGCATTACGCCAATCATTTGCATCTGTATGCCGAGGAATTCGATGTGCGCGCACGACTTGTCGGCAATTTTCCGCAGGCATTCACACATTTGGCACTCATCAGTGCGGCCTATTATCTCGATCGTCAGTTGGATGGCAGAGCCAAAGGAGAATGGCAGGGATAGAAAACACATACCAAAAAAAGCCCATACATTTGTATGGGCTTTTTTCATATCAAGGGGATGCAGCCGCTGCAAACGACCCTGATAATTTCAAACACTGTTAGCGACTTTTCTGCGCGTCTTTTGGATAGGCGTTGTCAGGTTCGTTCATGCCATCCTTCGTGGTGCCGCGCTTGTTCATCTTGGCATCGTCATGACGTGCCTGGTCACGTGTTTTCATCGAACCACCATCTGGTGCTCGGGATTCGGTGCTGTTGCCTGGCTTGAGAGTGCCTACCGGAGCGCCCTGTGCGTCATGACGTACTTCAGAACGCGATTTTTCGCCATGCGCCATCGGTGCCTTGGATTCTGTGCTTGGTGCAGGTTTGGTCACCACTTCGCTATTCGAAGTTTGTGCCATCACGCCGGCCGAAAAGAACAGAGCAGAAATGAGTGCAGTCGCTTGGGCGGTTTTCTTCATCAGAATCTCCTTGTAGGTTGAACGCTTTGTGCGTGTCTGTGGGACTAGGGAGCATTGTTGAAGTTCGGACTGTCGCGTGGTGTAGCGCACATAAGAAGGCGATTCATGCTGTCGTGAACAATACGATGTCGGTGTGAGTGATGACAAGATGTAGGAAAAGTGTTGATAGATTGCCGTACCGAACTTTTATGCAGGCACCTCGTCGTAAATATCAGGTGCAGCATTCGCAGTACGTGCAATCGTCGATCAAGATGCAAAGACAAGGGGTGGGTAAAGTGAGACGTTATTCGCTTGCTGAGCATGCGCATTGAGCAATCGATCGATTGACCTGAAAATGCGCTAGCCGTAGAGTGATTCCAACTGCTGGCAGTTTTGAATATTAAGAAGAAGGAGACATCGCGATGAGTCATACCAACCTAGAACATCATCATGGCTATGCCGTGCATGGCACGAGTGAAAAGCATGACACTGGAAAATGGATGGGCAGTTTTCATATCGCCAAAGCCGGTGTCCCTGTGATCAGTATCAGCGTTCTCAATGCAGAATTCAGTACGGCAGAAGAAGCTGCTTCGCATGCTCTGTATCAGGGACGACAGTACATTGCTTCGCAGTTATTGCATGCCCAGACTTCCTGACGAGGTAGCAGTGAGCGACGCGATGGATGATTATGGCGTCGAGGTAGAGGCACGTTTGGTGCGCTCGCAAGTCTTCGCTGGCGTCATTCAGTTGACGACAACGAGAGATGGCAAGTCAGTGCTGCCGCCAGTGTCGATTATCGTGCCGGGACAATGGTCCTCTGAAACCGCAGCGCGCGACGCGGCTGCCGAGTACGCCACTCTCATGGCTCAAGATGGTTTCTTTGAACAGGCCATTGCCCTACGAAGGGCGGCCTGATGGGTGTCCGATGTTAGGTGATTTTTAGGCTTTAGGGAGGAAGCGTTTCAACAGATCGGCAAAACGATCAAATGCCGCTAGTGCACCCTGTACGACTGCATTTTGCGCTGCTTCGTCGTGTGAAAAACGATCAAGCGCATTTGTAAAATCATGCCAGGCTTGCGCACGTCCTTGTGGATAGGCGCCAAGATGGCGTGCCCCGAATTCCGCTGACAATCCCAATTTTTCCTTTACTTCCTTGAGTAAAAAAGCCGCACCAAGCGTCGAGCCCTCGGAGACATAAATCCAGCCAAGTGCTGCCGGCATGGTGACAATGTTGGTTGCTGGCGGCTCTTCTTGCATCACCACGTTCAAATCGTGCAAATCGGCCAGCGTTGCTGCGGAACGTCCGCGTACATCGATATCTGGAATCGCTGATCGCACTGCGGAATCGTGGAAAAGGTTTTCGATGTCTCGCTGAAACAGATGCTGTGCCTGAATGAAGCCGGCATAGCGTTCGCGGTTACGAAATGGGGCTAGTGCCTCCATCAAATGGTGCATTTGTTCATGGCGGGAAGCCGTGGCATGCCGTAGATGGAGTGAAAGAGAGGGAGTGTTGGAAGCACGTGTCATGCGGCGATCTGGAAAACACGCAGCCGGGCGGCTGCCAAGCGACTAGTGTGCTTGATTTTTGCGAAGCCTGCATGTGTACATGTTTGTTCGTCTTCTATTCCGCTCCCATTGCAATAGCGCTTTATAAGAATGAGGTGGTGTCGATTGTTTTCTTGTCCAGGCGTGATGAGCAGCAGTTACTGAGAAAGGCTCGCCCAGCATCAAGAAAAACGCCGTAACGAACTGCTTTGCAACGGCGTTTAAGTCGAACTTGACGCAACCAAACGGATGGTCGTTATTGTATGTGGCGAATCTTGTGCAGATAGGAATACAGTTGCTGGCGCTGAATGGTATCAAGCGTAATGGATTGTCCGCCCACTGCAATAATCAGTTCGCCTTCCTCAAAGTAGGAGGAAATGCCATACGGTTTGGCTTCCAGTATCGGACGCGGTTTCTTGCAAGGTGAGGCTGCTGCGGAAGACACGCGCGCAGGATGGGCCTTGTTGTTTGTCTGTCGCGCGGGAGCACTTGGTTTGACGCTGCCATGTGTGCTTGCGCGCGATGAGGCTGTTTGTACTTTTTTTTCTGCTTTGCCAAATGGTGCGCGGTGCGCTGTGTGGGGACTGGCAAAGTGCAGACGCCCTTGTTGATCACTGATCTTGACGATCAAGCCGTGCGAAAGAGGGCGCAGTAACATCGCGCGCACAGCGCTACATGTACAGCCTAATAGCGTGCAGAGTTCACGCGTCGTCCGTGGTCTCTCGCAAATGGCATCGATAGCCTCGGCGACTTTGGTACCCGTCCGCGGCATGTAGTGATTTCCCGTTTTTGACATCTTATTTTTCTTGTTTCCTTACTTGTTTTAATACGCCAGAAAAGCAGCGCATCGGCCCAAGTTATATAGGCCCCAAAGGAAGCGTATGCGGGAATGGATCGACTTGTCAATTCGTGAATGGTTAATATTTCTTAAATACAATTTTTCAATTACTTGAAAAGCAACTTTTTATTCATGTACTAATAACTGTCGAAGTTGTTAGAAGTGAAGATGTTGTATTAAGCAAATTAAGCCGGTCAGCGTTTTTTTTCGAACGGCAGAGGTTCTGCCAGCGTATCGATAATTTTTACGACCTGATCGAGTTTGTACTCTGGCATCTGCTGCATGATCTGGAGCGCATGCGCAATGCGTTCATCCAGCGGGAGGCGAAAGGCAGTTTCTGCAGGCGGGATATCGGGATCTTCACCTTCATTGAGCCACATGAAGGAAACCTTGCAGGCACGAGCAAGTTTCTTGATCGTTTCTGTTTCCGGACCTTTCGCGCCAGCATCCTTGAGAATGCGGCTAATGGTTGCTTGTGGCACGCCTGACAGGCGCGAAAGCTCGCTTTGCGATTTGATGCGCGCAGCTTTCATGGCCTGATCCAGGCGGCTTCCGATATTCATGCGGGCGACTATACATACGCGAATAAATGCAATCAAAATTCCATTCATTCATCACTGATTTTTCTATTCGTTTATGTATATTTGTCGCTTTTTTCTCTTTTTGAATGATTGTCTGTCGGTCTAATAATCACTCGTCCTGCAACATTTTTTGCAAGCTTTCGCGATTCAACATGGTGCCCCACGATTCGATCCAATAAATCTCGCCGAACTTATGGATTGCCATGCCGTATTGCTCGCAGAGTTTTTGTACGTATTCATCGATCAGTGCCTTGTCGATGCCAGTCAGATCGTCGAGCGCGGTAGCAGTCGGGCGTTCAAGCAGATCAATGGCGCTTACCAGCACAAATAGCCGTCGTGCATCATCATGCGGATATTGCGGAATACCGAATTGATTGACAGGCACTGGCATATACGTTCTCCGGATTCGTTGTTTATCTACACTGCGCACAAGAAGCTTGTATTCATTCGCGGCAGCGTAGTTAAGATGCTTTTCTGCACACACCTTCCCTTGACCCGGATATAAGCTAAAAATTCCTTGTCCTTATAGTTGGGTCACACGGTTGTACGGTAAGTCGTCGTTTAGGCTAGGCTTGCATCTGTTTGCCGTTTTCGGTTTTTTGCGAATACCCATCCTTTTCTTGTGAATGGAACGACATGCTGTTGCAATCTTTGCGAATGACGAGGCGCGATTGGCGCGCAGGGGAGTTGCGGTTCTTGCTGGTGGCACTGATCGTGGCGGTGGCTGCATTATCGTCGGTCGGTTTTTTTGTCGATCGCATGCGCACGCAACTTGAACGAGATGCCAATCAGTTGCTCGCCGCCGACATGGTGATTCGCACGGATGAACCGATTTCTGCCGACTTGCGTGCGGAAGCCGAAAAGCGTGGCTTGCAACTTGCCGATACGACGGTCTTCCCCAGCATGGCGACAGCTGGACAGGGCGAAGACAGCGTTTCGCGGCTGGCTTCCTTGAAAGCCGTGAGTGAACAATATCCCTTGCGAGGCGCTATCAAGATTGCTGATGCCATTGATGTGGCAGGACAGCCAGCCACTGCCATTCCCGAGGCGGGTACGGTATGGGTCGATGCGGCGCTGCTCAATGCATTGAATGTGCGCATCGGCGATGTAGTCAAGCTGGGTGAGAAATCGTTTGTCATCGCCAGAATCATCACGCTAGAGCCCGACCGCGGTGCCGGCTTCATGAATTTTGCCCCGCGCGTGATGCTGGCTAAGAGCGATCTTGCTGCTACCAATCTGATCCAGTTTGGCTCACGCGTGAGCTATCGCTTGCTCGTTGCCGGACCAAAGGCCGCAGTCGATGATTTTGGCAAATTCATGGAGCGGCAGATCGATGCACAGAAGATGCGTGGTGTGCGCATCGAATCGCTCGAGTCCGGACGGCCTGAGATGCGCGCAACATTGCAGCGCGCCGAGCAATTTCTTTCACTGGTTGGTTTGCTGTCAGCCATGTTGGCGGCAGTAGCGGTTGCCATGGCGGCCCGCCGTTTCATGCTGCGCCACGTCAATGCGTGCGCCATGTTGCGTTGTCTTGGCATGACGCAAAATCAGGTGACCGCCATGTACCTGATTGAATTTCTGTTGATCGGTCTTGCGGGCAGCATGTTGGGCACGCTGGTAGGTTTTGGCGCGCACTTCGTCTTGATCGAATGGTTGGGGCGCCTTATTACCAATGAGCTTCCGGCGGCTTCGTTTGTGCCTGCAGCCCAGGCGATTTTCACCGGCATGATTTTGCTTGTTGGTTTTGCGATTCCACCTATTCTCCAATTGCGTAATGTGCCGCATAACCGCGTTATTCGGCAGGAGCAAGCCTTGCCGCAACCAATGACGGTGGCTACTTACGTGCTGGGACTATTGGCTTTTGTCGGATTGCTGTTGTGGCAGGCCGGCAATCTCAAGTTGGGTTTGATGACGGCTGCCGGTTTTCTCGGTGGCCTTGCCGGTTTTGCCGCGATCAGTTGGGGCGCACTCAGATTTTTGCAATCCTTGCGTGCTGCGGCTAGTCATCCGAACTGGCGTTTTGCGCTGACATCGCTGCAACGTCGGCCCGGTGCGACCGTGGTGCAGATCGTCTCCTTGGCACTAGGACTGATGGCGCTGCTATTGCTGACAGTGATTCGTGGTGATCTGGTCGATGCCTGGCGGCAGGCAACACCAGCCGATGCGCCGAATCGTTTCGTCATCAATATCCAGCCTGAGCAAAAAACACAGATCGAAACACGACTGGCGCAAGCTAATATCGATAAGGCCGAATTGTTTCCCATGATTCGCGGTCGTCTGCTGGCGATCAATGATGCTCCGATTACCGGCGAATCGTTCATCGAAGACCGCGCCAAGCGCCTCGTCGATCGTGAATTCAACCTGTCGACCATGAAAGATATCCCGGTCGGCAATATCATCAAGAGCGGACGCTGGTATGACGATACCAAGCCGGAAGCCTCTGTCGAGTCGGGCCTTGCCAAGACGCTCAACCTCAAGGTTGGCGATCGCCTGCGATTCGATATCGCCGGTGAAGCGGTGGATGTGATCATTACCAGCCTGCGCGATCTGGAATGGGGCTCGATGCGCGTAAACTTCTTCGTCATCATCAATCCCGCGAGCATGAAGAACATGCCGCAGACATGGATTACCGCCTTCAATCTGCCTCCTGAACAAGTGGCGCTGGATAACCAGCTCACGCGTGAATTTCCCAACTTGACGGTGGTGGATATTGGCAGCGTCGTGCGGCAGATTCAGGAGGTTGTCGATCAGGTAGTGAGCGCCATCGAATTTTTGTTCCTCTTTACTCTGGCATCCGGCATGCTGGTTCTATATGCCGCGCTTGTGAGCTCGCAAGATGAGCGCAAACGCGAGGCCGGATTGCTGCGTGCCTTGGGGGCGACGCGTTCGCAATTGTCGCGTGCGCAATGGATCGAATTTCTGTTGGTAGGCAGCTTGGCCGGATTGCTGGCAGCAGCAGGGGCCACGGCAGTCG